>JANLTW010000107.1:0-1770 GCA_031363155.1 Gammaproteobacteria bacterium | reverse complement strand
CATAGGAGCCAGTGCCGACGGCGATGTGGCCATCTCGGGCTTTTTGCGGCCAGGGCTACCCTCAGGTCTTTTTGGGATCAGGGGGTGAGCTGTGGGTCGCCGGAGGTTTGAGATGTTTCAGTACAGACAGGTTCTGGTGCGGCTGCGCCAGGGGGATTCGGAGCGCGATATTGCGCGCGCCCGATTGATGGGTCGGCCCAAGGCCAAGGCGCTGCGTTTGCTGGCGATGGAGCACGGCTGGCTCGATCCGGCGACGCCGTTACCCGAGGATGCGGTGTTAGCGGCCGCCCTGGGTCCCGCGAAGCGCCCCGCCAGCACGATCTCGACGCTCGAGCCGCATCGGGACTGGGTGACCCGCTGGGTGCGTGAGGGTATCTCGGGCGTGGTGATCCACGCGGCGTTGCACCGCGAACAAGGCTACCGCGGTAGCTATTCCTCGGTGTACCGGTTTTTGCGCTCGGTGCAAAGCGCGCAGCCGCCCGAGGCGAGCGCGCCGATGTTCTTTGCGCCGGCGGAGGCCGCGCAGGTGGAGCAGATTCTGCGGACCGTGCGGCGTACGCCCGAGGTCATGGTCAAGGTGTCGGGCAGCGCCAGCAGCGCCAAGAAGGCGATTGCGCACATGGCGTACGTCGGTCGGAAAGGCGAGCTCGCGATCGAGACCGACGACGGCCAGCAGCTCAGCGGCCGGTCAGCCGCCCAGTCGCTGTCGGATGCCTGGCAGCTTGGCATCGACGAGCTGGTCGGCCGAAACCCGTACAAAGGAGCGTCGGGCCGACGCGCCGGCAAGCTCACGCATCACATCGTCCTGTCGATGCCGGCGCAGACACCGCCCGAGCGCTTGTTGGAGGCGGCCAAGGGATTTGCGCGCGACGAGTTCGCACTGCAGCACCGATACGCGATGGCGTTGCACACGGACTAGGACCACCCACATGTGCATTTGGTGGTTCGAGAAATGGGCGACAACGGCCGGCGACTGAGCATCGACAAACAAAAGCTGCGCGACTGGCGTAGTCAGTTTGCCGAGCAATTGCGTACGCAGGGCATCGAGGCGAATGCCACGCCCGCCTGGGTTCGGGGACGTGTGTCCAAAGGCCCGCGCGATGGCCTCTACCGGGCAGCGATGCGCGGGGCAGTACGGGGTACATGGGAAAAATCACGACGCGGGCCGATCAATGAGCAGGGGCTGTCGCCCAAAGTTGCGGCGACTCAGAAAGCTGTTCAGGAAGCGTGGCGGGAGGTGGATCGAATGCTGCTGGCCGAGGCTGAGGACAGTTTGGCGAACGAGGTCAATCGCTTCTGGCGGCAAATCGGGCCGCGGACTGTGACGAGGACGATCGACTACGCATTAACACGGTGAATGGGTGGCCCTCGTGCCATAAAGATCCAATGTACGAACGACCATTCCGTTATTAAAGCGAAGGCTGTTTGGCTTTAATTGCGCAGTCTGCAATTAAAGGGGCTTTAGTACTGTAGCGGTCGCGAGTCTAGTACATTGGACTATTTATTAATAGTCTTGTATATTGGACTTATGAACCTTTTATCAATTGGTCGCTTGATTGCGGAACAGCGTCGCGCGAAAGGCTTCACCCTGACTCAATTAGCAGCCAAGGCGGCAATTGGCCGTTCCACGTTAGCTGCGCTCGAGTCGGGCAAGTTGCCTGAACTTGGGCTCGCTCGCGTATCACGTTTGTGCGCGGCGCTCGATTTGGTGTTGGAGGCGAGGCCGTTGCATCTTGACACGCCGATTATTGCGCACCGCCATCTAACAGA
>JANLTW010000078.1:0-20889 GCA_031363155.1 Gammaproteobacteria bacterium | reverse complement strand
CTTTGATAAATCCGGGAGGTATCGGATTCTTCCGTACAACAGATTGAAGCCAGGTTCGCGCGGCGGGCGTCTCCGAGCTGCTGGTCCGCAGGTCGCCGAGCAACGTGTCGAATCGCCGAATCGAGCTGCATTCTCTTTTTTTCCCACCGCAGCAACGCCAGCTCGCGTTTGGCTACACGTTCGAGGACCAGCGCATCCTGATGGCGCCGATGGCCAGGGATGGCGTCGAGGCCGTCGGCTCGATGGGCAATGACACGCCGCTGGCTGCGCTGTCTAACAAGCCACGGGCGTTGTACGACTATTTCAAGCAGCTGTTCGCCCAGGTTACCAATCCACCGATCGACTGCATCCGCGAAGAAATCATCACCTCGAGCGAGGTCTGGCTGGGCTCGGAAGGCAACCTGCTGAACCCGCAACCTACCGATTGCCGTCGTGTCGAGCTCAAAGGTCCGGTGTTGACGAATGAAGAATTCGCGCGGATTCGCCGCCTGGCGCTGCCGGGAATAAAGGTAGAAACGCTGCCGATCCTGTTCCGGGTCGCGCGTGGCGAGAAGGGCCTGACGAAATCACTCGAAGAAATGTGCGTCATGGCGCGCCGCGCCATCGAGGAAAGCGAAGTCAACGTCCTGATATTGAGCGACCGCGGCGTCAACAGGGATTTTGCGCCGATTCCGTCGTTGTTAGCTGTCTCGGCGCTGCACCACTATCTGATTCGCGAGGGTTTGCGTCTGCGGGTATCGCTCGCGATCGAGAGCGGCGATGCGCGCGAGGTACATCACTTTGCGCTGCTGATCGGCTATGGCTGCGCCATCATCAATCCTTACATGGCCTTCGAGACCCTGGATGGCATGATCCGCCAGGAATTGCTGCCGAACGTCGACCACACGGTCGCGTGCCGTAATTTCGCCAAGGGCGCGACCAAAGGCGTGGTCAAAGTGATGTCCAAGATGGGCATCTCGGCGGTCCAGAGTTATCACGGCGCCCAGGTCTTCGAAGCCGTGGGATTGCGCCAGGACGTGATCGACCAGTACTTCACCGGTACGGCATCGCGGGTGGGCGGCATCGGCATCGAGGTGATCGCGCGCGAGGCCCTGATGCGCCACGCGCAGGCTTTCCCGGCACGCGGCGCGTCCGAGCATGCGGTGCTGGACGCGGGCGGTCAGTACCAGTGGCGCTCGGATGGCGAGTATCATCTTTTCAATCCGGAATCCATCCACCGCCTGCAGAAATCGGTCCGCACCGGCAATTACTCGATCTACAAATCCTACGCCAGCCTGATCGACGATCAGGCAAAGAATCACGCGACGTTGCGTGGCTTGCTGGACTTCAAGAAAAGCGAATCGGTGCCCATCGACGAAGTCGAGTCGGTCGAGTCGATCATGACGCGCTTCAAGACCGGCGCGATGTCCTATGGCTCGATCAGCAAAGAGGCCCACGAAACGCTCGCGATCGCGATGAATCGCATCGGCGGAAAATCCAACACCGGTGAAGGCGGCGAGGATCCGGATCGCTACCTGCCGATGCCTGACGGCGACAGCAAGAACTCGGCCATCAAGCAGGTCGCGTCCGGCAGGTTCGGTGTGACCTCCGAATATCTTGTCAGCGCGAAGGAAATCCAGATCAAGATGGCGCAGGGCGCCAAGCCAGGCGAGGGCGGGCAGCTGCCGGGCACCAAGGTCTATCCGTGGATTGCGAAGACGCGGCATACGACCGCGGGCGTGGGGTTGATCTCGCCACCGCCGCATCACGACATTTATTCGATCGAGGATCTCGCCGAGCTGATCCACGATCTGAAAAATGCTAACACGCAAGCGCGCATCAGCGTCAAGCTGGTGGCGGAAGTGGGTGTCGGGACGATTGCCGCGGGCGTAGCCAAGGCGCATGCCGATGTGGTGCTGATTTCCGGCCATGACGGCGGCACCGGCGCCTCGCCGCTGACGTCGATCACGCATGCGGGACTGCCCTGGGAGCTGGGCCTCGCAGAGACGCACCAGACGCTGGTGCTGAACAACCTTCGCAGCCGTATAACGGTCGAGACCGACGGCCAGCTCAAGACCGGGCGCGATGTTGCGATCGCCGCGTTGTTAGGCGCCGAGGAATTCGGCTTTGCGACCGCGCCGCTGGTGGCGACCGGCTGCATCTTGATGCGGGTCTGTCACCTCAACACCTGCCCGGTGGGTGTCGCGACCCAGGATCCACGCCTGCGTGAGCGCTTCGCTGGCAAACCGGAGCATGTGGTCAATTTCATGCGTTTCATTGCGCAGCATCTGCGCGAAATCATGGCGCAGCTCGGCTTCCGCACTATCAACGAGATGGTTGGCCGCGTCGACCGGCTCGAGGCGCGCAAGGCCATCGATCACTGGAAGGCCAAGGGCTTCGATTTCAGCAACATCCTCTATCAGCCGGATGCGCCGGATGATGTCGGCCGCTACAAGCAGATCGAGCAGGACCACGGCATCGAGAAGTCACTGGACATGACGCAGCTGCTGGCAATCTGCAAGCCCGCCATCGAGCGCGGCGAAAAAGTGACCGCGGAGCTGCCGGTGCGTAACGTCAACCGCGTGGTCGGCACCATCACGGGCAGCGAAATCACCCGCAAGTGGGGTGCCAAGGGTCTGCCGGACGACACTATTCAAATCAAGTTCACGGGGTCAGCGGGCCAGAGTTTTGCCGCGTTCATGCCCAATGGCATGAGCTTTACGCTGGAAGGCGACGCCAACGATTACTTCTGCAAAGGCCTGTCAGGCGGACACGTGGTGATCTATCCGTCCAGGAAGGCGAGGTTCGCGGCCGAGGACAACATCATCATCGGCAACGTGGCGCTTTATGGCGCCACCGCCGGCGAGGTCTTCGTCCGTGGCATGGCGGGCGAACGCTTTGGCGTGCGTAACAGCGGCGTCACCGCCGTGGTCGAAGGTGTCGGCGATCACGCCTGTGAGTACATGACCGGTGGCACCGTGGTCGTGTTAGGTCTGGCGGGCCGCAATTTCGGCGCGGGCATGTCGGGCGGCGTCGGCCTGGTGCTCGATGAAGCCGGCAACTTCCCGAAGCGCGTCAACACGCAAATGGTCGATATCGAGCGCCTCAGCGATGCGGCCGAAATCGCGCAGCTGCGGGCATTGATCCAGCGTCACCACGAACTCACAGGTTCCGAGCCCGCGCGCCGGGTTCTTGCCGCCTGGGAAACCATGGTGCCGCGTTTCGTCAAGGTGATGCCGAAGGACTACAAGCGCGTGCTGGCCTGCCTGCAACGCGCGCACGACCAGGGCTTGTCGGGCGACGACGCCATCATGGCGGCCTTCGAAGAAAACGCGCGCGACCTGTCGCGTGTCGGTGGCAATTGATGGGTAAGCCCACAGGCTTTATCGAGTATCTGCGCGAGCTGCCCATGGACCGTTCGCCCGGCGAACGCATTAGTGACTGGACGGAATTCCATCACCACATGGATGAAAAGCGCCTGCGCAGCCAGGCGGCGCGTTGCATGGATTGCGGCGTGCCGTTCTGTCACACCGGCAAGGTGATGAGCGGCGGCGCTTCGGGCTGCCCGCTCAACAACCTGATCCCGGAATGGAATGATCTCGTCTACCGCGGCCTGTGGCGCGAAGCGCTGGACCGCCTGCACCGCACCAACAACTTTCCGGAGTTCACCGGCCGGGTCTGTCCGGCGCCGTGTGAAGGCTCCTGCGTGTTAGGCATCAATGCGCCGCCGGTCACCATCAAGAATATCGAAAACGCGATCATCGACCGCGGGTTCGAGGAAGGCTGGGTGCTGCCCGAGCCGCCGGCGACACGCACCGGCAGGAAAGTCGCCGTGGTTGGCTCCGGTCCCGCCGGGCTCGCCGCCGCGCAGCAGCTGAATCGCGCCGGTCATGCGGTGACGGTACTGGAACGCGCCGACCGCCCTGGCGGCCTGCTGATGTACGGCATTCCTAACATGAAGCTCGACAAGGAAACGGTCGTTATGCGCCGCATCCGCCAGCTCGAGGCCGAAGGCGTGAAATTCCTGTACCAGGCGAATGTCGGTGAGAACGTCGAGGCGCCGCTGCTGCGCAAGGACTTTGATGCAGTGGTGCTTTGCACCGGCGCCACGCAGCCGCGCGACCTGCCGGTCGAGGGCCGGCAATTGCAGGGCGTGCATTTTGCGATGGACTACCTGACCCTCTCGACCCAGTCCGTGCTGGCTGGCAAGCCGGCGGGCAGCGCCATGCATGCCAGGGGCAAGCACGTCGTCGTGATCGGCGGTGGCGACACCGGCACCGATTGCGTCGGCACCGCGATGCGCCATGGCTGCAAATCGCTGACGCAATTTGAAATCATGGACCAGCCGCCCGAAGACCGTGCCGCGGATAATCCCTGGCCCGAATGGCCGCGCGTGTATCGCCTGGACTACGGTCAGGAAGAAGCCGCCGCGAAATTTGGCACCGACCCGCGTGTTTATCTGACGACCATCAAGAAATTCAACGGCGATGCCAGGGGCAACGTCAGGGAAATCGTGACCGTCAAAGTACGCTGGGGCATGGATGCCAAAGGACTGTTCGGACCCATTGAGCAACCGGGCAGCGAAAAGACACAGCCGGCCGACCTGGTGTTGTTAGCCATGGGGTTCCTCGGACCCGAGCCAGGCATGATCAAGGACCTTGGATTGAAGGTCGACGCGCGCAGCAACATCGACGCCGAGTACGAAAAATACTCCACCAGCGTGCCGGGCGTGTTTGCCGCTGGCGATTGCCGCCGCGGCCAGAGCCTGGTGGTGTGGGCGATCCATGAAGGACGCGGCGCAGCGCGCGAATGCGATCGCTACCTGATGGGGTCGACACAGCTGCCATAAGTCCCGGGCTCGGAACTGCGTCACTGCATCGATCGATGTGGTTTCTCCGATCGCGATTTATCTAGTCAGTAATTCCGTCAAAAATATCATAACCTGTTGTTTTACATCAATTTGATATTTACGATTATCTAGTCTATTATCTCGTCATGCCAGGCCCTTCCATTGTGGGCGAGATCATCGAACGACTGACTGACGGGCCAGTCACTTCGGCGGATCTGGCGTCGGCGCTGCGCGCCTCGCAGTCGACCCTGTCTCGCGCCCTGCGAAACCTCGAGCGCGAGGGCCGGGTACTGCGTATCGGCAAGACGCGTGGCGCACGCTACGCATTGCGGCGCCCGGTCGGAGGCGTCGGATCGACCTGGGGGCTGTACCGCATTGATGCCAACGGTGTGCCACAGGAAACAGGCCAGGTCCACGCCATCGCGCGTGAGCGTTACGTTACGCAGTCCGATTTGCCGCGCATCGAGGGCCTGTTCAGGGGGTTGCCCTACTATCTGCAGGATGCACGTCCCGCGGGATTTCTCGGGCGCGCGATACCAGCAGCGTTCCCGGAACTCGAGCTGCCACCCAGGGTGGCGGACTGGAATGACGAGCACGTCCTGGTCTTTCTCACGCAGCGAGGCTCGGACAGTTGCGGCAACCTTCTGTTAGGTCGAGACGCGCTGAATCTGTTTCTGGCCGGCGCCCAGCGGCCGCCGGTCCTGGCGCGCAACGAGCGCGCGAGACGATATCCAGTGCTGGCGGACGCCGCCATGAGCGGCGCGCCACCGGGATCCTCGGCACAAGGCGAGAACCCAAAATTCGCGGCGTATCTCGCCGCGGGCAGCACCTTCACACAAATGCTGGTGAAGTTCTCGCCACCACGCAGCACACCGGCGGGCCAGCGCTGGGCCGACCTTCTGACGGCCGAGCACGTGGCACACAAGCTGCTGCAGCGGCACGGCATCGCAGCCTGCGAATCGAGTCTGCTTGACTATGGTGACCGCGTGTTTCTCGAATGCGCGCGATTCGATCGCGTCGGCGCTTCCGGCCGCATCGGCGCCGTATCGTTGTTCGCCGTGGACGCGAGTCGTTACGGCCGACTGGACAACTGGTCGTCGGCCGCTGAACGTCTTGCCGCCGATGCACTGCTACCGACAGAGCAAGCGCAGCGGCTGCAGCTGCTGGACGCGTTCGGCGCGTTGATCGCCAATACCGACCGTCACTTCGGCAATGTGACTTTGTTAGATGACCATTCCGGGCCATACCGCCTGGCACCCGTTTATGACATGTTGCCCATGATGTTTGCACCCCAGAATGAGCAAATCGTGACGCGAACCTTCGAGCCCCCGCCACCCAATGCTGCCTGGATTGACGTGTGGTCCGGTGCGCTGGCACTGGCCGTGGAGTACTGGGAGAGTCTGGCAGACGACATGCGACTCACCGCGGGCTTCCGCACACTCTGCAAACAATCGCGACGCGCGCTCGCCAGCCTGCCGAAGTTCGACTGATCACGCCCTTGGCGCCTTTGCGCAGAACATGTGTGTAGATCATGGTGGTCTTGACATCCGAGTGACCTAACAATTCCTGCAGCGTGCGGATGTCGTAACCATCCTCCAGCAAGTGCGTCGCAAAGCTATGGCGCAGGGTGTGGCAGCTCGCCGGCTGCGTCAATTTCGCCTTGCGCACAGCGCCCTGCACCGCGCGCTGAATTGCCTGCTCGTGCAAGTGGTGACGGATCAGTCCGCTGGCATACGGGTCCGGGCGGAGCGCGCGCGCCGGAAACACATATTGCCAGGCCCACGAGGTTGCGGCGTTGCGGTACTTCGCCCGCAGTGCATGCGGCAGCGAGACACCCGGTTGCCCCTGGCGCCGCTCGAAAACCACGTCCTTGACCCGCAGGCGCAGGGCCTCAAGAAGCCGCAGTCCCGATCCGTACAGGATCGATGCGATCAGGCGGTGCGTTCCGTCCAGCTGGTCGAGCAGCAAATGGACCTCGCTGCGCGTCAACACGACTGGCAGGCGTTTGGGCCGATTGGCCCGGGTCACGTTGGCCAGCCATGGCAACTCGATTTCCAGCACATGACGGTAAAGGAACAGCAAGGCCTGCAAGGCCTGGTTCTGGGTCGAGGCACTGACCTTGCGTTCGATCGCCAGATGGGACAAAAATGCTTCAAGTCCCGCAGCAGCAACGTCACGAGGGTGCTTATGTCGATGAAACCGAATGTACCGGCGCATCCACTGCAGGTAGACCAGTTCCGTCCGGTAGGCCATGTGCCGCACACCCATCTTTTCGCGGGCGACGTCAAGCAGTTTCCGGCCGCTTTGGTCGCCGCTAATGGTGTTTTCCATTTAGGCCATCTATCTTTTTTCTCCCCGCAAGCAAATCATGGAGTTAGACACCCATCCAGCAGTCTATATGGCGCGTTCGACCGCTTTCGCGCCACCCTTTAATCCATCGAAAAAAAGTTAGAGCGCCTGAATTATTTCGAGGCCCAATGGCGGCGTGTCGAATACGTCGCGTTAGGTAACGCACCTTGGTTTTCGCGGCGCTCGGGCGCGGTAGTTTCCGCAATTGATACGCGGTGCCAGGCTGGAGGTCAGCGTCAAAGGATCATCGGCCGGCGCCCGGGCGTCTCCGTTCGGACAGGTCATCCAGAGCTAAGGAAGTTGGGGATAAAGTGCGTGTCCGGGTCGCCAGCCTGGAGCCCGCTGTCGTCGCAATGCGCCGGCCGGGTTGAAGCAATGTCAGGGTTCGAAGCCGTCGCGACGTTCTGGGTTAATAGCATCGAAGTTGCGCCGCTGCGTGAGCGCAGGCATGCTGGGCATCGTCATTGCCGCGAAGAGCTTCGATCAGGTATCGAGGTGCGCGCGGAGCGCGGCAACGGACACCGAAATAGGAGAGGGGTTGCTTCGATGGAAGCTACTGCAGTCGCTCTAACCCATCGCTGAAGCGGACGCGGGAGAAATAAAGTGCCAAGCTCAATCCGCTGCAGCCGCGCCGCTCAGCTCAATCGTTAGCGCCCTCGCACGGAGTCTCTCCATTGGCTCATGACGACATCCGCACCGAGTATCATTTGACGCCTGGGGGCTGGGTTCAGGGGACGACCTTCTTCTTTGGTGCGAGAAGCAGCGCGCCTTTTGAACGGCCGCTTGATGCCGTGGCGTCATACGAGCTTCACGCCACACAGAGCTCGGGCTTTAGCAAGCCGCGAATCAGCTGGCGCGAGACCTGGCGAAGCTCCGCTGCCTCGTCGGACCAGATTGCTAGCTTGACCATCATCTTCCCCCGACCAGAATCTTAATAGGAGACAGAACGTGTCGTTGTCATGCACCCTAAATCTGGTTGCTTGCCTATTGGTGGGAGATAAATGGATTCCCGAGACCGACGTTCTATTTATTCTTGACACCTGCCCCCTAGTCGCGGCGTATCCTAGCGTTGAATTTGTTCGGCCTGGTGACTGGGGTTCGTCGACAGCGACTCACCTAATCGACAAGGGGCTGCCAATCACAGCGGCTGCTACAGCCGCAGCCCGCCGCGGTAACGCCATTCGCGCTTGCATGCAATTCGAGAAAACCGCGCTGAGGCGCGAAAATTGGAAAAATCTCGACAAGAGCAAGTATGCAGGTCGATTGCGCTAACAACACGCTGCAGCGCACGCGCGGCAGGTAGCTTGCGGAAATGTATGGTTGAGCAAGCCCGAAAGATAAAGTGCCTTCGCCCACCGGCACAGATGCCGCGCGCCGCTGAGCTCAACCGTTATGCGTCATTGCGTACACGCGATGGGTGACCCATGAACAAGTCTGAGCTTGCGCAACACTTTCACTCCTTGACCGCCATCACGCGCGAAGACATTTTTGGTGCCACGGATTCTATTGTGCGCCCCCTGAATCTCCCGGACGACGCGGTTACTATGTTCTCTGGATACGTCGGAGAAAACTACACTCGTGGCCGTGGTCTGCTGCTTCTTGCAATTAACCCTGGTGGTGGTGGCGACTCCTACACCAAGCGCATTCCAGAAGACGAAGAGATCTACCCCATCCTGGCGGCATTCAAGGATTCATCACCCGGACATGTCGAGCACCTTTTCGATCAGATAAATGTTTGCTTCTCCAAGGTCGTGCAGAGCTGGAACCTGTGGAGAATTCTCGGCCCAACACTTGTCGCGGCAGGCATGAGTATTGGGGCCGTCGCATATATGAATGTGGTTCCGTACCGCACGCGCGGTGACAAAATGCCTCCTGCTGATGCGCGACGCGTCGCATGGTCCCGCATCGTGTCCCCTTCGATAGACGTGCTCAGTCCACGGGCAATAGTGACGCTCGGGAAGAAGGCTGACTCTGTGGTAGCACCGATACTGCAAACACGTGCCAAGTACTACTGTGTGCCTAGAACCATTGGAGACTCGCGCATTTCTCCGGAGGCCCTTCACGTACTCGAAAAGATGCGCCAGGACTTCCATGACGCATAACAAACCGTTGCAGCGAGCCGGTCACGACAAAGTGCTTGGCCGCGGGCGCATTGACGTTGCGCTCGATCAGGCGCTGCGCGCCCGCGTGCTGAAGCGCACGCGGGCGGTCGCTGAACGGGGTCGTTAGAGCGCCTGAATTATTTCGAGACCCAATGGTGGCGTGTCGAATCCGTCGTGTTAGGTAACGCACCTTGGTTTTCGCGGCGCTCGGGCGTTGCGGTTCCAGCAATCGAAATACGGTGCCGGACGGACGGTCAGCGTCTTGCCGAAAATCGGCCGGCGCGCGGGCGTCTCCGTTCGGACAGGTCATCCAGAGCTAAGGAAGTTGGGGATAAAGTGCGTGTCCGGGTCGCCAGCATCGAGCAAGCTGGCGTGGAGCGCCGGCCGGGTTGCGGCCCCGTCAGTGTTCGGTCGCTGGCGGGTCGTTCAGGGTTGAGGGCATCCAAGTTGCGCCGCTACGTCAGCGCAGGCATGCTGGGCATCGTCTTTGACGCGAAGAGCTTCGATCAGGTGTCGAGGTGCGCGCGAGGCGCGGCAACGGACACCGAAATAGGAGAGGGGTTGCTTCGATGGAAGCTACGGCAGTCGCTCTAACATCATTGGAGCGACCTCGCGGCCGGTAGATTCGGTCAGGTCACTAGGATTTCGAAGATGTGGATCAATCAGCTTCGTTCAGCGTCCTCGTTGCCGCGCTTCGCTCAACGCGCACGTTAGACGGCACAGGTTGCGCATGGATGTCCTAAAGAGCACGCGTCACGCAAAGATCACTGGGGATTTTGGAGAGGCCGCCGTTCTCTATTACCTTTCTGTGTCTGGATTTGAGTGCGCGCGCGTTGATCACACCGGGATAGATCTGATCGCACGATCTGCACGGCTGCCTCAACCGTTTGGCATTTCCGTCAAAGCACGGAGCAGGTCCCCAGGCACCGAGCACACGGCTTTGAACCTTTACAAGAAGGACTTCCCAAAGCTGGAGGCCGCCTGCGAGGCATTCGGCTGCATTCCCTATGTTGGCCTGGTTTTCGACAGCTCCGATTTCCTTCGTGTGTACGTCCTGCCGCTTGCGCGCCTACGAGAAGTTGTCCCCGGCGGCTCCAAGGTGGCAGCATGGCCGATGTCGAAATCGAGGATTGCGGACTATGCGAAGGACCCGGCGATAATGTCGATTGAATGGCGGCGAATCGCAAGTCGGTGGTCACGTTAGTGCCGTCTAACAAATCGCCGGAGTGCACGCGTGAGCCATAAAGTGCCAAGCCCAAGCAGTTGCGCGCGCGGCGCTCCGCTCAAACGTTAGGCGTCACTGGAGTTCGTGTGCCTAATCTCGCAAATCGTTCCCAGCTGATGGAATACCTTGGTGCCAAGCAGCGAAGTACTGTTTGGAGCTGGTGCGCCGTCAATAATGAAGAGCGAAAGGTGTACTTCAGCGTCTGGTTGGATACCGGGAAAAAGCGAGACGAAGACCGGCTCAGCTACGTTATTCAAGAACCAGACTGGGGAATTGAACAGGCGACAGGAATTGTTTCGCCAGCTCGTAAAGATCACGACGAAAAATTGTTGCTCGTCTTCGATCAGTCATACGAACCGTACGGCTATTTCATCGAAGCGAAGGACAGAGGCGCCAACCCGCGCCAGATCGGCGACACGAAAACCGGTTTCGTCTTTAGTCTCGAACTTGCACGCAGGCACGATGGGGTTATTCTCGGGTACTTGAAAACACGGATAAACATTCGGTGAAGGTGACGCCTAACAATCCGTTTGACCGCTCATGGCCCCGGTAGCATAGTTGGCGAATGATCGAGCGAGCCATCGAGATAAACTGCCTTCGCCGAGCCTCTTCCATGGGGCCGGCGCGGGCAACGGGACGTTAGGCGCCGTGTTGCGATCTGGTGCGCTGGTCGTCATTACACTGGCGTCATTAATGGCCTCTGGTGCCGAACACAACGCAAAGCGTCCGAAATTCACACGTTCATTTCCAGAATGGCGGGACTACCTCTTGAGGATCCGTCTTTACGAGACCAGACCCGTCCGTCGAGAGTACCCGTTTCGCGAATTCGGACCGACCGCTGTTGAGGTAGAGCAGATGCAGTCTGTCGCAGCAACTGCGATTCCCAAGGCGATTATCTACATTGGACCAGTGGTATCGGGATGCCCCTGCGAAAACGGGCCCAACTGCAAAGCTGAGGTCTGGGTTGACGGCTATCTGCCGGGCCGGATTGAAGGAATTCTATTATCTCAGGTGGGAGGTGTATGGACCATCGGAGCCATTCAAAATTGGTGGCTTGAGCGGCGGCGGCTTGAGGCAAAAGGAGTGAGCTACGTCGAACTCTTAGACTACGACGAACATTTTCCGGCTTGTGAGTCGGAACTGAAACGTATGCTTGCAGAGCGCTACAGTGATTAAGGAGATGTGTGGGCTGCCTGTAGGGTTTTTAGCTGCACGGCGCCTAACATCACTGGACCGCTAGCGGCCCCGGCTGCATAATCCATCGAATGATCGGTCAAACTGGAAAGATCAACTGCCTCCGGCCGGCCTTTTCCATGCCGGCCGCGCGGTCAGCGGGGCGTTAGGCTGCCTAGCTTAGCGACGGCGGTTGACGCCTGGGCGTTGCTCTGAAAGCATCAACACATGGTTTTGAGGTCGTTGGGGACATCTTGGAAGTCGAAACCATTGCGCAGGGCAAGGGGATTCGAAACCGCGCCAAATTGGTGAAACGCTACGGCCGAGGGCGGTGACGTAAGCGCAAAGGTGTCGCACAGATAAGGTTAAATTCTGGGGCATTGGTTCGGGCTGAGCTACACTGGTACGAGGCTCATGGCATCGGAAGGCGCGGTTTCAAGATTAAGCGATTCCTGTAACTGCAGGACACGTCTATGGCTAAAGCACGACAGCTGGTTATTTGCGTCGACAACACTGGATACGAGGTAGACATCGAGCGTCGCAAGATCTATGTGACGATTCCAGACGCTACTGCTTCCAAGCGTGGCTACATCCGTGTGATTGACGATTCCGGCGAGGACTACCTTTTTCCGGAAGCGATGTTCGTTCCCGTAGCGCTACCCGCCAGTGTCAAGCGCGCCGTACTGCAAGCGGCAGCCTAACAATGCGTTGCAGGCGACGGCCCGCCATTCGCTACGCATGCCTGGCTATCCTCGCTCGCTGCGCTCACTCGGCGCGCCTGAGCGCGGACGTTAGGCGCCGCAGGAGTTACTCACTTGTCACCGGTGGCGCTAAACGATTGGTTGGGAAGTTATGGGCGAGCCTGGCAGACGAAAGATCCCGTTGCATTTTCCGAGCTATTTTCGGCCGAGGCAGCGTATTACTGGGGACCGTTTCGGGAGCCGCAGCGCGGCCGGCAGGCGATTGCGTCCGCGGTCCGTGCTGCCTTCTCGCGACAGAGTGAAGTTCACTTCAGCTATAAGATTCTGGCCGGTTCCGCTGCTCCCTACGTTGCGCACTGGACGTGCGAATTCACACGAATCTCATCTGGGAGGCGCATTACGGTGGATGGAATCTTCGTACTGCGATTTGATGATCAGGGCCATTGCGAAGAGTTTCGAGAGTGGTGGCACAGCGACGAGCCCGAGAGCAGTTCGATTGCGGCGGCGCCTAACAATTCGGTCGACCGCTAGCGGCCCTGGTAGCATTAGCCATTGTATGATCGGTAAATGCTCTATTAACATTAAGTGCCGTCGGTTGGAGCTTTTCCGATGGGCCGCGCGGTCACCGAGGCGTCAGAGCCGCGGAGTGCGCCTCCTTTGACTCAGGCGTATAATCTGCCAATGGACTTTGCGTCTCTTGAGAAACAAGCACTGAGCTTGCCCGCAGCTGATCGGGCCCGCTTAGCGCAGGAATTGCTTGGCAGTTTGGACAGCTTGTCACCCGACGAGCACCGGGCGCTGTGGCTTGATGAGGCACAACGTTGTGCCGCGCAAATCGATCGTGGTGAAGTTCGAGTGGTGCCAGCCGATGAAGTGGCACGTAAGGCCCGTGCGCTGCTGAAGTGAAGGTTTCGTTTCACTCGGCCGCCGAGACCGAACATCTTGGGCACGTCAGCTACTACGAAAACGCCCGAGCCGGCCTCGGCGTATCTTGCGCACGGGTAACCTCTGTTGTCCCACCGTCGGTCTCCTTCCCTGATCGGAAATAGACCACGGTAGCGACGGTTCACCCGCCTCGCATCAACCCCGGCCGGCATGCTCCGGAATCCGTGCCGGCATCAACCGGAACGCTGGCCGGCATCGTCCGGAATCACGGCCCGGCATGACTCGGAACTGTGGCCCGGCTTGCGCCGGAATACGCAGCCTTGTCGAGCGAGAGGTCTGCCAGCCGTTTGAGCTTGACGTTTTCCTCCCGCAGCTCCTTGAGCTCGCGGGCCTCAGACGGCTCCATGCTGCCGTAGACCTTGCGCCAGCGATAGAAGCTCTGCTCCGATACGCCATGCATCCTGCACAGCTCCTGGACCGGCGTGCCCAGCTCCGCCTGCTTTAAAATCCCCGTGATCTGCTCGACCGAAAATCGCTTTCACTTCACGACAAAACCTCCGGCTCCTTGAACCCGATTTTGTCGCAAACTTCACTTCCCGGATGGTCCGATTTAGTCGGGGCCGGTCAGGCCTTGAAGTAGCTACCATACGTAGCTACAATACCCAATGTTCTCGTGGGACGAGGCAAAACGCAAAGCGAACTTTCGGAAGCACAAGATTGACTTTCTTGACGCGGAGAAGATTTTCCGCGGATTCACCGTTACGGCGGAAGATGATCGCGAAGCCTACGGGGAGCAGAGATTTCTGACTATCGGGCTGTTAGAAGATCAAGTTGTGGTAGTCGCACATACTGAACGAGACGACGATATCCGACTTATTTCCATTCGCAAGGCTACTAAATATGAAGCGCGCTTCTACTTCTCGCAAATCACAGACTAACCTAAAGAAGCTTAGGCTGATGACCGATCGCGATGTGAAGACCGATGCGGAGAATCCTGAGTGGACGCCCGCTATGTTTGCTCGTGCGGTGCTCCGTAAAGGACTAAAGCCTGTTTCAAAAAAAGCATTGCTGTCACTGCGAATTGACTCAGAAGTTGTCGAATGGTTCCGGGGTCAAGGTCCCGGCTATCAGTCGCGAATGAATGCACTGTTGCGCGCGTACATGGAGGCGCATAAATAGACCGCGATCTAACAATCCGGTGGACCGGTTTGGCGTGCCCTGATTTTGCCGACATCGAGATTAGGTCAGCTTAGGACGGTATCAGGGAAACGGTGAAAGCCCAGTAATCGCGCATGACGCTGCCATCGCACCCGTCGAAGGCGCGACTGATAGCGCTGTCAGTCATATTATCTGACTCGGAGGTCCCATGCCCGATTCAAAATGTCGAGACGCTGCGACCTCCAGTCCGCGATATTGATAACAAAACCACGGTGGCTAACATGCCCACGACGCTGCCCATCACGCTGTTCCACTCACCGCAAACTCTATCATCCGGCGCGCTGGCGCTGCTGGAAGAGCTCAAAGCGCCATACACGCTGTACGTTCTCAATATGAAAGCGGGCGAGCAGCGTCAAAGCGCTTATCTCGCGATTAACCCGATGGGCAAAGTGCCAGCGATCCTGCACGGCGATGCGCTGGTGACGGAGCAGGTGGCGATCGGTATTTACCTCGCCGATCTCTTTCCGGAAGCGGGCATCACGCCGGCGATTCACGACGCGCTGCGTGGCCCCTATCTGCGCTGGTACGTTTTTTACGCGGCCTGCTTCGAACCGGCGCTGGTCGACAAGGCGATGAAGCGCGAGCCGGGTCCGGTCGGCATGTTTCCGTACGGCGACCTGACAACAACCTTGAACACGCTGACTGCGCAGCTCAACCAAGGGCCGTGGATGCTGGGCGAACGATTCACGTCCTTGGACGTGCTGTGGGGCACGGCACTGACCTGGATGACGGGCTTCGGCCTGGTCGAGGCCGTCGCACCCATCAAGTCTTACATCGACCGCTGGAATTCGCGCCCCTCGCTCAGGAAGGTGGCGCAAATTGACGCTGATTTGCTGCGCGCCCAGGCTCAGTGACTCTGCCGCTGCGCGCACCTCGAGGCACATGCAATGACACCGAAAGCAACAGGCAAGCTCAAGGACGGCGCGCAATGCAAAGTCGTTAGCAGCGTACATGCAGGCATTGAGAAAACCGGCGAAGTCTATCGCGCTGACGCGGTCAGCGCTCCCAATTGCGGTTGGAACACGAACGGCGCGAGTCAGGAGGGCGCACTCCCAGATGAGGCCTTACACTGCGACTCCAACAACGGAGGATTCCGATGACATTCACACTCTACGCCGCGATCATCCCCAGCAACCTGCAGGTACTCGGTGCGGTCGCCGCATTGATCGACAAGGCCGAGACCTGGTGCATGCGGACTCCCGCCGGATGAACTCATCCAGGCGCATCTCGCGCCGGACCGGACGCCGCCACCCGGCGACTTCGCCGGCCTCAAGGCAAAGATCGCGCAAACGATAGCGGCTCTTGAAGCCATTGATCCTGCTGAAGTGGATGGTTTCCTCGGTCGCGACGTCATGTTTGTTTTCGGCGACCGCCAAATGCCCTTCGTAGCCAAGAATTTCCTGCTGTCATTCTCGCAACCGAATTTCTATTTCCACGCGACCACGGCCTACGACATTCTGCGATGGAAGGGCCTGCCGATCGGCAAGCGCGATTACACCGGTCGGCCGCGCATAAAGACCTGACAAAACGTCGGGGTACTTAAGTCGCGGACTCGAGTACGTAGAGGCTTTGCCGATACAAGGCGGCCACTGGCCAATTCTCCGAGTGCCGCACTCGCAGCCGCAGGTGCGCAAACGTAGTGCGCCATTCGCTGTCCGAGCGGTTGTTATGCGGGTGTCCGCGGAATTCAAAATTGACGATGCTGTCCGTCGTAACGGTCAGGGCACGCTGTGCGCGATTGCTATACGTGTCTTCGATGACGCACACGCGTTTTGCGACCCGCACGGCCTCGGCAAGCAGGGCGTCCGGGTCGTTAGCATGGTGCAATACGGTAAGCAGCAGCGCCACATCGAAGTGCAATGCTGCGAATGGCACCTGCCTGCCATCAAACAGCAGCGGGGTCACCGCCGCAGTCAGCGACTGGGCGCGCACATCCAGCGGCGTCACAACATGCCCCCGCGCGCGCAGCAGCGAAGTCACGCTGCCCGCGCCGCAGCCGATATCGACGATCGACTGCTGCGCATCGAGGTGCGGTTGCAGGTGACGTAATTTCCGACGCGCATCCAGCAGCCAGAGCTGGAACAGGAGTTTTCGGAGGACGCCAGCATGCATGCGCCAACTCTACGCGTGCTTTGCAGTTGCGAACGAAGAAATGACTGACGGCCAAATTCCGCGTCAGTAGACAGCGGTGATGATAGTCATCCAACAGAAACCGGTTCAAGCCGGAGTAGCAACTGCATATTCACCTTTCGGCTGGCCGTGAATCGTCGCTGCCGGCACCAAGCGCACGTTCCAGCCTGCGCCCGAAAATCATGATGACGACGCCACCCGCGGCGGCGATCGCGGCGTGCAACAGCCAGAATTGCGCTGGAGTCATCTTCTCGTAAAAACTGCCAACCCAGCCGACAATGAGGTTCGCTACGAAGGTAGCGGTGAAAGCAATACCCATCATGGTCGAATTGATCCTGGCGGGCGCCGTGCGGGAGACAAGCGCCATCACTGTCGGCCACTGATACATGAAGGCCACACCCATTCCTGTGCCACAGAGCACTGGCCAGAGGGGATGAACGAATCCGTCCGGTGACAAGACAATGGCGGCAACCAGGATCAGGTAGCTAACAGAAGCGAGCCATGCACCGATACCGATTTTTGTCATTTCCCGTGGTTCGCCACGCCGCGACGCCTGCCATCGCCATATGGCAAACAGCAGCGGAACTGCCAGAATGCTTGCAATCGAATCGACTGACTGAAACCAGGGCACCGGGATTTCAAAGCCGCCGATGCTGAGGTCAACGTGCTGCTGGATCCAGATCTTGAACACGTTAAAGAGCTGATAGTAGCTGGCGAACTGAAAGACCGGAATCGCGATCACGGCGATCAGCGCAGCAACGACGCGCCAGTCAGCGGATGAAAGCCGCTCATTGGTTTGTTTTCGCCGTGCCACCTTTGCAGGTAAATGCCGATAGCCAATGAGGTAGGTTGCGAGTCCAGCGAGCATGAATATTGCGGCGATACCAAATCCGTAGTGCCAACCGTACGCTTGTGCCAGGAAACCGCATAACACGGGTCCGAAAACAGCACCGATATTGATTCCCGTACTGAAAATCACAAACCCCCGCGTTCGCCGTGCTTCGTCGTCCTGCGAATACAGCGCGCCGACCTGAGCCGAGATGTTTCCCTTCATGAAACCCGAGCCAGTAACGAGCATCAAAAGGGCCAGGAGAAAAGTCCGGTCGAAGGCCATCGCGACGTGGCCGGCACTCATCAGCAGGGCGCCTATGACGACCGCGTTCCGCTGTCCGATCCAATGGTCTGCGATCAGACCACCAAAAACCGGCGTGAAGTAGACGAGCCCCGTGTAAATTCCGAAAATCATTGATGCCAGACCGATGGTTGAGAGCGGTCCCGTGACCGACTCCAGACCGCTGCGGAAAACGGCGAAACCGACGATGTGCTCTACGTGACCCGGCAGCAACAACTGGTTGACCAGATAGAGCACGAGTAACGCCATCATGCCGTAAAAGGAAAACCGTTCCCAAACCTCCGTAAAGGCCAGAAAGAAAAGTCCCTTGGGTTGGCCGAGGAAAGTTCGGTCTTCAACGGGTATCGCTGTTCCCATGCTCTGCACCGCCGAATGTATGCTGCCGAAACAATAACACTAGCGACTGTTCGCGCGTCCATAACCTTCAACGGGTTATCCCTGGTTTTGTCGCCGGTATACACTGACAACTTGGGCTAATCCAGTGACTGCAAAACCCTAGATCGATTCGAAAATAGCGGCAGCCGTTTTTCTCTTGCCGCTACTCGGCATGACGCGAGCCGTTCTTGCCGCCGGCTATCAGACGCTCACGGTGCCCACGGCAAATGGAGACTCGCAGATACACGCAATCGTTTGGAGTCCGTGCGCCGGCTTGCGGGTCACCGTGCCGCTTGGCCCTTACGTGATACAAGGAACAAAGAACTGCGCCGTTGCTGGCAACTGGCTACCGCTTATCGTTATTTCGCATGGCCAATGCGGGCTTCGTGGTTGTTTCCCTGAATCATCCTGAAGATTCCTTCGAAGATGACGGAGCGGCCCAGCAGTTGCGAATTTTTGAGTCGCGGCCTCACGACGTTAGCAGGTTGATTACGTTCATGCTGTCGAAGTGGTGTCATCGTTCGGCGTAATAGAACCACGGTCGAGGTGGCCATCCCGGGTTAATCAAACCTGATCTATTTTTGAACCGTTAGCAACTTTGCGTGTAATGGCGGGGAAGGCCTGATCCCATTCGTCGAAGTTCAAATTGCTGGTGACGAGCGTGGCAGTCGTAGCGGCTTCAAGCCACAGTCATCGATGATCAAAAGCGAGGTGCGCGCGAGGGTGGCGAGGCGCCGGTCGTAGGCGCCGGTGGCGCGAGCGGCATTGAGGCTGGCGGTGAGCTGGGCACAGGTGCTGAAGAGCACATCGGTGCCCTGGCGGATGGCGCAGTGACCCAATGCCTGGGTGAGATGCGATTTGCCCGCGGCGCAGACGGGTCTGGAACTTCTTCTGTTCGCGGCGCGCGACTTCATCCTGGATCAACAGCGACAAGAACTCGGTATAGGCTAGCTTGCAATCCAGAGCCTGGCGATTGCGCGCTTCGAGCGAGTCGAGAATGCCTGACAATCTGAGCTGCTTGAGATGCGGGGTGGGTTCGGGGTTTGGGTTCATCGGGGATCTCCTTCGTTAGGGGTGGTGGACAGAAACAGGCTCTGTGCGGGACGCACAAAGCGCGCGTTGCGCAAATAGATGGCGTTCGCATCGATCGGGATCGGGACTTCAGCTAACAATCCGGGGCGGTTTTGCAGCAACGTCTTCACAGTGCGGTAATGAGGCGAGCCGTGCGCGAGGGCGCGCCGGCAGGCCGCCTCGAGCTTCTCGGCGCCGTGTTTGCTGGCGAGGTGGATAACACCCTGCGCGGCGCGCAATCGCTCGACGATTTTGTCGGTGAGCAGCGTGCGCACGAGCTCATGGCAGGCAGGTCCGATCTGCGTGGCTTCGCGCTCGCACCAGGCTCGGTCGCGCAGGTAGTAAGCCTGCGCGTCGGGTGGCAAATGCTCTTTGACCGTGCGCCGCGAACCGCGCTCGCGGGCGCGTAAATGCTGCGCGACAAGTAGATGGTCGGCATAGATCGTGACGCTGGTGTCGGTTGCGCGCAGCCATAAGATCTGACCGACGAACAAGAACGGCACCGAGTACAGCGCGTACTCAAACTGCACATGGCAGTCGCGATGCACGCGCGCTTTGGCCCAGACGCCCAGATCCGGCGCTATGGGCGGCAGCGGCGACATCAGCGGCCGCTCGCGTGCAAACCGGGCTAACGGTGGCTCGTGCGTCGTGCCGTGATCGCGCAGACCGGCTTGCTCCAGGACCCAGCTCCGCGCCTGGGTGTTCAAATCCGTGAGGTCCCGAAATTGCCGCAACGGCAGGAAGTTGCGCTTCACGTACTTGACGCCCGCTTCGACAATACCCTTCTTCTGCGGGTCCGCGGGCGGACAGGGATCGATCTTGAAACCGTAGTCTTCGGCGCACCCGGCGTAGGCGCGCTGCACGATCGGATCGCGGCTGCAGGCGCGGGTGATCGCGCACTTGGGGTTGTCGATGATCACGCGCTGCGGGATCGCGCCAAACCACTCAAACGCGCGTCGATGGCAGCCGAGCCAGGTTGCGACCGACTGATCCCAGACAAACTCCACGTACTGATGGCGCGAATAGCAGAGCGTCATCACGAAGGCCCAGGTGCGGCGCACGACCTTGTTAGCTTCGTCCCACAGAAAAGGGCCGGCGCCGAAATCCACTTGCGCCGCCTCGGCAGGCGCAAAGAACATCGGCGCGCTCGCCTCGGGCGGCTGTGCGCTTTGCACCGAGCGCAAAAAACGGTACACCGAGGAATAGCTACCGCGGTAGCCTTGTTCGCGGTGCAGCGCCGCGTGGATCACGACGCCCGAGATGCCCTCGCGCAGCCAGCGGGTCACCCACTCCCGATGCGGCTCGAGCGTCGAGATCGTGCTGGCGGGGCGCTTGGCAGGCCCCATGGCCTCAGCCAACACCGCATCTTCGGGTAAAGGCGTCGCCGGATCCAGCCAGCCGCGCTCAATCGCCAGCAACCGCAGCGCCTTGGCCTTGGGCCGGCCCATCAACCGGGCGCGGGCGATGTCGCGTTCCGAATCCCCCTGGCGCAGCCGCACCAGGACCTGTCTGTACTGAAACATCTCAAACCTCCGGCGACCCACAGCTCACCCCCTGATCCCAAAAAGACCTGAGGGTAGCCCTGGCCGCAAAAAGCCCGAGATGGCCACACCGCCGTCGGCACTGGCTCCTATGTGCCGAAAATTAGCTGGTTCCTATATGCCGAAAAATCGCTGGTTCCTTTGTGCCGGAAGATGACA
>JANLTW010000038.1:0-186301 GCA_031363155.1 Gammaproteobacteria bacterium | reverse complement strand
CGACGAACTCCCTGAATATGACCGCCGCGTGCGCGAGGCGTTGCGCGAGCCGCTGGAATCCGGCGTGATCGCAGTCACTCGTGTCGGCCTGCAGTGCGAATACCCGGCGCGCTTTCAGCTGGTCGCGGCGATGAATCCCTGTCCCTGTGGCTACCTCGGAGATCCTTCCGGCCGCTGTCGCTGCACGCCTAACAGCCTGCAGCATTACCAGGCGCGCCTCTCCGGGCCATTGCTAGATCGCATCGATCTGCGCGTGCAGCTGAGCAGAGTCGCCGAGTCCGAATGGCAGGCCGCTGCCGCTGCCAGCGGACCGAATACCGTTGAAGCCGCTGCCCAGGTCCTGGCGGCGCGCCGTATTCAGCTGGAGCGCAGCGGGGTCCTGAACTCAGCCCTCAGCAGCGCGCAGCTGGCGGAGTACCTCGGCATGTCCATGCACGCCCGGCAACTGCTGTTAGCTGCGAGCGCGAAAATGCAGTTGTCCGCGCGCGCCAAGCAGCGCGTCGAGCGGGTCGCGCGCACGCTGGCGGACCTCGATGCAAGCGCGGCAATCGCACCGTTTCATGTCGCGGAAGCACTGCAATTGCGGCGCGCCAGCTGACCCAGTCCGCCTCGCGGGCGATGCGAGTAGAATAGGGAAAAATGCCAACAGCGCACGGTGTCCAGGTCTTCAGTCGGTGAGCGATTCCCGGGTTCATTCCAACGGCCGCGGTCTGCGGCCTGACCTGGCGCTGGCGGCGCTGGGCGTGGTTTTCGGCGATATTGGCACCAGCCCGCTGTACGCGCTGCGCGCCTGCCTCACGGCAGGTGGCAGCAGCAACGTTAGCAGCGCCGCCATACTTGGCGTACTGTCGCTGATCTTCTGGGCGCTCGCGCTCACGATCACCGCCAAATACCTGCTCATCATCCTGCGCAACGACAACGACGGCGAAGGTGGCGTGCTGGCGCTCACCGCGCTCGCCAGTTCGGAGACCTCATCCCGTTACCGGGCGCTCATCCCGCTGCTGGGTCTCGCGGGTTGCGCCCTGTTTTACGGCGATGGAATCATTACGCCCGCTGTGACGGTACTGGGCGCCGTGGAAGGCCTGGAAATCGTTGCGCCGGCCTTCGCGGTAGCCGTCGTTCCGTTAGGTGTCCTGGTTCTGTTTGCACTTTTCAAGATGCAGCGGCGCGGCACCGGCGCGCTGGGCGGCATGTTCGGCTGGGTCATGCTGGTCTGGTTTCTGACGCTCGGGGCGTTAGGTCTGCACGGCATCATCAAGCAGCCGTCGGTCCTGGCGGCCGTGAACCCGCTGTATGCGATCGATTTTCTCATGGCCCATTCCGGCATCGCGCTGCTGGTCGTCGGCTCGGTGTTCCTCGCCGTCACCGGTGGCGAGGCGCTGTATGCCGACCTCGGCCATTTCGGCGTCAAGCCCATCCGCATGGCGTGGTTTTTCGTCGCCTGGCCGGCGTTGGTCCTGAATTATTTTGGCCAGGGCGCGCAGTTGCTGGTCGAACCGTCCGCCATCGCCAATCCATTCTTTCACCTGGCGCCGGACTGGTTTCTTGCGCCACTGGTGCTGTTAGCTACGGCCGCCGCGATCATCGCGTCGCAGGCGGTGATTTCCGGCGTCTTTTCCATGACCCAGCAGGCCCTGCAGCTCGGGTTCCTGCCGAGTGTGCGGATCATTCAATCGTCGGCGGAGGCAATGGGACAGATCTACGTGCCTTCGGTCAACTGGCTGCTGTGCCTGGCGTCGATCGGCCTGGTGATTGGGTTTGGCTCCTCGGAGAGCCTGGCGAACGCATATGGCATCGCAGTCGCCAGCACCATGGTCATCGAGACCTCGTTGCTGCTGGCGCTGTTGCGCGGCCGTTCCGGATGGACCAATCGCGCGCTGCTGTATTGCCTGCTGCCGCTGGCTTTGATTGACGTCCTGTTTTTCGTCGCGAACGCGGACAAGATTCCGCAGGGCGGCTGGTTGCCATTGTTAGCTGCCCTGGTCATGTTTTACATCATGCGTACCTGGACACGCGGCCGGGTCAGGGTGTCGGAACTGATGCGGCGCGAAGGCCGCTCGGATGCGAAATTCATCGCATCCATCGAGGCTGACCCTCCGGCCCGCGTGCCGGGCCTCGCGGTGTTCCTGACCAGTGATGCGGCCTCGGTGCCGCGCACGCTGATCCGCAATGTCCGCCACAACGGCGTGCTGCACAAGCACACCGTGTTGCTGACCCTGAAAACCGAAAGCGTCCCGAAGATCGTGCGCGGCGGGCGCGCTACCGTGACCGAGATCGGACATGGAATCTATCGCATCGTTGCGTCGATAGGATTCATGGACTTGCCTGACGTGCCAAAACTATTGCGCGAAGCCGAGCGCCGCGGCCTGCCGTTTCGTACCGACGACGCCACTTTCTTTCTCGGCCGCGAAGACATTGTCATCGGCGCGCGCCGCGAGATGGCAACCTGGCGCAAGCAGTTATTCATGTTCATGGCGCGCAATGCGCAGTTTGCCGGTGAACGCTTTGGCATCACCCCATCGCGCATTGTCGAAATCGGCGGCCAGGTGGAACTCTGAAAGCCGCAGGAGATCCATGGTGGCCAAAACGGAATGGCGTTCCCGCGGCGTTGCCAGGCTAACAGGCGGGCGCCGCGTCTGCCCGTGGTGCGTGGCCGATCCCATCTACGTGCGCTACCACGATGAGGAGTGGGGCCGGCCGCTGTACGATGACGCGCAGCTGTTCGAGCTTTTGTGCCTGGAGGGCGCGCAGGCCGGACTCAGCTGGATCACGGTACTGCGCAAACGCGAATCGTATCGCCGCGCCTTCGACCACTTCGATGCGGCAAGGATCGCGCGCTACACGGCGCGCAAAAAGCAGCAGCTGCTGCGGGATCCGGGCATCGTGCGCAATCGCCTGAAGGTCGATGCCTTTGTGTCCAATGCGCGCGCCTATCTTGAAATTCAGGCGAGCGGCTCATTCGGAGAATTGCTCCGGCAGTTTGCAGCGCCACCAGTGCGGCGTGCGCGCCCGCGCAGGCTCGGCGATATTCCGGTGTCAACGCCGCAAAGCGACGCCATGAGCCGTGAACTCAAGCGGCGCGGGTTCAAGTTTGTGGGTGCGACGATCTGCTACGCCTTCATGCAGGCGTCCGGCATGGTCGATGACCACCTGCAGGGCTGCAGCGCGATCAGGTCAATTATTCGTAGCGATGGTCGCAGGCGCGGCAGTTAGCGGCCTTTTCTTCGGTCCAGAAAACATGAGTGACAGTCTTGGACCCATTGGCGTTGTAACGCTCGTATACCGAGCTGCGTCCGTTGGCCGACTGGCTCACCATCTGTCCCCAGCTGCTGGCATCGTCGCCGATGTCGACGCCCCGGGACGCCGTGTCCGCTACGGCGCTCGCAACCGTGGTGGTGCTGTCGAGGTGGCTGTAGATGATGTTCAGTTCATCGAAGTCGTGTTTATTGGGTCTCGTGCTGAGCTTGCTGCCGGCGTTCGCGCCGGTATTCGAGAAGTAGTCCATGCAGCTATTTTGCGAGCTGCCATCCGTGGACTGATGGTCTAGACCGAATGTATGGGCGACTTCCTGGCACACCACGTGTTGTCTCTCGTTAGGATTGTTATAGGTGGCGGTGTCGAAGTAGGTGTCGTTCATCTTGGCGCTGCCCTGGGTGATATGGACCCCGCCGGTAATATTGATTGATGCCAGTCCCAGCCAGCCATTGTTGCCGTAGCGGCCGTTGCAGACCTGCACCGTGCCCGAAACCATGGAGCAGCGTTTGTTAGAGGTGCCGGTTACGATAGCGGTCAGCAGCGGCGTGCTGGTTGCGCCAAATGTCGCGGGTGAATTCCAGTCAGATGATGCCTGCGTCAGATGGGGCTGCCAGGTCGCACTCATGTTATTGCCGACCTTGAGGGTGAATTGCGACGTAGTCCGGGCCCAGTGATAGCCACCCCAAGAGTGCGTGGCCCAGGCGGTCATGGCGGCGGCGGCGCCCAGTAACGCCAGCCCGGCGATCTGAAAAGTACGAGCCGATAGGGAGAAGGTCTTCATGGCGAGGACTCCGGGAGAAATGTCTTTTTACTTTTACTCCGCGGCGTCGCCGATATCAACTTCCAAGGCTGCGTCGTCACACAATGTGTTCCGGCTGCAGGGTCATGCCGCTTACATAATGTCGCCGCACGGGCTCCCGCCAAGGCGCCCGCTACCCTGTTTTGTTAGGTGCTATTGCGCCTGGCTGACCAGGTAGTCGACGCCCATCTTGATGAGCGCGTCGTCGAGGTCGATGCGACCGCCCTTGGGCGGCATCACACCGGCCTTGCCGGTGTAACCCTTAAGGGCATGCTCGTACAGCGTAGCCTTGCCCTGCGCGATGCGAGGGCCCCAGGCGCCGCGGTCACCGGTCTTGGGTGCGCCGCCGATGCCCTGCCCGTGGCAGGTGGTGCACGCGGCCTTATAGAGGCTCAGCCCGTCCTTCGGCACTTCCATAACGATGCTGACCGCGTCCGGATTTTTCTCAACAATGGTCAGTGCGCTGTTGTCCTGACCGGCCACGGCGACCCGCGCCAGCGGCTCGATATTGCGCTCGACACTCGCGATGTATTTGGCATCCTGCAGCACGTGCTCGGCCTGATTGTTGTGGCCGATGGCCCGCGCGACACCCATCAGGACCAGGGCGATCGAGACAAGGATGCCGATGACGAGGCTGAACACATTGAAAAACTGCGAATCTTGCTTGCTCACGGGGGTTCTCGGGCGTGCGTCGATTGGGAACCGGCATTATAGCCAAATGCTCTAAGGAACATGCGTATGAGCCGATTCTTAAAGTCCGGTTGGCTGCTTTGTGGATTAACTGTGGCCTTGGGCGGCTGGGCCCTTGCTCAGGTGCCCGCCGAAACCGCTGGCCCTGCCGACACCGCGCCGCTGGAGGTGGTTGAGGTCACCGGGGAGCGCGCCGGACCGGGACTCTGGAAGGTCGCCAAAGGGGCAAATACGGTTTTTATCCTCGGGACCTTCAATCCGCTGCCGCGCCGGATGATCTGGCGCTCGCGGCAGGTGGAAACGGTGCTCGATCGCGCCAGTCAGGTCATTCCGTACCGGCCCGACCTGGACGCGAGCATTGGTCCGATCAAGGCGTTCAAGCTGTACCGGCAGTGGCGCCGGCTGCGCCGCAACCCGGACGATGCGACACTGCAGCAGGTCCTGTCGCCCGACCTGTTCGCGCGTTTCGAGGCGCTGCGCCTCAAGTACGCGCCGGGTGACGACGGTATGCTTGAGTTGCGCCCGTTGTTAGCTGCCGGTGAATTGTCGCAGGCCGCGATCAAGAGCGTGGGCCTGAAAACCGACGATAACGTGGCTGATGCGGTACTGAAGCTCGCCAAAAAACGCAAAGTCGCGATCGTCAAGCTGAGCCAGCGAGTCGACGATCCGCAGGCACTGCTCGCCGACCTGGGCAACATCAACGCCGCTACCGAGCGCGCCTGCCTTGCAGCGACGCTTGCGCGGCTGGATGCGGATGTCAGCACGCTGCGCGACCGCGCCACTGCCTGGGCGATCGGCGATGTCGAGAAACTGCGTTCGCAGACCGCCGACGAGCAGCGCGCGTCCTGCATGGCGGCGCTCACCAGTGCACCGCGGATCAACGAGATCACCGCCGAGTTCGACAAGCAGTGGCTGGCCGCCGTCGTCAACGCCGCCGAGAAACAGAGAGTCACACTCGCCATCTCGCCGATCGGCCGCTTGCTGCAGAAGGACGGTGTGTTAGCTCAGCTGGCCGCGCGCGGCTACCAGGTTACGCCGCCGTAAAGGCAAGCAGAAAATGGCGCGCCCGACAAGATTCGAACTTGTGACCCCTGCCTTCGGAGGGCAGTACTCTATCCAGCTGAGCTACGGGCGCTTGGGTTGAGGGCGGCGATTATAACCAGCCGCGGCGCTTGAAATAGATAAACGGCAGAATTGCGCTGGCCAGCATCAGGGCGGCTGCGGCCCAAAACCCCCAGGGCTCGTGCAGCCAGGGCAAATCGATGAAGTTCATGCCGAAAACGGCCCCGATCAGCGACGGTGGCAGCAGGAACACCGTGACCACCGAGAAGATCTTCAGGATATTGTTCTGGTCGATGTTGATCATCCCGAGCGTGGCGTCGAGGATGAACTGCATCTTGTTAGACAGGAAGGCCGCGTGATCGCTCATCTGGCCGACATCGCGATTCAGAGTGCGCAGCCGTTGCTGCACTTCAGTGGTAATTGCCGGGCGCGCCTGCTGCTGGGCAAAAACCAGCAAGCGCGCGAGGCTCGCGAGCGCTTCACGGGTTTTCGACACCAGGTCACCGCACTGGCCGATGCGTTCCAGCACTTCGCGGAAATCGCGCGCGCCACCGCCGCGGCGCGTGTGCGCGGCAAACACCTCGGCCGAGATGCTGTCGAGATCCGCGCCGACACGCTCCAGCGCATCGGCAATCCGGTTGACGATCGACTCTAACAAGCCGACCAGGATGGTCGCGCCGCTCTGGCAAACCTCCGGATGGCGCTCCGCGTAGGCAACGAAGCGCCGGACCGGCAGGGGGTCCACATAGCGATTGGTGACCAGACGGTTGCCGGACAGGATGAAGGTGATTTGCGCGTTTTCCGGCAGCTCGGTGTCGAGCTTGGTGATGACCGTCGCGGTCATGTAGAGCGCGCCGTCTTCCTCGTACAGGCGGTTGGAGGTTTCAATTTCGCGCATTTCCTCGCGCGTCGGCACGTCGATCGCGAGAAATTCCTCGACGCGTTTTTCCTCGCCGACCGAAGGTTCAAGCAGGTCGAGCCACAGGGATTCCTGTGGCAGCAACTCTTGCTCTGCAATTTCGCGGCGCTCCAGCCCGCGGGGCTGCGGGATGAATGCGCTGAGCATGACGTCCGCCGCCTAGCGGCGCTTCTCGGCCGCGGCCAGCGAGTTAAGCAGGGCCAGCAGGTTACTGTGACCGCCGGCCATGCCGACGTCGGTGATGTACTTGCCGTTGACGACCATCAGCGGCACACCTTCAACCTGGTAGTTGCGTGTCAGCTGCATGGCGCGTTGCAGCGCGGTAGCGACACCGAACGAGTCATACGCTTTCTTGAAATCGGCCTCACTGATGCCGTTCTCCTTGGCGAACGCGGCCTGAACCTTGTAGGTCGCTTCTTCGTCGTTGGCCACGAGCGAGTTACCGCCGCGATGGATGGCGTCGAATATCTTGGCATGCAGGTCATTTTCACGACCCAGCGACTGGATCGTATAGAACAACTTGGCATGGGCCTTGTGCACCGCGCCCCACATCACCGGCACGCGCACAAACTCGACATAGGCCGGCTTGTTCTTTTTCCAGGACTCGAGGAACGGGTCCAGCGCATAGCAGTGACCGCAGCCGTACCAGAACTCTTCAACAATTTCGACTTTCCCGGAAGTGACACTGGTGGGCTGTGCCGGAACGAGCGGTTTGTAGTTCACGCCCGGCTTCCACTGCCCTGCGGGCAATTTGTCCTGGGCGGGAAGGTCGGACAAGCGCTCGAGCGCGGTCTCCGACTTCGTCGGCGCGTCCTCGCCGGTAACGGCAGCAGCGACTGGCGCGGGCTCCACAGCCGCGGGCATTGCCGCCGGTGCGGGTGCCGGAGCTTCGGCGGCTGGCGGCGGCGCCGCGCTCGTAGACGATTCCGGGGTCGGGTTTTGCGTGCACGCGGCCAGCAATCCCGTAGCTAACAAACCGGTCAGGAAACGCGAGTTCATGCAGTGCTCCGAAGCGCGTTAGCGCATGCCCTGGATATAGGAGGCAAGGTCGCGGATGTCCTCGGCCGTCAGGCGCGACGTAATGTCGACCATCATCCGGCCGTTGCGCGATTGCTGGACCTTGCCTTCGGCATCGCGGTAACGATTTTTCGCGGCATAGTCATTGAGTTGCTTCACGGTATAAACCGAGTGCTGTGCACGCAACGACGGAAAGCCAGCGCCCGGATTGCCGCGGCCCACGGGACCGTGGCAGGCCTGGCAGGCGGGGATCGCACGCTTGGCATCGCCGGCGCGGTAGAGTTTTTCGCCGGCCTGCCAGTAGCTGGGGTCGGCTTCGAGGCCGGTCGGTGTCTGGGTTGCGTAATAGGCCGCGATGTCCTCGATGTCCTCATCCGGAATCGCCGCGGCCTGCGGATTCATGTTAGGGTTGAGCCGCTTGTTAGCCTTGAAGAGGCGGATCTGCTCGGCGATGTAGGCCGCATTCTGGCCGGCGAGTGACGGCCATTCCGGATTCACGCTGTTGCCGTTGACGCCGTGGCAGGCCATGCAGACAGCCGCCTTGGTGGCGCCTGCCTCAGCCGAGCCCCTGGCGACCGCCTGCAGCGGCAGCAATGCCAATGTGGAGAAGGTCGCGATTGCGGCCAGTGCCTTGATCTTGCTCATTATTCGGTGGCTCCAAACACCCCTGGGGTAGCCGCAAATTGTACACTAGGAAGTAATGGACCGGCCTGCCGCAAAATCGTTCTCGGGTGCCCGGCTCCTGCTCAGCGCCGCGGCCCCGCCGCACTTGCCGCCAGACCAGGGCGTGGAAGTGGCCTTTGCGGGCCGGTCCAACTCCGGAAAATCCAGCGCCATCAATACCCTAACGGGCCGCCATGGACTGGCGCGCATCAGCAAGACGCCGGGCCGTACGCGCCTGATCAATTTTTTCGAACTGCAGCCGGGGGCAAGGCTGGTAGACCTGCCGGGTTATGGTTATGCGGAGGTTTCGAATGCCGAAAGGGCCGGCTGGCCACCGCTGCTGGAGGCCCTGCGCCAGCGCTCGTCCCTGCGCGGCCTGTTCGTTATTGTCGATGCGCGCCGCGGTGTCCAGGACGAGGACCGCGAGTTGATCGCCTGGGCCGATCCCGGCCTGCGTGCCGTTCACGTGCTGCTGACCAAGTCCGACAAGCTCAAGCGCAATGAAGCACGCGCGGCGCTGGATAAGGCGCGCAAGCTGTTAGGCACGGATGCCACGGTGCAGCTGTTTTCGTCGCAGGACGGTGACGGCCTGGCCGATGGCCGGCGCCGCCTGGCAGCGATGCTGGGATAAAAAAACCCCGACGACTTTGCAGCCGCCGGGGTCAGACTAGCCTGGCACAGGTCTCGATGCGCCAGCCATTCACGACCCGCTCAGGGAGGTAGCGGGGAGTACTTGGGGTACTCGCTTAGTCTGACTGCGGACCGGATAAATGGTTCCGCGCACCGCTCCCAAAAAATCGCCCGCTAAATCAAGGCCTTGCCCTGAACAGACCACGGGCTAATGTGCCTGGTCCCAATTGGCGCCGGTGCCGATGTCAACTTTGAGCGGTACCTGCAGGCTGGCGGCGGCCGCCATGCGCGCGCGCACCTCGTGGCTGACCTCCCGCACCGCGCTGGTTTCGACTTCGAGCACCAGTTCGTCATGTACCTGCATGATCAGCCGCGCCTTTGTTAGCTTGCCGGCCTGGCAAAAGGCGTCGACGTCGATCATGGCGCGCTTGATGATGTCGGCCGCGGTGCCCTGCATCGGCGCGTTGATCGCGCTGCGCTCGGCGTACTGCTGCAGGTTGCGATTGCGCGAGGCGATGTCCGGCAGATACAGCCGGCGGCCGGAGACGGTCTCGACGTAGCCGCGGCTGCGCGCCTGTTCGCGCGTTTCGTCCATGTATTTCTTGACGCCCGGGTAGCGCGCGAAATAAAGGTCCACGTACTGCTGCGCCTGGGTGCGCCCGATGCCGAGCTGCCGCGCAAGTCCGAACGCGCTCATACCGTAGATCAATCCGAAATTGATGGCCTTGGCCGAGCGGCGCTGGTCGGCGCTGACGTCGCGCAACGGCACGCCGAACACCTCGGCTGCCGTGGCCTGGTGAATGTCGCGATCCTCGGCAAACGCAGCTAACAAACCTGCGTCGCCGGAAAGATGCGCCATGATGCGCAGCTCGATCTGCGAATAGTCGGCAGCTAACAGCACGGTGCCCGCCGGCGCGATGAAGGCCTGCCGTATGCGGCGGCCTTCCGGCGTGCGTACCGGAATGTTCTGCAGATTCGGATCCGAGGAACTCAGCCGCCCGGTTGCGGCCACGGCCTGGTGATAGCTGGTGTGCACGCGGCCGGTGTCCGGGTCGATCTGTTCCGGCAGCTTCTCGGTGTAGGTACTGCGTAACTTGGCGACGCCGCGGTACTCGAGAATCAGGCGCGGCAATACGTGCTCACCGGCAAGTTCATCGAGCACATCCTCAGCCGTGCTGGGCTGCCCGGTGGCGGTCTTGCGCACCACCGGGATCTGCATCTTGTCGTAGAGAATGTGCTGCAGCTGCTTCGGCGAATCGAGATTGAACGGCTGGCCCGCTTCCTTGTGCGCTTCCGCCTCGAGCCTTGCCATGGTTTCCGCGAGTTCGCGGCTCTGCTTGCGCAGCATGTCGCGGTCGATGAGCACGCCGTAGTGCTCCATCCGCAGCAGCACCGGCACCAGCGGCTGCTCAAGGTCTTCGTACAGGCTCTTGAGTTTCGGCTGCGCCGCTATCTGCGGCCACAGATGTCGATGCAGCCGCATCGTGATATCGGCATCCTCCGCGGCGTATGCGGTTGCCTGATCGAGCGCCACCTGACTGAAAGAAATCTGCTTCGCGCCCTTGCCGGTGACATCCTCGTAATGGATGGTGGTCAGGCCCAGGTAGCGTTCCGCCGCCGAATCCATGTCGTGACGCGTCGCCACGCTGTTGAGCACATAGGACTCCAGCATGGAATCGAAACGCATGCCGCCGAGGTGCACACCATGGTTCTCGAGCACGTGCGCATCATATTTCAGATGGTGGCCAAGCTTCGGCGGCTGCGCTGATTCCAGCAGCGGTTTCAGCGCCTGCAGCACTGTCTCGCGTGTCAGCTGATCCGGTGCGCCAGGATAGTCATGCGCAACCGGAACATAGGCCGCATGTCCCGGCTCGACGCAAAAAGACAGGCCGACAATTTGCGCCTGCATGTAGTTCAGGCTGGTGGTTTCGGTATCGAACGCGATCAGTTCGGCCGATTTCAGTTTGTCGATCCACGCGGCGAGTTGCGCCTCGGTGGTGACCATTTCGTAATGCTTTTCGATGGCCGGCGGCCTGACAACCGGAGCTAACACCGGCGCCGGCGCGGGTGCGGCCTGCGACGGATCGCCGCCCGGCAGCTGGCGCAGCAAGGAGCGTAGTTCCATCCGGACATACAGTTCACGCAACGTTTCTTGGTCAGCTTCCTTGCGTGTCAGGTCGTCGACCGACATCGGCAGTTCAAGATCGCAGCGTATCGTCGCCAGCTTCCGTGACAGCGCCAGCGTCTCGAGCCCGGCGCGCAGATTCTCCCCAACTTTGCCGCTGATCGCGCCGGCGTTTTCCACAATCTTGTCGAGCGTGCCGTATTGATTCAGCCATTTGGCGGCGGTTTTGGCTCCGACCTTGTCGATGCCCGGAATGTTGTCGGAGCTGTCGCCGACCAGCGCCAGATAATCGATGATCTGTTCGGGCCAGACATCGAATTTCGCTTTCACGGCGTCGCGGTCGTATTTCGAGCCGCTCATGGTATTGATCAGGCGAATTTCGTCGCCAACCAGCTGGGCCATGTCCTTGTCGCCGGTCGAGATCAGCACCTTGAGCCCGCGCTGCGCCGCATTGCGGGCCAGAGTGCCGATGACATCGTCGGCTTCCACGCCCGGAACTCGCAGCAGTGGCAGTCCCAGCGCCTGCACCGCAGCTAACAACGGTTCGATCTGTGAGCGCAAATCGTCCGGCATCGGCGGGCGCTGCGCCTTGTACTCGGCGAACAGGTCGTCGCGGAAGGTGCGGCCCGGCGCATCGAACACCACGGCGATCCTGGTGGGCGCGAAGGTGTTGAGAAAACTGTTGAGCATGTTCAGCACACCGAAGATCGCGCCGGTTGGTTCGCCGCGCGAATTGTTGAGCGGTGGCAGTGCGTGAAAGGCCCGGTAGAGGTACGACGAGCCGTCTACCAGCACGAGATCGGGTGCGTTCATACGTTAGCGTGGCGGCTTCGGATCGTCCTGCGAGGATTGCGGAGCGGGGGACGGAGCGGGTGAGGTCGGGGCCGGAGTTGGCTCGGCTGGCGTTTGCGTGGGTCTGGTAATGACCTCACCGCCCGAGTCGGGCAGGTAGAGCGGCCCTTTCTGGCCACAGCCGGGCAGTAAGGTAACCATCACGAGGATCAGGCTGCGGGGAAGTCGTGCGAGGCGCATGCGCTGAGTATAGTCGGAGCCGGGTAGGGGGTCGTCATGGTCTCAATCGTTTTTCTGTTGCTGGCCGCTGCTGAGCTGGTCCTGCTGGGATGGGTGCTGCGGCAGTTTGTCGCAACCCGCGAACCGTCGCTGGCACTTGCTGCAGTTCCGCTGGCATTGCAATGGGCAGACGCCGGGATCATCGGCGTGGGCGCCTGGCTGGGTGAGGGCGGGGCGCTGCTGTGGCTCAACCAACTGCGTTTCTTCTGGCACCTGTTCACGCTGCCGGTGCTGATTATCGGCGTCGGATCGATCCTGCGCGCGGCGCGCTTTCCCGGGCTAACAAAATCCTGGGTCATGGCGCTGTTCTGTGTCGCCGCAGTGTTAGCCTGGGTATGGCAATGGCCATGGTGGCCGCAGGCGGAGTTTCATCCGGCCTGCTACGCGGACACGCTGCGCTACGTCAACAAAGTGGCTGCCGATCAGATGTGCCGCGCGGGCCAGCCCATGGGCGCGTCAGCCGGGTTCCCGGTGGTGGGCCTGGTCGTGATCGTTCTGGAATTGCTCGCCGGCGCCTGGCTGTGGCGCCGTCGCGGCTGGCCGTGGCTGGCGCTGGGCGCGCTGCTGGTGCTGATAACGGCCGGCACCGCGCAGCTGCGCCACGGCATGTTGCCGTCGTTTGTCGGCGATGGTCTGGCGATGCTGGCGTTTGCGGCGACCGCGCTGCGCGCAAGCGTCTGGCGCCGCGCGGGTCCGTGAAACGCTTCAGCTTTGGCTGATGTTGCCGACCGGCTTCTGTTCGCGCAGCGCCAGCCAGCCGCGTGCGACGCGGTAGATGATCCAGACGCCGATGATCAGCACGCCTAACACGAAGGTGCCGAATCCGACGATGACGATCATCAGCGGCAAACTGATGACAGTGACCACCGCAAGCATTGCCACCGCGCCCCAAAAGGTGCGGATCTGCCAGCGGAAATGCGATTCCAGGTAGGTCCCCTTCGCATCGCTCTGGCGCACGTAGTTCATGATCACGCCGACCAGCGATGGCAGGCCGAGCAGGAAGGCGCCCACGACACTCGCCGACCCTAACACGCCAATCAGCACGGAGAGCGCATGCAGCGCGTAGATGATGTGCGTGTAATTGGTCAGCGAGGTATCCGGAACACGCAACCCGGTCGCGCCATCAATGGTGCTGGATTCGTTCATGGCGTCATCATGGGGTTTGGCGCGCAGAATGCAAGAGCCGCCAATATGATTGGCTGCTAGCGCAGCCGTCGCAGACGTTCGGCCGGACTGATGACGTCCGTCAGACGAAGGCCAAACTTGTCGTTGACGACAACCACTTCGCCGTGCGCGATCAGTGTGCCGTTGACATAGACATCGAGCGGCTCGCCGGCCGCACGATCGAGCTCCACGACGGAACCCTGATTGAGTTGCAGAAGATTGCGAATCGGCACACGGGTGCGCCCGGCTTCCATCGACAACGATACCGCCACATCCAGTATCACGTCGAGGTTGACGTCCTTGCCGGTCGCCGTTTCCGCGCTGCCAGGCGCAACCGCATCTGCGGCCGCCGGGGATTCAGTTGGGTCGGATTTGACAGCTTCGTTTGATGCAGGATCATTCATGAGGGTTCTCTCAACGGGAGCCGGAATTTGCCGGGGGCGAGCGGCCGTGGATCAGGCGTTCATTGACCTGCACGGCCATCTGGCCGCGCGAAACACCGAAACCGCCGCGCAGGATGGGCACATCTTCCGCATAGACGGTCACGCCGCCCTGAAAATCGCAGGGAACGACATCGCCGGGCTTGAGGTTTATCAGGTCTCCCAGCGACATGCTGCCGCGACCAAATAGGGTTGTCAGATCGACATCGCACTCTTCGATTTCTTCGCGCAGTGCGACGGCCCAGCGGCCATCATTTTCCGAGCGCTCGCCCTGGGCGCCGGCGTCGAGAACTTCGCGCATCGGTTCCAGTGCGGAATAGGGGATGGTAACGTGCAGCTCGCCGCTGCTGCCGTCCAGTTCAATTTCAAAAGACGACACGACGACAACTTCGCTCGGGCTGACAATGTTGGCGAACTGCGGATTCGTTTCAACAGCCTGGAACTCGATCGTGATATCGAGCACGCTGGACCAGGCGTCCTTGAGATCGGTGTAGGTCGCCTGCAGCAGCATCTGCACGATGCGATTTTCTGCGGCCGTGAAGTCGCGTCCTTCCATCGTTGTGACGCGACCCTTGCCGCCGAAAAAATTGTCGACGACTGAGAAGACCAGCCGCGGTGCGATGACGATCAGTGAGGTACCCCGTAAGGGGGTAATCTTCACCATGTTGAGGCTGGTCGGCAGTTGCAGCGATTGAATGTAGTCGCTGTATTTCATGGTCTTGATGCCAAGGACCGAGATCGCAGCGTTGCGTCGCAGGATGCCGTACAGACTGGTGCGATACAGGCGCGCGAATCTTTCGTTGATCATTTCCAGCGTCGGCATGCGGCCTCGCACGATCCGCGCTTCAGTGCCGAGATCGTATTGCCGCACATCTCCGGGCACCGGCGCGGGGTCGGTTTTCACCGTGCCCTTCTTCATGCCGGTCAGAAGTGCTTCGATTTCGTTCTGGTTGAGTACTGCTTCAGCTGTCATGCCCGATTTATAAGCAAGCGGCATGCCATGTCCCGGAGCGTGAGCTGCGTCACGTTTGCGCGCCTGACGCGCCAAAAAAACGACGTTAGGCCAGGTCGCGGGGCGGTTGAGCACCGCCATGGTCAGGCGTGAAACGCAGATCAGCGCGAACATGGTTGGCGCTGATACTCTGGCCCACGCAGGACTGGCGCCGGCGGTCGACGACCAAGTTGGCCGCGACGCTGCCCAGCAGAAAATCCGCGCCCAGTTCTGTCAGTACGATGCCGACCTGGCCTTTCCAGATACTCACGGCTTGCCACCGCGGTATTTCTCGGCGATGCGGCGATAGGCTTCACGAAACGAGATGCCTTCGCGTACCACCAGCGCGTTAGCTTCTTCGGCGGCGTGGATCGAAGGATCGAGGCGGATGTTCTGCGGGTTGAACTTCATGCCATCGATCGCGCGCGCCAGAATCGCGCTCGCCGCGAGGCCAAGATCAATGCCGCGGAACAGCGGAACTTTCAGCAGCTGCAGGTCACGCTGATAACCGGATGGCAGCTTGCTGGCGATTCCCAGGGCTTCCACCAGGCAGGCTAGCGCGGAGGCGGAGCGGCCGCGCAGCAACTCGAACACGTCGGGATTGCGTTTCTGCGGCATGATCGACGAGCCGGTGGTGAATTCGTCTGGCAGCGCAACGAAACCAAACTCCTGCGTATAGAACAGCAGCACGTCCGACGATAGACGGCCGTAGTCCTGCATCAGCAGTGCGATCTCAAACAATAACTGCGCTTCGGCCTTGCCGCGCGACAGCTGTACCGCGGTGACGGGTTCCTGCGGTCCGGCGAAGCCCAGCGACTCGGCGGTGGCGCTGCGCGACAAAGGCAGCCCCGGAGTTCCATAGCCCGCCGCCGAGCCTAACGGGCTCAGCGAAAGTCGCCGCTGCGTCGCCTTGATGCCGGCTGCATCATCGCGGATCTCGGCGGCGAATCCGCCGGCCCACAGTGCGACACTGCTCGGCATGGCCTGCTGCAGGTGTGTGTAGCCCGGCAATGCAATTGAACCCTGCCGCCTGGCAAGTGCATCGAGCGCCGCGGCGACGCTTTCCGCCGCCGACTGGAATTGATCGAGCGTGTCGCGCAGATAAAGCCGCAGCGCTGTCAGGACCTGATCGTTGCGCGAACGGCCGAGGTGCACGCGGCCGCCAGCCGGGCCGATAAGTTCGATCAGCCGCCGTTCCAGCGCCGTCTGGCCGTCTTCGTCGGCAAGTTCCACCCGCCACTCGCCGCGCGCATGGCTGGCAGCGAGTTGCTGCAGGCCGTCGCGGATCAGTTTGAGATCCGCGGCACCTAACAAATTCTGCGTGGCCAGCATTTCGGCATGCGCGATCGACGCGCGGGCGTCGCAGGCGACCAGGCGATCGTCAAGCGCGTGGTCCTCGCCGGCGGTGAAGGCGAGTACCTGCGCATCCAGCGGCGCGCCCGTGTCCCAGAGTCGGCTCATGATTGCATCAGCTGGCCGCGCTGCCGGTCTGCTGCTCGGCCGGTGACAGCGCGTGCGTGTCGGCAACGATCATTGTGCCGGTGCCTTCGTTGGTGAAAACTTCCGCAAGGATGCCTTCCTGTGACTTGTAGGAAATCACGTGCACGCGGCGCACGCCGCCGCGAATTGCGTCTTCAATGGCCTTGGCCTTGGGCAGCATGCCGTCCTTGATCGCGCCGCTGTCGCGCAATTTTTTCAGGCCTGCGAGGTCGGTGTATGAAATGACCGAGCCCGGATCCTCGACCCGCTCCAGGATGCCGGGCGCGCCGGTGCAGAGGATCAGCTTCTCGGCATCCAGTGCCGCGCCGATCGCACTCGCGACCGTGTCGGCGTTGATATTGAGCAGCGTTCCGTTGCTGTCGGCGGACAGCGGGCTGACAACCGGCATCAGGCCATTGTCGAGCAGCTTGCGCAGCACCGTCGTATCGACCTTGTTGATGTCGCCGACGAATCCATAGTCGACCGTTTCGCCGCTGCCGTCGGTGAGACGAACCGGTGCGCGCTTATGAGCCTGGATCAGCCCGGCATCGACGCCGCTGACGCCAACGGCGTCAATGTCGACGTCGCGGCAGATCGCCAGGATCCGTGTGTTGATCAGGCCGTTGAGCACCATCGAAGTGATATCGATGGACTTCTGGTCGGTGACCCGCCGGCCCTGCACCATGCGTGTGGGCACGCCGAGCTTTTCGGTCAGCTCAGTCAGCTGCGGACCTCCGCCATGGACGAATACGACCCGCACGCCGAAATAGTGCAGAATCGCGATCTGCTCGATGAGTCCGCGCGTGGCGTCCATGTCGCCAAAAACACCGCCGCCCGCCTTGACGACGAAAGTCTTGCCCTTGTAGAGGCGCATGTACGGCGCTGCGTTGCGCAAGGCTCTGATCGCAATTGTCTGATCGGTCCGGGACATCATCATGGGTCGGATACTCCTAACGGGCTAACAGGCGGTGCAGCACGGCGGTCTGCGCGGTGAGTCGGTTGTAGGCTTCTTGTAAAACGAGGCTGCGCGGACCGTCCAGCACTTCGTCAGCGATGGCGACGTTTCTGCGTACCGGCAGGCAGTGCATCAGGCGGCAATCGGTTGCGGTGGTATCGAACCAGCTGTTCTGCACGCACCAGTCGCCGAGACCGGCGCGCAGCGCGGCGTCTGCCTTGACGTCGCCATAAGCGGCAGTCGCGCCCCATTCCTTGGCGTACACCACCTGTGCGCCCGCCAGTGCCGCGGCACCATCGTCCGTCTCCATCACCGAGCCACCGGACGCAGCGGCAGCAGTGCGCGCTTTTTGCATGATGCCATCCGGCAACGCAAAGCCCTCGGGACGCAGCACCGTGATCTGCATGCCGCGCATGGCCGCCATATGCAGGGTGGCCGCTGGCACCGCGAGCGGCAGCGCGCGCGGATGGTTGACCCACGACAGCACGAACTTGCCATGCGTGGGAATCGCGCAATCGTCGAGCGTTTTCCAGTCGGCCAGCGCCTGACACGGATGGTTGACCGCGGATTCCATGTTGATCAGCGGCTTGTTGACCAGCGACGCCATGGCGTTGAAATTCGCCTCGGCGAGATCTGCGGTCAGATCCTTGCCTTCGGCAAACGAGCGGATACCTAACACATCGCAGTAGGATGCGAGCACCGGAATCCCTTCGCGCACGTGCTCGGCGGAGGCGCCATTCATGACCGTCCCGAGGCGTGACTCAAACAACCAGGTGCCCTGGCCCGGCGTAATGACGAAGGAGTTGCCGCCAAGGCGCGCCATCGCTGCCTGAAAGGATGCCAGCGTGCGCAGCGACGGATTCATGAACAGCAGGCCCAGCATGCGGCCGGCTAACGCCTGCGGTTCCGGGTGGCGTTCAAGGCGCGCAGCGAGTGCCAGCAGATCGACAATCTCTGCGCGTGAAAAATCGGCGAGGTCCAGGAAACGATGCATGTCAGCTGAGCGCCAGCAGCGCCTCCCGCAGCAGGTCGACATGCGATTCCTGCAAAGTGTAGGGCGGGAGCAGGCGCACCACCGCCGGGTCACCGCTGGTGCCACAGAGAATGTTGCGTTTCAGCAGTTCAGGCTGCAGCTCCTTTGCCGGGCGCTTGCAGATCAAGCCGTGCAAAAAGCCTGCGCCCTGATGCGCCGTAACAGGTCCAACCGTGCAGCTGCTGCGGATGTACTGCGACACGCGCTGCACGTTGGCCATCAGGCCTTCGTTCTCGATCGCATCGACGACCGCCTCGACGACCGCACAGGCCATCGGACCACCACCGAAGGTAGTGCCCAAGCCTTCGAGTTTGAGTGCGGCGGTGACGCGCGGCGTCATCAGCAGCGCCGCCACCGGAAAACCGTTACCGAGCGCCTTGGCGGCCGTGATCATGTCAGGCGCCACGCCGTACATGTTAGCTGCGAAAGGCCAGCCGCTGCGGCCCATGCCGATCTGTACTTCGTCGAATATCAGGAGCGCGCCCACGGCATCGCAGCGCTGGCGTAACGCAACCAGAAACTCACGGCCCATGTCGAACGCGCCGCCGACGCCTTGTACGGGCTCAACGATGACTGCGGCGGTTTGCTCGGTGACATGAGCTGCAATGGCGTTGAGATCCCGCCGCGGCATGAAGCTGACGTCGAAAGGCGTGCGCGGGAATTCGTACCACTTGCTGGCAGCGCCGTCCGTCAACGCGCCCGCAGCAGCGGTACGGCCGTGAAACGCACCCTTGACGGCTGCCACCTGGCTGCGGCGCGTCATCTTGAATGCCATGCGCAAGGCGTTTTCGTTAGCTTCGGCGCCAGAGTTCACGAAGAACACGCTGTCGAAGCTGCCGCCGGCAAAACGCGCCAGTTTTCCGGCAGCACGCGCGCGTACCTGCATCGGTACCGCGTTGCTTTGGAAATTGCAGCTCGCGGCCTGGGTCTGCAGCGCCCGGGTCCAGCCTGGATGGCCGTAGCCCAGCGCCGCAACCGCATGGCCGCCGTAAAGATCCAGCACCTTGCGGCCATCGCGGGTGTGCAGCCAGACGCCTTCGGCGTGGATCACCTCGATCGGGTATTGCGCGAACACCGGCGCCAGGTGGTCCGGTGGGCTGGTGGAATTGATTGCGGCGTTCATGTGCGGTGCGTTAGCTCAATAAGAAAGAACAAGAGCTGCAATCTGTGCGCGGTTTGGGAGGCCCATACGTCATAGCGCGTACGGCGTAAATCCGTCCATGGAGCCTCCGGGCGCGACGTCCTGTCGCGCACGGTCTCGGTAAGACGTATTGGCCTCCCAAACCGCTCGCGGCGTGCATGTCTTGCACATCATTTTTTTTGACGCCGCGCCCGGGTCGCCAAAAACTGTCCGCGACAGCTGGCCTAAAAGATCCCGCCGTTCGGTGGTGCGCGAGCCGAGCGCGAACGTATCGGCTTGCTGCGCGGTGCGGCGGCATTTGCCGGGCCCTTTCCGGACCGTGCGCGACAGGACGTCGCGCCCGGAGCCCGGTTCGCTCACGGCGCGCCGACGACGCAGACGCCCACCGCGAACCGCGGAACGCAGCGTCCGTCGCGGCGCGACGCTGGGTTTACGGCGTTCCGGAAAGGGCCCGGCAAATGGCGGCGTGCCGCCCGAACTCTCGATTCCGTTGGCGCGCGCCATGATCAGGTCCAACCGGCAGCGGGCGCAGTGAGGCCCGTGGTTTCCGGCAGATCGAACAGGCGATTCATCCATTGCACCGCACCGCCTGCGGCGCCTTTATTGAGGTTGTCGGCTACACACATGACGGCCACAGTACGGCCGTTAGCCGCGGCGGACAGATGCGCGTAGTTGCTGGTGACGATGTCCTTGACGCGCGGAACGCTGTCCAGAACGCGCACGAACGGCTTGCCGGCGTAGTACTCGCGCAGTCGCGCGATGATGCCGGCGCTGTCCAGTGACGTTGTTAGCTTTCCCTGGATCGTGGCGTGAATGCCGCGGGCGAAGGGTCCCGAATGCGGCACGAAGGCGATGTCCGCATCGACACCAGTTGCCGCGAGCGCACAGGCGCGTATTTCCGGCGCATGCCGGTGCGCCAGCGCGCTGTAGGAATAGAGGTCGCTGTGCCGTGTCGGGTGGTGCGTGCCCTCGACCGGTTTGCGGCCGGAGCCCGTGCTGCCGGTGACGCCGGCAACAAACAAGGTCGGTTCGACCAGCTTCATGGCCAGCAATGGCACCACCGCCAGCAACGTGGTGGTCGCAAAACAGCCGGGATGAGCCACATGCGGCGTTGCGAGCCTGTCGAGATGTTCCGGAACCGCGCAGGTAAAGTCTGCAAGCCGCTGCGGCGCACCGTGCGCGTGTTTGTACACGGCCGCGTAGGCGGCGGCGTCGCGGAAACGATAGTCCGCGGAGATATCGACAACCCGCGGCTTGGTGCCGGCCGCTGCTGCTGCGGTGAGAAGCCTGTCGATCAAGCCGGCGCTGACGCCGTGCGGCGCCGCGGAAAAAACCGCGCAGGTCGCCAGGCTGGTAATCAGGCGTTCGATTTCCGCCTGCGACTTGAAAACCGTTTCACCTAACACCGATGCCAGATGTGGGAAAGACTTGCCGACAGGCTCGCCGGGCTGCGAATCCGACATGACGCCGGCGAGTTCGAATACCGGGTGACCTAACACCAGCCGCACGGCTTCGCCGGCCACGTAGCCGGTGCCGCCAAGTACCAGGGTTGGAATGCGTTGGCTCATGCTGAGTCTCAGGCGTTTGCGACGGCCGGAAACTTGGAGCCGAGGCCGACCGACTCGATCACCCAGTCGCCGAGCGCCGCGCCATTGCTGATGGCGTTGTAGGCCTTCACATCGAGCGTTTTCTCAATGATGTCGACGCCGACCGAATTGTCGGTGGCAGGGCCGGTCACCGCTGACGGATTAACCTTGAAACGGTCGCGCAACAGCTTGACGCCGCCCCAGGCTGCGACCGGATCGTTCGCCGACAGCACTACCGAAGTCAGGCCCTTGCGGATGTCTTCGCAATCCAGGATGGCGTCGACACCGTAGGTGCCCAGGATGCCGTCGCCGAGCTCAAACACGATGACGTCGGGTTTGTTAGCCGACAACTCGGTTAGCATGGTGCGCGTCAGCGCCGGTCCGTTTTGCGAGGTCGTCGAAATGACGCCGAGATCGGTGAAGATCATCGAATTTCTCGCGCCTGCGTCTTCCATTGCCAGAATGTCGCGCCGCAGCGAAACGCCGGTAGCCTTGAAGCAATCGACCGTGAGTCCGCGGTGGCGCATGCGCGAGACCATCGCGCAGGCCGCTGCGGTCTTGCCGGCTTCCATACAGGTGCCGGCCAGCGCCACGACCGGAACGCCGTGCGTGTCGAGCGTCGCATCCATATTGAGCCGCCGGTAACCGGCGCGCGCCGGTACGCCGATGCGTTCGCCCAGATAGGGAAAGGTCAGCACCACGCCGATCACACGGCAATCAAACGGCTTGCCCTTGTCCGGATTGATCGAGTCGCAGATGCCTAACACGCCGCCAATATTGAGCATCTGCAGGATATCGCCCGGTTTGATCGATTCCGGTACGTGGCCCGAGTAACCAAACAGCGCCTTGCGGTGACCTAACGCGCCGACCACGATGTCACCCTTGCCGACCTTGGCCATGCGGCCACTGGTGAGTTCCAGCGTGTTGTAGTTACTCTTGTTGGTCAGCACCTCAACCACCACAATCACGCCTTCCTCGGAAGGCAGGTTCTCGGTGGCGACGCGCAGCTCGCGGCCCAGACCGCAGGCCTGGGTGACTGAAGCAACTTTATCGACGACAACTGATTTCATCTGTGTTTTCCGCTGTGCTAAAGATCTTGCGCGCGCTCGCCGGCGCGACGGTGGAATACGCCGGGCAGCGAGGCAATGCGCGAGAAGCCGAGCGCATCGGCCGCGGTCCATTCGCCAGCCGCTTCGCCATAAACGCCTTTCGAGGCTGCCATCAGTGAATACCGCGATTCGACACCCTCGACAAACAGCGAGCCCGGTCGCAATAACAGATTCACGGTGCCGGACACACGCTCCTGTGAGGACAACAACAGGGCTTCGATATCGCGGCAGGCCGGATCCAGCAACTGGCCTTCGTGCACCCAGTCGCCATACCACAGCGACAGAATTTCCTTCATGCGCTGCTGGCGCGCGGTCAGCACCAGCTTTTCCAGTTCACGATGCGCGACTAACAAAATTTCCGATGCCGGCGCTTCGAATGCGACCCGCCCCTTGGTGCCGATGATGGTGTCGCCGAGATGGATGCCGCGGCCAATCGCGAACTGGCCGCCAATGGCTTCGAGGCGCTCGATGATTTCCACGGGCGACAGCTGCTTGCCGTCGAGCGCTACGGGGCGACCCTGCTTGAACTCGAGCTGGTGGTGCTGCGGATAGGCCGGCTTCAGGAATGCGTCCTTGGAAAGAACCCAGGCGTTGTCCGGGATGCTGCCGGCTGAGGTCAGTGTTTCCTTACCGCCAATGGTGACGCCCCATAGTCCGCGGTTGATGGAATATGCGGCGCCAGTTGGCGGCAACGGCAGCTTGCGTTGCTGCAGGAATTCCAGTTCCTCCTGGCGCTTGAATGCCTTGTCGCGTACCGGCGCGATCACTTCGAGATCCGGGGCCAGCGTGCGTACAGCGACTTCGAAACGCACCTGGTCGTTGCCGGCAGCCGTACAGCCGTGCGCAATGCTGCTGGTGCCCAGCTTGCGGGCCATGTGCGCCATGGTCTGCGCCTGCATGACGCGCTCCGCGCCGACTGACAGCGGATATAGCTGGCCGCGCTTGATGTTGCCCATGATCAGGAAACGCAGCACCTGCTCGAAATAGTCGTTGCGCGCATCGACCTGATGATGTTCCACGGCGCCTAACGCCAGCGCCCGCTCGCGCAGTGTCCGTGCACCCTCGGCATCGATGCCGCCGGTGTCGACGGTGACCGTGATGATCGGGCGGTTGTAATTCTCGCGCAGCCATGGCACCAGGAAGGAGGTGTCGAGGCCGCCCGAATAGGCGAGCAAAATAGGCTGGGTCATGATGCTAACAAAAGCTCCGGAAAAAGCGGGAGACGTCAGATGCCGAAGGATTCGCGCAGCCGCCCGCGTACCTGGGCTTGCGCGCGCGCATCGCGCGTGGCTATGAAAATGGTGTCGTCGCCCGAGATTGTGCCGACGATCTCAGGCCAGTCGCCGCGATCGATCGCGATGGCGACGCTCTGCGCGGCGCCGACCGTGGTCTTGATGACTGTGAGCGACGGCCCGGCGGTGTCGACCGCGCGCACGAACTGGGCGAGGGTCTCGAAGTCGCGGTGAGTGCGCGCCGTTTCATCGCCCGGGGGCAGGTAACGGCCGCTTGCCTTGAGGACGCCGAGATCGCGCAGGTCGCGGCTGACCGAGGACTGAGTGACTTTGTGCCCCTCGCGTTTCAGCAGTCGCACCAGATCGCTCTGGCCGCGCACGGCCGCGCCGCGCAGCAGGCGCAGGATCGCGGAACGACGTTCGGCTTGCTGAAAGTCGGCGTGCATAAATGTGCACGGATTATGCATATTCATGCATCAGCCGTCAACAACAAAAACGCCGTGGCGGCTGTGCGCCACGTCGCAATCGTGTCAGCAGGGCTGTGGCGGCGTCAGGTCTGGTCGCGACCGCCCACAAAGCGGTAGATCACGGCGCCTGCCGCGGCGCCTGCCAGGGGCGCCACCCAGAACAACCACAGTTGCTGCAGCGCCCAGCCGCCGGCCAGCAGGGCGGGGCCGGTGCTGCGTGCCGGGTTTACCGAGGTGTTGGTTACCGGAATGCTGACCAGATGGATCAGTGTCAGCGTAAGACCAATGGCAATCGGCGCAAAGCCGGCCGGCGCACGTTTGTCGGTGGCGCCCAGGATGACCAGCAGAAAGCCCGCAGTCATGAGCACTTCGGTGACCAGGCCGGACATCATCGTGTAGGCGCCCGGCGAGTGCTCGCCGAAGCCATTGGCTGCGAGTCCATTGACTGCCAGGTCATAACCCGGTTTGCCGCTGGCGACATACAGCAGTACCGCGGCCGCAGCGATCGCGCCCAGCAGCTGCGCGATCCAGTACGGGATCAGGTCTTTGGCCGGAAACCGGCCTGCGACCACCAGACCCAGCGAAACGGCCGGATTGAGATGGCAACCAGATATGTGCCCCAGGGCGTAGGCCATGGTCAGCACTGTGAGTCCGAATGCCAGCGACACGCCGACCAGGCCAATACCAACATCGGCAAAGGCCGCCGCCAGCACCGCGCTGCCGCAACCGCCCAAGACAAGCCAGAAGGTACCGATCAACTCGGCGCCGAGTTTTTGAACTGAAGTCATTGCTGTCTCCCAGAGCTGCTGTTAGCAGTTATTTTTCGATTGTGTAGACAAGTTCCGCACTGCGCTCTTTACCGGCCTCAGTGCGGATTGTCCAGCGATCATCGAGAGCGTAGCGCATCTTGATGGTATTTATCGATTCCGCCAGCGAAATTCCATAGCTGACATAGAGGTGCGGCGAAAGGTATTTTCCCAGCACCAGCGAAGTCGAATTGTCGAGAGCCTGCTCGATACTGACATCGTCCACACCCACCCGCGACCCGAGCTGCTGCGCGATGATGGCGCCACCCTGGGCGAGAAGTTCGCTGCGCGCCGCGCCCGAACGGCTCGGGTCCTGCGCGCGGTCGATATTGCCGCCGGCAAGGATCAGCGACACGATCTGTGACTGCGGCAGCGAGGGGGTCGAGAAAAAGGTCATGCGCGGCGCCTGCAGCGTGCCGCGGACGTTGACGCCGGCAATGACTTCCGGGTACTGCTTGGTTGCGCGGATATCGATGGCCGGATCGCTGACCAGGCCGCCGCTGAACTGCAGGCGGCCGCGTTCGATGTCGAGCCGCCGCCCAAAGGCCGCGTACTTGCCCTCGGCAACACTGAGCTCGCCGTTAGCATGGGTGCTGCCGTCCTCAGCGCTGCGGGTCAGGATGCTGCCTGTTAGCCTGCCGGACAGGCCAAAGGTATCCAGCGTCACCTGGTCGCCGAGTGTCATGCGGATGTTCGTGACAATCTGCGTGGGCGACGCGTCGGCGGCAGTTGGCCGGTCCGCCAGCACCTCGTCGTTGGAGGTCAATACCGCACCCGCGAGATCAGTCGGCGCAATTTTCGCGACCGGCAGTTTCACCTCGCCGCTCACTTCAATGCGGCGCCCGTCCATCTTGAACAGCAGGTCCGGCGAGGCGAGGATCCGTGCCTCGGGAACGTTGACTGCTAACAGGTCGGTGCCTTTGAGTCGCAGCTGTCCGTGAACCACGCCCTGTTCCCAATAGAGGGTGCCGCCCGCGGCCAGGGCGCCGGCGCCGACTTTGCTGGCCGACTCGAACGCCAGCCGGTTGGCTGTGACGCTGGCGTCGGCGGTCAGCTGGCGCACCGCGAGGTTGATCGCATACAGATCCAGCTCGCCTTCGGTGAGATGCATTTTTCCGTCGGCGCGCGGTGCGCCTAACGTCCCGTCAAAGCCAAGGTCAAGTGTCATTTTCCCGCCAACCCGATCAATGTCCTGCGACAGCAGCGACAGGAAACTCAGCGTGCGGGATTCGGCGCGCAGCTGCGCCTGCAGCGGCCAATCGCTGTAATCGAGTTCGGCGTCGCCGCCGCGTCGCGTCGCCGTCAGGCTGCCGTCGACAAAACCCAGATTGCCGGCGTCCAGTTTCAGGGTGCCCCGTAATTTGTCGCTGTCGATATCCAATGCCAGGTCGCCGCTGCCTAACGCCAGGACGTCTTCGCGGCCGCGGGTGCGTAATCGCCGCAGTCGCGCATCGCGCAGGCGCGCACGTACGTCGCCGACGATGGCGCTCCCCGCGGGCCGGCGCAACTCGAGTTCACCGCCGATCGTGCCGTCGTAAATGACTTTGGCGGTGAGTCCGGCCGTCAGCGCGTCCAGCGGCAGGTCCTTGGCTGACAATGCTGCGCGCCACGCAGCCGCATCCCAGGACGCCTCCGGGCACACCTGCGCGGCGGCGCCACGCAGACAGAATCGCTCGAAGCGTCCGGAATCCAGGTTCACGGCAATACTGGCCGGGGTTGTTAGCTTCAGATGCAGCGCCGCTTGGTTGTCAACCTCGATGCTGCGCCAGCGGCCGCGCCAGGCGCCGCCGGAAAATGCGCCGTCGGCGGTGGAGCGCAGCATGACGTCGCTCATTTGCGCTGCAAAACGCGCGACACTGGCTTCGGCTGTACCGTCCAGGTCAAACGACAGCCGTTGCAGGCGGCGACCACCGATCGAAATATCGCGTGCCCGCAGGTCAATCGTCGATTTTTGCCGGGGCCGCGTGTCGAGGTCAATCTTAGTGTCGATTTCCGCAACCTGCACCTCGCCGTACAGCAGGTCGCGGCCGCTGGCCTGCAATGCGATCACAGGTTCTGAATTCGGCCCGCGCCAGCTGCCGCTCGCACGAAGCTTGCCGCGGCTGCCCGGCGCAAGAATCGCGAGATCATTTGCGGTGACGTTGAACTTCAGGTCGCGCGCGGCGGGTCCGATGACACCGTCCAGATCCAGTCCCAGTCCGCCAGCGGCAAGCTTGATCTGGTCAAAATGCCAGTCGGCGCCGCGGCGTTGGATTTTGCCACTGCCACGTGCCGGGGCTCCGCGTACCCGGCCTGCCAGATTGCGAAACTCGGCGTTGAGAGCCTCGCCGCCGCCGTAGCCATCACCCGAGCCCTGGTACTCGAAACTGACGCGCCCCGGCAGGGCGGCGCGCAGCTGCGCGGTATCCATGTCCTGCATCGCGCCCGCCAGCTGCCAATTATTTGTTGGCGACCAGATTGCATCGCCACGGATGCTCGCCACGCCACCTAACATCTCCAGGGAACCGGAAGTGATATGCAGCCGGTCGCGACCCAGGCTGCCTTCAATACGCATGCCGACCGGCGCGAAATCGCCGACCTGCAAGGGACCGGAGGCCAGCAATCCGTATGGCCACACGCCATCGAGGCGGAAACCGCCCTGGCTGCTGCGAACCCCTGGCCCGGCGCCAGCCAGCGGCCAGCGGAAATCGCGCCAGCTTCCTTGCAGTGTCAGTCGCGGGCCGCCGCTGACGATTCCTATGCCACCCGCGCCATCGACGCGGGCTTTGGAGCTGCGATGCACCAGCAGAATCCTGCGCGCCGTGATGACCCTGTTAGCATAGCTGCCGTCGAAGCGCAGATCGAAATCGCCGACATTGAGACCGGCAGACTGTAATGGTCCGGTTGCGGTAAATCCGTCGCGATTGCCACTGATATCGAGTTGGCCGGTGATCTTTCCTAACAGGCCAGCGCCGCCCCAGGCACGCAGATCGAATTCATCGACCATGCCCTTGCCGCCCCAGTGCCAGGTGCTGGTTGCCAGCGCATCGGCGCTGCCGTTGAAGCGCGCGCGAAATGGCGCGGTGATCTGACCGACAATTCCGAGCTTGGCCAAGTCGCCATCGGCATCGATGCTGGCGGTCCAGACCGGCTGCCCGGCAGGCGAGAATTTCCAATGGGTCTGAGCTGCAAGCAGTGTGTACGTCGCAGCGCCAATGACCAGCTGGCCCTGGACGCGCAGATCCTGCAGGCGCGCGCGCGCGTCGTAGAAACGCAGGGTCTTGGTTCGCAGGGTTCCGGACCCTGCTACTTCGGTGCCATCAAAGCGGCGACCGTTGGTCGCGATCAAGGTCGCAGCGGCTATTTGGGCGCCCGCGGCCCGAATTGTCAGGAATGGCGGCAGGAACCGCGGCGGACGATTCGGCGGAGTCTTGCGCGTATAAACCTGCACAAAGGCGCGCGCGATCGTCGCGTCGCGAACATCGATGGTCTGCCACAGCAACGGCAGTACGGCAACCCGGGCTGTCAGCTTGTCGACTTTGACCGTGGCGCGTGGATGATTCAGTTGAAAATATTCGAGCGTGAAGCCACCCGCCAGGGTGCCTTGCAGGTTGCGGATCTGCATGCGCGACTCACCGATCTTCCCGGGCAACATGCGCAGTGCGAAGCGCAGGCCGGCCTGCGTGTACACCAGGAACAAAAAAATCACGACCGCAACCGACAGCAGCGCACCCAGCGCCCACAGCGATATTTTTGGCACTTTGCGCAGCATGCTCAGAGCTTAGGCGAAAAATTGAGGTGCAGGCGCGGCCCGGGCAGGGTCGGCGCGGCAGCGGCGCCATTTTGTGGCACGGAAATAGCCTGCGCGATGTCTATGCCAAGTGTCAGCACCGGCAGCCGCCAGCGGAAACCGACGCCAACGGACACCGCCACCGAACCGCTGAAGTTATTGAAAGCATTACCGGCATCGGCGAACGCCGCGATGCCGAGGTTGCGCGGCAGGTCGCGCTCGAATTCGACCGTGGCTGCGACGAAATGCTTGCCACCGACCCTGACGCCGTTGACGATCGGCGACAGGTCGTTGTAGGCGAATCCGCGCACGCTGCGATCACCGCCTGCGAAAAAGCGTTCGGTGCCCGGCAGATCCTGCGAGTCCGGGATCAGACTGGCGCCCAGCTGTCCACGAACTAACAAATGCCATTGCGGCGCAAGATCGTAAACACGTTCCACCTCGGCCCGGACCTGCAGATAGTTGGCCGGCGAACCAAACGCGGTCGAGGACCCGCGCAGCTCGAAATAGGTGCCGCGCGTATACAGGCCTTCGCCCAGGTATCCCTGCGGCACCGCCGAGTAACTGATGCTTGGAATCGCCAGCGTGTCGGTGGTGCGTGTTTCAGGCAGCGGTGCGAGGGCCGGCGTGATCGTCGTTGTGCGATTGAAACTGAGTGACATCACGCGCTGCCACCGGCCGCGCAGGCGTGTAACGCTCGGTTGGATTTCCAGCGTGCGCAGGTCCAGGTCGGCGCGTTCTTCATTCCGCGCGCCGAACTCAAACGTTAGCTTTTCGATCGCCGGGTCACCGATCGGTATGAGATAACGCGCCTCCAGGGACTGGTTCTGCTGCGCCGCCTTGCCCTCGACGCGCATGCGATGACCGCGCCGGTTAACGAGGCGCTTGTCCCAGGTCGCCGTGCTACGCGCTCCCGTGTCGGTGCCAAAACCTGCGCCGTAGGAATAGCGATTGCGGCGGTTGGTTTCGGCCGTGATACTGACGGGGACAATGTGGTTGGCGCGATCGGGCGGCAGCGTCGCCACTTCGACGTTAGCAAAATACTGGCTGTCATCAAGGGCAAATTGCGTGCGCAGCAGTTCCGTGCCGTCATACGGCTCGTCCTCGCGGTAACGCAAATAGCGGCGCAGCAGCCGCTCTTCGATGGCGGTCTGCTGGATGCTGGTGCTGCCAAACCGATAGCGTGTTCCGGTGTCCAGTTCCAGATCCGCCGTAGCCGCATAATTGCGCGGTTCAACCCGCAATTCAGATTTCAGCAGATGCGCGTCCAGGAAACCTAACGTAGAGGCGGTTCGCAGCAGGTCCCGTTTGATCGTGTCGTAGGCGCCGTGACTGAGCCGTTGCCCGGTGCGCAATTGGTTGCCGGCGGCGATGCGCTGGAACGCTGGCAGCTGCGCACCTTCACCGCTGACCCGGACAGCAACTTCGGTCATCAGCACCGGCTTGCCGGGTTGCACCCGCACGGTTACCCGCTGGTCGTTGCTACCGGCTTTGCTAACAGATATGTCCACTTTGGGTTCGTAGTAGCCGAAAGGGCGCAGCGCGCTGGTCACTTCCTGTTCGGCGCGCTCGACCAGGCGGTCGAACGTCGTCTCATCGAGGTCAACACGGGCCTTGTAGCGCTCCAGGCTTAGAAATACCTGGACGTTTTGCCGCAGTTCGCCATCGATGCCGGCAATACTGACGATGATCTCCGCGTATGTGCACGGCGCCGCGACCAGCGCGAGCAGCCAGAAACCCATATCGCGCAGCCAGCGAACACCCATTGTCGGCATTCTACTTCAGAGCTTTTGCAGCGCTCCGGGGTTCAATTCAGAGACCATTTGCCGCGCGCCCCATTCTCCGGGCGCCAGCCGAATCGCCGTCTCGCCGAACGCGTGGCCGCCGGCATCAAATCGACGTTCATGGACCTCCATCGCACCGCTGTCGGTGATCAGCGACAGGGTGGAGCAGCGGGTTCCGTACTCCGGGTGCGCCACGAACGGAGCAGCAAGGACTTTGCTCCAGGCCGGATCCAGGCCGGTGGTCATTTCCGGGGTCCCGGGGCGGTCGTTAGGGATGTCGCGGTCGGCCAGCGCAGCCCACAGCGGCGCAAGTTCTCCGCTGCCCAGGGCGATCCAGTTTTCAAGCGCCGCGCGGACCTGCAGCAGCTTCGGCCACGGCGTGTCGAGCAGGTGATTCGACAGCCCATAGACCCCGGACGGCAGGCGCCGCGCAAACTGCTCCGCGCGGTTACACGCGTAAACCAGGTCGTCGCCATCGGCGAGCAGCAGGCTGAATCCCGCATAGCTAAGGGCGTCCATCTCGATGTTGTTAGCATAGTCCCAGGCGGATGCCGGTCCGGCGAGATAGTCAACGATCAGGCGCCCGCGCGACGGAGCATTACGCCGTGGCCGCGCCATTTCCCGGTAGTTGGTGATTACGCCGAAGCGACGCGCGCGATCCGCGCCCAGCCAGGTGCCGCCCGCCTGGACATCGCGGCCAGCTAACAAATCCGCCGGCGGATCCCAGATGCGAAGTGGCTCGGCCGGGCGCGCATGGAATTCGTCGCGGTTCGCCATCACAATCAAGCGGTAGCGGGGATGCGCACGCCAGGCTGCGACTAACAAACACATGCGGACGTCAGCTGGTGGCAGGATCTGGGGGCTGAGCGCGCCGCAGCAGGCGGCGCGCGATTCGCACCGCGATCCAGAGGAACAGCACCACGACGACCAGTGCGAGCACCGGCATGAAAATTGCGAGCAGCGACAGCAGCAGCGAGCCGCCGAGTTCGCCCGTCGCGACGATGGGATTGCCGAGTCCAGCGGTAGTGGCCGTGGACTTCAACCGGATCAGCGAGCTCAGGCCCTGCGTCAGACTCGCTGCTCCGCCGCCCGCGATGATGGCGGTGGTCCATTTCACCAGCGGCGGCAGGTCGGTCATCACGGCGGCGGCCGCTACCGACCCCGCGAACAGCGCGCCGGGTGTTGCGATGACATCGAGCAGATGGTCCACACCGGGCAGGTAGTAGGCAGCGATCTCCGCGACCGTGGCGATAGCCAGTGTCAGGACGGCTGGCCAGGTGCCCAGCCACTGCAAGGAATCGGTTAGCGGAATCTTCCCCGCCCACGCGGCAATTGCCACGACCAGCAGCGGCAGAAATACCCGCAGTCCGACAGCGGCCGCAAGTCCGACTCCGAGCGCGAGTGACAACAGCGTTTGAGTCAGTTCCATGGCAGCACTGTGGGGACTGCAACCAGCGAGGTCAAGGCCGGGAGCGTCAGCTGCGGGGCGGCGCGGTCCAGCGTTGCACGTCCTCGAGCTCCGCCAGCGGCGTGCCCGAGCCGGCGTTGAACCACGACTCAACCAGGCGGTAGGAAATCGAAGCGGGGGGCGGCAGCACCGGCGTGCCCGATGCGATCTCGGCGCGCGAAAACCAGCGCGCATCCTCGATTTCGGCCGCGCCGCGCGGTGCAGCACCGGCGCGTGCGACCGCATGAAAACCTAACATCAGTGATGAGGGAAAGGGCCATGGCTGAGAGGAGTCATAGCGCACCGACTCGACCTCGACCGTGGTTTCCTCGAGAACTTCACGCGTGACCGCGTCCTCCAGGCTTTCGCCGGGTTCCACAAAACCGGCGACAGTCGAGTAGCGTCCAGGCGGCCAGCTGGCCTGGCGACCTAACAAAGCGTGCTCGCCGCTGGCATCGGTGACCAGCACAATGATGGCCGGGTCGAGGCGCGGAAATACTTCAGTCGCGCAATCCGGATTGGAGCAGCGCTGCGCATGACCGGCTTTTTCGGCGCGCGTCGCCGCGCCGCAGCTGCCGCAAAAGCGATGCCGCGCGCGCCAGTAACTCATTGCACGCGCATAGGCCAGTAAGCCGGCCTCGTCGCTGTCGAGCGCCTGCATCAGGGGCCGCAGTTCCTCGAAACGGCCAAGACCGGCGAAGGGCTCCGGATTTTCCACGTGCACCAGCACGCAGCGCTCGCCACGGAACCAGCCGAGCAACACCACGTCGTCGGCAGACAGTTTGCTGGGATCGATGTGTTCCGCACCCAGAAGCAGCGCACCGGGTGACGCGCCGACACTCATCAGATGCGCAGTCTGATGTGCGATCAGGAATCGCGTCGCATGGTCGGATCGCGCGCGCTCGAACCAGTCAGACGCTTCGCGCTCTTCGGCGCGCCGGTCGAGGTAGGGTCCGGCGAGCGGATTGCGGCGTTGGCGTTCAGTAACCATGTGGGTGGGCTGGCGGGGTGGCCAAGTTTAGCAGCGCCAGGACGCTGCGGTCGTTCGTCATCGCGCGGCGTGCAACGTTCGCACACCGGCGGGCGCAGGCTGACAGCCTCGGCCAGCACCGGGCTAGCGCAAAATCGGCAACCAGCCAGCCGCAGGTCGCGGCCTGAGCTCAGCGCCGAGGCCAGCAGGACCGCGTGCTCGAAGCCGATCTCGCGGGATGGCAACAGCGAGCAGTAGGCTTCGTAGGCGTCGCACACCAGGTCGCCTGACAGGGCGGGCCTCCAGCCATGGTCTTTGTTAGCCGCTGTGGCAGCTGCCTGGGTTGCTGCCGCTGCCGGCAATGCGCCGATCGCCGACAGCAGCGACGCTAACGCGGTGGCGTGACGCGCAGCGCGACCGGTTCCAAGGAAGACGCTGGAGCGCTGCGGTGACTTGCCGCGATGACGCCGCACCGAAGTCTTGCTGTCACGCAGATAACTGCGATAAAGCTTTCTGATGCGGTCGTCGCTCAGGCCGGTCCAGCGGCGGATGGTGCGGGTGCGTGCCTCCAGCCGGATCAGTCGGATCGCAAGGTTCATGCGCGCGGTGTCGCGGCTGTAGCGGTCGTCGGTGATTCGCATGGCCCATTCCCCTGTTGGCATTGTTTTCCAAATTTGGTAAAAATATCCCAAATTTAAGAAACTCTGACAAGAGCCCGTGGCGCAGTATTTGTGCCGGAAAACAGGAGGAATGCCATGTTTGAGGCAAAAACAGCGGCCGGGAGCCGCGTAAACCAGGACCCCGGCCACCAGCCGGGCAGCGATGGGGCAGGCGGCTGGTTCGGGTTGGACCTGTTGGCGGAGCTGCAAATCGTCAACCTCAAGACCATTGATTGGTTGCGCGCGCAGGTGCGGCAGGACGCGGCGGAGACGCACCGCGCCGCGATGCTCGCCGACAATCGTTCTCTGTGGCTGGCGCTGGATGATGCGGCCGCGGCGCAGCTCAGCGCCTGTCCCTGCGCACTGACCGATGCCGAGTTTGCTAACAGCGAAACCTGGGAGTCGATCGCCGCCGCCGCAGTGCGCGATTCGGCGCCGCGGTCGAGGCCTGATTCCGGTGCGCTGTTGTTAGATGACGCGGCGGGCCGGCAGCTGGCGCGGCTCACCGTGAATCTCGGTTGGCATCTGGCGCGCCATCGGCCGCTCGCGGCGACGGTGACGCTCGGCATGTGCAGCGGCACGCTGCAGCAGCTGCAGGGCATGCGCCTCGCCGCGGTCGATGTGCTGCCGGACTGGCTCCCGGCACTGGTGCGGCCACGCTGGCACGATGAGTCACGGGTTTGGACGTACCTGCTGGAAGCGGCGATCAGCGCCGCGCCGCTGCGTATGGAGTCTGCGCGCGTCGGTGCGCTGCAATTGATTGCGAGGCAGCTGGCCAGGGCGCGGGAGCAGGAGCAGGCGCAGGGCCGCGCTGCGACGCCCGGCCGGAACCTGCCGGGCTAACAATGAGTCGTCCGCTTGCGCGCGGCGATTGATTCGCGCTGATTGACATGTCGTTTAACAGAGCGTTGGATGGTGCGTTCTGGAATAGTAAGCGCTGACATTGTTCGCAAGGAGTTACAGATGAACTTGCGTGTTCGCACCAAATTCGTTTTGCCGCTCGGCCTGGCCGCATTTTTTTCATTGGCCCATGCACAGGATGCCGCGCGGCCCACGGCGGACGTGCAGGGAAACATCACCAGCGCGGGTCCCGTCATCGTGCCATTGTCGGATTTCCTCAGCCCCGAAGCCAGGGCGCAACTCACGGCCCGCCTGCGCAACACACAGCAGCTGTCGATGAAGGACGGTATTGCGGCGGTGCGCGCCGGTTCCGATGCCAGCGCCAAAGCGTCGCTCGACGGCTGGTTGAAAATTTATCCCGCCAAAATCGAGAGCACGCTGATCGGGGGCGTACGCACCGATGTTGTCACGCCGGAGTCGGGCATCGATCCCAGGAACAGGAACCGCGTGCTCATCAACGCCCACATGGGCGGGTTTTTCACCGGCGGGCGTTACGGTGGTCAGGTGGAGGCTGTGCCGTTAGCTGGGCGGGGCAGGATAAAAATCATTGCAGTCGATTACCGCCTGTCGCCGGAAAACCTTTTCCCGGCCGCCAGCGAAGACATGGAAACCGTGTATCGCTACGCACTCAAAACGTACAAGCCAGGAAACATTGGCATTTATGGCTGCTCAGCCGGAGGTACGCTGGTCGCGCAGTCGATGGCCTGGTTTCAGAAAAAGAAATTGCCGCTGCCGGGCGCGATCGGCATTTTCTGCTCGGGCGCGTTGGACACGTTCTGGTTCGGCGGCGATTCTGGGCAGCTTAGTGCTTTGCTCAACGCCTCACCTGTCATCGGCCCCCGGCGCTCCTCTAACGAGAGCCCGGCTAACGCGCCGCGCGACTATTTCGAGGGCATCGATCGCAGTGACCCGCTGGTGACGCCGGGCCTGTTCCCGGATTTTCTCGCGCGATTCCCGCCGACACTGGTGGTGACTGGAACGCGCGACATCGCGATGAGCAACGCGATCATGACCCACACGCGCCTGTTGCAGGCCGGCGTGCGGGCGGAACTGTTTGTGCAGGAGGGCCTGGGCCACGGCCACTTTTTTGCTTTCCCCGGCACGCCGGAATCCAAGACCGCCTACGATGTGATCTGGCGGTTTTTTGACAAGCATTTGCAACAGTAAACGCTTTGCTTCCGTCCTCGCCATCATGTTTACAAACAGCATGGAAGTGTCGCGGCATGCCAGGGTCCGTTTTATGAAAACCCCATTGTTTTTTGCAATCCTGTCGTTGGCCGCGAGCTTTGTCAGCGGCGCCGAACCACCCGCTGCAGCACCGGCGCCCGCGCCCGAACGACCCACGCAGTCCATACTGCTGCGTGCTGTTAGCGTCACCTACGACATCGAGCGCTCGCTGCTCTTCTACCGCGACATCCTGGGCCAGGAAGTGGTTGAGGATGCACCGCTGAATCCGCAACGTTCTGCAACCTGGCTGGAGGTGTCGCCCCAGGCGAAGGTCCGCTTTTTGGTGTTGCGTGGCAAGGCTGAATATCCGGGCGGTCCGATCACGGGCGGCCGCATCGCATTCATCGCCATCGACGATCCGCAGCATCCTCTCAGCGGCGTAAAACTTCCGAACCATCGCGGCGTCCACGGCGACATGATCCTGCCGCACCGCGTTGCCAATCTGGATGGCATCGTGCGGCGGTTGAAAGAGGCGGGCTTCGAGTTTCTGTTCGAGCCGCGCGTGACGCCCTCGGGCCTGTCGCGCAATTGCATGGTTTACGATCCCAACGGCCACATCGTCGAGCTGTTCGAACTGAAATAGCGGCACGCTGTGCTAGTCTTACCGGCCTCATATGCAAGCACTCTCCGTGCGGGGTCTGGTCAAGACCTATCAAAACGGCGCCCAGGCGCTCAAGGGCATCGATCTCGAGGTTGAGCAGGGCGATTTTTTTGCGCTGCTCGGACCTAACGGCGCTGGCAAAACCACGTTGATCGGCATTTTGACGTCGCTGGTCAACAAAACTAGCGGCGAGGTCAAAGTTTTTGGTCACGACCTGGATCGGGAACTCGAAACCGCCAAGTCCTGCATTGGCGTCGTGCCTCAGGAACTGAACCTCAACGGTTTTGAGTCACTGGAAACCATCGTCGTCAATCAGGCCGGGTTCTATGGCATTCCGCGCGCAATCGCGCGCCAGCGCGCCGAGATTTATCTCGGCAAGCTTGGGCTATGGGATCGCCGCACCAAGATGTCACGCATGCTGTCCGGTGGCATGAAACGTCGTTTGATGATTGCACGCGCGCTGATGCACGAACCGCGCCTGCTGATCCTCGATGAGCCCACCGCCGGGGTCGATATCGAAATCCGCCGCTCGATGTGGGAGTTTCTGCGCGAACTGAACGCGCGCGGCACCACCATCATCCTGACCACTCACTACCTCGAGGAAGCCGAGGCGCTGTGCCGCAATATCGCGATCATCGATGGCGGCCGCATTGTCGCGCGCGACCAGATGGGCGGCCTGCTGCGCAGCCTGACAACGGAAACCTTCGTGCTGAACCTGCGCAATGCGCTACCGACCGCGCCGACGATCGACGGTTATCCGATCAAGTTGATTGACAGCAACACGCTGGAAGTTGAGCTAACAAAAGAGCAGAACCTCAACGAAGTGTTTGCGCGGTTGTCCGCGGCCGGTATCCCGGTGCTGTCGATGCGCAACAAGGTCAACCGCCTCGAGGAAGTCTTCATGCGACTGACGGACAAGAGCGCGCAGGCCGCTGGCGGCGCAGCGCCGTGAGCGGGTTTGATCCACAAAAACATGTGGCCCGGGCGCGCTGGATCGGTTTTACGACCATCGTGCGCCGCGAGTTCGGTCGCATCCTGCGCATCTGGGGCCAGACGCTGGTGCCGTCGGCAGTGACCGCCACTCTGTATTTTGTAATTTTCGGCAGCCTGATCGGCCGGCGCGTTGGCCAGATGGGTGGCTTCGACTACATGCAGTACATTGCGCCGGGTCTGATCATGATGAGCGTGATTACCAACGCCTACGGCAACGTGGTGTCATCGTTTTTTGGCGCGAAATTCCAACGCTTTCTCGAGGAAGTGACGGTCTCGCCAATGCCCAACTGGCTGGTCGTGTTAGGTTTCGCGAGCGGTGGAATCCTGCGCGGCCTGCTGGTGGGCGCCATCGTGACCGTGGTGTCGCTGTTTTTCACTCATCTCAGCGTGCATCACATTGTGATCACTCTCGCTGCGGTGCTGCTGACTGCGACCGTCTTTGCGTTGGGTGGGTTCATCAACGCGGTGTTCGCCAAGAACTTCGACCAGGTGAACTGGATCCCGACCTTCGTGCTGACACCACTCACGTACTTCGGCGGCGTGTTTTATTCCATCAGTCTGCTGCCCGAGCTGGCACAGAAGATTTCCTTCGCCAATCCGATCCTGCACATGGTCAACGCGTTCCGTTATGGCTTCCTCGGTGTTTCGGATGTCGACGTGCGCGTGGCGTTTGCGATCATGATCGGCTCGGCGGTCCTGCTGTTTGTGATCGCGGTGGGCCTGATGAACCGCGGCACGGGCATGCGGGAATAGCGACCGCAGCGCATGTGCGGCCGGTTCGCGTTTTACTCCCCGGCTGAAGCGATTACGCGTTTGTTCGGCGTCCAGGGCTCGGCCAGTGTCGAGCCGCGCTGGAACATCGCGCCAACGACCTATGTCCCGGTAGTGCGGCTGGATGACGCCGGCGCGCGCCGCCTCAGCATGCTGTACTGGGGCCTGATTCCGCACTGGGCCAGGGGAAAAGCCATCGGTGCCCGCATGATCAACGCGCGTGCCGAGACGCTTGCGGAAAAGCCGTCGTTTCGCACCGCTTACAAGCGCCGGCGCTGTCTGGTGCTGGCCGACGGCTGGTACGAGTGGAAAACGGAAGCCGGCGCCAAGCAGCCGTACTTCATTCACGCGGCTAACGGCGAGCCGTTCGCGATGGCCGGCTTGTGGGAGAGTTGGGTGGAAACGCCGGGAGAGCCGGCCCTGGACAGCTGCGCCATCGTCACCACCGAAGCCACGGGATCGCTGGCGGAAATTCACCATCGCACACCGGTCGTGCTCGATTCGTCGGGTTTTGCAACCTGGCTCGATTGTTCAGCGCCGGTCGCCAGCGCCGCGAACGCCGCCGCTGTCGCTGCGCTGCTAACAGCAGCGCCCGAGGGCCGGATGCAAGTGCGGCGCGTCAGCAGGAAAGCTAACAATGCGCGCAATCAGGGGCCGGAGTTGCTGCAGGCCGCTGACTAAATTCCATTGTGGTAAGTCCCTAAGTACCGGCCGATCCGCTGCATCACATGCCGGTCGTCAATGACACGGTTGAGCAGGCGGCATCCATCATGGCGTCCAAGGGCATCCATACGTTGCTGTTGGTCCGGCTGCGCTATCTGGAAGCCGTGTTTGTGCTCGCGCAGCGCTATGCCAATGCCGGCCAGGACGAGCAGTTGCATGGTCAGTTGCTGCGAGCCATCGAACACGCCAGGCTTTCCGAACTCTGCCAGGGCGCCAATCAGGTTGAATGTGACTCCTTCCATGCTGTTCTGGTCAAAATGCAGATCGTCAGGAATGAGCCGCTTGAGTGCCGGCGATTGAAAATTATCAGTCGCGTAGTAACAACGGTGTTCGGCGCTCGGAATGCGCAACTCGCCGGTGGCGCCAGCTAACACCTGGTCGTGGGTCGAGATCGCCTCGAGCGTGGCAAGCGGCGTGACGCGAAGTTGCACGGACGGCGAGCAGGCCTCGCTGCCCGTGATCCAGGCTTCGACGATGCCGCGCATCGTCGCGAACGTGTGCAGGTAGTGCTCCCAGGTTTCACCATCCGCCTCGAAAGCCAGTTGCGATGGCAGCATGACTCAGTGTCGGGTCACAGTCGTAGAGGGGAATATCAAGTTGCAGCGCGAGCTGCTTTTATCGTTCGTGGCGTTGAAGCAGCTCATGTGGGCGCTGGCGGTGTCGCCGATGGCGGCACGGATGCGCTCGAGCAGCCGCGGGCGATCCAGGATCTTGCGGGTCAGCGTGATACTGGAGTCAACGTATGCCGACAACATGGTCAGTCTGTGCTGCGTCTGCTAATGCGGCATGGCCGGCAACAGGCTCAGCTGCCGCTCTTCGTAGTGCGACAAACCCTCGATGCGTGAAATGATTTACTGGTCCATGGAAAGGCCCGGTATGACCACCACCATGCGCGAGCCGCGCCTGGAGTCGAGCAAAGCGATGGTTGTCCGCTGCGGAATTCATATCACTACACGATCGTTCGGTCTGGCACCCTGGAACTCAGCTGGCGGAAAAAAGCCTGGCCGCATCGGCGATCAGGTCCGGATGATACTGTTTACACAGCGCCAATAATTTCGGCGGCAGCTGTTCGGCGGCCCAGACTTTTCCGCCACGGCCGGTTTGCAAGGTGTGGCCATCGACGCTCTGCATCTGCATCCACGGCCGGAATGCCGCAATCGACGAATATTGTACTTCCACCGCCGTACTGGCGACCCGGGGATTCATGATGTCGCGCCAGGGCGCGCGGTTGACGGTCCATTCATGGTAGAAAAACACTGGTTTTTCCGAGCCCTGTGCCATGACGCGGGTGCCGAGCGTCTGGCGAATCAGGAAATCGTCGCCATCGCGCTGCGCTTGCAGCAGCTTCTGCTCGCGATAGCTGGTGCCGGTGCGAAAAAAATTATTACCGCCCTGGGTCTCGCGCGCCATGGTGAAATCGTCGTGCAGACTTTCCTCCACCACGAGTTTGTTAGCCGACGGCCCGGCACGGTAATTCGGCACCGTGACCTCGGTGCTGGTGCGCGGCATGGTCAGCTTTTCGAGGCGTGTTCCCGTGTTGACATCGAGGTAGAACGCGACTTCCAGGTTCTTGCCATCAAACGCAGTCTCGCTGACGCGGCGGTGCTTTTGCCATGTTGCGGCTAACAATCGATATAGCGGCACGGTCTCGCCACCGATGACTGCGTAGGTGGTCGCGTCCACCCAGCCGATCGTGAATTCCTCGCGCAGGCTGGAGCGCGCCTTGACGAATGCATCCAGCATTTGCGGACCCGGCCACGCCAGGTCCTGCGGTGTATGCGACGCCGGGTTGCGAGCCGCTGCGCCGGCCGGGGCAAGACTGGCGGTGGCCGATATCGCGGCGCTGTTTGTTAGTAATTGTCGACGGCTGAGTGCCATGTGCGGTTCCTGTCAGTGGGCCTTTACGGGATGATCGGCGCCATAACGCTGGAACCGGTATTCCATCGAACGCAGGACGCCTTTTTCAATACCATCGACGCGCGCCAACAGCTCATCGCCGTCGCGCCAGTAGCTGATGCCCTGCGGAAAATCATGCGCCAGATTGAAAAAACTGACGCGCGACGCCGACGCGCTTGTCAGCTTGAAATCGGTGGGAGGCTGGCCCTGCGGCCAGCCGACGAACACGGTGCTGCCGTCGGGGCGGGTCTCGATGCGCAGGTTCTCATAAACGCCGTGCTTTCCGGCCGGCACGTAGCGGTTCATGCCGAGCATCAGGCCACCGGCCTGTGACAGCCAGGATTCATCAACGCGGGTGCCATCCGCGTTGCTGTAGGTCCAGTGTCCCGCCATCCAGTGCAGTTGCCCGATGGCTGCGGTTTCACTGCCGACGGGCTTGTCCGGCGGAAAAGCCAGGAGCTGCGGCTTCCATGCGTCTATTGCGGCGCTGCGGTCATTGATCAGCGCGAACGACTTGCCGTCGGCACTGGGATTGGTCAGCGCATCGATGGCAACGCGCGCGACATCGGCGCGGCTCACGTCGGTGGATGAGTATTGCTCGCGGTGCAGAATCCGCAGTCCCTGTTTGCGCGCGGGCGCAAGCGTTAATCCGCCGGGACCGATCACGGTGTAGCTGAGTCCGCTTGCGCGCAGTTGCTCCTCGGCACGGGTTTTCCAGAACCGCACATTCATGAGGGCAGTCGCCCTGGTCTGATCCTTGTGCGTTCCCGATGTGCTCGAGGATATGAACACGAAATGTTTCACATGGGCGGCGGCGGCTGCATCAATGAGCCGGCTGTTAGACAGGAAATCAACGCGCTCGGGGACATCCTGGCCTTGAAATCCATGCGCGCCGATGGCGGTTACCACATGATCGGCGCCCTGCATCGCTGCCTCAACCGCCGCCGCGTCGGTCAGATCGACCTGCTGCCATTCGCCATATGCGTAAAGTTCACCGAGGTCTTTTCTTGCGCGGGCCAGGTCGCTGCTCAAGGCGCGTACGCGCCAGCCGCTCCTGGCGGCCTGGACCAGGACTTCGCGGCCGGTCTTGCCGGCGGCGCCGGCCAGCACCAGCAGCGGCTTTGCTGCCACGCGTTTCGCTGCCTGAGCGACCGGCGCAAGGCTGACAAAGACCAGGATCGCGAGCATTGCTGCGCGCAGCGCGTTGCACCGTTGCTGCATGCGGGGCGATTTCAGCGACAGCATGTCGACTCCTAGAGTGGCGGGCGCCATTTGCCCACGTGCCTTTTCCAGTTGCGCGCGGCGATTTCAAATGACTTCGGCGCCAGGGTACTCAGCGCGGTGCGATTGAGCAGCTGATACTCCGCCGGGCCACCTTCCTCGGGCAGCTGGCGCGTCGCATCGATGACAATCTTGGACGTGTAGGGCGGATCGGTCAGCGAAGGATCGAGCGGCATGCCGCGCGCTTTCGGAATAATCGCCGTGGCCGGTTGCGGCTGCCAGCGCGAACCCATCGCATGCATCATCTGCACGCGATCCAGCACCTCGAGATCATCGTCAACCACCACGACCACCTTGGCGATGCCGACGATTTCGGCAACGCGTTTGCCGACTTCGAGTGCCTGCCCGGGCTTGGTCTTCTTCATGCTGACAAACGTGAAGCCCGTTGCTTCAACCGGCGAATGCAGGAACTGCACCGCAGGGACAAAACGTTTCATGGTCGACACTGCGAGCTGCTCGAGCGGTGCGGTCGGGAAACCGCGTGTCTGACCGGTAAAGGAATTCACGATCCAGGGGTTTTTGCGATGAGTGATGCAGCGGATGTTCATCCAGAAATTTTCCGCTTTTTTCTTGCCCATGTAGCCGTACATTTCGCCGAACGGGCCTTCCGGTTTCATCGACTCGTCCAGCACCACTTCGCCTTCGATGACCATCTCGGCGTTCGCCGGCACCAGGTGATCGTTGGTCTCCGATTTGATGACCTCGAGCGGCCGCCCGCGAATCGCGGACACGACCGTAAGTTCATCGGCCCTGGCGCGATTCAGCTTGCTGCTCGATACGACCCAGGTGATCGGATCCTGGCCTAACACGATGGAAACCTGCACCGATTTCTCGCCGCGTTCCTTAGCCTTCATGAACGCCTGCCAGGCGCCCTGATTCGGTTCCGGGTTGACACCTAACATCTTTGGGCCCTTGATCTGGCAGCGGTAGGTGCCAAAATTCTTGCCGAGGTCCTTGTCGTTGGTGAATACGGAGCCGGTGTTGACGTAGCGGCCGGCGTCCATGGGATTCGACTGCATGAACGCAAACTGCGTGATATCGATCGCCTCGCCGGTCAGTACCACTTGTTTGCAGGCCGCCTGTGCGCGCGCCACCGTTCGAAACGGCGCCTCCGGGAACGCGCCGCCTTTGCCGAGTTTCAGGTACTCGTCGACGCGCGCGCAGGCCTTGTAATAGCTGGCGAAATGATCGCCGGGCACAGGCTCCAGTCCGAAGGTAAGGCATTCTGTGTCCCAGTGCCCAAAATGATTCGCGATGATCGGGCCCTTGTGCCAGTGGCCGTCGATCCTGACGTTTTCCATGTACAGGCACGGCGCCTCATACATGCCAAACCGATCCACGAGGCGGTACATCAGGGCGGTGGCCTCAAAATTGTCCTGGTCGATGTCGCGCACCTTGAGCAGTAGCCCGCGCCGATCGAGTTCGCGAATGTAGCTGCGCAGATCGTCGAACGGCCCGAACTGCCAGGCCGGCGCGGGCGCTTGTGCCTGAGCTAACGCACCATCGGCAGCCGCCCAGGCGGCGGCGGAGATGCCGGTGGTGGTTCCCAAAAAAGATCTGCGACTGATGCTCATGATCGGCGGTACCTGGCGGCGCGACACAAGGCGTGACGGTGCCAGCTTTGGCCCGCGCGAACAAGCACCATCGGACCCCGGCGACTAACCAGTGGTTCGATCCGCTAGACTGCGGCCCATGACCGCAGCAACCCTGAATCTCGTGCAGCGCTTTCCGGGCCGGCGTGCCTTTATCACTGGCGCCGCCAGCGGCTTCGGCCTGGCCTGCACTGAATTGCTGGCGCGTGAAGGCTGGAGCCTGATGCTAACGGATGTTGATGCGGCCCGGCTGTCCATCGTCACGGCGCGCTTTTCGGCCCAGGGTGTGCGCGTCGGGTCTGAACCCTGCGATGTGCGCGATGCCGCCGCGTTGACCCGCATCGTCGACGCCGCGGCCCATGCGTTAGGTGGCATCGATCTCGCGGTGAATGCCGCGGGCGTTGCCGCGGTGGGACCTTTCCTTGCCAGCGACCCCGGCGATTGGCAATGGATGTTTGATATCAATGTCCATGGCGTTGCCAACAGCTGCCGCGCCGTGCTGCCGCACATGCTGCGCAATGGCCGCGGACTCATCATCAACGTGGCGAGTGCGGCCTCGTTCTGCACCGGAGCTAACATGTCGGGCTATAACGCGGCCAAGGCGGCGGTGGTCGCGCTGTCGGAAACGCTGCAACAGGAGTATGGCGCCGAGCGGATCCAAACCGCCGCGGCGATGCCCGGCTTTTTTCGTACCCGCCTGATGGAAGGTGCGCGTGGGCCGGATCGGGTCCTGGCAGGCGCGCAGCGGCAGATGGAAGATTCCCGTTTGACCGCGGAAGACGTCGCCGAGCAGGTGTTGTTCCTGGCGGGCGCCGGCCGTACGCACATCGTATTTCCGTCCTATTATCGCTGGCTCTGGCGCTGGAAGCGGCTCGCGCCACAAAGCTTCCAGCGCTGGTTTCCAAAGTTCAATGCTCGCGGTCGTGGGGTCCGGCGTGACACGCACTGACGGCGCGGGCAGCCTGGCACCGTTTCATCTTGCGATCCCGGTGCATGACCTGATGGCGGCGCGGGCTTTCTACGGAACGCTGTTCGGTTGTTGCGAAGGGCGCAGCGCTGCCGAGTGGGTCGATTTTGATTTTTTTGGTCACCAGCTGGTCGCGCATCTGGATCCCTCGCGGCGCGCATTTGTCGCGCCGGCGCAAAGCACCGAGGTCGACGGCCGCCAGGTTCCGGTGCCGCATTTCGGCATCGTGTTAGCCTGGGAACGTTGGCAGCACCTTGCTGCGCGGTTGCGGGCAGCCGGCATACGATTTGTGACCGAACCCGGTATCCGGTTTGCCGGCGCCGTCGGCGAGCAGGCGACGTTTTTCCTGTACGACCCCAGCGGTAATGCGCTCGAATTCAAGGCATTCAGGGATCCCACGCAATTGTTCGCCCGTTAGCGTCGTGTCGTGCGAATAACTTTTCGGAGAGCCGGATCGCACGGAGATCGAAGCGGGCCGACACATCAGATCGTAATTGTCGGTCAAACGCGATAGTCATGGCCGCGCGGCTCAAAGGGCGTCGCGCTTGCCCGTCGATCGCAGAGTTCGCGCAGGCCGCGTGCGACTGTCAGGCCGTAGTCACTGGTCGTGTGAAAAGTCATTCGCGGGACATAATGCCAGGACTGCTGCCTCAGTGTTGCGCGCGCCGTTCGGCCCGCAGGCCGAGCGCAACCAGGCCGCGCAGCAAACGTTGGTTGCAGCTGGCCGGACGCTCAAGATCCATGCGGCGCAGCGCGTCTCGTTCATCGTCGCGCGGTCTGGTCAGCAATGCGCGCGTCGCGAGCCACAGGCGCGCAGCGCGGTTCCCGGTCATCAGCGCCAATCGTTTCAATGAATGTGCGAGCTCGATTTCCTGCGCGGTCAGGTCGGTGCCAAATGGGTACTCGCTGAAACGCCCGGCGCGTCGATGCGCCGACAGCGCGCGTTCCAGTTGCTCCGGCGTGTTGCGGCCATGTTTCTCGGGGATGCGGTAGTCGGCGGCGATCTTGCCGGCCGCTTTTGCCCTAGCTAACAGGCCCGCCTGGAAGCGGGAATCCGTGATGTTGAGCAGCGCGGCGATGATCTCGCTGTCGGTCCTGCCGCGCAGGTCGGAAATGCCGTACTCGGTGACGACAATGTCGCGCAGGTGGCGCGGAATCGTGATGTGACCATAGTTGTAAACGATGTTGCTGCTGACAACGCCGTCCTTTTGTCGCGTGGCGCGCAGGCACAGGATCGAGCGCGCATCCGGCAAGGCATGCGCCATGGCTACGAAGTTGTATTGCCCGCCGACGCCACTGACGACGCGGCCGTCATCGAGGCCGTCGGAGACCGCGGCGCCACTCAAGGTCACCATCATCGTGGTGTTGACGAACCTGGCACGTACGCGCTGCAGCACGCGTTGCTCATAGTCGATGCCATAGAGTTGGTTGATATAACCCACGCCGCGCATGTCAAACAGCATGCGCTCGCTCTCCGAAAGATCGTGCAGATTAGCGTAGAAGCCGCGCGGTCCGAGGAAAAACCCGGCATGCATGACAGCGCCGCGCTGCAGTTCCCGGCCGATGCAGGTTTCCGCCAGGCGCGAGCGCAATCGCTCAACCGCAAGGTCTGGCACCAGCAACTCGCCGTCAGGACTCTGGATGCATCCGTCTTTCCAGTACGCGTCGCTGCGGAATACGCCGTAATACTTCAGCTTTTCGAATTCGGATTCCGACAGCCTCGGGCCCATGCCGACCGCAAGCAGGTCGCTGAAAATCCGCGCATCGAATCGTCCGCTGACAATATTGCCGCGCGCGATCAGCCGTGTGAGTTCCAGCGAGTCATAAACGCGCCGTCGCAGAACGCCGCTCCGATAAAGGTCCAGCATCTGATCGACGAACATCTCGGTCGATGCGAACACTCCTTCGCGGAACGGTTCACGGCCGCCGTCCGTATCGAGCAAGGCTGCGACATGCTCGCTGCCCAGGTCGCGCAGCGCCTGGCGGTAGTCGGGATTCTGCTGTTGTCGCAGCAGCAGGGCGTAACAAATACTGTCGCCCAGCTCACCGATGCCGATTTGCAGGGTGCCGCCATCGGCGATCAGCGCGCTGGCATGCAGACCGATTGCATGATCGACACTCGCGAGTGCCGGATTCGGCGGGCAGAACAGATCCTGGTCCGCGGCCCGGGAGTCCAGCACCAGGTCGAACATATCGCCCGGCACCGCCGCCCGGCCTAACATGAAGGGCATCTGTTCATGGACCTGCCCGATCATCAGAATGCCTGTGGGCGCATCAGCAGGCTGGAGCGCCAGCAGGTCCAGCGTCACATCGGAATTCGATCCCAGCGAATACTGCAGGTCGGTCGCCGGGCCGCGCCGCGCGATCAGGTGCGCCAGGCAGTTGACGCCGCGCGCCAGCAGTTCCCGCGCCGCATGCGTGTAGTTGGCGCTGAGATAATTCTGCTGCGACGCTGCGATGTTCAGGCTTGCCCCAGGCTCGAGAAAAAACTCGATCACCTTGATGTTAGGAGGTAGCGCGTTAGCGCGCAGCGCAAGCGCATAGTCGAGGTCCTTGTAGCCGCCGAAGATTCGGTCCAGCAGGGGCCCGGCGAAACGGCGTTCCAGCTCGCTGCCTGGCGTCGGCTTGCGCAGACTCAATGCGGTGACGATGGTCAGCGAAAGCTGTGGATCGCGGGCTACGCGCCGGAAAAACTCGTTAGCTATCGCAACCGGCTTGCCGACGCCCAGTGGCAGGCCCAGCACTATCCTGGGTCCCAGGCGGCGCAGGGCGGCCTCGACCAGTTCACCGACATCGGAAAATTCCTGCGGCATCAACTGGACTCTACACAGGTCGGCGATAACGCGCGTTGCTAGACAAACTCAAATGCCCAGCGCGAGCCGCGGCTCACGATGCGACCTGCGGACGGGTCGGAAAAATGCGCAGTCAGGATCAGTTCCGGCCGATCGGCAAATCGGCGCACGAATTTTTGCCGATAGCGCGCGGATTCTGCGCGATCCTCGCAGAATGCGGGCGAGCATTCCGGGTACACGACCTGGATCGGGTGATGCAGGACGTCGCCCGACAATACCGCGGCGTCACCGCGCGACCGCAGGTGAATGATCACATTTCCGGGTGTGTGGCCCGGTGCGGGCTCGAGTATGGCCGTGTCATCGAGCGCGAAGTCGCTGTCGACCATCAGTGCCTGACCGTTCGCAACGACCGGCAACACACTGTCGGCAAAGCCGCCCATCTTCGCCGCCGGGTCGGTCTCATAGTTGTGACGCCGGTGCTGGTATTCGATGCGTCCAAAAATGTACCGGGCATTCGGAAAGGTCGGCACCCAGCGGCCGTCCACCAGCCGGGTGTTCCAGCCGATGTGATCCGCATGCATGTGCGTACACATCACATAGTCGACCTGCTCCGGCGTGATCCCGGCCTGCGCGATATTCCGCAGGAACGGCGTACGCCGCATGTGAAAACCCTCGAAGCCGCCGCGATCCTTGTCGTTACCGATGCAGGTGTCTACCAGGATGATGTGCTGCGGCGTGCGTACCAGATAGGAATGAAACGCAAGAAACGCCATCGAGCCCGCAGTGCTGGCCTGCTCGTCGATTCCAGCAAACCGGGGCTCCAGCCAGGCACGCTCACGTGTTAGCATTTCGGTTGTAATATCCGGCAGCATGCGTTCGAAGCTCATGGGCCAGCAGGGATCTTCCACGATGGCATCGATCCGCAGGTCGCCGACAGCAAGCGATTTCATGGGGAAAACATAACAGTGTTGCTAACCGTTTTACTAGTGCACCTGGCCGCAGCGATTGTCAGCCCGTTGTTGTTCACTGCGCGAGCCTATCGAGCCTGGCGCGGGCGCAATCCGGCCGAGGGCCTGCTGCGCTGGCTGCCCCACGCAGTGGACACGGTGTTGTTTGGCGCGGGAGTCGCGCTCGCGATTATCGCTTATATCTACGCCGTGGCCTTTACAATGCGGCCAGTTCCCTGGGAATAAGCAACAGTCAGGCGGCGGCGTGAGCGTAGTCGAGAACAGGAAATTCGGACCGGCGGTTCTTGAGCCGGGGTATACGCCGGCCAACGCCAGCAGCTACATATTCGCCGCGTTCACCACTGTCGGTTTGCTGGCGTTCGTCAGTTTCATCATGACGTTCCTGCTCAATGCCAATCTGCATGTGCCGTTGCAGGATCAGGGTGAAACGCTGGGCCTGTTAGGTTTCAGCAACGAGATTGTCGCGCTGTTGCTGGTGACGCCGATCGGCGCGCTCGCCGACAAGATCGGGCGCCGGCCGGTGTATGTGATGGGGTTCATCTGGCTGGCAGTGGGTTTCTGCCTTTATCCGCTGGCGCGCAATTTCAACCAGTTGCTGGCCTGCGCGCTGTTCTTTTCGGTCGGCGTCGCGGCGGTCGGTTGCATGATGGCAACGATCCTCGCGGACATCCCGCGTGAAGACTCGCGCGGGCCTTTCGTCGGCATCACCGGTTTCGTGCAGGGCATCGGCGTCGTTGTCATTGCGATCATCGTGCTTGGCAGCCTGCCAAAGCGATTTGTCGGCCAGGGCATGGACGCGAGCCGAGCCGCTCAACTTACCTTGTGGGCGGCGGCCGGACTTTGCGTTCTCACCGCCATCGTATGCCTGATTGGTCTTAAGAAAGGCACACCCAGCAAACTTGCCGCGCAGTTGCCGCTCAGCACGATCATTGCGCAGGGCGCGGCCGCGGCGCGGAGCAATCGCGTCATCTGGTTCGGCTACATGCTCAATTTCGCGGCGTTCGCCGACCGCATCATCATTGGCACTTTCTTCTCCAACCGCCTGCAGACGTCGCTGGTCGAGAGCGGCATCAGCGCCACCGATGCACTCGACAAGGCGCGCCGGCCGATTCTGATAGCTAACACATCGGGGCTGGTTTTTGCGATCGTCTTCGGACTGATGTTGCGCCGGATCGATCGCATCACCGCCGGCGTGATCGCGATGCTGGTTGCGTCGATGGGCTACCTGGCAGGCGGTTTTATCGGTGATCCGCGCAGCGCATCCATCGCGCCGGTCGCAATTCTGTTAGGTCTCGGACAGGTGGCTGCGATCGTATCCAGCCAGGTCGTATTGGGTCGCGAGGCGCCGATTGCAGTGCGCGGAGCGGTGTTTGGTCTCGCCAGTGTTGCCGCGTCGCTCGGCATACTTTTCACTAACGGCGTGGGCGGCTGGCTTTACGACGCTGTCGGCCATGGCGCGCCATTCTTCATGATCGGCGGGATCAATTTCTGCATCATGCTCTTTGGCATCTATCTGATGCGCCGCCAGCGAACCTAGTCTTCCTGCAATAACAGCAGCAGCGTGCCTTCGGGGCTGCGCAGCAGCGCGTTCGCCGCTGGCTCAAGTCCGCGCGGCAACTCCGGATCGAAGGTAATTTCAGCCGCGCGCAGCGCCGCAACGCGTTGCCGCATCGCTGGGTCACGAAACACCAGCATCGGCTGATCGCAGGTGCGCGGCCGGTGCAGCGCCAGCGTCAGCTTGTCGCTGATCAGGGGCTGACTCAGGTACGGCGTCTCCACTTCGGAGTGTGCAACGTAGCGCAGCCGTTCCCAGAATGCGGCACTGGCGGCGAAGTCGGCGGTCGGAATGCTGAATTCAGCGAACCAGCCGCAACGGGATTCGCTCGCATGGCGCGCATCCGAGGGTGGAGGCGAATACGTGCGTGCTTCAAGGATGGTGACCATCTGTCCGGCCGGGTCGAGAAAGCCGATTTCATTGAAGCTCTCGTCGCCGGTCTTGGCGAATGCGAGTTCAATACCGAGCGCGGTGAACTCAGGAATGTGGCGCGCGATGTCCTGTCGCACAAAAGTGACGGCGGGCGAGGGAAACTGGTACTGGTGCAGCCCGAGAAAAATTCGTCCATCTGTTAGCACACCATAGGGATGTGGCCAGGTATCACCGGCGACACACTGGCGAAAGCCGAGACTTTCATAAAACTCGACTGACGCCAGGATGTCGTCCGTGCGGATACTGATTTCATGGAAAACGCCGAGCATGCGCGCCTATGATATGTCGATCGTGCCATCCCCGGAGAGTCCGCATGGCTGTCGCCAGGAAAAAAATAGCTCGCAAGACTTGCAAGCGCAGGTCAACGGCGCGCGGGCCTCGATTGGGGCGGCTGGTTCAAGTGGCTGGACAGCCAGAACGCCAGGGCGCTGGATCACAAGGCCATTGTGGCCCTGCTGGCCATCAAGACGAACCTGGAACCATGGTGGCGCCAGTTGGTGACCGTGGCCTACGAACAAGCTCGCGGCCTGGCTGGCCGGAGTGCCGTTGACGGTGTCAGCGTGAATTTTTACTCCAGGCCGGGTGATCGCGCCCAGGTCGCGGTGCAGCATGGCAAGCTGCTGGCGGCGGCGGCGGCCGCAATGCAGGCGTTCCGGCGCGCAGCGCTAACGCGCCTGGCGGGGCGTTAGCAGCAGCAGTGCGCCCATCGCAACAACGGCTGCGGCCACGCAGAAAATGCTGATCGGTACCGGTGTGTTTGTGGCGGCGAGGCCCATCGCCTGCACGGACAATGCTGCAGCCGCCTGTTGACTGAATCCGATGACGGAAGACGCCACGCCCGGATAGTCCGGCGCGAGGTGTACGGCGCGTGCGGTCAGATGCGGCAGGGCCAGTCCCTGGCCGAAAGCCAGCGGCAGTTGCGGCAGAAACAGCGCCATCGGCGACCAGACATGTCCGAGTGCTAACGCGAGTCCGAGCGCGGCGCCCGCCAGCTGCAGGCCCAGTCCTGCGAACATCAGTTTCTCAGGCGCAACGCCGCGCCCCAGCGTTGCGACAAACAGATTGCCAGCGAAATAGCCTGCGGACAGCAGGATGTAATAGTAACCAAAATCAGTCGACGGCCTGCCGAAGGCCTGCGCCATCACATAGGGCGTCACGGCAATGAAAGCGAGGAATACCGAGTAAATCAGGCCGACCTGCAGCGCGTAGCCGACAAAGCGCGGGTTCGCCAGCACCGTGCCTGCCTCGTGCGCCAGTTCCCGCAGGCTCTCGCCCCTGACGCCCGGCCGACGGGTCTCCGGCAATAGCGGCAGCATGCAGGCTAACACCACGGCGGCAAGCGCGGACACCACCCAGAACCCTGCGTGCCAGTCGAACCACTGCACCAGGTAGCCACCAAATGCCGGCGACAGCGTCGTACCTAACATCATGGTCATGGTGACAATCGCAAGCGCGTGCGCGAGTGCGGCACCCTGGTAGCGGTCGCTTGCGACAGCGCGCGCCACTGTCAGCCCCGCGGAGGCGCCGAGCGCCTGCACCACCCGGCCGAATACCAGCCAGTTCAGCGTCGGCGCCAGCGCTGCGGCGAGCGAACCGGCGATGAAGATTACCAGGCCTCCCGCTATCACCGGCCGGCGCCCGAACCGGTCTGATAGCGGCCCGACAATGAGAATGCCGACGGCAAAAGCGATCAGATAGAAACTGATGGTGGCTTGCGCCGCGGGCAGCGTGGCCGAAAAATCACGCTGGATCTGCGGCAGCGCCGGCAACAACATGCCGTTAGCGATCGTGCCGATCGCACTGCAGGCCGCGATCAGCGCTATCAGGCCGAATTCGTGTCGCGGCTCAGATGCCGACACAAACATACTTGATTTCGGTGTACTCGTCGATGCCGTGACGCGAGCCTTCGCGGCCGAGGCCGGACTGCTTGAAGCCGCCGAAAGGCGCGACTTCGGTGGAGATGATGCCGGTGTTGACGCCGACGATGCCGTATTCCAAGGCTTCCTGCACCCGCCAGCTGCGCGCGAGGTCGCGGGTGTAGAAATAGGACGCCAGACCGAATTCGGTATCGTTGGCAAGCCGTATCACTTCGGCCTCGTCCGTGAAACGGAACAGCGGCGCCACCGGGCCGAAAGTTTCCTCGCGAGCGACCATCATGGTCGCCTTTACGTCTGTTAGCACCGTGGGTTGATAGAAAAGTCCGCCTAACGTGTGGCGCTTTCCTCCGGTTGCGACTCGCGCGCCTTTGGAGACCGCGTCGGCGACATGCTGCTCGACCGTCGCGAGTGACTGGGTGTTGATCAACGGGCCCTGATCGGTCGGACCTTCCAGTCCATTGCCGACCCGTAATTTCTCGACCGCCGCGACCAGCTTGGCGGTGAAGGCGTCGTACACACCCTGCTGGACGTACAAGCGATTGGCACAGACGCAGGTCTGACCGGTGTTGCGATACTTGCTGGCGATCGCGCCGACCACCGCGGCATCGAGATCCGCATCATCGAAAACGATGAAAGGCGCATTGCCGCCAAGTTCCATCGACGCTTTCTTCACCGTTCCAGCGCACTGTGCTAACAACTTGCGACCGGTTTCTGTGGAACCCGTGAAAGTAAATTTGCGCACCAGCGGGTGGCTGGTCAGCACGCCGCCGATCGCGCGCGCATCGCCCGTGACGACACTGAACACGCCAGCTGGCAAACCGGCGCGTTCACCCAGCGCCGCGATCGCCAGCGCCGAGAACGGTGTTTGCTGCGCGGGCTTGCAGACCATAGTGCAACCGACCGCGAGCGCCGGCGCCGCCTTGCGCGTTATCATCGCAGCTGGAAAATTCCATGGCGTGATGGCGCCGACGACGCCGACCGGCTGTCGCAACACTAACAGGCGTTTGTCGGGTTGATGGCCTGGAATCGTTTCGCCATAGATGCGCCGCCCCTCCTCAGCGAACCATTCAATGAAGGACGCGGCATACGCGACTTCGCCCTTCGCTTCCGCCAGCGGTTTACCTTGCTCGGCGGTCATGATCGTGCCGAGGTCATCGACGTTGGCGTGCATCAGCTCCGACCAGCGACGCAGTATCGTGCAGCGGTCCTTCGCGGTGCGCGCCGCCCAGGCAGGCTGCGATCGCGCCGCCGCCAGTACCGCGCGCTCGGTCTCGGCCGCCTGCATCACCGGCACGTCCGCGAGCCGCTCGTTGTTAGCCGGATTGTGGACCGACAGGGTGACGCCGCTGTCGGCCGCGCACCAGGCGCCGTCGAGGTAGCACTGCGAGCGCAGCAGCGTCGGATCGCGTAGTTTGAGTGTAGTCATGATTTGTTAGCCCAGTTGTTGTGCAAAAAAATCCAGCGTCCGCTGGTGCGCCAACTGGGCGCTGGCGGGATTGTAGTCCGCGCGTTCGGTGCAGTTGAAACCGTGACCGGCCGGATAGGTGTAGTAGACGCCGGCCGGGTAGGCAGCACGAATCTTGTCGACCGCGCCGACCAGCGGAATGTGCGTGTCCTTCTCGCCGAAGTGGAAGATCACCGGCGCCCTGGGGGTCTTGTCGAGATTGTTAGCGATTCCGCCACCGTAATACGATGACCCGGCCGAAATCGGCAATTCGCACGCAGCCCAGTAGGTGCAGAGTCCGCCCCAGCAATAACCGACCACGCCGACCTTACCCGCGTGTTTGACCACGGCCACGCAGGCCGCCATCGTGGCCAGCGCCTGCACGCGCGTCGTCTGCATCATGTAGCCGACGCCTTCCTGGATTTCCGGCGGCGTGTAGCGAAGTTCGATGCCGCGGCGAATGCGGTCGAACATGCTCGGCGCGATTGTCAGGTAGCCGGCCTCGGCGTAGCTGTCAGCCACGGCCCTGACGTGCTGGTTGAGGCCGAAGATCTCCTGGATTACAACCACAGCGCCACGCGGCGGACCCTTCGGATTGCAAAGATAAGCCTGAAACTCATGGCCGTCGCGGGCCATCAGCGTGGTCATTTCGCCCATGGAAAACCTCTTCACGTTGGCGGGGGTTGCAGCCGGCCATCATACCTCCCGGCGGGGCGGCAGGCACGGGGCGCTCAGGCTGCGGTCACCGACAAGGCAGCGTATTTTGTATCGTCGGCAGGTGCGCTGGTTGCTCTGGACCTGGTCACAGGCAAGCCCAGGTGGGTATTCGTCGCCGAGTACGAGAAGAAATTCGAGGCCAAAAATCTCCACGGCTACCCGCCGGCGGCCCAGACCATCCCCGACGCCTGGGATCTGTACATTTCGTCGCCTGCGGTTGCCCAGGGCAAGGTGTTTTTTGGCAGCGGCGGTGGCTAACGGTACGGTGTACATCGGCAGCTGGGACGGCAACCTCTACGCTATCGATGCGGACAGCGGCAAGTTGCGGTGGGAATTCCAGACTGCAGCCTCGCAACAGAACAGCTCGAAAATTCTAAACGCGGATGGCAGCCTGAACCAGGAGGCATTTGCGCCGGTTTTTGGCGACTTCCAGGACATGTATGTCGATTTCTATCGCTACACGTTGATAGGCGCGATCATGGCGCCACCGGTCGTTGACAACGGCGTGGTCTACATCGGCAGCATGGATGGCAATTTCTACGCGCTGCAATAGCGCTAACTGCGAACAATGATCCGCGCGCTGCGCGCGTAAGTGAAATAGGCCCAGGCCCAGTCGAGTAGCACCACGAGACGATTGCGGAAGCCGATCAGAAAGAAGATGTGAGCCGCCAGCCAGAAGCACCAGGCAATCACACCTGACAGTTTCAGTCCTGATATTTCGACAACTGCTGCGCGCCGCCCGATGGTTGCGAGTGCACCAAAATCACGATACCGGAACGCGCTGCGCGGGCGGCCTGCAAGACTCGCGGCAATAGCGGCCGCTGCGTGCGCACCCATCTGTTTTGCCGCTGGTGCAATGCCCGGCACAGATCGGCCGTTGCTGACAACAGCGGCCAGGTCGCCGACCACGAAGATTTCCGGCTGCTGCGCGAGTGACAGGTCCGGCTCCACCTTGACCCGGCCGGCACGGTCGAGCGGCGCGCCTAACATCGCGCCCAGCGGTGAGGCAGCGACGCCGGCCGCCCACAATATCGTGCGCGCCGCGATTCGTTCGTTGCCCAGCACTACGAAGTCGCTGCCGATATGGGTCACCGCCTGACCGGTATGGACCAGCACACCGAGCCGGGTCAGCTGTGCGGCGGCCTTCGCCGACATGTCGGGCGAGAATCCCGCTAGCACTCGATTTCCCGCTTCGATCAACAACACTTTTGCGGACCTCGGATCGATGTGACGAAACTCTTGCGCCAAAGTATGTCGCGCGATTTCAGCAAGCGTTCCCGCGAGCTCGGCGCCGGTCGGGCCCGCACCGATCACGGCGAATGTCAGCCAGGCATTACGCGCCTGCGAATCGGTTTCCATCTCGGCGCGCTCAAACGCCTTGAGAATCCGGGCGCGGATATTCAAGGCATCCTCCAGCGTCTTCAGCCCCGGCGCATGCGGTGCCCAGTCGTCATGTCCGAAATATGCGTGAGTCGCGCCCGACGCGACGATCAGGTAGTCGTAGTCGACGACGCGCTCACCGGCCAAGACACGTCGCGCGCCGGGATCAATATTGTGCACCTCCCCCATCAGCACCGTGGCGTTAGCTTGCCGGCGCAGGATATGGCGCAAGGGCGCCGCGATAGACGGTGCCGCCAGGCCTGCGGTGGCCACCTGGTACAGCAAGGGCTGAAAGAGATGATGATTGCAGCGATCGATCAGCGTGATATCAACCGCCGCCGCCTGCAGCGCACGGACGGCCCAGAGGCCGCCGAAGCCGCCGCCGATGACTACCACCCGTTTCGGGCTGACCATGTGCCGGACATTAGCAACTTCATTGGCAAACGCGCAGCCGCAAGACCGAGGAAAGCCCGGCCGCGCTGCCCTGGAATCAGGCTTTTTCCAGGATCGCCGTCACACCCATGCCGCCGGCCGTGCAAACGGAGATCAGGCCGCGCCTGGCGCCCGGCGTCGTTGCCAGCAGCTTGGCGAGAGTGCCGACGATCCGGCCGCCCGTCGCGGCAAACGGGTGCCCGACCGCAACGCTGCTGCCTTTGATGTTGAGTTTCGCGCGGTCGATGCTGCCGAGCGCGCTCGTCAGCCCGAGCCGTTCGCGGCAGAATTCCGCGGACTCCCCGGCTTTCAGCGTGCACAGCACCTGTGCCGCGAAGGCGTCGTGGATTTCATAGAAATCGAAGTCCTGCAGGCTGAGGCCGGCGTCCTTGAGCATCGCCGGGACCGCGTACGCCGGCGCCATCAGCAGGCCTTCCTTGCCGGTCGCGAATTCGACCGCCCAGGTTTTGCCATAGGTGATCCAGGCCTGGACCGGCACGCCACGCGCCCGCGCCCATTCCTCGGAGGCTAACAACACAGCCGATGCGCCGTCGGTCAGCGGCGTCGAATTGCCTGCGGTCATCGTGCCGCCGCTGGGATCGAAAACGGGCCGCAATCTGGCCAGTTTTTCCAGCGATGTATCGGCGCGGACGTTGTTGTCAGACGTCAGGCCCTCATAGGGCACGACGAGGTCATCGAAGAAGCCTGACTTCCACGCGGCCGCCGCCCTGGCATGCGATTCATAGGCGAGCTGGTCCTGCTCCTGGCGGGTCACTTTCCAGGTCTTCGCCATCAGCTCGCAGCTCTGTCCCATTGACAGGCCGGTGCGCGGCTCCTCGACGCCGGGAAATACCGGCTTGAAATTTCCCGGGCGAACACTGAGGAAAGGCGCGATGCGCTGCCAGGTGCTGCGGCCGCGATTGGCGGCCATCAGGATCCTGCGGAACGAGGCCGGAAATACCACCGGCGGATCGCTGACCGTGTCGACACCGCAGCCGATTCCGGCATCGATCTGACCGAGCGCAATTTTGTTAGCAATGAGGATCGCCGCCTCGAGGCTGGTGCCGCAGGCGCGCTGGATGTCGAGTCCGGGAGTTTCGGGATGCAGCGTGGTCGACAGCAGGGCTTCGCGCACCAGGTTGAAATCGCGCGAATGCTTCAGCACCGCGCCGCCGATGACGTCGCCGAGCCGCTGACCCTGCAAGTTGAAGCGCTCGACCAGTCCGCGCAATACGGCTGTTAGCATGTCCTGGTTGCCGACCTTGATGTAGGCCGTGTTGCTGCGCGCGAACGGAATGCGCACGCCCCCCAGCACCGCCACCCTGTGAACCTGATTTCCGACCAACATGCGTTAGCTCCCTGGCCAAAAGGCTACAATTCGTGTCGTTCCCGCCACCAATCTTCCCACGTTCATGCACGCCCGACCAAGGTCTCCGCAAATACTGGCTGATCTCAGCGCCATCTCGGCCTTTGCCGGGCCCCTGCTGGTGACCAACCTGTCCATGTCGGGCATGACGGCAACGGACACCATCATGGCGGGCCGGCTCGGCACGCTGGAACTCTCCGCGGTCGCCGCTGGCGCGAATTTCCTCACGATATTCTATCTCGGCGGGCTCGGCCTGCTGATGTCGCTGTCGCCGTCCGTCGCGCATGCCTATGGCGCCCAACGCGATGCGGATGTTACGCGGCTGTTCCGCCAGGGGCTGTGGCTGGCACTGCTGGTCGCGGTGGTCGTCTGTTGCTGCCTGATGCTAACAGGCCCGGTGCTGCATGCCATCGGCACGCCAGCCGCGACGGCGGATCTGGCTGCAGCCTATGTACGGGCCGCTGCCTTCGGCGTCCCTGCCACCATGGGGTTCCTGGTGCTACGATTCTGCAGCGAGGGCATTGGCTGGACTAAACCGATCATGTGGGCGGCGCTGCTCGGCCTGCTGACCAACATCGGCGGCAACTACGTTTTCATGTATGGCAAGCTCGGCATGCCGGCGTTAGGTGCCGTAGGTTGCGGCGTGGCGACCGCGCTGGTGCAATGGGTCATGCTGGCGTTCATGGTCTTGCATGTGCGCCGTCACCGGATCTATCGGGTCTATGCGCCGTTGCAGAAGCTGGATCCGCCTGACAAGCAAATGCTGCGCGAGGTGCTGCGACTGGGCCTGCCGATTTCCGGCAGTGTGCTGGCGGAAGGGGCGTTGTTTGGCGCCGCGGGCCTGATGGCCGGCACGCTGGGCGCCAACATCATGGCGGCGCATGCGATCGCCTTGAGCTATGCCGCGCTGATGTTCATGGTGCCGCTGTCGCTGCATTCGGCGACCACCATTCATGTGGGGCACAAGCTGGGTGCCGGCGATCGCGTCGGCGGTGCCCGCGCCGGCTGGGTCGGAATTGCGGCGTGCGCCTTGTTCATGTTGTTCTCGGCGCTGATACTGATTGCGGCGCGTCACGGGGTAGCAGCGCTTTACACCGGCGACGCGGATTTACGGCCGCTGGCCGGGCAGCTGCTGCTGTACGCTGCCGCTTTTCAGCTTGCGGACGGTTTGCAGGTCGGGACTGCGGGCGCATTACGCGGTTTCCGGGACGCGCGCGTACCGATGGTTTTGAATGTGTTTGCATATTGGTGTGTGGCCATGCCGCTCGCCTGGTACTGGGGATTCCGCCTGCAGTATGGTGCGCCCGGCATCTGGGCCGCCCTGATCGTGGGTTTGTTAGCTTGTGCGACGCTGTTGCTGTGGCGATATCGTTCGATCACCCGAAGGGTAGCAAGATGAGAACAAAATTTTCGATGCTGATGGCGCTGATGCTCGCGCTGCTGGCTGGTTGCGCAACCGTACCGGTTGCCGGGCAATCCGCCAGCGTCAGGCTGAGCGACATTTATGAAGAGTATTTTGAAGAAGCGCTGAAATTGTCACCGTTGTCCGCAACCTATCTCGGCGACGAGCGCTATAACGATCGCCTCGAGAATCCGGCGACGCTGGATTATCAACGCACTGTCGAGGCGCTGGAGCGGCGCTTCCTGGCGCGCGCCAGGGCCATCCGGCCCGATGGCCTGCAGGGCTCGGAGCGCATCAGCTACGACGTGTTCGTCGACGGACGCGTGCAGCGACTAGCCGGCGCCCGCTTCCCGGAGTGGCTGCTGCCGCTCGACCAGATGGACAGCATGGCGTCCACCATCGCGGTGTTAGGTTCCGGGGCCAGCGCCCAGCCGTTCCGCACGGTTCGCGATTACGAGAATTTCCTGAAACGCCTCGATGGCTTTGTTGTCTGGAGCGAATCGGCGGTGGCGGCGATGCGCACAGGCATGCGCCGTGGCGTCGTGCAGCCGCGCGCGCTGATGCTGAAGACCGTGCCGCAGCTGCGCGCCGTCGGCGTGCTCGATCCGCGCGCCAGCATGTTCTGGCAACCCGTGAAATCCATGCCCGAAGACTTTTCTGCTGCGGATCGTGCCCGCCTGGAAGCGGCCTACGCGGATACGCTGGCTGGCAAAGTGCTGCCCGCATATCGCCGGCTGGCAGATTTCATTGCAACGGAATACCTGCCGGCGGCGCGCAGCACCATCGCCTGGTTGGCCCTGCCGGATGGCGCGGCATGGTACAACTATCGCATCGCGTCGCGAACCACCACGCACCTGACGGCGGATGAAATCCATCAGATCGGGCTCGCGGAAGTCGCGCGCATCCGCGGCGAGATGGAGCAGGTGCGTCAGCAGGTTGGTTTCAGCGGCAACCTGCATGAGTTCTTCCGGTATCTGCAGACCGACCCACGCTTCTTGGCACCGAGCGCCGCGAAGTTGTTAGATGACTTCCGTGCGATGAAAAAACGCATCGATGCACTGCTGCCGGCCATGTTTTCCGACTTCCCCAAGGCAGACTATGAAGTGCGCGAGGTGGAAGCGTTCCGCGCGCGCTCGGCCGCCGGCGCCTCCTATCAGCCGGCGTCGGCCGATGGTAAAAGACCCGGTACCCTGTATATCAACACCTACAACCTCGCCGCCCAGCCGATTTTCGGTATTGAAACGCTGTCGCTGCATGAAGCTGCTCCCGGGCATCATTTCCAGATTTCGATTCAGCAGGAGCTGAAAGTTCTGCCGCGCTTCCGGCGATTCGGCGGCAACAACGCCTACGCCGAAGGTTGGGCGCTCTATTGCGAGTCGATTGGCAGGGAGCTCGGACTCTTCAAGGATCCGTATCAGTGGTATGGACGGCTCAGCGACGAGATGTTGCGGGCGATGCGCCTCGCGGTCGACACCGGCATGCACGCCAAAGGCTGGTCGCGCGAGCAGGCCATGCAGTACATGGCCGACAATTCATCGATGGCCGCCAGCGATATCGAAGCCGAGGTGGAGCGCTATATCGCGTGGCCCGGACAGGCGCTGGCCTACAAGGTGGGTCAGCTGCGCTTGACCGCGATGCGCGCCCATGCCGAAAAAATGTTAGGCGCGAAGTTCGACATCAAGGCGTTCCACAGCCAGATGCTTCGGGATGGCAACCTGCCGCTCGATGTACTGGAGATGAAAATCGAACGCTGGATTCAGGGCGTCAACGCTCAGAGCGCCAGCAGGTAATACCGGTCGCAGCTGAAATGGCCGGTGTTACCTAACGGTCCGCAGAGTTTTTCAAATCCGAAGCTCTGGTACAGATGCTGGGCCGTATCCATGCCGGCCAGCGTCTCAAGATAGCAGCGCTGGTAGCCGAGTTCGCGCGCTGCCGCGAGACAGGCTGTGATCATCTGCCGGCCGAGCCCGCGGCCGCGGGCCTCCGGCAGGTAATACATCTTGCGCAGCTCGCAGGTTCGCGGCGCACCGGGCTCGGTATCCGTCAAAGGCGCGATGCCGCCGCCGCCTAACACGTGGGCGCCGTCATCGATGACGAGATAGCGCGATCCTGCCCGGTTGTAGATTTCGAACATGCAGTCGACTTCGGCATCATTGATCGCGAAGCCCGGCCCACAGGCGCCGAATTCCGGCATGACGGCGCGAATGATGGCCGCGACGGCGGCGTTGTCAGCGGGCCGTATGGGACGCAGTTGCGGATTCGCGATAGCCATAGCCGAGTGTCTCGATCTCTACGACGCGGCCGTCTTCGAATCGCACGCGCCGCATCAGTTTGTTGGGACCGAGATTGTAAACCCAGCTTTCGACCGGAATTTCGATCTGATCATTGGACAGCCGGTAGGGGCGACCGTGCAGCCAGACCACCGGCTGACGCCAGATCGAGCGCTGTTCTATGTCGGCGGGTTCGCCGCATTTGGCGCGCACCTCGCCGCGCGTGTCGCCCTCGCTGACCAGGCGCGAGCCGCAGCGAAACGCGTATGCCGGCGATGCCGCCAGCGTGACTGCCAGCAGCGCCCCGATAGTCCAGAATTTCAGGCCTGACATGACGATTTGCAGTTTGCCTCCGTCCGGGTGAATACAGTATGAATCGGCCTGGTGCAATATCCAGGCTCCGAACAAGGTCCGGTATCAGGATGTCCGACAAAAAGCCCTGTCTGGTGGTGTTTTGCCGCAAGCCGCGCCGCGGGGTCGGCAAGCAGAGGCTTGCGGCTGCGATCGGGGAGGGTGCCGCCGGCCAGGTCGCGGCTGCCCTGTGGGACTGCGTGCGCGAGGACCTGATCGGGTGGCAGGGCGATGCGGTTCTGGCGGTCGCGGATCGCGGCGAAGAAACCTGGGGGGTTGCCGAGCTCGAGTCGTTGCGCGCCGGCGTGCATGGAGCTAACAGCGACCGCCAGATGCGGGTGCTGGTGCAGCCGCCGGGCAACCTCGGCGAGCGCCTGATGGCCATCGACGCGTCGCTGCGCAGCGCGGGTTGCGAACGACTCATTTTTATCGGCAGTGATGCACCTGCGCTGACCGTCACACTGTTGGACGCGATCGCCGCCATGCTGCAACATGCCGACGTGGTGCTGGCGCCCGCCGACGATGGTGGCGTGGTGGCGATGGCCGCGCGCCAGTCCTGGCCGCCGCTCGCGGACTTGCCATGGAGCACCGATTTGTTAGGTGAAGCGTTACAGGCGCGCTGCCGCGCGACCGGACAGGGAGTGTCGATGACCAGTGGAACTTTTGATGTCGATGATCTTGCCAGCCTGAGTCGCGTCAGCGTGCAATTGCGTGATGACACAAGGCCGGCGCGCCGCCGGCTGGCGACCATGGCGGCCCGGCTTGCCGCAGGTAGTGCCTCTTGAAGCGTGTCCGCCTGCTGATCTTGTTGTTAGCTCTCAGCCTGATTGCCGCGGCCTGGCTGCTGCCGGTGCGCGAATGGCTGAGCGTTTTCCTTGCCTGGACGCAGGCGAATCCCGGCCGGGCCTGGGCGATCTTTATCGCCGTCTACGTGATCGCAACCGTGTGTTTCGTGCCGGCGACGCCCATGACGGTGGCGGCGGGCGCGATCTTCGGAGTTGGCCCCGGTTTTCTGCTGGTGTCGGCGGCCAGCACGCTGGGCGCGACCGCCGCGTTCTTGGTCGGCCGCACACTGGCGCGCGACTGGGTGTCGCAGCGGATCGCAGCCATGCCGCGCTTCCGGGCGCTGGACCGCAGCCTGCAGCTGCGCGGCTTCTGGATCGTCCTGCTGACGCGCCTGTCACCAGTATTCCCCTTCTTCCTGCTGAACTATGCCTACGGCGTCAGCGCGGTGCGGGTGCGGGATTTCATACCCGCGTCCTGGGTCGGCATGATGCCGGCCACGCTGGCCTACGTGTACACCGGGTCGCTGGCGGCGAGCCTCGCGCAGGCCCTGTCGGGTGATATCGACATTGGCGTGACCGGCTGGATTCTGTTAGCTGTTGGACTGGTGGCGACCATCGTGGTCACGGTGCTGGTTACGCGTCTCGCGGGGCGCGAACTGGCACGTGAAATCGCCGCCCATGAGAGCAGCCCGTGAACGAAGCGCCCGCGAACGAGACGGATGAGTTGCTGCTGCAACAGCGTTGGCGCGACAGCGTTTTCCCCACGGATTACCGCAACCCCGCGCCGGCGCCGGGCTACAACCTGGTCGTCATCGGCGCAGGTCCCGCGGGCCTCGTGACCGCGATCGCGGCTGCTGGTCTCGGGGCAAAGGTCGCCCTGGTCGAGCGGCATGCGATGGGCGGCGATTGCCTCAATGTCGGCTGCGTACCGTCCAAGACTTTGCTGGCAGCGGCCAGTACTGGCATGTCATTCGCCGCGGCCATGAGCCGGGTGCGCGCGGTCCGGGCTAACATCGCGCCGCACGATTCCGTCAGGCGCTACGCCGAAGCAGGCGTCGATGTATTCCTGGGCACAGCCCGGTTCACCGGTCCGAAGACCGTGCAGGTGGGCGAGTCGCTGCTGCGCGGCCGCAAGTTTGTCATTGCCACCGGCGCGCGTGCGGCGATTCCCGCCATTCCGGGACTCGCGGAATCGGATCCGCTGACCAACGAAACTGTCTTCGAGCTCGAACAAGCGCCGCGCCACCTCGTGGTGTTAGGTGCCGGACCGATCGGCTGCGAACTGGCGCAGGCATTCGTGCGACTTGGCAGCCGCGTCACCCTGGTCGAAGTTGCCGCGGGGATCCTGGCCAACGATGAACCAGATGCCGCGGCGCTGGTTGCAGCCGCACTGGCGGCAGATGGCGTGCAGGTCCTGACCAGCACCCGGGTCGAGCGTGTCGAACGACCGGGTGGGCAGCGGCGACTGAGCCTGAGCAATGGCAGCCAGCTGCAGTGCGATGCGCTGCTGGTGGCGGCGGGGCGCAGGCGCAACCTCGAAGATCTGGGCCTTGAGGCGGCCGGCGTGCGCTGCAACGCCCGGGACGGCATCGAAGTCGATGCGCAATTGCGCAGCAACGTGCGGCACATTTTCGCGGCCGGCGATGTCTGCTCGCGTCTGCAGTTCACGCACAGCGCCGACGCGCAGGCCCGCATCGTGATCCGCAACGCACTGTTTTTTGGCAGCGCCCGGGCTGATGGCCTCGTCATTCCCTGGTGCACGTACACCAAGCCGGAGCTGGCGCATGTCGGTGCGACGCGGGCGCAACTCGATCAGGCGCGGACCGCCTACCAGGCGTTCCGGTTTGCGTTCGGCGACCTGGACCGTGGCCGGACCGACGACGGCGCTGATGGCTACGCGGAGGTCCTCGTTGCCGAAGGCTCGGATCGAATTCTCGGCGCCACGGTCGTGGGTAAGGACGCCGGCGAGCAGATCGCGCCGCTGGTCCTGCTGATGACGCTGCGCAAAGGCCTGGCGTCGCTGGGTTCGCTGATCCTGCCGTACCCAACCCGGTCCGAATACCTGCGCCGCCTTGCGGATGCCTGGAACCGCACCCGCCTAACACCACGCGCCGCGGCTACACTGCGCTGGTGGTTGACAAAAACACGCTAGAAATGGAACCAGGAGCGCTAAGCGTGATCATCCCGGTCTTGAACGACACTGATGCACTAACAGCATTGCTCGGTCGACTGCGCACGCAGCGACCCGGCCCGCTGGAAGTGATCGTGGTCGACGGCGCCGCACATGCCAACGTCGCAGCGGTTTGCGCCGCGGCGGATGCGCGCTATCTGACAGCGCCGGCGGGGCGCGGTCCGCAACTGCGTGCCGGCGCGGCGCACGCCCGCGGCAATGTGCTGTGGTTTCTACATGCGGATGCCCTGATGCCGGTCAATGCGATCGCCGCTATCCACGATGCCGTCGCGCACGGCGCGCAGGCCGGCTATTTTCAGTTTCGCTTCGCGGGCGTGCGCACCTGGACCAAGCGCGTCATCGAGTTTTTCGTGGCCTGGCGTTGCCGCGTGGCGACGGTGTACGGTGACCAGGGACTGTTTGCGCGCCGCGAAGTTTATGAGCGTACGCCAGGATTTGCGACCACCTCGCTGTTTGAGGAAGTCCCGTTGGTGCGGGCGCTGCGTCGCGCGGGACAATTCACCGCACTGACTGCCGCCATCGAAGTGGATTGCCGGCGCTGGGAGCGCCGCGGCTTCTGGCGGCAGACGCTGATCAACCGTTTGTTAGCTCTGGGGTATGCACTGGGCGTATCACCGGAGCGCCTGGCGCGCTGGTACCAAGGTAGAGGCTGAAAGCATGGATGCGACGACACGTGACGACTGGCTGTTGACGCCCAAGGGCGATCTGCGCGGCTACATCCAGCCGCACCGCTTGAGCGAACTGTGGTTTCACACCGGGACCGTGTGCAATCTCGCATGCCCGTTTTGTCTCGAAGGCAGCAAGCCGGGAGATAACCGCCTGCAGCGTATTACGCTGCAGGATGCGCAACCCTTCATAACAGAAGCAGTGGAATTGGCTGTGAAGCAATTTTCCTTCACCGGCGGCGAGCCATTCCTGATCAAGGATATTGTCAGGATTCTGGACGCGGCCTTGCAGCACGCGCCCTGCCTGGTGCTGACCAATGGCGTTGGCGCGTTGCCGAAACGCATCACCCAGCTGCTGCCGCTGCGGCAACGACCTAACAAACTGAGTTTCCGCATCAGCATCGACTGGCCGGATGCGGCGCGTCACGATGCCGGTCGCGGCGCCGGCAATTTTGCGATCAGCTGGGATACGGCGCGGCGATTGATCGACGCGGGTTTTCACGTGTCGATCGCGCGGCAGATGGCACCTGGCGAGGACCGGGGCGCGGTCGACGCCGAGTACGCACGCCTTTGCGTCGCTAACAAAATGCCGGTGGATACGCGCATCGTGTTTTTCCCGGACTTCGGCGTGCCGGATGAGGCACGGGAAGTGCCTTTCGTCACGCATTCCTGCATGACCACCTACCAGACCGAGGCCACGCGGCGCGAGTTCATGTGTGCGTTCAGCAAGATGGTCGTCAAGCAGGGCGGCCGCATGCGCGTCTATGCCTGCACGCTGGTCGATGATGACCCGGACTACGACCAGGGCGGCAGCCTGCGGGAAAGCATGGGTAAACGGGTCATGATGCGTCATCACCGCTGTTACAGCTGCTTCAAGTTTGGCGCATCCTGCAGTGAAGGCGGCGGGCACTGAAACATTTTGCCGGCCGCGCCGGTCTGAGTAGCCATGTGGGTCCGAAGCTCGATAGGCGCCTGGCTGATGCTGTGGTCGCCGATGTTACCGGCGCAGCAAATCACTGCCGATTTTGATCATGAGCACAGCCAGTATTCTGACGTACTGGCGCGGGTCGTTCGTGCCAAGGCCGTTGATTATGCTGCGCTGCAGCGCGACCGCAAGTTGTTAGACAATTACCGCGCGCAGCTGGCGGCGGTATCCGAGACGACGCTAAAGACCTGGACCCGCGATCAGCAGCTCGCATTCTGGATCAACGCCTACAATGTCAACGTATTGGCAACCATCATCGATCACTATCCGATCAGCCGTGGCTCGCTGATCGGCCTGGCGTTTCCGGCGAATTCAATCTGGCAGATTCCCGGTGCGTTCAAGACCGCGCGCCACCGGGTCGCCGGACGTGTCAGGTCGTTGGACACCATCGAGCACGATATTGTGCGCCCCGGTTTTCGCGACCCACGCGTGCATATGGCGCTGGTCTGTGCCGCGCGCGGTTGTCCGCCACTCCGTGCCGGGCCTTTTGTTAGCAGTCGGCTCAATGCGCAGCTGGACGAACAAACCCGGGGCTATCTCGGCGATCGCGACCACGGACTCAGCTGGGACAGCGGCTCGAAACGGCTGGCGATTTCCAGTATCTTCAAATGGTTTGCGAACGATTTCGCCGCTGCCGGCGGTGTGCGCGAATTTGTGGCGCAGCACCTCGACGATCCGGTGCTGGCGGCCGCGGTCCGCGATACCGCCAACAGACTGCGATACCTGGACTATGACTGGACCCTGAATGAGCGCTGACGCATGAGTCTGCGGGCGGCCGCAACCGCGATCGGCCCCGCGCTGATAGTCAGCCTGCTCTGCAGCGCGAGCGCGCTCGCCTGGGACCCGGATGCGGCCGAGCGGCTTCGCTTGTTAGCAGGTGAAATCATTGTGCTGGCGGAAATCGATCCGTCAGGAGCATCCGGGCATGCCCGGGCCGCGGTCTGGATCGCCGCGCCGCGTGAGCGGGTGTACGTCTGGATGACCGACTGCCCAAAAGCCCTGACATTCGTGCCGCGCATGACCGGCTGCAGGATTCTGGAAACCGGGCCGGATCCAGGCTCGGCACTGATAGCGCACGAGGTCGACTACAGCTGGTTTCTGCCGCGCATGCACTACGTGTTTCGCGCGCGTAATACTTTCCCTTCGCTGGTCGATTTTCAGGAGGTGTCCGGCGATCTGGCCATCAATCGCGGCAGTTGGCACCTTGCGGCCGTGCCCGATGCGGGTCACACGCTGGTGACTTATGAAGTACGCATCAAGCCGCGCCTGTATGTGCCGCAATGGCTGGTGCGGCGCAGCTTGCGCAAGGACTTGCCGGAATTACTGACGGCGCTGCGCCGCGTCAGCGAGGCCGGCGCCAGAGCCCCATGAAGCCGCTGCTGAGCATCGTTGTGCCGGTATTGAACGAAGCACGCTACCTGCCGCAATTACTGGCGCGTCTGCGCGGTTTTGGCGAGCAGATCGAGACCCTGGTAGTCGACGGCGGCAGCAGCGATGGCAGCCAGGACCTGGTGCGCGCCGACGGCCGCGCGATTCTGTTAGCGGCCGCGCGCGGACGGGCGCGCCAGATGAATGCGGGCGCAGCCGAGGCACAGGCGCCGCTGCTGTTTTTCCTGCACGGCGATTCGCTGCCACCGCCCGAAGCGCCTGGGTTGATTACGCAGGCGTTGACGGATTCAAGCGTACTGGCTGGCAGTTTTCGGCTGGCCTTCGACCGCGATTCGGCACTGTTGCGCTTCTACGCGTGGTGCTCATCGGCTAACAACCTGTTGACGACCTATGGCGACCAGGGCCTGTTCCTGCGCCGCAGCGATTTCGAAGCGCTGGGTGGCTTTCCGGATCTGCCCTTCCTCGAAGACATCGAGTTTCAGCGGCGACTGCGTCGCCGCGGCAAGGTGATAAAGCTGGACTCCGCGCTGCGGACCTCGGCGCGCAGATTCGAGCGCCATGGCGTGCTGGGGCAGCAGCTGCGCAACGTCGCAATTGTCGGTGCTTATCTGGCCGGTGCCCCAGCAGCGCGGCTGAAAAAACTTTACAGCGACGCACGTTAGCGAGCCGCCAGCGGCTGCGACCGCAAGCCGAACACGCGCATGACAATTGGGTTACCAAGTCTGGCAATGCCGTGCTAGCGTTGCTACATGGTGCGCGCGTTGCTGATACTCGCAGTATTGTGCTTTGCCTCCCCCACGGCACATTCGGCCAAATGGCATACAGCGGAAACCGCCGAGTTCATTGTTATCGGCGATGCCCCGAAACGGCAAATTTCCGAGGTTCTCGAAGCGCTCGAAGTCTATCGCTACATAACAGGCCGCTTCGCGATCCTGCGCAAGCCCGCGCCCTACAAGCCGCGCATATTCGTGTTGAATTCGGATTCGTTCAGGCGTTATGGGCGTCAGCGCAAGGACATCGCAGGTTTCGTCAAACCAAGCGATTTCGAGATGGATATTGTCGTCGACTCTCGCGGCACGAACGACTGGTTGAGTAACAGGCAAATCATCCAGCACGAACTTACACATTTCTATCTGCGCCTGAACTCCCGTGGCACGATGCTGCCCGTCTGGTACGACGAAGGCCTGGCAGAGTTTTTCTCGACTGTCAGCTTCAAGGGCAAGCAGGCACGGATCGGCGAAGTGCCGATCATCCGCTTCTACGCATTACAGCAACTGCCGTGGCTGCCACTGGAGCGCTTGCTGACTATCGATCGCAGCGCGACGGAATATAACGGGCACAAGCTCGGTGATTCGTTTTACGCGCAGTCATGGCTGCTGGTTCATTACAGCTTCCTGCAAGATCCCGCTTTGGCGCCCGCACTCGAAAGGATGATTCTTGCCCAAAGTTTGAGCAATGGCGTGGCGGAGGCGATGAAGCTGACCTTGGGCGCCCGTGCGCAGACGTTGGAGGCTGACATGCGCCGTTACGCCGCCAGTTCGAAATGGCCGTACCGCTTTTTGGAACGGCCAGCTGATTCGTTGAATACTGCCGAATTGCTCGAAATGGATGGTGAAACTGCGGCTGCGGAAATTGGTGCATTGCTGCTGCGTCTGGCCAATCGCAGTGCCGAAGACCTGCATAAGGATATCAGCGAGTTATTACCAATGGCGCGTGGGGCCGATGCTGCGGCGGTTAAGGCGATGGCGGAAATGGCGATCGACCGGCCCACCGCAGCCGACCCCTACCTGCGGATCTGCGAATCCATTGCGCAGACCAGCCGCGCGCTCAAGCACTGCGCCCAGAGCTGGATGGCAAGAGTGCTGGCGGCGCAGGGCGAGGATGAGCGCACCGGATACCGGCTCAAGGCCGTCCGTCTCGCCCAACGGTCCTTGCAGAACGATCCAGACAATTTCGCAGCCTTGAATCTCTTGTTGCATTCACGTGACCACATGGGCGAGGACGTGGCGGATCTTTTTCCGCTGTCCGAAAAAGCGCTTGAGAAGCTTCCGTCGTCATTTACATTGCGACTGTCTCTGGCCGAAGCCTATTACAACTCCAATCGGCTGCTGGACGCTGTACGCCACCTCGAGCAGGCCGCTCTGGATGAGACCGATCCATCGCGACGTGACGATGCGATGGAAAGACTGCGTTTTGTAGAGAATGTACTCGCGGACAGGAAAAAGCATTAATGCCACTATCTCGTCGAAGATTTGTCAGTTCGATTGCCGGTGCGGGCGCATCGCAGGTTATTGCGTCTGCACTCGCGACCGGTAGATCCAGGGACCCCGAAAAATGCGACGTCGCCATCGTCGGCGCCGGTCTTGCCGGTCTTAACGCCGCGCTGATCCTGGCAGCGGAGGGCCTCAAGGTCAGGGTACTGGAGGGCAGCAAGCGAGTCGGCGGCCGCGTGCATACGGCGCGTGACTGGCACCTGGCGCCGGATCTTGGCGGCGTGCAGATCGGGCCGACCTATGCGCGCGTTCGGGACGTTGCGCGGCAGCTCAAGATAGAACTTGCACCCGGTGCCCATGTCAACGCGCCTTATTCATTTGTGTTAGGCGACCAGCTGGTGCCGGCGAAGCAGTGGGAGTCGTCACCGCTGAACAAGCTGCCTGACAACGAGCGCCGGATTCCGCCGCAGGCGCTGAATGCCTTTTACGTCGAGCAACGGACGCCCTTCAGCGAACTCGACGATTGGTTGAAACCCGAAGCCGCGCAGTTCGATGTTTCTCTCGGCGCATGGCTGCGCGGAAAAGGGGCATCGGCTGAGGCGCAACGGTTTATCCGTACGACTCAGGGTCTCGCCAGTCTTGAATCGGCGTCGGTGTTGAGAATGTTGCAGGAAGGCACGCGTTCGCGGGCCGATGTACGGGCGCTGGTTGTTACCGACGAAACGCGCCGCATGGATGTTTTCCAGCGCTTTGCGCTGGCGTCATCGCACGTAGTCGCCGGCACCGCGACAATTCCGGAGGCAATGGCCACGGCGTTAGGTGATGCGATGCGCATGCAGCACGCGGTGCGCGAGATCCGCCAGGACGCACGCGGCTGCGAACTCACCTGCACGAACGGCGCGCGCCTGCGCACGCGTTTTGTGGTCGCAGCGGCGCCTTTCGGCGCGTTGCGCGCCATTCGCATGATTCCGGACTGGCCGGCAGTGCAGGGCGAAGCGGTGCGCCAGATGCCGTACCACAACCAGAGCCAGGTGTGGTTGCGGGTGCGCAAGCCCTACTGGGAAATGGATGGCATCGAGGCATCGATGTGGACCGATGGCGTGTTTACGCTCATCCGGCAGCAAATCGAATCCGACGGCACGCGCGAGCTGATCAGCTGCCTGGCTTTCAATGACCGCGCGAAGTCGCTTGATGCCATGCCCCACGAAGACCGCGGCCGGTTCGCGATTGCAACACTGGAAAAAATGCGGCCGTCGATGCGCGGTCAGCTCGAGTTCGTGGGTGCGCATTCCTGGCTGCAAGTGCCGCTGGTGCGCGGCTGCAGCCACCAGTTTCAACCGGGACGAGCCTTTGACTGGACGCATGCATACCTCAAGCCGCACGGCCTGGTACATGTTGCCGGCGAGCACGCCCGCCGCCTGGAAGTCGGCATGGAATCGGCCATGGAAAGCGGCGAACGCTGCGCGCTCGAGATTCTGGAGCGCGGCCTGGGCTGACACCGGCGGCCTGACACCAGGCCGTTGGCAATTACTTCTTCAGATGCGCCGGCTTCTGGGTGCGCGCGTAGTCCTCGAGGCTGGAGAGACTCGGGCCCTCGGTCCACTCGGTCGGCGCCTGGAAATACTTGTCGTAGTTCTGGTGCGCGTAATCGAGCACCGGTCGTGACAAATACTGTTCCAGATTGTCGGTGGTTCCCTGGAAGCAGGCGTACTGCACATGGCCCGGCCGCATGCCCATCAGCATCCACGGCAGCCATGGAGTGATGCGGTTCCAGACGCCGCGATAATGCAGTGCGGTCTTCTTTTCGTTCTGCAGGTCCGCGACGCTGATGTCGTGGGTGAAAAACTCCGAGACCTGTGCGATCGGGCCGGCGGATTCGCGCGGCCACTTGTCCGGCTGCAGCGCGCTCGGATAGGCGAGGTGGATATGCACTTCCATCGCGAGCTGATCGCCGAACTGGTACCACGGCAGGACGAACGGAATCCGCGGCGGCGCTTCCTGATTCAATCCGCCGAATTTCGGCGGCGCCGGGAAATGGTCCTCGATCATGTAATTGAAGGGGTCGTTGGCTACGTGCACGGCTTTCACCGTTTCGCCACTCAGCGGATTGCGCCATTCGTCCAGCACCTCGCCGGTCTTCAGGTCGGTGTACAGGATGATTTCGCGGCACATGCGCCGGATCGCGCCGTTAGCTCCCTCGGCCAGGCGGATTACGCCGAAGCCGGTGGCGCCCATCAGGTCGACGATCTTCTTGTTAGGTTCGACGGCCATCGCATAGCCCCTGAACCAGAAATACTTTTGCTTGCCGAAATTGAGGTCGCCCTGGATGCGTGCATACGCCAGCTGGTTGCCGCGCCCGGTCGTCAGGTCGAGGTACGGACCCTTGAGGCCCGGTCCAACGCCGTAGATCGACGGCACGGGCGCGGGCTTGGCTGCCGCCAGCGTCGAGCCGCCGAGGGTTGCCATGCCCGCCGCGCCGACGGCAAGCGATGCGCCGAGACCGCCGGCGGTTTCAATAAATTTACGGCGCTGCAGCACGGGACTGTTGTTACTGTCAGAACTGGACATGGCGTGACCTCGGATGCAAAAAATAATGGAAGGCGGTCACTATAACCTAGCGCAGCAGCAGATCTACGAGTTCGCGGTGTTCCGGCGTCATGCGTTCGCGCGGCGTGACGATGGCTTTCTCGAGCAGGTGACGGCTGGCCCTGCGACCATCGACTTTGTGCGCCGCAACCACCTTGGCTAACAATTTTTGCACGCGCTGCAGGTTGCGGCTGAACAGCGTCAAGGCCATTTCCAGCGTGACATGCTGTGACGGGTCGTCCTGCCAGCAGTCGTAATCGGTGACCAGCGCGATGGTGCAATAGCTCATCTGCGCCTCGCAGGCGAGAAACGCCTCGGGCACGTTAGTCATGCCGACCAGATCCGCGCCGGTGCTGCGCAGCATCAAACTCTCGGCGCGGGTGCCGAGACGTGGACCTTCGACACAGGCATAGGTCTTGTCGCTGTGGATCAGGTATCCCAGCTTGTCGGCCGCCGCGACAATTTCCGCTGCGATGCCCGGACAGCTGGGCCTGGCTGTCGATACATGCGCGACCAGTCCATTGCCGAAAAAACTGCCGATACGCCGGCCGCGCGTGAAATCGATGTATTGCGACGGCAGCGCCAGGTCGCCGGGCGCCAGTTCCTCGCGCAGGCTGCCGACCGCAGACACACCGATCACGGTGCGCACGCCGACACTTTTCAATGCCCACAGATTTGCCCGGAAGTTGATTTCGGATGGCGTGAGTTCGTGGCCGGTGCCGTGGCGGGCGAGAAAGGCCACATCGCGCTTGCCCAGGCGGCCCAGCATGACCGCTGACGAAGGTGGGCCGAACGGCGTTGCCACCGGTCTTTCCTCGACGATCCGCAGGTCCGCCATTCGATAGAGGCCGGTGCCCCCGATGATTCCGATCATGCGCTTAGCCTCATCCATCCATTCGCGCTAGACTTGGTGTCGACTATAAAGCCAGTCATAACAAACCGGACAACAAACTCTGGAGTCATCTGTATGTCAGACAACGTAATCGTTTCAGCACCGGCGTGGCCGGTCAAGCTCGCGAAATTTGGCGCCGGGACCATTATGGTCGGGCTCATTCTGGCGGTCGTGTCCGGTCCGTTGAATCGATTTGGCATCACCGGTTTCCTGCCTGCGCTGCTGGCGTTAGGGGCGGGAGGTCTGCTGCTGTTTCTGGGCCTGCTGCTGGCCATCATCGGCCTGCTGATTGCGAATTCGCGCAGCCTCGCTTTCGACAAGGGACGCATATCGCTCGCCATTATTGGCGCGCTGGCCGTTGGCGGGTATCTGGTGAGCACCTTCCTGGGTGCGCGTGGCGTGCCAACACTGCACGAAATCAGCACCGACCTCGATTCACCGCCACCATTCGTCGCGATCAAAGCTATTCGCGAGCGGAATCCGAAATTGAATCCCTCGGACTATGTTCGTGAACTCGACCTTCGCGGCACCAAGCTCAACGTGCCGGATGCGCAGCGCAAGGCCTTCCCGTACATCCAGCCGGTCATGTTAGCTGTGCCGCCGGACCAGGCGTTCGCTGTGGTCGACAAGTCGATTGCCGACCTGGGCTGGGAGCGAGTGGCGACCGTGCCAACCGAAGGCCGCATCGAGGCCACCGACTCGACCCGCTTCTTCGGATTCAAGGATGACGTGGTGGTGCGCGTGCGTGCCGAAGGCACGGGTTCGCGCATCGACATCCGCTCGAAGTCGCGGGTGGGTCTCGGCGATGCCGGCACGAATGCACGTCGCGTTCGCGCCCTGATGGCCAGGATCAAACCGGAGTGACGGTCCGACCGACCGGCGAAGGATTCGCGAGCGTGCGCAGTTTTTCCGAATTTTATGTGTATTACCTGTCCGAGCACAGCAACCGCAGCTCGCGGCGGCTGCACGTCGTCGGCACCATCCTGTTCGTCAGCCAGTGGTTGCTGGCTGTGCCGCTGCAGAATCCCTGGCTCTGGCTCACCGGACCGGTCACCGGTTACGCCTTTGCCTGGGCGGGCCACTTTTTTTTCGAGCACAACAAGCCCGCCACATTCAGGCACCCCGCCTTTAGTCTGTTAGGTGATTTCGTCATGGCCGGCGAAATCCTGCGCGGCAAGATCCGCTGGTAGCAGGGCAGCTATGGCAGGCAGAGGCATAGACCGCGTTTTCGAGCGCCGGCTTTCAGCACTGGTGAACAGCAAGGGCGCGGGCCATTTGCGCGGCGGCCGCAAGGGCGTGGAGCGCGAATCGCTGCGCGTCTCAAGCGAAGGCCGGATCGCGCTGACGCCGCATCCGCGCGTGTTAGGTTCGGCACTGACATCCGAGCACATCACGACCGACTATTCCGAGGCGCTGATCGAGCTGGTCACGCCGACCTTCACGACCAGCTGGGAATTGCTGCAGTACCTGTGCGACCTGCACCAGTTCGTCTATCGCCACCTCGATGATGAACTGCTGTGGGCGACCAGCATGCCCTGCGCGGTGGACAAGGATTCGGATATCCCGATTGCGCGCTATGGCAGCACCAACGTCGCGCGCATGAAGGAGATCTATCGCGAGGGTCTTGGCGTGAGGTACGGCCGCGTCATGCAGGCGATCTCCGGCATCCATTTCAACTACTCGTTTCCGCTCGACTGGTGGGAGGTGTGGGCGCAGGCGCGCGAATCGCGCGATGCCGGCCATGACTTCACCTCGCGCTGTTACTTCGACGTGCTGCGCAACTATCGGCGTTATGGCTGGATTGTGCTGTATCTGTTTGGTGTTTCGCCAACTGTCTGTAATTCCTTCCTGCGCGCGCGCGGCGTTCAGCTGCCGGCATTTTCCCGCGGCACCGCCTGGGAGCCCTGGGCCACGTCACTGCGCATGAGCGATCTTGGCTATCGCAACCGCGCGCAGTCTGAGCTGCAGGTGTCAGTGAACAGCCTCGATGAATATGTGCGCGATTTGTCCGCGGCAATCGTTACGCCGCATCCGCCGTATGTCGAGCTGGGCGTCAAGGTCGACGGCAGCTACCGGCAATTGAATGCCAACGTGCTGCAAATCGAGAATGAATACTACAGCTTCATCCGGCCGAAGCGCGTCGCGCGTTCCGGCGAGCGCCCGACGCTGGCTTTGCAACGCCGTGGCGTTGAGTACGTGGAGTTCCGCGCGCTCGATGTCAGCGCATACGATCCGGTGGGCGTCAATCAGAACAAGCTGCGCTTCATGGAAGCATTTGCGGCGCTGTGCCTGATGAAGGACAGTCCGCCGATCGACGCCAGCGAGCAGGAAGCGCTGGATCGAAACCACGTGCGTGTAGCGCGGCAGGGCCGCGAGCCGGGCCTGACGCTCAATCGTGACGGGCGCGACCGGCCCATGCATGAGTGGGCTAACGAACTGCTGGAAGAGATGCAGCCGATCGTCGAGTTCCTGGATCTCGACGACCCGGCGCAGCCCTACGCGGCGGCGCTCGAGGCGCAGACCGCAAAATTGCGCGACGTCGCGCTGACGCCATCCGCGCGGCTGATCGCGGAAATGCGCAGCACCGGCGAATCGTTCTTTGATCTCGCACTGCGCATGTCGAAGCTGCACAAGAATTATTTTCTGGCCTTGCACGAGCCGAACGCCGCCAGACTTGCTGAGTTCGCCGCCGAGGCCAGTGAGTCTTTAGAGCAACAAACGCGCCGCGAAGCTGAACGACAGGAGGATTTTGACGTGTACCTGGCGCGTTATTACGAGGGACTGGCCTCTCCGGCACCGTAGCCATCATCGTCGGAGGGTGAATTTTACTTATTACGGCTATGAGGATCTTTCCTTAATGTAGTATTCACACTTGCTCCGGTAAGCTCCGGCCAACGATAAGAAAAGCCAGCTCGGATTTAGACTCATGACACCGTTCAACTCATTGGAGCCGCAGTTACCTGCGGCTGTCACCGACGTCGCCAACGAAGACAGTTTCGTTGCCAGCCACGTGCTAACAAAAATTTCTCTGCCGGCAACGGGTTGGGACCCGTTCGAAGTCTGGCGCACCCGCGTGCATCTGGAGCAGAAGCGACTCGGTCTCGCGTTCCCGGGCGCCGATTAGCCTGCCGGTGCACGGCTGATGCACGTTAGCGTGAAATCGCCCGCGGACTCCAGGGTCGCGGCGACGCTGGCGCAAGGGTTTCCGTGGCTCAAGTTCGAACCTGAACTCGAACAACAGTTCCGCGAACAGCACTACCTGGACATCCGCCCGCGGGTGCGCATTGCCATCTGCCTGGCGCTGATGACCGTGATTGGTTTTGCACTGATGGATCGCTGGGTGCTGGACCTGGCGCCGACCGCGACCCAGGAAAAGCTGCGCTACACGCTGCATCTGCCGATTGTCCTGCTGTGTGCACTGTTGACCGGGCGCAAATTTTTCCCCAAGTATTATCTGCCGGTGATCTCGGTGGGTGCGCCGCTGTTTGGCATCGGCTCGGTGCTGCTGATGATGGAAGCGACTGGCGTGTCCCAGGTGCTGATGTCCTCGCGCCTGGTGCTGGTCGCGTTTTTCCTCTATTTCATGCTGGGCGTATCGTTTCGCACCGCACTAGCCAGCAACATGATCGTGCTCGGCAGTTTCATTCTGCTCGCCATCACCAAGGACATTCCGCAGGCCACGGCGATCTATGTCTTCTTCACACTGATCTGCGCCAACCTGTTCGCCGGTGCGGGTTGCTACACGCTTGAGTACGCCAATCGGCTGTCGTTCCTTGAGCGGCGGCTGTTGAACGAAGTCGCGACCCGCGATGCCTTGACCGGCTTGCTCAATCGCGGCGCTTTTGAGGCTGCGCAGTCGCAGGCCTGGTGTTCCGCCGAACGTCGCGGCGGCAGTCTGGCCGTCGTGATGCTCGATATCGATCATTTCAAGAACTACAACGATTGTTACGGACACCAGGCCGGCGACCAGTGCCTGCGGCTGGTGGCGCAGACGGTGCGCCGCGCGGCGGGCCGCGCGTCCGACCTGGTGGGCCGCTATGGCGGCGAGGAACTGATCGTAATGTTGGCGGATTCCGACGCCGAGCACGCCTGCCGGGTCGCTGAGAATATCGTCGCCTCGATTCGCGCCCTGGGCGTGCCGCATGCCAATTCGACGACCGCCAGCTGCGTGACCGTCAGTATTGGTGTTGCTGCCGTTCGCTCAGCGGCCACCGAGATTTTCGAGTCGGCGGTACGGCGCGCCGACAATGCCTTGTATGCAGCCAAGGATGCGGGCCGCGACCGCTGGTTGTTAGCCGAGGACGCAAGTCCGCCGCTCGGCAATGTGATTCAGTTAAGTCAGGGCAAACGATAGATCGCGATTTCGCGGCGGCCATTCCCGGTGCGGACACCGCGGAACATCCCCTCGCTGTTGAATTCCATGGCGACGTTTCCCGACGGGTCCAGCGCGATGATGCCGCCGTCCCCGCCCATGGTGACGAGCTTGCGTTGCACGACTTCCTGCGCCGCTTTCGCCAGCGGCCAGCCCTTGTACTGCACCAGCGCGCAGATATCGTGCGCCACGACCGAGCGGATGAAATACTCGCCCGAGCCGGTCGCCGACACCGCGCAGGAGTTGTTGTTAGCATAGGTGCCGGCGCCGATGATCGGTGAATCGCCGATGCGGCCGTAACGTTTGTTAGTCATTCCGCCGGTCGAGGTTGCCGCAGCGAGATCGCCGTTGCGGTCGAGCGCAACCGCGCCCACGGTGCCCAGGGCTGGTGGATCGTAAGCGGGGCCGGTTCGACCGTGCAGCTCCTGCTCGAGCTGTGTACGGCGCGCCGGCGTCTCGAACCAGCTGTTAGGCAGCAGGGCGAATCCCTGGGTCAGCGCAAATTCCTCGGCGCCGGCGCCGCTCAACATCACGTACGGTGATTTTTCCATCACAGCGCGCGCCAGATTGATCGGATGCTGGATATGCCGCAGGCCGGTGACGGCGCCGGCGCGCAGCTCGCGGCCGTCCATGATGGATGCGTCCAGCTCCGCATAGCCATCGTGCGTCAGCACCGCACCCTTGCCGGCGTTGAAGAGCGGGTTGTCTTCGAGCAGGCGCACCACCGTGCTAACAGCGTCGAGCGCCGTGCCGCCCTGGTCGAGCACGGCATAGCCCGCGTCGAGCGCGGTGCCGAGACCTTCGCGGTACTGGGCTTCGCGCTCCGCTGTCATTTCGGTGCGCGGCATGGTGCCGGCCCCGCCATGGATAACGAGCGCAATCGTCCTGGCGGGCGTTGCTGCGCTGGTTGCGGTGCAGCCGACGACCAGCATGGCCAGCAATAAAGATAGGCTTTTCATGTCGCGCGCCTCTAAAGATGGGTAGCTGCAGTCTAGCGGTTTGCGCGCCGGGGGAATAATCGTTACCGTGGGCGCCATGACTGAAGTCAAGCAGACATTTGACCCGCGATTCCTCATTGCAGCGGCAATCGCGCTGGCCATGGTCTTTGTGGTTCCAGCGCCGTTCCGCGTTTCCGCCGTCGCCCTGGCCATCGTGCTTGTGGTTCTGGCGCCGCTGCCCGCCAGCACCCGACCGGTCGTGGCGGCGGTCATTCTCGGACTCGCCACGGGTGTGGGGTCCATCAATTTGTTTGCACCGCAGATTTTCCAGAAGCATGTGACTGCGGAGTTTGGCTGGACCGCGTCGCAATTCGCCTCCGCAACGGTTCTCGGAACCTATGTGACGATCGTGGCGTCGCTGTTCATCGGCAAGATATTCGACCGCGATGGCGTCAGGCGCTGGGCCATCATTTCAATCCTGCTGCTGGCAGCGCTGCTGTTTGCGTTGCGCTGGCTAACGCCCAATCTTTGGCACCTGTATCTGATTTCAGGATTGATGCCCGTGCTGGCTGCGGGTACATCATCGATTGCCTACTCGCGAGTCATCGCCCGCTGGTTCGACAAGCGCCGTGGCCAGGCATTTGGCGCAGCGCTGGCAGGTATCGGCGTTGGCGGCGCGGTGTTAGGGCCGCTGGTCGGCTGGGCGATCAAGGAGTTCGGCTGGCGCGATGCCTATGTCAGCCTCGGCCTGTTGAGTCTGGCGGTGACGCTGCCTGTCGTACTGTGGGCGCTGCGCGATACGCCGGCAGAAAAAAATCTGGGCCAGGACGGCGAACCGCTCGGCAACATCCGGGACGACATCCGGGAAAGCTCATCCGCGGTCGCGCCGACTTCGGGGACCTATGGTTTCAGCGCAGCTGAAACCCGCCGGTTGCCGCGTTTCTGGCGGATGCTGCTGGCGTTTGTGCTGATGTCCTTTGCCATCGGGGGCGTGATGATCCAGCTGGTACCGATCCTGATCGCACGCGGTTTCGAAGAGGCGAGCGCCGTCCAGGCGCTCGGTGTGCTGTCGATCGCGCTGATTGCGGGGCGCGCGTTTGCCGGCTTCCTGATGGACCGGATGTTCGCGCCGCACGTCGCTGCAGTCATCACCCTGTTTCCCGCGGTCGGCATCGCGATGTTGGCGCTCGGCGCGCATGGCGCCGCTGCCTACGCTGCCGTGCTGCTGCTGGGTCTGGCAGCCGGCGCCGAACTCGATGTGATTGCGGTGCTGGTCACGCGTTATTTCGGCACGCGCGCCTACTCCGAGAACTATGGCTGGCAGTATGCGGGCTGGGTCCTGGGCTCCGGGACTGCGCCATTGTTGACCACCGCCGCCTACCAGAGGTTCGGTACGCATGATCCGGTGCTGTGGCTGTACGCGGCGCTCTTTTTGCTCAGTGGTTTTATGGTGGCGCGGCTGGGCGCCTATCCGACGCTTCCTGCACCAGCGGCGAGCAATGCCTGAGCGGCGCGCGCTAAAATAGTGCAGCATTTGCCGGGTCCGCGAAGAATGAAGCTCATTTCAGCGCTGTTTTTGCTTCCCTGGCGCTGGCATGATTTCTGCTATGTCTAACCGTGTTGCACCCTGTTGCACAATAGTCGAACCGACGGAGAATTTTCGCCATGAAGCTTGTGACTGCCATTATCAAACCATTCAAACTCGATGACGTCCGTGCGGCGCTGTCTGAAATCGGCGTGTCCGGCATGACCGTGACAGAAGTGAAGGGCTTTGGTCGGCAACGCGGCCATACCGAGCTCTATCGTGGCGCCGAGTACGTGGTCGACTTTGTGCCCAAGACCCGCATCGAAGTGGCAGTGCGCAGCGACCTTGTCGACCAGGTGGTCGAGGCCGTGGTCAAGGCCGCCAAGACCGGCAAAGTCGGCGACGGCAAGATCTTCATCACCAACATCGATCGCGTGATCCGCATTCGCACCGGCGAAACTGACGACGCGGCTTTGTAGTATTTTTTTGGCGCGCCGACCGCGAGTTGGCACCAACGACAGGGGTTGGTTGTATGTCTTTAAACACGGGGGACAGCGCATGGCTGCTGACAGCCACGGCGCTGGTGCTGTTTATGACTTTGCCGGGACTGGCACTTTTCTATGCCGGCCTGGTGCGCAGCAAGAACGTGCTGTCGCTGCTGATGCAGTGTTTTGCGATCACCGGCGTCTGTTCTTTGCTGTGGTTTGCCTGCGGCTATTCAATCGCGTTTGGCGACGGCGGCGCTGCTAACAGCTGGTGGGGCGGTTTCGGCAAGGCCTTTTTGCTTGGTATCGGGCGCGATGCCATGACCGGATCGATTCCGGAAGCGCTGTTTTTCATGTTTCAGCTGAGCTTCGCGGTTATTACGCCGGCACTCGTGATCGGTGCGTTCGCCGAACGCATGCGCTTCGCGACGGTGCTGTGGTTCAGCGCCGGCTGGCTGCTGCTGGTGTATGCGCCTGTTGCCCATTGGATCTGGGGCGGCGGCTGGCTGGCGAAGCTGGGTGTCATGGACTTTGCCGGCGGCATTGTCGTGCACGTTAATGCCGGCGTGGCGGCGTTGGTCTGTGCGCTGGTGTTAGGCCGGCGGCGCGGCTTTCCGCAGGTGGCGATGCCGCCGCACAGTCTGCCGATCACGGCCTGCGGCGCCGGCATGCTCTGGGTCGGCTGGTTTGGCTTCAATGCGGGCAGTGCGCTCGCGGCCAATGGCTCGGCCGCGATGGCGATGCTGACGACCCACCTTGGCGCGTCCGCGGGCGCCCTGGCCTGGATGTTTGTCGAATGGCGCCGTTACGGCAAGCCCTCGATGTTAGGCATCATGACCGGCATGGTGGCGGGCCTCGGCACCATCACACCGGCGTCAGGTTTTGTCGGCCCGGCGGGCGCCATCGCCATCGGCCTCACGGCGGGCGTGGTGTGTTTCACCGCCACACAGATTCTCAAACGCAGTTTCAACATCGATGACTCGCTCGACGTGTCGCCGGTACACGGTGTCGGCGGCGTGATCGGCACGCTGCTGACCGGCGTGTTCGCGGCCGTGTCGTTAGGTGGCGCAGGATTCAGCATGGCGGATCACAGCATCGCGCAACAAGTCGGCGTACAGGCCCTGGGCATAGGCGCAACGATGCTGTGGTGCGGCGCTGTAACCTGGTTGCTGCTGACGGTATTGCAGGCGACCGTGGGCCTGCGCGTCAGCGAAGAACAGGAATCCGAAGGCCTCGATCTCGCCGCGCATGGCGAGCGCGGCTACAGCGGCTAGCCACCAGCGCAATTATTCCGGCGATCGACCGGATATGAAAAATCCGGCAACGGCAACGGCGCCGTTGCTTCTTGTTCCTGGCAATATTCGCCGCATTTGTTAGATAGCGGCCCATGCGCCTTGTCTGCGCCGAATCGGTATTGCAGCATTGCAGTTGCAAACCCACTCTGCTGACAAAGAAAGGAATCTGCCATGCAAGAATTGACGCAGTCCGAGATCGCGCAGGTCGACGGCGCGGCTGCCAGCCAGGAGGCGTGCGGCGTGCCATTTGCATATGAGTTCGAAACGCCGAAAGTCTGCGAATTTCCGCTGCTGCCGTGCGTCGACGCCGGCGCGCTGTTCAACGCCCAGTAGCCGGCACATTGACTGACAGTCTGTTTCGTCCCGAGGCTATCGAGGCCAGGCGCGGCGCTCAGCTGGGCGGCATCCTGCGCGATCAGCCGCTCACGCTGCGCCTGCTGGCGGTCGCCGCGGTGCTCAGCGGACTGCTGCTGGTCGTTTTTCTTGCGCGGGGCAGCTACACCCGGCATACGCGCGTGATCGGGCAGCTCACGCCGCGCAACGGTGTCGCGACCGCCCAGGCGCCACTGTCCGGAGTGGTCGTGCAGGTGCCGGTGGTGGAGGGCGCACGCGTCGGGCCGGGCACCCTGTTAGCTTTGATACGCGTGCCACGCGCATCTGGGCTGCGCGACAACTTCGAGGCATCCCGCGCCAATCTGTCACAGCGCCATACCGCACTTGTGACCGGGCGCGCGCTGGCCATGCAGCGCTGCCTGCTGCGCCGCCACGGACTGGCAGCGCAGCTGCGCGCGACGCTGGCGGAACTTGCCATCGCCGACGCCGAACTCGAAACGCGCCGGGCACAATTGCGCCTCAGCGAAGACACGCTGGCGCAATGGCGTGCGCTCGAGCAGCAGCACTTCGTCAGCACACTGCAGCTCAGGCAGCAGCAGGTAACGGCGCTGGCCCAACAGGCCGAGCTGCAGGGGCTGCTGCGGCAGCGGACCGCGGTAACGCGCAGCCTGGCGCAGATCCGCCAGTCGCTCGCCGAGTGGCCGGCCGAACAACAGGCGGCCGTCGACCCCTTCGACCGCGAACTGGCCACGCTGGAACAACAGCGCATCGAACTGGAAACCGCGCATGAATCGGCCGTCACGGCCCAGGTGCCGGGCACGGTCACGTCGATACTCGTCAAGGCCGGCGAATCGGTGCAGGCGGGGCAGCAGCTGCTCAGTGTGCTGCCGGTCAATTCGGTGCTGCAGGCCGAACTACTGCTGCCCAGTCGCGCGATCGGCTTTGTCAGGCCGGGCGATGCCGTGCAGTTGCGCTACCAGGCATTTCCGTACCAGAAATTCGGCCACCATCAAGGCCTGATCCGGCAAGTCAGCCGCAACGCACTGGCCCCGGCGCAGGCGCGTGCGCTGTTAGGCGGGCTCGCCATCGACGAGCCTTTCTACCGGGTAACGGTCGAACTGACCAACCAGTTTGTTAGCGCCTATGGCCGTGCGGAACCCCTGAAGCCCGGCATGCTGCTGGAGGCGGATATCGTCGGCGACCGTCGCAGCCTGATCGAGTGGCTGTTCGAGCCGCTGCACGCACTCAAGTCGCCATTGTCCGGCCGCTGAGCTGCGCCCGTGCCCGGCTCCGGTCCGACGATCCTGCAATCGGAAGCGGCCGAATGCGGGCTCGCGTGTCTCGCCATGGTTGCCACGGCTAACGGACAGGCCATCACGCTGCCCGAGATGCGGCGCCGATTCTCCCTGTCACTGAAAGGGGCGCGCCTCAGTCACCTGATTGAAATTGCAGCGCAGCTCGGCCTGCGTTCGCGGCCGCTGCGTCTTGATCTGGCGCAACTTGCAAATTTGCGCCTGCCTTGCCTGCTGCACTGGGATCTCAATCACTTTGTTGTACTCAGCAAGGTGGGTAGGCGCTCAGTGAGCATCCAGGATCCCGCGGCCGGCCGACGGCAAATGTCATTCAGCGACGTGTCGCCGCATTTTTCCGGTGTCGCGCTCGAGCTGGCCCCGGACGCTGGATTCCAGCAACGGCGTGCGCCGCCAGGGCTGCGTCTGCGGGACCTGACCCGGGGCACGCGGGGGTTGTGGCCCGCGGTGGCGCAGATTCTCGCACTGTCGCTGGTGCTGCAGTGCTTGGTATTGCTCGCGCCGTTCTTCATGCAATGGGTCGTCGACCAGGTGCTGGTTTCGGCCGACCGCGATCTGCTCACCGTGTTAGGTCTCGGCTTTGGAATTGCGCTGCTGCTGCAAACCGGTATCGGTCTGCTGCGCGGCTGGACCGTCTTGCAGCTCTCGGCGCAGCTGGGCCTGCAGTGGCAGGGCAACCTGGTCGCGCACCTGTTGCGTCTGCCGCTCGATTTCTTCGAGAAACGGCACCTGGGCGACATCACGTCGCGTCTCGGGTCGCTGCAGACCATCCAGAAGACCCTGACGACCGGACTGGTCGAGACCGTGATCGACGGGCTGATGGCATTGCTGACGCTGGCGTTGATGTTAGCTTACAGCGCCAGGCTGGCGGCGCTGACGCTCGCAGTGGTCAGCATCTATCTCGCCGTGCGGCTCTCCCTGTATCGGCTCGCCCGCGACAGCACCGAACAGCAGCTGGCCGCTGTGGCGCGGCAACAGAGCCATCTGCTGGAAACCCTGCGCGGCATCCAGAGCCTCAAGGTCGCGGGTCAGGAAGCATTGCGCCGCACGGGGTACGAGAATCTACTGGTGAAAACCCTCAATCAGGACCTCAGGCTCGGGCGCCTGGGTCTTGGCTTCAGCACCGCGGGGCAGTGTCTGTTTGGGCTGGAACGCATCGCCGTCATCTGGCTGGGCGCACAGCTGGCGCTGACGAACGCGTTTTCCGTGGGCATGCTGATCGCGTATCTGGCTTACAAAGACCAGTTTGCGATGCGGGTCAGCAGTCTCATCGACAAGTGTCTGGACCTGCGCATGTTGCGCCTGCATACCGGGCGGCTGGCGGACATTGCGCTGGCGGAATGCGAGCCCGATCCCGGCGCCGAATTCTGTCGCACGGCGCTCAGCGCCAATATCGATGTGCGACAACTCGCCTTTCGTTATGGCGACGGCGAACCGTGGATTCTGCAGGACTGCAGTTTTTCGGTCCGAGCCGGCGAGTCGCTGGCCATCGTCGGAGCCTCGGGTTGCGGCAAGAGCACACTGCTGAAGATTCTGTTAGGTTTGCTACCTGCAGGTCGCGGCAGCATTCGCATTGGCGGTGAGGACCTGGCCCGAATAGGTGCGCGCCAGGTTCGCGGCATGGTTGGCGCAGTCCTGCAGGATGATCAACTGTTTGCGGGCAGCATTGCCGACAACATCAGTTTCTTCGATCCTGATGCCATGCCGCCGCGAGTCGAAGCGGTCGCCCGGCTCGCGGCCGTACACGATGACATTGCCGCTATGCCGATGGGCTATGGCAGCCTGATCGGCGACATGGGCAGCGCGCTTTCGGGCGGGCAGAAACAGCGTATTTTGTTAGCTCGGGCGTTGTACCGGCGGCCCAGAATCCTGTTGCTGGATGAGGCGACCAGTCACCTCGACGTGGCGCGCGAACGCCAGGTCAACGACGCCGTGCGAGAACTTCGGCTGACACGCATCATTATCGCTCACCGGCCGGAAACCATTGCGAGCGCGGATCGGGTGCTGATGCTGGAATCCGGGACGATTCGCGCAGCTGCGACCGGCTGGAATAGCCGCCACTCAAGGCCTGGAAACGGGTAGTCTCCGCCAACGAATCTCAAGTGCGGAGGTTCACGTAAGTGAATCTTACACATAGAATACGTAGAGGGAGAATCAATCATGCCTTATCTTTTTATTGCACTCGCGTTGTTAGCTTTTTCGGTCCCGGTGACTCGCGCCGAAGATCCAAAACCGACCATCAACTGTCCGGGCAGCCAGAAAAACCTGCAGACTTACCTGAAAATTCACGACGTCCTGTTCATGCAGCGCGATGCCAGCCGCGTTGCAGAGTTCTATGCGCCAGAGATCATTTCGCACAACGTGGATTCCGGCGGCGGTTCGGTGCGCAAGGTCACGCCCGAGCAGATGGGCGCGATGTGGACGGCTTCCAAACGCAATAACCCGGAGCGGCGCCTGGTCGATGACCTGATCCTCTGTTCCGGCGACTACCTCATCGTGCGCACCAATGTCCACAGCCAGGACAATGTCGGGGTCAATGGCAATCCGCCGACCCACAAGCCCTATGTCATCAGCGCGATAGATATTTATCGCTTTAAAAAAGGCAAGGTGGTCGAGCGCTGGGGCAACTCCGACCTGATGAGCATGATGCAGCAACTCGGATTTACAGTTGTACCCAAGCTATGAGGACGCTAGCTAACAAAACACAGGCAATTCGCATCCACCAGACCGGTGGGCCGGAGGTCATGCGCTTTGAGGAAATCGATCTGGCGCCGCCGGGGCCCGGCGAAGTGCGGCTGCGGCATACCGCTATCGGTTTGAACTTCATCGACGTGTACGGGCGTACCGGGCTCTACGCGATGCCGCTGCCGGGTGTGTTAGGCCGCGAGGCCGCCGGCGTGGTCGAGGCGCTGGGCCCGAAGGTCAGGGGCCTGCGCCAGGGCGATCGCGTCGCCTACGTGGACTCAAAACCGGGCAGCTACTGCACGCAGCGCAATGTCGCCGCCGGCCTGTTAGTCAAACTGCCGCGCGGCATCAGCGACGAAACCGCCGCAGCGGTGATGCTGAAAGGCCTGACGGCGCACTATCTGTTGCGCCGCACCTACCGTGTCAAACGCGGCGACTGGATCGTCGTGCACGCCGCTGCCGGTGGCGTGGGGTTGTTGCTGACGCAGTGGGGCCGTGCGCTCGGCGCCAGGGTCATCGGCGTCGTCGGCAGCGAGGCCAAGGCGGTGCTCGCCAAAGCCCACGGCTGCCATCAGGTACTGATCGCCGACGGCGCAGCGCTGGCGCCGCAGATCCGTGCGCTCACCAAGAACGTGGGTGCGGCGGTAGTTTACGACTCGGTCGGCAAGGACACTTTCATGGATTCGCTCGACAGCGCCCGTCCGTTAGGCATGGTCGTGAGTTATGGCAACGCCTCGGGTCCGCCGCCGGCGATCTCGCCGCTCGAGCTGTCGAAGCGTGGCTCGCTGTTTCTGACGCGGCCCAGCCTGTTTGATTACATCGGGCAACCGGGCGCCCTGACAGCGGCGGCGCGTGAAATGTTTCGCATGCTGGCTGCACGCAAAGTCAAGGTGCGCATTGGTCAGCGCCATGCGCTTAAGGACGCGGCGCAGGCGCATCGCGATCTGGAAGCGCGCCGCACCACCGGCGCGACGGTGCTGCTGCCGTAGTACGCGCTGCGCTCAGGGAAATTCGACAATCTGCCGTACCGTCTCGCCGCTGGCCAGGCGGTCGAAGGCGGCGTTGATGTCGTTCAGCGTCAACCGCTCGGCTAACAAGCGGTCGACCGGCAGTTTGCCCTGCTGGAAATACTGGATATAGAGCGGAATATCGCGGCTCGGTACGCAACTGCCGAGATAGGAGCCCTTGAGCGTGCGTTCCTCCGCGACGATGCTGAGATGGCCGACGGTGAACTTGGCCTCCGGGTGCGAGAGGCCGGCCGTGACGGTCGTGCCGCCGCGCCGCGTGATGTGCCAGGCCGTCTCCAGTGCGCGCACTGAGCCGGCCATTTCGAAGCTGAACTCGAGCCCGCCTTTGCTGTCCTCGCGGATCTTCGCCACCACGTCCGGATCGGCGGCGTTATAGCAGCGCGTAGCACCGAGTTCACGGGCGAGGGCGAGCTTGTTGTCCGATAAATCCACCGCGACAATGTCACGCGCCTCACGCAATCGGGCGCCTAACAAAGCCGCCAGCCCGACGCCGCCGAGACCCAGCACGGCGACGCTGGCGCCGCGCGGCAGCGCGGCGGTGTTGAGCACAGCGCCGGTGCCGGTCATCACCGCGCAGCCGAACACGGCCGCCTGCGCGAAGGACACGCTGCGATCGAAGCGCACCAGGGATTCCTGTGCGATGACGGCGTACTCGGCAAAGCAGGACACGCCGAGGTGGTGATTGACAACGGCGCCGGCGCGTTGCAGCCGGCGCGCACCCGACAGCAGGGTGCCGGCGGAGTTGGCGGCGAATCCCGGTTCGCACAGCGCGGGGCGCGCGTCGCGGCACGGCGCACAGTGGCCGCAACTCGGCACGAACGCGGTGACGACATGATCGCCCACAGCGAGACCCCGCACCCCACTGCCGAGTTCCAGCACTTCACCGGCGCCTTCGTGACCGAGGACCATGGGCATGGGCCGCGGTCGGTTGCCGTCAATGACTGACAGGTCGGAGTGACACAGGCCTGCGGCGCGTATGCGTACCAGCACTTCGCCCGGCCCCGGCGGTGCAAGCTCGACCTCCACGATCTCCAGCGGCCGCGAGTTCGCATAGGGTGTCGGGGCTTGCATCGCAGTCAGCAGCGCGGCGCGGGTTTTCATAACCCAAAAATGTCAGAATCCGCGCATGAACGCCAGAGAAACCGGTCCGCCAGCCGCCCAGACCGCCCCAACGTCTGCCAGTACTGAAACTGCGATACCGATGCGCAGCGATTTTCGCGTGTTTCGCACCATGGGCACGCGCTGGATGGACAACGACGTCTATGGCCACGTCAACAACGTCGTCTATTACTCCTATTTCGACACCGCGGTGAATGGCTGGTTGTTAGATGCGACAGCGACGGATATCCGTGCGCTGCCGGCGATCGGCGTGGTTGCGGAGACCAGCTGCAGGTTTCTGAAATCGATATCGTTTCCCGACGCGCTGCAACTGGGACTGCGCTGCGAGCGGCTCGGCCAGCGCAGCGTGGTCTATGGCATTGGCGTTTTTCGCGGCCAGGAAACGGATCCGGTTGCCGTCGGCCGTTTTGTCCACGTCTATGTCGATGCAGCGAGCCGCAAGTCCGTGGCTGTGCCCGATGTGGTGCGCGCCGCAGTGCAGCGCTGCCTGGTCTGAGCCGGCTGCTAACGAGTGCGGGGCTTGCGCCGGCGCTGCTGCGCAAAGTGGCCGCGTTGGCAGGCTCCGCGCGGCCACCACCAAAGCCGATCTGGTCGTTGCCGTGGTGCGCAAGCATTTGCCCACGGCGCGGGTATTCCTGCGCAATGTCGACTGGGAGCTGATCCGCAATTGTCCGCTGCCGCTGCTGCTGCGGGTGGTCGGATTGGTCTGGATTCGGGCTGGCACCGCGCTGCAAATCTTCGCACGCCTGTCGGGGGAACCATCGATTCTGCAGCCTGGCCGGCCGTGCCCGTAGCCACTCGACAGCGTCGAGGTCGCCGGTGTAAGACTGCATCCCAGTGAAATCCTGGTTGGCAACAACGATGGCCACCGCTGCGGTGGGTCTGCTGTACGTGGTGTCACCTGCGCTCGCAGGCGATTCAATGACCCGCGCCGCTGAGAATTGGAACGACATCCGACTTGGCAAGGGCAAGGGCGTCGTTGCAATGCGCGTTGTCGCGAACGCCCGTGTTAGCTCGGCGGTGGACGGATTGCATATCGCCTGGATCAGGAATGTCGACTCGGGCCGGGAAATTGAGCTCAGGGACTACGCGCCAGGCTATGCGCGCTATTCCTATCTCGTGCGCGACGTGCCAATCGGCACCTATGAACTGGTGGCGCTTGGCAAGAACCTGCTGGCGAAAAACAGCAAGACTGAGCGCGTCGTGCCGCTCGGCGCGGCTGCAGGGCGGATCAGGGTCGAGGAAGGGCGCATTACAGACCTCGGGACTCTATATTTTATTCGCGCACTATTGCCGTCCAATTCCACCGCGTTTCAGTGGGCCTTTGATCAGCAGGACGGGACTTTTACCCGGATACGCGATGAGCTACCAGAGGCTTTGCGCGCAGCTCTGGACAAAGGCACTTTGGCCTGGGGTCCGGCGCCAGACGGTCTGCAGCGTCCGGTACTGGCAGAACGCGAATACGCGCGGACACGGTTGGTGCTGGATCCTGTCCTGAGCACTGACGGTCGATTGATTGCGGGTGAAGCATTCGGGCAGATCAGCATCCGCGATCGCGACGGCCAGTGGTTTCGTGAGCAACTGCCGACAAAAGCTCACGTGCTAACAACCATGGCCCTGCCGGACGGCACGCTGGTAACCGGAGCCAGTGAAGGGCGGGTATTTTTCCGTGAGCCCGGAAAAGGGTGGCAACCAACACCGCTGCCGCGCGGCAGTGCCGCAGCACGCATGATTTCGTGGCATGAAAAGCTCAAGCTTGTTGTCATTGCAGACGTCCCTGGCGGTGTGGAGGTTTACCGCGCCGAAGCGGCCGGTGGTCCGTGGCTGACGCTGGGCAGCCTGGCGGTACCGTATGGCAGTGGACCCATTCAGCAACCGTTTTTTGGTGCAAAAATCAGCAGCGATAGCCTTGCTGTGGTGACTGCAAGTCAGTCCACCAACACCATTGGCGGAACTCCCCGAGTTGATTACCGCGTCAATCGGTATGCCGTTGCGGACGGCAAGTGGCATGTAGCGCCCCTGTGGTCCGGTAGCACCGAGCTTGTCATGCTTCGAGACGGCCGTATCTACGGCAATTCAATCGGGATGGGATTCAAGCAGTCGCTAATAATCACCGAGGATCTGGGGCAGCACTGGACGCCGCAATCGGTACCGCAATATGTGCGGTATCTCAGATTCCACAGCGACTCGACTGGTTTCCTGATCCAGATCGACAACGTTGGGTCTTTGGGCCGCCTTTTCTACGACGATCAGGTGATGGACACCCTGGCATTGAAGGCAGAAAAATTGACGCACCGAATCTGGTCGACCCGCGACGGCGGCCAAACGTGGACGCCAGGTGCCGAGGTGCCCCGGGATACGCTGCGACTTGTGCCTCTTGCGGATGCAGGCCAGGTATTGGCGATTACCGTCGACAACATAGTTCTTGGTTCCAAAGATTACGGCAAGACATGGGTCCAGGAGCTTCCCTGAGCGGTCAGAATGCAAAGAGCCCATGGTGTGTGCGCCGCTGTCGGTCACGCTGCGAGCCGTCGCCGCGCGGCGCCCAGCAGCACGCGCGAATAGAGCACGTGAAACCCGCCCAGGGCGCGAAACCCCCAGGTCCTGGACGGCGCGCCGGTGACCGGATCGGGCACCGAGCGGATGCCCGAGCCGAACAGCAATTGCGTCCCGCCGCCGGGCAGCGGCTTGACGGCTAGCCAGGATCGCGTGTGGCCGCGGTAGTCGCCTAACAGTAACTGCGAATCGGTGCGCTCCAGAACGACCCAGGCTGCGAAATGGTCGGTCGTGCCGCTGGCCAGCGCCCGCACATCCTGCGCGCTCGAAGGTCTGCCGATGAGCGCCTGGATGATGCGGCGCTCGAGCCGAAACGGCAGGCTGTGGTAGAACGCGCTGATGAACTCGGCCAGCGATACGGTGCCCGCGAGGTCGGTCGTAAAGCAATCCAGGAAACTCTTCCAGGCATCGGCATGCAGCGGCGCCCGATAGCTGCGCAGCAACGAGAAATCCGGTACCGGCTTTTGGCTGACGGCGCGGTATTCGATGGTATTAATTCTCTATAGAAACAAAATAACCGGAAAAACGCGTTATTAGTGACAAAAAAGCGACGATCTGGCGTTTCTACCGCCGCTCCGAGCGCAGTTTCGAGATGCCCAGCGCGCCGGATCGAACCACCTCCAACAGCTCGGCGCCATCGGCGAGGTCGCGCACAAAGCGTTCAACCTCGACTTCGTTCGCAGTCAGTTCAACGATAAATCCGTTCAGCGCAGGCTCCAGAACACGGCCGCCGGTGCGCACCACGTAGCCGCGCACGGCGTCGACCTGTTCGGGCCGCAGCTTCAGTTTCAGCAGCACCAACTCCCGCTCCAGGTGCTCGCCACCCGTCATGTCCTCGACGCTCACCACGTCGATGAGCTTGTTGAGCTGGCTGACAATCTGGCTGATGACGGCGTCCGAGCCGCGGGTAACCAGGGTCAGTCGCGACATGCTGGGATCGTTGGTCGCGGCGACCGACAGACTCTCGATGTTGTAGCCACGGGTGGAAAACATGCCGGCGACCCGGGTCAGCGCGCCGGCTTCGTTCTGCAGTTGGATGGCGATGATGTGACGCATGACGGTCCAAGAATACCGGCTGTGCGGTGGCTTGCGCGCGCAATTTTTTGACGCCGGACTGGCCTTTGGCCTTGCCGTTATCCCGCCAGCTGGTAGGGTTGAACGATCATGTCCGCCGAAGTCCGTACCGCCGTCGAATCGCCATCCCTGCATCCGCTCGCCGGCCGCACCATGTCGGGGGCGGAAATGGTGATCCAGATCATCGCGGATGAGGGTACGCGGGCGATCTTCGGCTACTCGGGCGGGGCGATCCTGCCGACGTACGACGCCGTATTTCTTTACAACCAAGCCCGGGTCGCGAAGGGCGAGGCGCAGATGCCGCTGATCGTCCCGGCCAACGAGCAGGGCGCCGGGTTCATGGCGGCCGGCTATTCACGCTCGATGGGCGAGGTCGGCGTCTGCCTCGTGACCTCGGGCCCGGGCGCGACCAACACCGTGACCCCGATTCGCGATTGCATGGCGGATTCGATTCCGATGGTGGTCATTTGCGGCCAGGTGCCAACCTCGGCGATCGGCACCGACGCCTTCCAGGAAGCGCCGGTGCCGGCACTGATGGGTTCGGTGGCCAAGCACATCTTCCTGGTCACCGACGCTAACAAGCTCGAAGCGACCATGCGCACCGCTTTCGAGATTGCGCGCACCGGCCGGCCGGGGCCGGTGGTGGTGGATCTTCCCAAGGACATCCAGAACTGGCGCGGCGAATTCCGCGGCGCAGGGGTGCTGCCGATCCCGGGCTATCGCAAGCGCCTGTTCGCGACCCAGAATGCCGGCATCGAGGACGATGAAGCCGCGGCGTTCTTTGCGCTGCTGGCGAAGTCCGAAAAACCCCTGATTTATGCGGGTGGTGGCGTCATCAATGGCGCAGCGTCGCGCGAACTGCGGGAATTTGCGCGTGCGTTCAACGTGCCGGTGGTGACGACGCTGATGGGCATTGGCGCGGTCGATACCACCGATCCGCTGTCGATGCACATGTTAGGCATGCATGGCGCAGCCTTCGCGAACTACGCCGTCGAGGATTGCGATTTCCTGATTGCGCTGGGGGCGCGCTTTGACGACCGCGTGGCCGGCAATCCGCCGAAATTCGCGCCGCAGGCGCGGGCAATTGCCCACATCGATATCGACCGCGCCGAAATCAACAAGGTCAAACGCGTGCACTGGTCGCACGTGGGCCTGCTGGCGCCAGCCTTGTCAGCTTTGATCGCCTATGGCCGCAGTCATTACCGGCGGCCACCGCTGGCTCTGGCGGGCTGGCACCAGCACCTGGCGGAGCTGAAAGCCCGCCATGCGATGAACTACGATCGCGCCAGCAAGCTGATCCAGCCCTACTACGTGCTCGAAGAGCTCAACAAGCGCACGCGCGGCGCCGCGATCGTGACCACCGGCGTCGGCCAGCACCAGATGTGGGCTGCGCAGTACATCGATTTTCGCGAGCCACGTTTGTGGCTCACCTCGGGCAGCATGGGCACGATGGGTTTTGGCCTGCCGGCCGCGATCGGCGCACAGATCGCCAACCCCGGCAAACTCGTGATCGACATCGATGGCGATGCGTCGATCCGCATGAACATGGGCGAGCTCGAAACCGTGACCACCTATGACCTGCCGATCAAAGTCGTGGTGCTGAACAATTTCGGCGACGGCATGGTGCGGCAGTGGCAGAAGCTCTTTTTCGAGAGCCGCATGTCGGGCAGCGACAAGTCGCTGCACAAGAAGGATTTTGTGAAGGCCGCGCAGGCGGACGGCTTCAAGTACGCCGTCAGGCTCGACCAGAAAGCCGATGTCACGCGCGTGGTCGACGAGTTTGTCAGCTTCAAGGGCCCGGCGTTTCTCGAGGTCATCATCGATCCGGATGCGGGCGTCTACCCGATGGTGGGCCCGGGCCAATCCTATGACGCGATGATCACCGGCGAGCACATCGCCGCGCGCGCGCCGCCGCCGCGCGATACCAAGGGCCCCGGACCCTCGGAGATGTTCTGACGATGAAATATCTGCATACCATGGTTCGCGTCAGTGATATCCAGGCCTCGCTGGATTTTTTTTGTGGCGCGTTAGGTCTGGAAGAAATCCGCCGCAAGGACAATCCACAAGGGCGGCACACGCTGATTTTTCTCGCGGCGCCCGGCGATCACGACGCGCAGGTTGAGCTGACTCATAACTGGGACCCCGAGGCCTACACGGGTGGCCGCAACTTCGGGCATCTTGCTTACGCAGTCGAAGATCTTTACGCAACCTGTCAGCGTCTGATGGATCGCGGTATCACCATCCTGCGCCCGCCGCGTGATGGTTTCATGGCGTTTGTCAGATCCCCTGACGGGATCTCGATTGAACTGCTGCAGAAGGGTGAGCGGCGTGCGCCGGCCGAGCCCTGGGCGTCGATGCCTAACACCGGCAGCTGGTAACGCGTGCGGCATGGCGATCGGGTCGCGCGCTAGAACTGCGCCGGATTACGCGCCATCTCGCTGCTGTAGAAACCCTTGATGCGCGGCAGATCAGCGGCGTAGTCACCGGTCGGTGCAAACACGTCGCCGATCAGGATGCGTTTTTTGGAAAAATCGAGTGCTACAGGAACGATGGGCACGCCGGCGCCCATCGCGATGAAATAAAAACCGCGCTTCCACTCCGGCACTTTCCGGCGCGTGCCTTCGGGTGTGATGACCAGCGCCATGTGATCGCGCTTGCGAAATTCACTGATATGCGCCTGCACGACATTCCCTGCCTGCGAACGATCGATCGGCGAGCCGCCAAGGCGCTTGGCGATGGGGCCGAGCGGCGTCTGGAAGATGGTGTGCTTGGCGAGCCAGGTCGCATTGAGCCGCAACGTCAGGTAGGCGAGAAAGCCGTAGAAGAAATCCCAGTTGGAGGTGTGCGGCGCCACGATGATCAGGTACTTGCGCAGGTTCGGCAGCTTGCCTTCGATGCGCCAGCCCAAGAGGCGCATGAACAGGATGCCCAGTGGCCGGCGCCACCAGCTTGCGACTTGCGGAGAAAGTGGTGGCGGCGCGGGGAATCGGGTCGACGGCATTCGCCCCGGAGATTACCTCAGGTGGCGCGAGGCTGCATGGGCGCGGCTTGTGGTAGCCGGCAGTACACGGCAGTCGAGCCGGCGACATCGTTCGTCAATCGTTGTAAGCGCGTTCGCCATGGGTGGTCGTGTCGAGACCCTGACGCTCGTCTTCTTCCGCAACACGCAGACCGAGCGTGAGATCGACCAGCTTATAGGCGATAAAGGCAATGACGCCGGACCAGACCAGCGTGGTGCCGACCGCCCAGGCCTGGCGCAACAACTGCGCGCCGATGCTGTCGAAGCTCGAGGCATTGGCCACGTAGTCGTAGACACCGGTACCACCTAACGTCGGCGATACGAACACGCCGGTCAGCAGCGCGCCGAGGATGCCGCCGATACAGTGCACGCCGAAAACGTCGAGCGAATCGTCGTAACCGAGCTTGTGCTTGAGGCTGGCGCAGGCCCACAAGCAGATGGCGCCGGCGAGCAGGCCGATGATCAGCGAACCCATGGGTCCCACAAAGCCGCAGGCGGGCGTGATGGCAACCAGTCCGGCCACGGCGCCGGAGGCCGCACCCAGAATCGTCGGCGAGCCGCGCAGCACCCATTCGGCCAGCATCCAGGACAGCGCTGCGGCGGCGGTCGCGAGCACGGTGTTAGCAAATACCAACGCGGCAAAGCCATTCGCTTCGAGGTTGGAACCGACATTGAAACCGAACCAGCCGACCCACAGCAGCGAGGCGCCGATCATGACCATCGGCAGGTTGTGCGGCGGCATGGCTGACTGGCCGTAGCCGACACGCTTGCCGATGACGAGTGCACCAATCAGGCCGGCGATGCCCGCGTTGATGTGCACCACCGTGCCACCGGCAAAATCGAGCGCGCCTTTCTGGAACAGGAAGCCCGCGGTCTTGCCCGCAGCCTCAGCAGCCGCGGCGTCGGTGTAGGCATCGGGACCCGCCCAGTACCACACCATGTGCGCGATCGGCAGATAGGCGAGCGTGAACCAGATGACCATGAACAATAAAAGAGCCGAGAACTTAACGCGCTCGGCAAACGCGCCGACGATCAGACAGGGGGTGATCGCCGCAAAAGTGAGCTGAAAGACGAAGTAGGCGAATTCCGGAATGACCACGCCCTTGCTGAAAGTGGCCGCGACCGAATCCGGCGTCATGCCCGCGAGGAACAAGCGGCTGCTGCCGCCGAAGAAATCATTGCCTTGCGTGAAAGCAAAGCTGTAACCGTAAATCGCCCACAGCACGGCGATCAGGCAGAAGGTGACGAACACCTGCATCAGCACTGACAGCACGTTCTTGTTGCGCACCATGCCGCCATAGAACAGCGCGAGCCCGGGGATGGTCATCAGGATGACCAGCACCGTGGAAATCAGCACCCAGGCGGTGTCGCCTTTGTTAGGAACGGGAGCGTCGGCCGCGGCGGCAAAGTTGGCTGCGAACAGGGCGAGGAAGGCAAACAGCAATTTCACGAGGGCTACTCCTGTCGATACGGATTCATCGACGGGGACTTAGCAGCTTTCGTGCCAGAGCGCTAACTCATTGAAATTGGCTGGAGAATGCGCTACTCAGACCGCGCAGCGCGCCGGCACGCACCGCAACGAGGCAGAGCACCGGCGCTTGTGCTCCAAAGTGGGGCGTCTGCCCCCATGATATATATTACCAGGCAATGCTGATGCCTTTGGTCTTGAGATAGGGCTCGAGCCCCTCCTTGCCAAACTCGCGGCCCCAGCCGGATTGCTTGTTGCCGCCAAAAGGCATGGCGGGGTCGAGCGCCGCATGCATGTTGACGCTGACTTGGCCGGAGTCGATCTTGCGCACCATTTGCATCGCCTTGCCGAGATCGCGGGTCCAGACGCTGCCGGACAGGCCATAGATCGTGCTGTTAGCTCGGCGCGCGATATCATCGAGATCATCGTCGCCAAAGGTTTCCACACAAAGCACCGGACCGAAGATTTCACTTGTTACAGGTGTTAGGTCGGCGCGGGCGTTAGCAAAAATCGTCGGCTCGAAGAACCAACCGTCACGCGCGACCGACTTGCCGCCACAAACGATTTCGCCGCCTTCCCTGCGGCCGGCTTCGACGAAACCGCTGACGCGTTCGCGCTGCTGTTTTGAGATCAACGGGCCGAAGTCGTTGTTAGGATCGAGGCCCGGTCCGATCTTGAAGGACTTCGCGATCGCCGCGATGCCGTCGACGACCTGATTGTGGATTTTCTGGTGGACGAACAGGCGCGTACCCGCCATGCAGTTCTGGCCCTGCAGGAAAAAGCAGGCGCGCGCCGCGCCGGGGATGACTTCGTCTAAATTCGCATCGGGGAACACCACGACGGGCGACTTGCCACCGAGTTCCAGCGACACTTTCTTGAGATTGCCGGCCGCGGCCTTGACGATCAGGCGGCCGACCTCGGTGGAACCGGTAAACGCGATCTTGTCGACGCCCGGATGCGCGGCAAGCGCGGCGCCTGCGGTTTCACCGGTGCCATTGACGAGATTGACGACGCCGTCGGGCACGCCGGCTTCCTGCAGCAATTCCATCAGCCGCATCGCGGTCAGCGGTGTTAGCTCTGCGGGCTTCAGCACGATCGTGCAGCCCGTGGCGAGCACTGGCACGATTTTCAGCATTTCCATCGCCAGCGGCGAATTCCAGGGCGTGATCGCGCCCACCACGCCTAACGGCTCGCGCAAGGTAAAGCTAAAAACATCTCCTGTTAGGCGGCCCTGCGGATTGGCGGGGATGGTGTCGCCGGTGATCTTGGTCGGCCAGCCGGCGTAGTAACGGAAAAACTCGGGCACGAACAGTCCGGTTGTGTACTGCGCCAGCGGCATCGGCATGCCGTTGTCGAGAATCGTCAGTTCGACCAGCTGCTGAAAGTTCGCGAGGATCAGATCCGCGGCCTTCCACAGAATGTGACCGCGTTGCGACGCCGGCATCTTCGCCCAGGACGGATTGACGAACGCCGCGCGCGCCGCGCCGACAGCCGCATCAATGTCGGCCGCATCGCCTGAGGCGACGGTGGCGATCCTTCCACCGGTCGCCGGATCGTGCACGTCGAAGGTCTGGCCGCTGCGCGAAGCGACCCACTTGCCGTTGATCCAGTGGCCGTGCTTGCGGGCCAGAAAATCGGTGGTTGCCTTGGATGGGCCTGCGGCCTGTGGAGCTGCGGTGTTCATGGCGCCCATGCTAATGCGGACGCCCCTGGGTGGGCGCGCGGCGGAAGATGCCGACCGAGACGCGGGCGCTTTGACATTCGCGTTGTTTGCGCGGCGGGCGGGCCGGTAGTCTCTGGCGATGGCCCAGCCCATCGATTGTTCGGGAATTCTGCAGCCAGGTGCCGCCCGGTTTACCGCGCACGTGCCGGTGCTGGTGATCGGTGGCGGCGGCTGCGGGCTGACAGCGGCACTGGCCGCGCATGAGCAGGGCGCGGAAGTCATGGTGCTGGAGCGCGATACCAGCGCGCTCGGTACGACCGCAATGTCGACGGGGCTGATTCCGGGCGCCGGCACGCGCCTGCAGCAAGCCGCAGGTGTCGAGGATTCGCCCGAGCTCTTCGCAGCCGACATCATGAAAAAGACCCGCGGCGAGACCGATCAGGATATCGCGCTGGCTCTGGCACGCGAGTCGGCGGCGACGGTGGAATGGTTGATCGATGCGCAGCAGGTGCCGCTGTCGCTGGTCGACAGCTTTCTGTATCCGGGCCATTCGGTCAAGCGCATGCATGGCTCACCTAACAGAACCGGCGGGGAACTCATGGGTTCGCTGTCCGCAGCGGTCGACCGGCGCGGCATCGACGTGCTGACCGATGCACTGGTCGGTGAGTTGTTTGCCGACGCCATGGACAGTCGCGTGTGCGGCGTGCGCGTGCACCGGCCGGATGGCAGCATCGAGGATCTCCGCTGCGATACGCTGGTGTTGGCTTGTTGCGGCTTCGCCGGGAACGCTGCGATGTTGCAGCAGTTCATCCCGGAAATCGTGCCCGCCACTTTCTTCGGCCACCCGGGCAACAAGGGCGATGCGATTCGCTGGGGGCTTGCGTTAGGTGCGGCAGTCCGCGACATCCATGCCTACCAGGGTCACGGCGGACTGGCGCTGGGGCGTGGCATTCCGATTCTCTGGCCACTGATCATGGAAGGAGGCTTCCAGGTGAACGCCGCGGCCGAGCGCTTTTCCAACGAAGCGCTGGGTTACTCGGAGCAGGCCGTGCAGGTGATCGCACAACCCGGGCGCTTCGTCTGGGATATCTACGATGAGCGCCTGCACCAGCTGATGCTGGAATTCGACGATTACCGCGATGCCGTGGAGGCGCGCGCGATCGTCAGCGCACCGGATCTGACAGAGCTGGCGCGGTTGACTGCGTTGCCGGCGGCGGCGCTGCGCGCAAGCTGCGACACGGTCGCAGGCTGCGGACGCGGTGAACGTGCCGATGATTTCGGTCGCGATTTCACCGCCACGCCCGCGTTAGCCGCGCCTTATTACGCGGTCAAGGTCACTGGTGCCCTGTTCCACACGCAGGGCGGGCTCGCGGTGGACGCACAAGGGCGGGTGCTACGCGACGACGGCAGGCCACTGCCCAATCTGTTTGCCGGAGGCGGTGCGGCGCGCGGCATCTCGGGTCCGTCGTGCTGGGGATACATGGCGGGCAATGGCCTGCTGACAGCGACAACGTTTGGGCGACTTGCAGGACGCGCCGCGGCGCGACAGGTGCTGTCATGAATTCGGAACGCCTGCCGCTACGATTGCTGCTGGGCTGGGGAATTGGTTCGCTGGGAACGGCGACCTTGCTGAACGCTTTGGGCGCGATGCAACTATATTTCTTCGTCAATATTCTTGGGATCAGCGGCACGATGGCTGGCTCCATCATTTTCATCAGCAAGATTTACGACCTGGTAACCGATGCGCCGATGGGCATGCTCAGCGATCGCACCGCGAGCCGCTGGGGGCGGCGCGTGCCCTGGATGCTGTTAGGTGCGATATTGTGTGGCTTGTCTTTCTGGCTGATTTTCAGTCCACCGGCTTTTGCGATTTCGCATATCACGGCCTGGGAGCTGGGATTCCTGTTGCTGTACGCGACCGGCTATACCTTGTTCAACATTCCTTACATTGCACTCGCGGGTGAAATAAGTGAAAGCGCGACGGAGCGGGCGCGGCTGATGTCGTTCCGGGTTGGATTCATGCAGGCCGGAATCGTGTTAGGAGCGGCGGGCGCATTGTATCTGGTAAGCGCTGGCGGCGGCCAACGCACGGGCTATGCGTTCATGGGATCGGTGGTCGCCTGGTTGATCACGTTGCCGATGTTGGTTGCGGTGCTTGCCAGCCGTAGCATCGATCATGGCTTGCCGGTGCGCGAATCGCCGAACGGGCCTGCGGTGCCGCTGTGGCGGCAGCTTTCGAGTGTGCTGCAGAATCGACCATTCATGAAATTGATGCTGGTCAAATTGCTGCAGATGATTGCGACCGCGTTGGTGCTCGCATCTCTGCTTTTCCTGATGAAATCGATTCTGGGCCTGGCGGAAAAAGACGTTGCGACAAAGTTCGGGATCGCATCAATCCTCGGCACACTGCTGTTTATTCCCGTCTGGTTCAGGATCGCCGCGCGATTCGGCAATGCGCGTTCGTGGTTCGCAGCCACGTTGCTAATCGTGGTTGTATTGTTGAGTTTTTTGCTGGCGCATCCCGCCGAGCCGGACTGGATTATCGTCGTGCGCGCCTTCTTCTACGGTATTGCAACGGCGGGGATCTTGTTGGCCGCGCAATCACTGCTAACAGACACCATGCAGTTTGATCGAAACACAGGCGGCGCGCGTCGCGAGGGCGTGCTGGCCGGAGTCTATAGCTCGGTCGAAAAGCTGGCGTTCGCATTTGGTCCGCTGCTCGTGGGCTTGTTATTGGATGCCGGCGGATATGATAAAGCGGCTGCGGCGCAGTCGCCCGAGGCGCGACGCATGATCTACGTCTGCGTTGCGATCCTGCCTTCGATCTGTTACCTGTTGAGCCTGCCGGTGCTCAGGGCGTTGCGCTTCGATCCGGCAAATCGGGGGATTCATGGCGGTTGATGTAAAACAAGTAATGGCGACGACGGATTGGCGGCTGCACCTGGGATGGGGGGTCGGCACTCTAGGCGCGTCGTTTCTGCTTAACGCGTTTGCCGCGCTGCAGCTTTATTACCTGACCGACGTGCTTGGCGTTGCGATAGTTGCGGCGTCCGGCCTGCTGCTGGTCGCCAAGCTCTGGGACTGGGTCAGCAATCCTGTCATGGGCATGATCAGCGACAAGACCCATACACGCTGGGGCCGTCGCCGGCCCTATCTTCTGTTAGGCGGAATCGTCGCGGGCGGATCGTTCGCGTTGTATTTCAACTCGGCCTTGAATGGCATCGGTCAGTCGAAGGTGCTGGTGGTACTGGCGCTGGCCGCGGTAGGCACCGGCTACACGATTTTCAACGTGCCCTACATGGCTATGCCGTCCGAGATGGAGGACGACTACAAGGTCCGGACCAAATTGATGTCGTACCGGGTATTTTTCATAGGCATCGGCACACTGGTCGGTATCGCAGCGCAGCGCATCGCCGAGCTTTTTGGCGGCGGTGCAGAAGGCTACGGCAAGATGGGCGTCTTGCTGGGTTTCGGGATCTTCTTTTTCATGGCGCTGTCGTTTTTCGGCACCTCCAGGGCCCGCACGATGGCGCGACAGACCGAGTCGCCGACGTTCATGGAGAGGCTGCGGACCGGGTTCTCCAACGAGCCGTTTGTCGCGTTGCTGGGGACCAAGTTCACGCAACTGTTCGGACTGTTCACCGGCACCGCGATGATAATTTTTGTTATCAAATACGTGTATGGCAAGCAGGATCCGGGCATGTGGATGCTTTATTTCACTGGCACCAGCTTTATCGCGCAGACGCTGTCAATCCCGGTCTGGTTGGGGATCGCGAAGCGTATCGAAAAGCAGAGCAGCTACATGCTCGCGACGGTCATTTTCTGCCTCGCGTCGTTGACGTGGCTGATAGCCAGCCCCGAGGAATCTATCTGGATTTTTGTCGCGCGCGCCGCGATCAAGGGATTTGCGGCTGCGGGCCTGCTGCTGATGGGCCAATCGATGCTGCCGGACGCGATCGAGTACGATTTTCGTCGCACCGGACTGCGGCGCGAGGGCGTGTTTTCCGGCCTCTACAGCATCGTGGAAAAAGTCGCGTCCACATTTGCGCCGGCCATTCTGGGCCTCGGATACGCGTGGTTCGGGTTCACCTCCCGGGCACCTGCGCAGACACAGGAGACTATCGATGGCATCCGCTACTGCGCGGCGTACCTGCCCTGTCTCTATTTCGGCCTGTCGCTGATCCCGCTGTATTTCTACCGCCTGACGGAAAAGGAACTGCACGGCACGCAGCGCAAGCTGGCTTGAGCCTGACGGCGTTAGCATCGTGGACACCGAGGTCCAGGGCCTGATCGGTTATTTCCGGCGCGGCGCCCAGACAGGCCGGGAGCGCTTGGCAATCACCACCGCAGGCGATGGCGCGCGCACGCTGCGGGCGCACTGCGAGATGTGGGACGATGAATTGCTGCGGGACGTCACGTTCGCAATCGATGCAAACTATCGGCCGCTTGACGGCTTCATCCGGCTGGCGCAGCACGGGCATGGGCGCGATCCGGGTCTGCTCAGCGCGTCTGTGAGCTCCAACGTGGCCAATGGCGGCACCGGGCCGTTGATTGCGACCACGGAATTTCAATTGGGCCACCAGGGCGATGAGACCGTGCGTGTACCGGCGGGCGAATTTAGCTGCCGGCATTTCACTATCGCTTTTCGCAGCTACTCGCCGATCCATTTCTGGGTTACCGGCACGCAGCACCAGTTGGTTCGCATGGCATGGGACCACCTGGATGCCAACTATGAATTGTTAGAGTTCAGCGAGACGCAGTTATGAATGAACCGCTCTGGGACGTCATTGTCATTGGCGCTGGCAGCGCCGGCATGCCGCTGGCGATCTGCGCCGCCGAGCGCGGCGCGCGGGTGCTGGTCCTGGACGGCAACGACCACCTCGGTGGTCAACTGCATTGGTCCTCCGGCCAAATCAGCGCAGCGGGCACCCGCCTGCAGGCGGCGAAGGGCATCCAGGACTCGCCGGCACAGCATCTGGCGGATGCGCTGCGCATCTCGCGCGGCACCGTAAGCGAGTCCGCGATCAAGCCAGTCATCGACGGCTGTGCGGATACGCTGCATTGGTTGTTAGATGCGGGTTACACGGTGATGCCCGAGCATCCGATCGTGTATTTCGCGCACGAGCCGTACCAGATTGCGCGTACCTATTTCGGGCCGAACGCCGCGGTTGGCATCTACGACACCTTGTTGCCGATGTATCGGCGGCAGGATGCCGCGGGCCGCCTGACCACGCGGCTGAATACCCTGGTGACTGAACTCCTGCGGGACAGCGCCGGCGCCGTTGTTGGCGTGCGCTGGCAGTCGGGATCGGAGTCCGGCGAGGCGCGCGGCAGAAATATCGTGCTGGCGACCGGCGGCTTCGCGCGCAACCCGGAAAAATTTCTCGAGTACACGGGATACCCGCTCTACAGCTGGTGCAGCGAACACAGCCAGGGCCGCGGCCATGATCTCGGTCTCGCCGTCGGCGGCGTGCTCAAGCACGGCGACAAATATCTTTGCACTTTCGCGGGCATGCAGAATCCGAAGCGCCCGGATCAATACATGGTGCTGACAAACCTGACGCCGCAACTGCGCCAGCCGTGGGAGCTGTACGTCAATCTCGAAGGCCGGCGTTTCATGCGCGAGGATGACCCCAGCGTCGATGCGCGCGAACACGCATTGCTGAAGCAGTCCCGCATGTCGTTCTGGGCTGTTTACGATCAGGGGATTGCCGATGCGGCGACCAAGCCGTTTTTCTTCGGGCTGACGCCGGAGGAACTGCGGCCCTTGTGGAATGTGCATGCGTCGTTCCGCAGCGCCGATTCGCTTGATTTGTTAGGTGAGCGCTGCGACATGGATGCCGGCAACCTGCACGGCAGTGTCGAGCAGTTCAATGGCGCGGTGGCAAGCCGGCGGGATCCCGTGTTCGGCCGCGAACATATGCCGCTCAAGCTCGGCAGCAAGGGGCCCTACTACGCGGTCCTGCATCATGGAATTTCCGTGGTCGGCTGGGCGGGTCTCGATACTGATCCGGACTGCCGAGTGCTGGACGGGGCCGGCCGCGCGATCGGCAATCTCTACGCGGTGGGCGAGGTGCGCGGATTTGGCCTGATGAACGGCAACGCGTTTCTCGGCGGCATGGGCTTGCAGCCCGCCCTGACGATGGGGCGGTTGTTAGGTCAGAAACTGCTGCGCTGGTGAACCGGCGCTGGTGCGCGCAAATCGCTTCAGGGCCTGTCACTGGCCGGAGGCGGCCAGGCCAGCGAATCATCCCGCACGTGATAGGTCTTGTTGTAGCAGGACTTGTTGCCCAGGCAGCGCAGCGTAAAAATGGCAAGGTCGGCGCGCGTCATCGGTGATACGACAGTGTCGTCTTCCGTCAGCTGCGCCTTGCCGGTGGACGGCGTAGCGGCTGGATAAATGCGCGCATTGCGGATGATGGTGTAGGGCACGCCGCTGGCGCGGATCAGGTCCTCGCCAACGCCCTGATCGCGCATGCGGTCGTAGATGCCGGGAATGCGGTCCCAGCCTTCGTGCGCAATGCGCTCGAGGTTCCTGCCCGCGCCGACCGCGCCGTGATGGATGATCTGTTTCACGCCGGCGGTGTTCGCATACTTGCCAATCGGAGTCAGTGCTTTTTCATAAAAATGGATGTCGCCATTGTTGACCCGCAGTGCGACGATGACGGCGCTGTAGCGGCGGCCCTTGAACGCCGCTGCTACGTCGGCGTCATTGGTCACATCGCCGGTAATGTATTCGATGTTGAGACTCTCGAGGCGCTTGCGATCCGAATTCTCACGCACCATGGCGGTGACTGGTTTGCCGTTGGTTACCAGCAGTCGCACGATGGCTGCGCCGAGCTGCCCGTTCGCGCCCAAAACCAGAACGCGGTCGCGCCCCGAAGCCTGCGGGCTCGCGCAGCCGACCGTCGCGACAGCAGCGGCAGCTAACAAGGAAAGAAAAAATCTCTGGAATTTCATCGTCTGCTCCTCAGGGCTTGCCAAGTTGTATGACAACCTTGCCAGTGTTACGTCCTGACAGCAGATACTCAACCGCATCCGCAGCGCTGTCCACTCCGACGAAGGGCGTCGGGTCGACCAGCACCCGGATGCGGCCGGCGTAATGCAGGTCAAGGATTCGCCTGGCGGCGTCGTCGAAATATTCCCGGAACGCCTGGTTCTGGAAGCCGCGCACCGAAGCAGATTTCTTGTACAGTTTTCGATAGATGCGCGGCTGCGGGATGTTTTCCACCGGCTGGTCGAAATCCGAGGTATGCCCACTGATGATCAGCCGGCCGCGCATCGCAATGTTGTCCAGGAAGGCATCGAAAATCTCGCCGCCCACCGAGTCGTAGGCGATGTCGATGCCGCGCGGATATTCCTGCTCGAGAACCTGACGCAGATTCTCGGTGCGATAGTTGACCACGCGATCGACGCCGAGCGACGTCAGCAATGCGGCTTTGGCGTCGCTCCCGGTCAGGCCGATCACGTGACAGCCGGCAAGTTTCGCGATCTGCACGACAATGTGGCCCAGGCCGCCCGCGGCGGCGGACACCGCAACGGTTTCCCCGCCACGCAGCTCGCCAATCCGTTCCAGGCCAACCATGCCGGAGATGCCGGTCGGCACCAGCGCAACCACTTCCGGCGTTGGCGCCCTGACAGCTAACACGCGGGCGACCTCCGCAATCTGGTACTCACGGTAACCGCTACCGAGTTTGGTGGTCACGACGGCGTCGCCTTCGCGGAATTGCGTGACACCCGGACCGCAGGCGGTGACGTAGCCCGCCGCCTCGATGCCCATGTCGAATGGTGGCGTCGAGTTCACGTACAGAATCTTGTTGCGGCACAGGTTGCTGTCGAACACGCCATTGCAACCGGCGTACACATTGCGAATGACAACCTCATCCGGGCCCGGGTCGCGCCAGGGCTCCTCGACCACTCGCGTAGAACCGCGAAAGTTGCCGGTCAACTGGTGGATGATCAGTTTCTGGTAATGGCTTGGCATGGCGTGGCTGGCGGGTTGAGTGTAGATTCTAACGAAAGGAGCGCAAGTCATGCCGACGGTTCTGATTACAGGTGCGGGACGGGGTCTGGGCCTGGAGATGGCGCGCCAGTACCTCGCTGCCGGCTGGCAGGTGATTGCCTGCGCGCGCTCCCCGGAGCGCTGCCCGGAGCTGCGCGCACTCACTGATCAAGCTAACAAACCGGGCGCACAACTGGAAATCGCGGCGATCGAGGTCACCGATTACGCGGCGATCGACGCGCTGGCGGAGAAAATGCAGGGTCGGCCCATTGATGTGCTGTTGAACAGCGCCGGGACCATGGGCGCGGGAAATTTTGCGGCACAGGGCATGAGCTTCGGCAAGTTCGGCAGGTCGGATTTTTCCGACTGGCAACAGACCTTTCGCATCAACACCATCGGGCCGATGAAAATGGCGGAGGCTTTCGTCACCAATGTCGCGCAATCGGAGCAGAAGAAAATTGTCAGCGTGACCAGCATCATGGGGTCGATTGCCAGGAACACCATTGGCGGAATGTACGCGTACCGTGCCTCCAAGGCGGCACTCAATGCCGTCATGCATTCGCTGGCGATTGATCTCGGCCGCAAGTTCCAGATCATTGCGATCCCGATCCATCCCGGCTGGGTGCGCACCGACATGGGAGGTCCGCGCGCCGACATCGATGCAGTGACCAGCGTGTCGGGCATGCGCGCGGTGATTGCGGACCTCGACCTGGCCAAGGCGGGCCGCTACTGGATGTACAACGGCGATGAACTGCCCTGGTAGATTACCGGACTAGGGCTGAGCCAACGGCCGGTGAAAACCCGGGCCGCCCCAGTGTTCCCAAAGCGTATTGATCTTGCCGCCTTTGATATCAAGGCACAGGCAGGGGCTGTTCACATAGACGCTGCCATCCCTGCGCACACCCCGGCTTTGCAGTTCAAAGGCGGTGCGCGTGCCACCGCTGGTCTCGTGAAACAGCTCGATCGCCATGCCGTCCGGATACATTGTCATCAGGAAATCGCGGAACAGGCGCGTGGCATCGGCCCGGCCTATGTAGGGACTGCGCGTGTTAGGCGTGGGCGGAAACCACAAACGCACATCGTCCGACATCATGGCGAGAAACGCGTCCATGGCTGTTGCCGAGCCAGCCATGCCTGCGATCAGTTGTGACATCGCCTGCCGCGCGGTGTTCTGCGCATCGGCGTCGACGCTGCCGCGCGCGCCGCTGCCATCGAGCTGGTCGCGGAAAAATCCCGGCCCGCCCCAGTATTCCCAGAATCCTGCAATCTGCTGATCGCGGAAGCCGAGCGCGATGCATGGGCTGTTCTGATAGTCGCTGCCGTCCCGCCGGGTACCGCGATCCTCAAACTGAAACAGCACCCGGTCCGGGCCCGTCAGCAACTGATAGAGGCGCAGCTGCAGTCCGTCCCGGTACAGCGTCGCAACGAACCCGCACAGCAGTTGCCGGATGGCGTCGCGTCCCCGGTACGGACTGCGCGTGTTAGGCGTCGGCGGCAGCCACAATTCGGCGTCGTCGGTAAAGAGATCGCAGAACATGCCGAGCGCATCCGCATCGCCGCCGAGGCCCTTGCGCAGCAGCGCGAAGCTGTGCTGGCCAGGTTGCAGCACGTTCATCGCCTAGCTGCGTTCCCGCCAGGCTTTGAGCAGCGCCTGTTCCCTGGCCTCATCGAGCCCCGCCTTCAGTTTCTTGCGCTCCGCTTCGGGCCGCTTCAGATGCCAGGCCAGCGTGTCGCGTACGGTGTTAGCCAGCGGGCGCAGGGTCAGACCTGCCGCCAACGCGCGGTCGATGGGCGTCGCCGCGCCCGCAGCTTCCGTGCCTGCCTCGGGGAACCAGGCAGGCATGTCGGACCAGGGTTCGATTTTTTGTTTGGCGAGGAAAGCGGCCGGGATCCAGCTGACAGTCGAGCGCGGTTTCGGCCTGACGAGCTGCGCTGCAGCCCGGATGGATTGCTCCAGCACCTGGCCCATAGTCACGGTCTTCGGTTTGGTCACGACATTGAATGTGCCGGAGGTTTCCTGTTCGATGCAGCGCAACGTGAAAGCGGCGAGATCGCGTACGTCGATGATCTGAATGTGATCGCCCGGGCCGCCGGGCCCCGCGATCTCGCCACCACGCGCCGCGCGCGCGGGCCAGTAGGTGAAGCGGTCGGTATTGTCGTCCGGGCCAACGATCAGGCCCGGGCGCAGCACCGTGGCCTTGTCGCCGTAGACCTTGATGGCAGCCTGTTCGCACAGCGCTTTCAGCGGACCATAGGTTTGGCCGTCGACTTTTTCGATCGTCTGGTCCGCCAGTTTGCCGACCGGGGCATCCTCGGGGCGCGGCACCGAGAAATCCGGATAGACAGAAATCGACGAAATGAAAATGTAGCGCGGTACGTTAGGCAGCAGCAGCTCCGCCGAAAGCCTGGCATGGCGTGGGACGTAGCCCGAGTTGTCGATCACGGCATCGAATTTGCGGTCCTTCAGGCCGTCCAGCGCACCGTTGCGATCGCCCTTGATGCGTTCAATCGACGGAAACAAGTCTGTCTTGGTACGGCCGCGATTGAAGAACGTGATCTTGTGACCACGTGCCAGCGCCAGTTGCGTCATGTGCACGCCGATGAAGCGCGTGCCTCCCAGGACCAGGATGCTGAGCGGCTTGCTGGCTTTCGCAGCCGCAAGGACACGGCTGCCAGCTAACGTGGCGGCGGCAAGTGCCGAGGTCGAGGCAATAAATTCGCGGCGTTGCATCAGCGTGCTCCTGCGGGGGCGTATTTTTCCAGCCAGTCTTTCTTGGTCTGATACCAGAACAGGGAATTCTGCGGTTTCAGGATCCAGTGATTTTCGTCCGGGAAATAAAGCAGCCTGGACGGCACTTCCCGATTCTGCAGCGTGTTGAAAAGCTCGAACCCCTGATTAACCGGCACACGCTGGTCGAGCTGGCCATGGATGACCAGCGTCGGCGTATTGAAATTGCCGGCACTGCTGTGCGGCGAGTAGCGGGCAAACTCCTCGGGCTTTTCCCAGAATTCAAAAAAGCGGTCTTTTCCAGCGCCATAATCCGCCGCAATCTGCGTGAAATTGTTGTAGACCGCCGCATGCGCGACCAGCGCCTTGAAGGGGTGCGGCCGGCCTAACAAAGTAGTGGCTAGAAACCCGCCGTAGCTGCCGCCGCCGGCCACCATGCGATCGCGATCAACGAACGGCCTGGCCATCAGCCATTCCGCGGCCTTGATAGTGTCTTCGTAAGGCATCGTGATCTGGTCCGGATTGATCGCATCACCGAACTCCTGGCCGAAACCACTGGAACCGTGAAAGTTGTGCCAGGTGACGACATACCCCCAGCCCGCGAACACATGTGCGTTCCAGCGCCATTGAACCGCATTGGGAATGCCATTGTGCGGGCCGCCATGCAGCAGCATGTAGACCGGATATTTCTTGTTCGGATCGAAATCCGGCGGATAAACCACCCACATCTGGATCGGGTCGCCGCGCGCGCCGGCGTAGCTGACGCTCTCAACCTTGCCGAGCTTCAGCGATCCCAGCGCAAGGTCATTGAAATGGCTGAGCGTGCGAGCATTGCCGTTCGCGAGCGTCAGCTCAACCAGTGTGGGCGGCTCATCGAAACTCTGCCGGACAGCGACGGCACGCGGTGACTTCGCCTTTGGCGACTGGCCGATCGCGAGTCCCGAGAAACTCGGATTGGTTGTCAGCGCGCGCGGCTGGTTGCTGCCGACATCGAAACGCCAGATGCGCGTGGTGGCGGCGTCGTCGATCGAACCTAACAAAGCGCTGGAATCCGGCAGCCAATTGAGGCCGTCGGCGGAGCGGTCCCAGGAGCCACTCAGGTCGCGCAGCGCGCCATCCGCGCGATCGACCAGTGTCAGTCGGCGGCGGTCGGCGTAGAAACCCTTGATGCTCTGGCGCACATAGGCCAGCCAGCGGCCGTTCGGGCTGTAGCTGGGCGTCAGGTCGTTTGCCTTGTTAGCTTCGGTGATATTGTGCGCCGGTTTGCAGCCGCAGGTCGGGATGGTAAAGATGTCATAGCTGGAATCGTTGCCGACGCGGTCCACGTCGGCGGTGAATGCGATTTCCTCGCCGTCTGGTGCGATGGCATAGGATTCATCGTCGTAGCTCGAGCGTGACAGCGAAAAACCCGACAGACGCGTGATCGCCACAGGCTCCGGCGTGTTGCCGGCGACGGAATCCACCGCGATCGCGAAGATATGTGGCTCGCGGTCATCGAGGAAATGGTCCCAGTATCCAATCGGTGCGCGGTTCCAGACCTTGGCCTGCACCTTGCTGTCTTCGCGCTCTTTCCTGCGTTTTCCCTGATCGGGCCACAGCGCGAGATCGGTCCAGATGCTGCTGACAAAAGCGATGCGCTTGCCGTCGGGGAACCATTTCGGCGTGTCCGCGCCGGTCGACACGTTAGTAACGCGGCGCGCCTCGCCACCGTCTACTGCGATCACGTAGATTTGCGACTCCTTGTCATCGCCGCGCTTGGAGACGAACGCGATGCGCGTGCCGTCGGGCGAAAATACCGGCGAGGTGTCCGCGGCCGCGTCCGTGGTCAGTGGCCGGGCGGCGGCGCCGTCGAGCGGCACCATCCACAGATCCGTCAGGCCCTTGTTTTCGCTGACGTCATAGCGCGTCACAGGCACGATGGCTACGCGGCCGTCGGGCGACAGTGCCGGCTCACCGAGCCTTTGCAGGTTCCACATTTTTTCTGCGGTCAGAATTTCGGTGCCGGCAGCGCCGGCATCGAAAGCTAACAAAGAGATCAGCAACGCGCCCGCGAGGGGCGCGAACTTTGCGTTTTTCATGCGCGAATTATGCGCCGCAAAACCGGCAAAACGTAGTCCATTTCGGCGCTGGTGCCGATCGTGATGCGGTTCCAGTCTGGATACAGTTCGAACGGCCGGCTGACTTCGATTTTTTCGGCCTGCATGGCCCTGGAAAAATCCGCCGACGGCATGCCAACCCTGGTGAATACAAAATTACCCTGCGGCTTGGCGTACCGGATCCCCAGTTCGTCGAGCAGGCCGGTGAGTCGTTTACGGTCCGTCAGCAGTGAATTGCGGGTCGCAGCCAGGAATTGCGTGTCGTCAAGGCTGGCACCCGCCGCAGCCAGCCCCAGAGTGTTAGGTATGGTGGTCGAATAGCGCCGCAATCGTGCCGCCACGTCCGACCGGGCGATCGCGTAGCCGACGCGCATGCCCGCCAGGCCATGAATCTTGGAGAACGTGCGCAGGATCACGACGTTGGCGCCCTCGCGCACCAGGTCAACCATGCTCTCCGTGGCGCCCCCATCAACCAGATCGAGATAAGCCTCGTCGACGACCACCAACGCGCGTTGCGATTGTTGGCGGCAGAACTGCCGCAGGGAGGCGCCATCGATCACCGTTCCGGAAGGGTTGTTAGGGTTGCAGACATAGATCAGCGACGTGTTGGCGCTGGTGGCGGCCGCCATCGCCGGCAGGTCATGCACGAGGTTGACATCCAGCGGCACCTTGCGCAGGTCGCAGCCAAGTTTCACGGCGTAGGCCATGATGAATTCGAAGCTGGGCCAGCCGCAGACCATTTCGCCGCGATCGCAATAGGCTATTGCCAGCGTGTTCAGCAGTTCACCTGAACCGGAGCCCAGCACGATCTGGCCCTTGCCGACTTGCTCGCGCTGCTGGAGTTTTTCCATCAGCTCAGAGTACTGGCGACCGGCGTAACGGCATGCTTCGTCGGTGTTAGCCGCCATGGCAGCGCGGGCCAGCGGGCCTGGACCGTACGGGTTCTCATTGCCGGAGATACGAATCGGGAATTTGAGCGCTGCCGCCGCTTTGGCCGCGGGTTTCGCCAGCGCGACCGAGCCGATGGCGGCGGTTCCGAGCAACAAGAGATTGCGACGATCTAATAAAATACTCATTTGCAGCTCCTTATTCGCATACTGGACAGTCTGGTTCACGGGCAATCGAATTCGTGGTCTGGGCGCCGGCCCAGGCGTCCACAAGAGTCATCAACTGGGTGCCGTCGGAACTCGGCGCGCGGTGGCCTTGTTGCGTGCCGGCCGCGGCGATGCTCGCGGCCAGCCCGACGCGCGAGCTCTCGAGGACCGGGAATGCGCAGGCCGCAGCCAGGGCCGGGCCAATCGGCGCCATGCAGGTGCAACCTAACACAATGCACTGCGCGCCATCCCTGGCAAGCGCGCGGTTGCAGGCGTCGCGCAATTGCTCCAGCACGGTCGGTTCATGCCGGTGCATGCGCTCCATGACACTGTCGTTGCCGCCCAGTTTCTCGAGTTCGGATTCTGGTGATACGTGCACGATGCGCACACAGCGCTCCACCAGTCTGAGTGCGCGCAGCCGCTCGTCATAAAGAAAACCCATGGATTCGGGCCAGACGGTGACGATGACAAAGCGATCGGCCTGGCGCGCCGCCTCCAGCAGGGTTGCCTCACCCGCGCCGACGACCGGAATGTCGAGCACCGCGCGCATCGCGTCGATGCCGTAGTCGGCAAATGAGTTGATAAAAATCGCATCGGCCAGCGGCGCGGCTTTCTGCGCGGCATCGACGTAACCGACATCGACGACCAGGCGTTCGTAAGGGGTGCGCGCAAACGCGGACAACCGGACCGGCGCGGCCCAGGGCCTGGCATCATCGCGCTCAAAAAAGTGCGGCGGTAATTCTGGGCGGGTGGTGCCACTGCCGAGTACCGCAATTCGGGGTTTCATAGCCACGGGCCGCATTATGCCTCCGCTACGCGAGCAACTCAGCTGCGAGAGCACGTTATTTCTTGACCTGGCCCTGCAAGACTTGGACTCTTATGGCTGTGAACGCTGAGTACGACATACTAATGGAACGTGCCCGCGAGGTGGTGCCGCGGCTGCGTGAGCGTGCGCAGGCCGCAGAGCTCGCGCGGCGCGTGCCCGACGTGACGATCAATGAATTCCAGGCGGCGCAGCTGTTTGACCTGCAGAAGCCGCGGCGCTTCGGCGGCTTCGAGCTCGGCATGCCCGAATTTGTCGACATCGTTGCGACGGTCGGCCGCGGCTGCGGGTCCACGGCCTGGATCCTGGGCGTGACCGCAGAGCGCGCCTGGTTGTTAGCCAAGTTCGCGGCGCAGGCCCAGGACGACGTCTGGGGCAGTCAGCGCAACGCGCTCATCACCTCGTCGATTACGCCCAACGGCAAGGCCGTGCCGGTCAGCGGCGGCTACCGCGTCACCGGGCGCTGGAATTTTGTCAGTGGCATCGACTGCGCGGACTGGTGCGTGTTCTCGACCACCGCTCCGCCGCTCAAGGAGGGCGGTGCCCACCGCTTTATTTGTGTGTTGCTGCCGCGCGCCGAGTGCGAAGTGATCGATACCTGGCATGTGGCCGGACTGGCCGCCACTGGCAGCCGCGACGTCACGCTGGCGGATGTGTACATCCCCGAACATCGCACGGTTGCCATGCAGCAGCTGAAAGAGGGCGGGGGTCCGGGACTCGAAGCTAACAAAGCGCCATTGTACCGACTGCCGTTGATCGCCCTCAACCCGTTTGCAGTCCTCGCCCCGCTGCTAGGAATCGCCGCGGGTGCGCTGGAATTGACACTGAGCGGCGCGCAGGAGCGCAAGCTGGTGACGACCGGCGCCAGCGGCGCCAGCCAGCAGATCGTGCAGATGAAAATCGCGGAATCGGCGGCGGACATCGATGCGGCGCGCGCACTGATCCATGCTGATTGCAGTGAATGCATGCAGGTCGTCGAGCACGGTGGCGATGTCTCGGTCGCGTTGCGACTGCAGGTGCGGCGCAACCAGGCCTACTGTGCAAAATTACTGGTCGCGGCGGTGGATCGATTGTTTACAGTCGCGGGCGGCCGCGGGATCTATCTTGATAACCATATGCAACGCGCGTTTCGCGACGCGCATGCCGCCGGCGCGCACCTCGGCCTGTCCTGGGATCTATGCGGCACCATGTGGGGGCAGCACGCACTGGGGCTGGAGGTGACCAGTGCCGCCTACTGAACCGCCGCGGCATTCGCGCCGCTACGCCTGGTACGTCGTGACGCTGCTGGCGCTGGCGTACGCATTTTCGCTGCTGGATCGCTGGATCCTGACCATGGTCGTGGATCCCGTGAAAGCCCAGTTTCAGGTCAGCGACCAGGACATGGGCATTCTGTTAGGCCCGGTGTTCGCGGTCTTCTACGTGCTGTTCGGCCTGCCTTTTGGCTGGCTCGCGGATCGGCGGAATCGGAAGAACATCATCGGTATCGCGATGCTGTTCTGGTGTGCGATGACGTCATTCTCCGGCCTGGCCCGCAGCTTCGATCAGTTGAAACTGGCGCGCTTCGGCGTCGGTGCCGGCGAGGCGGCGCTCACCCCGGCCGGCAATTCCCTGGTCGGGGACCTGTTTCCACGCGAGCAGCAGAGCCGCGCGATCAGCGTCTTCAACATGGGCGTGTCCTTCGGCATGGGCATTGCTTATCTGTTAGGTGGCCTGATCGTGTCCTGGATGCAGGCGCGTCCGGGCTACGTGCTGCCCGTGGTGGGTCCACTGGCCTCGTGGCAGATGGTGCTGGTGGCCGCGGGACTGCCGGGACTGGTGGTAGCGATTCTGATACTGCTGGTGCGTGAGCCGCCGCGCGGCGAACGGCTCAGCCAGAGCGGACCGAGCTGGCCCGCCATGCGCGAGTATCTAAAGGCGTACTGGCCGGCCTATCTGCTGCTTTGTGTCGGCCAGGTGACCTCGCCGCTGATCGGCTATGCGTGGCAATGGCTGCCGACGATGTTTTCCCGGACCCTGCACTGGAGCGTCGCGGACTTCGCCTTCAGCTATGGCTGGATCCTGCTCATTTTCGGTCCGTTAGGTGCCTGGTGCAGCGGCTGGCTCAACAGCCGGTATTTTCGCCGCGGGCAGTCTGACGGCCCGTATCGCACCGCACTGGGCTGCCTATTCGCGATGGTTTTCCTGTCGACCGCCGTCGTGCTGATGCCGTCGCCACTGCTGGCACTGATTGTGCTCGTGCCGGCAACCCTGGCCGGAGCCGCCAGCACCCCTGCGGGTGCAGCCGCGCTGTTGCACATGACGCCGGGCGATTACCGCGCTCGCCTGACATCGGTGTACGTGATTTTTATCAATGGCTTTGGCCTGTTGCTGGGACCCTCTCTCGTTGGAGTGCTGAACGATCATGTCTTCGGCACCACAGGTGTGCGCTATTCCATGGCGTTCGTGTCTTTCATCGTGGGTGGTGTTCTGACGACCACCATGCTGTTTGGCCTGAGCGCCTACCGGGCCGCGGTGCAAAACCTGGAATCACGCCAGTTGCAGGGAGTCGCTGAATGAGTACGGCCGCGGAGCGCGCGCGTCAGGTTGCGGGCGATTTCTTTGCTGCGATGTCCGCACGGGACCTGCCGCGCCTGCAGACTATGTTAGCACCCGGCTTCGTCATGACCGTGTCGGGCAATCATCGTTTCACCCGCATCGAGGATTTTTTTGCCCACAGCCGCGCGCGCCAGGGCGCGGTCCGCAAGCATGTCGAAGGATTCGACGTCAACGTCGCCGGGCAGTCGGCTGTCGTCTACAGCTTCGGCACCATGTCGGGAACCTGGCTGGATGGCAGCGCCTTCCAGGATGTGCGCTTCGTCGACCGCTTCGGTCTGCGAAACGGCTTGATCGCGACGCTGGATGTCTTCAGCGACATGGCGGAATTCAGGCCTAACGCCTGATCGTGTGTTAGCCCAGATTGTACGTCAGCCATGAGTCGACCTCACATCTGCTTCATCCAATCGCAGTGCATCCCGTGGGCGGAACCCGCCGGCAGCCTGCGCTGGCTGGCCGCACCCGGCGTGCAATTGAAGATCCTGAGTATTGATTCGGACGACGAAGCGGTCACCGCAATTGTGCGCGTGCCGGCGGGTTTTCAGCGCCCGTGGGTATCGCGTCCCGGCCAGTATCTCGAGCTGCTGATGCTGGATGGCGACTGGACGCTGGAGGAATCGGGCCAGCCGTCTGCTTTGTTAGGTTCGCACGGCTACCTGAGGCTCGCCACGGGCGGCGAACAGAGCGGCCAGCTGCGCAGCCGCGCCGGCGCCGTGGCGCTGGTCATGACAGGGCCGGCGCAACCGGAACCGCCGACAGTGATCCAGGATATTTACGCGCTGCCGTGGCAACACGGCGCCGCAGGCAGCGTGACCGGCAAGCCCCTGAGCCCGGGCATCGCCAGCAAAATTCTGCGGCGCGATGCCGCCAACGGCGAACAATCGTTTCTGTACTGCGCAATGCCACAGCACCCGCCGCCGGCGATCATGGCGGGGAAGTTCACGCATCCGGTGGTCGAGGAACTGTTCACGATTTCGGGCAGCTATGTGTTCGGTGACGTTGGCCGCATGAACGCCGGCGGCTATGCATTCTGGCGCCCAGGGCAGTGGCACGGCCCGGCCGGCAGCGAGACCGGGTACTGCCTGTTCATTCGGGTGTTAGGTGGCCGTTTGTCCAACCAGTTTTCCACAGAGCCGGCGCCCTTTTCCTGGCGCCCGGAATACCGGCCGAGTTTACCGCCGCATTTGCAGGCCATTGCGCGCGCTGTTGACGAAGGAGCGTCCTGGTGAGCCTGCCGGAATTTTCGAGCATTGTCGGTTCACCGCATGTGAAACTCGACGCGGCCGCCAGGGCGTATTTCTCGCGCGATATTTTTTTCTGGCCGGAGGCGCCGGTTTCGGCAGCAGTGGTGGCCCCTGGATCGGCGGACGAAGTTGCCGCGGTGGTGCGTTGCGCCACCAGCGCCGGCATGGCCGTGGTGCCGCGCGGCGGCGGTATGTCCTACAGCGGTGGCTATGTGCCGTCTCAGGCTAACAGCGTGATGCTGGATCTGCGGCGCCTGAACCGCGTGCGGGAAATCAACCTGGTTGACCAGTACGTCACTGTGGAAGCGGGTTCGCCCTGGATCGCGCTGACCGATGCGTTGCAGGGCACGGGGCTGCGCCCGGTGTTCAAGCCGCCGTACTCGGGCATTTTTTCCACCGTCGGTGGCGCATTGTCGCAAGGCACCGCTGACGAAATGTCCGGCATCCTGAGTCTCGAGCTCGTGCTCGCAGACGGCACGGTGGTTACGACCGGTTCCGCCGCGGCCGGCACCGCGCCATTCTTCCGCAATTTCGGCCCGGACCTGGCGGGCTTGTTTATCGCCGACGGCGGCTCGTTAGGTATCAAGACGGCTGCGACCATTGCGCTCGAGCCGCTGCCGCGCGCCAAGGGCTACCTGTCATTCGCCTACGAAACGTTCGGCGCACTGATGCGCGGCATGGTTGCCTGCAGTCAGATGCGACTGCCCGGCCGGATGATGGGTCTGGATCCGCGCAAGAGCCAGAATGCGCCGCGGGTCGGCTTCAAGGACGCCATCAGCACGCTGGCTAACGTCGCGATTGCCAAAGGCACGGTCGGTGGCGGTTTGTTAGATGCGATGAAGATGGCGGCGGCAGGCCGCAATTTCATGGAAGGCGTGCAATGGTCGCTGCATGTGACCGCCGAGGGCGTCAGTGAGCGCGCGGTTGAGGACTCACTGGTGCTGCTGCGGGCCGCGGGCACGAACGAGGGGCGCGAAATTCCCAATTTGCTGCCGATGGCGCTTGCGGCCAAGCCGTATTCGGTGCGCGGCTTCCTGGGACCGGAGGGCGAACGCTGGGTGCCGACCAATGCAATGTTGCCGTATTCGCGCGCTGAGTCCGCTGCCGCCGCGGTGCAGGCGTTTTTCGAGTCGCAGCGCGAACGCATGAATGCGCACGGCATCTGGGAAAGTTACATGTTAGGCCCCAGGCCCGGATTCGTAGTGCTCGAGCCGTCGTTCTACTGGACCGACGAGGTGTCGCAGTTGCATCTCGATCATCTCGACGCGGCCAGCGCCGCCAGATTCCGCGACCGTCCTGCCAATTCCGCGGCACGGGAATTCGCCCGCGAATTGCGTGACGGTCTCGTGGCTACGCTGGCGAAAGCCGGCGCGGTACATGTGCAGATGGCGAAAACCTATGCGTATGAATCGCGGCTGACACCTGCGGCGCGGCAGCTCTGGCAGTCGATCAAGCACACCCTGGATCCGGGAGATCGCTTGAATCCGGGCAATCTCAGGCGCTGACGCAACGCGCCAACGATCAGCAAAGCGATTGCGACCGTGAATGTCAGGCTGATCGTCAGGTTCTTCCCCTGCTTGGCGAGTACCGCGAAGCTCGCAAAGCCGCGCTCGAATGGCGGGTAGTTGCTGATCGTGACCAGCAGGCCAAGGTTCTCCGACCAGTCGCAGAGTGCGCCCACGAACGGCAGCAGCAACCAGCTCTTGTTGTTAGATCGCTGCCAGACGTCGGGCCAGCCCAGGCGCAGTCTGGCGCCGATCAGCAGCGCCCAGAACAGGCCGCCGAGCGGTGGAAACACAAAATCGATGGCCGAGATGTCGTAGTACAGCTGCCGGGCGGCGGGCGTGTGGTGCGCCAGCTGCTGCTCCATGTCAGCAACTGTCAGCGTGCTCTGGAAGTCGAATGGCGGGAAGCCAGTGGCGAGCTGCAACGGCTTGCCGATCTGCAGCATCGCGGCCAGCAGCAGCATCTGACACAGTCCGACGCCGACAATCAGGCGCCAGTCTCCAGAGCAGCGTGCAATCCAGGTTGTCAAACGCTGCCACATGCTGCAACCCAGGTTTCGTCAGAGGATAATGGCGTCATTATGGTGGAAAGCAAAGTGCGTGTCGCGCGTGAGACGCAGGGCAAGGGCGGCCATGGTGTTACCGTCGTGACCGGCCTGACGCTCGCGTGGAGTCTGCGCGAGCAGCTCGCGAAAGATCTCAAAAAGCGTTGTGGCGCGGGCGGCAAGCTGCGGGCAGATGGCGTCATCGAGATTCATGGCGAGCATCGCGACACCGTGGTGGCTGAACTTGCCAAGCAAGGAATCGCGGCGAAGCGCTCCGGCGGGATCCAGCGGCGGTACTGATCCGGAACGACAGGCCGATAGACTGGATCCCAGGCGAACGGCCGCGGCGCAGGCGTGAACACGGTCGAGTACACGCCGCCCTCGCGCAGCACGCCATTCGGCATGTGGATGTCGCCGGCCAGAGCGAATTCTTCTTCGGCGACCGGATGAGTTTCCTGGGTATCGCAATGCCACCAGGGTCCGAGACCGGCGCGCCCCAGACCTCGCCGCAGATGCGCGTAATCATGACGCTGATAGCTAACATCACCAATTTCCAGTGCGCCTTCGAGCACCAGCAATTCCTCGTCGACCTCGAGGCGTTCTGCGCCACGCGACCAGCCGGGTGGATAGCGCAGGATCAGGCTGCAGGCGCCACTTTCGGTATCGCGCGACAACACACGCGCGTCGAGATCGGGTCGCGCATGGGGCAACACGCCTGGCTCGAACGGCAACCAATGTTGTTGAATGAACTCGATATGCGGACGCATGCCGGGCCTGCCGCCAAAACAGGTAACATGATGTTCCGATGAGCGAGGCACACGCAATGCCAACGGTCTTCATTACTGGCGCCAGCCGCGGTATGGGCGCCGCCCTGGCAGGCCGATTCGCGACTGCCGGCTGGCAGGTGCTGGCGAGTTGCCGCGATCCGGCCGACGCGGCGGAGCTCGATGCCGCGAGCCGCGGCCAGGCCGGGAAACGCATCGAAAAGCTGCCGCTGGACGTCGGGGATTTCGGCGCCATAGAGGCGCTGGCCCGAAAGCTAACAAACAGACCCATCGACGTGCTGCTGATGAATGCCGCGGCGACCGGCGGGGTTGCGGGAGAGTTCGGCGCGACGGATTATGCGGCCTGGGACCGCTATCACCGCATCAACACCCAGGCGCCGATGCGACTCGCGGAGTGTTTCGCGCCGCATGTGGCCGTGAGCCAGCGCAAGATCATGTTCGCGATTGGCAGCCGGGTCGGCGCGAAGCCCGCGTATGGTTTTGTCGGCTATCGGGCCAGCAAGTCGGCGCTGAACCAGGTGGTGTTTCAGCTATCCTTGGCGTTAGCAGCGCGGGGCATCACCTGTGCCTGTGCGCATCCGGGCTGGGTGCAGACTCGCGCCACCGGCAACACCGGTGCGCTTACTGCTGCGCAAAGTGCCGATATGTTGTTTCGACTCATCGACCGTTTGACCCTGGCCGACACCGGCTGTTTTTTCGACCCCGACGGCAGCCGTCTGCCGATCGTGACGCAGCAACTGGCAGCGCGCAGTTATGCGAAAGCCAACCCCTGAGCGCGGAGACTGTTAGATGACTACCCGACTTGACCGCTACACCGCGATGGCACTGCAGATCGATGTCGACGGCGTGCACCCGGACAGGGATCGTAAAGCGGCCGCCGCGCGCATGGGCGCCTCGATTGAACGCATCAACACCGCGATCACCGGCGCCAGGAAATGGGTCGGTGAAGACTTGCGGCTGGTGGTGTTGCCGGAATACACGCTGCAGGGCGCTCCCTGGGGCGAGACGCTGGCGGAATGGCGCGACAAGGCGGCGCTTGCGATCGACGGACCGGAGTATTCCGGTCTCGCGGCCGTCGCCAAAGCTAACAGCGTCTATCTCTGTGGCAACAGCTATGAAGTGGACCCGCATTTTCCGGAGCTCTATTTCCAGTGCTGCTGGCTGTTCGACGACCAGGGCAGGCGCATCCTGTCCTACCGGCGGCTCATATCCATTTTCGCGCCGACACCGCACGACGTCTGGGACAAGTACCTCGAGATCTACGGCATCGACAGGGTTTTTCCGGTAGCCGACACGCCGTTAGGAAAACTGGCTGCCATAGCGTCCGAGGAGATCCTCTATCCGGAAGTGGCGCGCTGCCTTGCAATCCGCGGCGCAGAAGTCTTCCTGCACAACACCAGCGAGGTGGCCTCGCCGAACCTGACGATCAAGCAGATTGCGCGCCGTGCACGGGCGCTCGAGAATCTCGCCTACGTGGTCTCAGCTAACAATGCCAAGCTGCGCGGCATCGATGTGCCGGAAGATTCGAGCAACGGATTTTCGGACATCATCGACTACCACGGCAACCAGATGGTCGTCGCGGGCGTGGGGCAGAGCTCGGTGGCGCAGATTTCGCTCGATATGGCTGGCCTGCGTGCCTACCGGCACAAGCCCGCGATGAGCAACATGCTGTCGCGCCAGGCGCTGGAAATGTTCGCCAGTTCATATGCCAATGCCGACCTGCGCCGAGCTAACGGCCTGCTGGATGGCAGCAGGGTCACCGTGCCCGATCGCAGTTTCTTCCGGCAACGGCAGCTCGACGCGATTCAAAGAATGCGTGAGCGCGGCATTCTTTGAGCAGCCACTGGGATTGAGATGACGGGCAAGGGCAAACATCTGCTCGAGGCAATCGCCGAGGTCTGCCTCGGGTTACCGGACACCGAGGAGATCCTGTCGCACGGTGCGCCAAATTTCCGCGTGACCAAGGGCAAGCTATTCGCAAGTCTCGCCGTCAACCATCACGGCGACGGCAGGATCGCGCTGTGGCTCGCCTCCAGTGCCGCCAGGCAGGACCAGCTGGTCCGGTCGGAACCGAGGCATTTTTTTGTGCCGCCATATCTTGGGCCGCGTGGCTGGATCGGTCTGCGCCTCGACCAGGGAATTTCCTGGAAACGCGTGGCGGCGTTGGTGCAGGACGCGTATTCCACAGTTGCACCGGCGCGATTGACTGTGCGCCTCGGCAAGCCATTGCTGATCGAGCCGCCGAAGACCGGCCTGACACTGGCCGAGCTGGACCCGATGTTTTCTCCCGCTGCACAGCGCTTGCAGTCTCTGCTGCATGACATCTGCCTGGCGTTTCCGGATGCTAACAAAAGCGAGCAGTTCGGTTTTCCGGTATGGCGCGCCGGCAAGAAAACTTTTGCGCAGTTCTATCACCAGAAAGGCGCTTTTGTTGCCTCTTTCTGGGTGGGCATCGACCAACAGGCCATGATGACACTCGATCCGCGCTTTCATGTGCCACCCTATGCCGGGCACAACGGCTGGATCGCACTGACTTTGTCTGGCGGAAAACCTAACAAAAATGAGTTGCAGGCGCTCGCGGAGCGGAGTTATCGCCACTTCGCCGCCAGGAAAATGCTGGCAGCACTGGCCGCGCAGCCGTCAGGGCGGCGGCAGGCCCAGCGCTGAACGCAGGCCGGCGCGGGCGCTGGTGGATGCCTGCTGGTACTGCGGCGACGCTAACAGGAAAGCGGCGATAATCGTTCCTGCGGTGCGTCCCGCGGCCACGTCGCTCGGAAAATGCACGCCGCCGACCACACGCTGTTCTCCATATTCCATGCCGCGGGCCAAAAGCTCGACGCGGCGCTCCGGGACCATGTCCGCCAGCAGCAACGCGGCGGCCATGCCAAAGGCGGCGTGCCCACTCGGGTAGGAATCTGTCAAGGGTCGCTCGATGCAGGGCGTCAACCGGGCGTCCTGCCGGAACGGCCGCGGCCGATTGGTCGCGTCCTTGACGCGACTGGTGATGCGTTCCTGCAGCGTGCGCAGATCATCGAGCATGCGCGCCGTAGCCTCAAGACGCGGATCTTTGGCATCAACCATCAGACCTAACGCCCCGGCAAATCGCGCCAACTTCTTATTGGCATCATCTGCAGCCGCCAGGCAGGCGGCTTCGCTGCGATGGCTCTGTAGCTCCAGCAGGGCGTCCAGTTCCTGGCGCGTCGCTGCGGCGTCCGGTACCGGCGGCAGCAACGCCAGCAGATGCAGCGATTCCGGCTCGAACCAGCGCGCCGCAGACGGAGAAAGTTGCGCAGGCGTGGTTGTCGCGCATGCGCTCAGCAGCAGCGCGCTTGCGCCCCATGCCAGGATGAATACGCGTCTCGCGATCCGGTTCATGATGCGTCCTTAAGTCGCTCGCGCAACTGATCTTCGTATGACACGGATTTCTCGGTGTACCCGAACGGGTCATCCCAGAGCCCGGGATGCAGTTGATTTGTTAGCTTGACAAACTCCGCCGGCAGATCGTCGAAGCGCGAGGTCTTGAAGCCGGTGGCATGCCACAGATTGTGACCGGGCGCCTGGCCCACCAACATCCACGGCTGCAAGTCTGTCTGGCCGCTGTAGAACAACTGTGCGTCGAGACTTGCTGCGCGGCGCGTATGCAGGGCAGCGGTGTCGACCGTGTAGCTCAGAAAATCCCCGTAGCAGCGATACTCGCCGGTGGAAGCGGTCGGCCACTCGGCGGGTTGTTGCGTATTGCGGTAGCGGCGCAGGGTTTCCATGGTCACCACGGTGGACGTGGGCCGGGTTTCCCACAGCAAAGCTAACGGCTTGCCCGGCGCCTGCGCGGGGTCGTGCGTGTTGAAGGCGATGCCCTGCGGAGTGACCGCAAATTTCAGCGGCCCGACCAGGCCGTTGATGGGGCGATTGCGCCGGCCGGTCATCGGATTGGCGACGCTGTGCGCAAGCGCGCCGGTCTCGAGATCGATGAAGTGCATCATCTCGCGCCGGGTCTGCAGATAGACGGCGTTACCCGCGGCGCGATACTCGTCCACCAGCCCGGACTCATAGCCAAGAAACGGGGTCGCCGGCTGACCGGGCTGCACCACATAAACGCGGCCACGGGTATAGGTGTAGACACGCTTGCCCGACACATCGCCGCGAACCCGCGTCAACGCCTCGATGCTGTCATCCGGCTTGTTGAAGTCGAATCGCAGCGGCCCGCTGCTTCGTGCTGTGGCCGACCCGGCGCTGGCGCCGAGGACCGCCACAGTGCCTGCAGCACCTAACGTCTGGAACAACGTTCTTCTCGGTAACAGTGGTGGCATGACAACCTCGGTGATTTTAGCGCCTGTGTGGGTTAGCCTAGCGTAATGAGAGCAGCGCGACATTTCGAATTTGGGCCACCGGAGCAGGTACTCAAGGTTGTAGACCTGCCGCAGGAGATGCCCGAGGACGATGAAGTCGTGATCCGCATGGAAGCGGCGGCGCTGCACATCGCGGATCTGTTCACCATCCGTGGAGCGCCCGGCTTTCAACCGCCGCTGCCTCGCACCCCGGGGTTCGAGGGCATCGGACATGTCGCTCGTTGTGGTCGCGGCGTGCGCGAATACACCGTCGGTGACCGGGTATTTGCCGCGCTCGGCAGCGGCACGTTTCGCGAGGAAGTGCGCTGCAAAGCCGCCGCCTGCCTGCCGGCGCCGCCCGGCGACGCCATCCAGTTATCTCTGTTGGTCGTCAACGGTGCCACCGCCGAGGTACTGCTGTCGGATTACGGGAACCTCGGCCCTGGCGACTGGCTGATTCAGAACGCGGCCAATTCAAGTTGCGGGCGCTATGTGATTCGCCTCGCCCGGGAGCGCGGCATACGCACCGTCAACGTGGTGCGGCGCGCCGAACTGGTTCCCGAGCTAACATCCCTGGGCGGGGATGTTGTGCTGCTCGATGGCGATGATCTGCCGGCGCGGGTTGCGAGCGCTACCGGTGGGGTCGCGCCGAAGGTGGCATTCGACGCGGTCGCCGGGGCGGCGACGCAGCGGCTCGCGCGTTGCCTCGCGCCTGGCAGCACCGTCGCAAGCTACGGCGCGATGTCGCGCGAACCCTGTCACCTCGACTTCTACCTGATGTTCCGCAATGACATTCGTCTCGTCGGCGTCAGCTTCGGCCGCCAGTTCCAGCAGCACTGGACGCCGGCGAAAGTCCGCGCGATGTATGCGCGCCTCGCCGAGCGCATGGCGAGCGGTACGCTGCAGGCGCGAATCGCCGGCGTCTATGGGCTGGATGACATCGTTGCGGCCTGCCAGCGCGCGGCGCTCACCGGCGTTGAGCGTGACGGCAAAGTCATTATTCGCCTGGGCGGAAGAAATCCATGAACCACTGCTTTCGCTTCGTGATCATCGCTTTGTTAGCTTTGAGTTGTGGTGCGCAGGTCGCCGCAGCGCAGGCGGCGCCCGCCGCCTGGACCGTCATGATCTATCTTGATGCGGATAATGACCTCGAGGCGCCGCAAATGCAGGACCTGCGGGAGATGCTCAAGGTGGGAAGCACCGCCCAGGTCAATGTCGTGGTGCTGGCAGACCGGCATCCGCGGGGCGACGGAAAATACACTAACAGCAGCGTCGCCAATCTGCCGGACTGGACCAGCGCGAAACTCTTGTACGTTGAACGCGGCAAATTGCGCGAGCTGGCTGACCAGGGCGAGGCCAACATGGGCAACCCGGCCACGCTCAGCGATTTCGTCGAATCTACGATGCGCGATTACCCCGCGCAGCATTTTGCGCTGGTGTTCGGCGATCACGGCATGGCATGGCCCGGAGTTGCGGTCGATGAAAGTAACGACAGCGATACCCTGACGCTGCTGGAAATCGCCTCGGTGCTGCAGGACGTGGTGGAAAAGCACGGCAAGCTGGAACTCATTGGCTTCGACGCCTGTGTAATGGCGAATCTCGAGGTCGCAGCAGCATTGACGCCGTTCGCAAAGTATCTGCTCGCCTCCGAAGAAATCGAACCCGTGGAAGGCTGGGACTACACCGCCTGGCTGACCGGCGTGAATCGCGCCCCGGGTTCGGACGGCGTCGCGTTAGGCCGCATGATCATCGACAGCTATCGCGATTCGTTCGGGAATGACGACCAGGCCAAGGGCATCACGCTGTCGCTGCTTGATCTTGGCAAGATTCCGCCGGTCGAACGCGCGGTGGCAGCGTTGTCGGCAGCCGCCAACGCCCAATTGGCACGCGGCGGACGCGCCGGATGGATAACTCTGGCGCGCGCCCGCAGCGACACCGAGGAGTACGGCCGGTCAACCGGTGCGCAGGGTGGGCCCCTGGTCTATGATTTGCAGCAATTCGCGCACAACGTTGCGGCGTCTGCCACGGACGATGCCAGCAAGCGCGCGGCCGGCGCCGTGCAGGCGGCCGTGCGCAGCGCAGTCGTTTATGAAATACACGGCCAGGCGCGACCTAACGCGTCCGGCGTGTCAATTTTCTTTCCACCAAATCGCGAGAAACTCGCGGCACGTGGCGAAACCGCCTACCACGAAACCGGTTTTGCGCAGAACAACCGCTGGTTGCCGTTCCTGCAGGAGTTTTCCGGTATCGCAGACCGGGACACCGCCGACCCACAAATCGGCCCGGTGAAATCCGACACCGCGGAACTTGTCAGCGGCAAGTCGGCCAGGATCACGGCGCACCTGAGCGCCGACGATATCGACAGCGCCAGCTTCATCGTGGCAATTCCGCAGGGCGACGCGCGGCTCCTGATCGGGTCGCTGCCGGTGGACATCTCTGACGCCGGCGAGCTCACCGAGGAATGGGACGGCGAGTGGTTTGCGATCAGCGACGGCGACAATGAATTTATTTGCCCGATTACCGAGTTCGAAGAGCTCGATGACGCAGAAGATGTTTATTGGGCGGGTGTGCCGGCGCAGCTGCGCCTCAGTGGCACCGCAGCCTGGCTGGACGTCACACTGAATTTTCTGCTGGATTTCAACCGCGACGATGTCTCCGGTGACCTTGTATACGCGGTCGAGCAAACAGCGCATGGGCCGCGCGAAATCAATCTGGGCGCCGGCGACCAGTTGCGGCCCGTCTACCTGATGATCGATGCCAACGGCGCGCAAACGCGGGTGGCCGAGGACGATGCAGATAAAGTCTTGCATCTGGATCGGCTCGATGACATGAAGGTGCAAGAGGTGCGCCTGCCGGCGGGCCGTTATCAGGTCGGTTTCATGATCGAAGACCTCGCCGGCAACACCAGTCAACAACTGACCGAGATTGAAATACCTTGAGGATTACGACCATGCCAGGGATCAAAGCACTTTGGCCGCTGTTGCTGCTCGCGAGCGCTGCTGCGGTTGCCGCTGGTCAGAATGGCCCATCTAACAACGACCCCAGCGACGACGCGATTGCTGTCGATGACGAATCGGAAGAGGCGGACGATGCATGGGTGGTCGTCGACGAGCCGGACGACGAGGGCGACGATGAAGGCGGCGATGACGATGAAGGCGCCGGGCAGGGGCGGGACCTGACTCTGGGGGCGGATGGAAAATTCCTGCGGCCGCCGCCGGAGTTGCCGGTGGTTGCGCGACCTCGGAATAGTCCGCAGGCAGCCGGCGCGGGCGGCGCTCAGAATGCTGCCAACATGGGCGCGTCCGGCACGAGCGGCGGCCGGTCGTACGGCGGCGTGCAGGTAAAGAATGGTGGAGCACCCTGGCAAGTCGAGATATTTCTGCCGTTCCCGGCCGACAAATGGCAAGACGCAGCGCGCGCTGGCAAGGAGCTTTGGGAGTTGCAACACTGGTGCGGCGGAGCGCTGATCGCACGCGACTGGGTCCTGACGGCAGCGCATTGTGTGGACCAGAAAATACCGGCTACGGTTTTCAACGTTCGCGTCGGCGCCATGGATATCTCCAAAGACAAGGGCATCATCTTCAAGGTCGATCGTGCCGTTGTACATCCGGGGTTCGCCAATAATGTGAATCCGGATTTACCGGTCTTCGATGACATCGCTTTGCTGCACATCGTGCCGGGCGGTCCCACGCAATCGTCGTTAGATCCCAGCCAAGTCAAGGAGATTTCTTTTCATCGCGGTCCGCCGCCCGGAGTCAACGATCCGGTCACGGTGACGGGTTGGGGCAAGAGTCAGAACGTTGCTGGCAATAAGCCGAATGCGGTGATGCTGCGTGTTGACCTGAATGTCGTCAGTGGATCTGACTGCGCGCGTGTGCCCGATTATGGGCCCGGGAAAATTCACGCCAATGTTTTCTGTGCCGGAGCCCTTGCGCAGAAGACCTGCCGCGGCGACAGCGGCGGGCCCGTGGTGTTCACCAACGGCAAGCCGGTGGTGGTCGGGATTGTTAGCTGGGGCTTGAAAGCCTGCACCGAAGACAAGCAGCCCGGCGTGTACACGCGGGTCGCGGCCTACAGTGCATGGATCGACAAAACGATCAGGGGCGGCCAGCCTTAGGCACCGCTACAGACTTCTGGCAGGCGGCGCCGTGAAAAGGTCGCCGCCTGCCAGAGACTGATCAATTATGGCTTGAGTCCTTCGCCGCCACCTTGCCCGCCAACGGTCGAGCCGTCGGCAGGTGCCGCAGCTGCGTCCGCAGCGGGTGCTGCAGCGGGCTCCGCAGCCGGCGCAGCTTCCGCGGCCGGTGCCGGGGCCGGTGCTTCGGTCTTGGCGCAAGCGGCCAAGGTCAGCGCCGCCGTCAAAATCAGTGTCGAAAGGATGGTTTTTGTAGTCATAGTTTTCTCCCTCCCCAAATGGGGTGCGATAGCCTAGTCGAAACCGAGCTGTTGTAGCAATTTCTGAAAGGCAGGCAGCGATCTGAGCGGGTCGAGCAACGGGTCGGTCTGCGCATATATCAGCCCCGAGTCCCCGAGTTTGCGGGCGCGTTGCAGCAGCGCCATCGCCTCATCCGCATTGCCCCACTGCGACTGGACCTGCGCCTGCTGGTACAGCGCACTGTCGCCCAGGTCGGACACCAGTTTTAGCCAGGTCTTGTTAGCTTCGGCGGCCAGGTTGAGTTTGTGCTGCGCGATGGCAAGGCCGGTGAGCCGCGACATGGCCTGGGGTTCGCGGGCAAATTCCTGCTGCGCGGCGGCGGTGCGGCCGGTTTGCAGCAGCATGTTGCCCAGCGCCGCACGCACGCGCGACACCCTGGGATTCAGGGTCAGCGCGCGCTGCAGCGGCGCCGCCATGTCGTTGTAACGCCGCGCCGCATACAGCACGCTGGCCATGGACCGGTGCACCAGTGGATTCAGCGGGTCGAGTTCTACGGCGCGCGTCATCGCGGGCGCAGCGGCATTGACCTTGCCGGTCAGCGCCTCATACAATGCGTAGCGACCTAACACCGTCGCGTCGCCAGCGCCGGACTGGAAGGACCGCTCATAGGCCTGACGCGCGCCGCGGATGTCGAGGCGGCCCTGGAACAACACGAATCCCAGTGTCGACTGCGCATCCGCAAACGTTGGGGCAAGCGTGGTCGCGGTAACTGCGGCCTGGCTGGCCGCATCGTAAAGCGCAGCGGTCTGATCGGCGCTCGCGTATTGGTTCGCGATCGACAGCAAGGCCCGCGCCCGCGCGCTGTGCGCGGCGGCAAACCTGGGGTCGAGCGCGATCGCGGCATCGAACTGGGTGAGTGCCGCGCGATCCGAAGCCTCGTTCTCCGAGCGGTTGTAGAGTGCGCGGCCGCGCAAGTAGGCATCAAAGGCTGCGACGTTACTGGTACCGCCGGAGTCTTGTGCTGCCGCGGCGCCGGGAGTCAGGGTACTGTCGAGTGCGCTGGCCACGGCCGATGCGATCTCTGTCTGCACCGCGAAGATGTTGGACAACGGCCGGTCAAAGGATTGCGCCCAGCGGCTGAAGCCGCCCTGGCCCTCGACCAGCTCGGCCGCAATTCGAACCATGTCGCCGGAGCGTTGCACGCTGCCATTCAAAAGGTAGGACACACCCAGGTAGGCAGCCATACTCCTGGCATCCTTCTGGCCTACACCCGCCGCTTCGGAGGAAACCTGCGCGATCACACTCAGGCGGCGGTTGCGCGCCAGGGTGGCGCGAATCTCGCCGGTCAGGCCGTCGGAAAAATAACTCTGGTTGCTGTCGCTGCTCAAATTGGCGAACGGCAGCACCGCAATGCTGTTAGGACTCGCGCCAGCGGTCGCAGGCGCTGCGCGCCGCCACCACAACCATCCTGCACCCGCCAGCGTCGCGGCGCTCATGCCACCCACACCTAACAACCAGTGGCGGCGCGACAGCGCCGCAGGCGGTGCTTGCGCCAGGCGGGGTGGTTCGCTGTCAGCGCTGCCATGCGCCGCACGTATCGCGTAGTTGATGGCGTCGATCTCGGGCGCATCCGGTTTGCCGCGCCAGCGCGTCAGATCGATGACCTGGTACTGGCGAAAACCTAACGGCGGCATGGTACCGTCGATGGTGGCCGGCACCAGACAGCCACGGTCACGGCCGCGGGTCGCTTCGTCGCGCACCCAATGCGACTCGACCGAAATTGTCGACCACAGCACGACCACCGCGGCGGCGTTCTCGAGCGCCTGTTCGGTGGTGTTGGCGAACGCCATCCCGCCAACCAGCAGGCCATCCCACCAGACCTTGCAGCCTCGCAACTCAAGGGCGCGGACCACGGCCTCCGCCTGCGTGCGGTCCTCGCGCGAGTAACTCAGGAATACATTGACGGCTATCGGATCGGGGGCAGTCACAGTTGTTCTTTCTGGCGTTAGCCATGGGGCAGGGCCAACGGATTTCAGCTTAAACCGCGCCCGATGCTACGGCAACCGGCGCGACTTGGTATTGTGTGCGGGTCTATGACGCCATCGGCTCCGATCAAGCACGCATTTGCCGCACCGGCGGTGCGGCTCTGCGTCGGTTTTACCGGGCATCGCGATTTCAATCCCACGTTCGCCGCCAACCAGTCACAGACCGGGCGCGCGCTGGCGCGGTTGTTCGACTTCCTGGACGCGGCCGCCCGCGCGCAAACGGCGACGCTGTCCGCGGGGTGGGTTGCGCGCACGCGTCTCTGCACGCTGCTGACGCCGGGCAGCGACCAGCTGGCGCTGCAACTTGCGCAGGCGCGGCAATGGGAAGTGATCGCGCCATTGCCTTTCGGCATGCAACTGAACATTGCCGTCAATGCGCGACCGGCATCCGCCGCCGATGCGACCGCACTGCTTGCGGGCCACGATGCGATCATGGATCCGTCCGTGTTAGCTCGCGCGCAGTCACTGCGCGCCGCCTGTGCGAGCGCGCATCTTTTTGCGCTGGCCGAGCAGGATGCGCGCATCGCAACCCTGTTGCTGGCGAGCCTGGCCGACGGCGCCGGTGTGGATGCGCAGCGCGCCTGCGACGTTGCTGTGAGTGAGCGCGCTGCGGTCGCGGCGCGGGTGATGGTCGAGCAGTGCGACTTCCTGGTCGCCGTCTGGGACGGCATGTCAGGCGCTGCGGTCGGCGGCACGGCGCATACGATTGCCGCAGCGCTCGATGTCGGCACCACAGTGGTCTGGGTGGATGCACGCGCGCCGGATTGCTGGCGCATTTTGCGATCGCCGGAAGCATTGGCGACCCTCGACTCGGACCCGCAGGCCGGCCTGGCCAGCGTTGCCGACCTGCAGGAACTTGTGACGCAAGCGCTGGTGCCGGTCATGCCCGGCGCCGTGCGGCGCCAGGCGCGAGTGGCGCGTTCCGGCGTCGATGCGTTGCAGAGCGAGCATTGGCACACCCGCAGCAATCCGCTGCTGCATGCGTATCGGCGTATCGAAGTCCTGTTCGGCAGCGACAGCTGGGCGGGACGCTGGCGCAGTTTGCGCCAGCACTACGAAGCACCAGAGCAGATTGCGGCGCACAGTGGCGCCAGGTTCGCAACCACCGCCTGCGCGCTGCCGGACAGTGACAACGGGTTCGCAACCAGTTTGATTGCGGCAGTGCTGCCGCGGTTTGCCTGGGCTAACGGCATGGGGACCTATCTGTCGGATGCGTATCGCGGCAGCATGGTCGCAAATTTCCTGCTTGCCGCGGTGGCGATCATTGGCGGCCTGTTATGGCTGCCGTTCGGCGCCGAACAGCACAAGTGGTGGTTCGCACTGCTCGAATTCCTGTTGCTGTCAGGAATTTTGACGCTGACCGCAATCGCCCGCCGGCGCCGCTGGCATGGCCGCTGGTTTGAATCGCGACGCGTGGCGGAATACCTGCGGCATGCGCCGATCCTGCTGTTGTTAGGTACCGCGCGGCCGGCGGGCCGCTGGCCGCGCGGTCCCGATACCTCGTGGCCGGAGTGGTACGCGCGCCAGACGCTGCGCGAGCTGGGCTTGCCGCGGATTTCGGTTTCAGCCGGCTACCTGCGCAGTGCGTTGCGCGATCTGCTGCGCGACCACGTAGTTTCGCAGCGCGATTACCATCGCGACAAGGCGCGCCGGCTGGCTAACGCGCACCACAACCTCGACCGCTTCGGCGTGCTGCTGTTCAAGCTGGCGATCGTCGCCGTCGCCGCCTGCCTGGTACTGAAGGCCGGCGGCAGCTTCGGATGGTGGCCGGCGGCGTGGGCGAACGCCGCCTCCAAGCCGATTACTTTTCTCGGCGTGTTCTTCCCAACCCTGGGCGGCGCCTTCGCGGGCATCCGCTATTTTGGCGATTTCGAACGCTTTGCGGCCATTTCCAACGTCACCGCAGCGAAGCTCGACGCGATCAACGACCGCATCGGTCTTTTGTTAGCTGCGCCGGATTCTGAATTGCGCTACCAGCGCGTCTCGGACCTGGCGCATGCCGTCGATGATGTGGTGATGACGGAAATCGAGAACTGGCAGGCCGTGTTCGCCGGCAAGCACATCACCGTGCCGGTGTGAGCGGCCGGTCAGTTGACCAGCACCACTTTGCCGAAGTGCGTGCGCTCATCGACCATCCGATGCGCGCGCGGCAGTTCGCTCATCGGCAGCACCGTGTCGACCACCGCGTGCAGCGTTTTGTTAGCAAACAACGGCAACGCCAATGTGCGGAAACTGACCATGGTTTCCGGCAGGAAGCGCGCGCTGGTGGAAATGCTCATGGCCGACAGCCGCAGATTGCGCGTGCCGATGTTGAGGTTGAAGCAAACCTGGCGGCCGCCAGTGCTGCCGTACATGACGATGTGGCCTTCATGGGCCATGGAATCGAACAGTGAGGCAGCGGTCTCTTCGCCGATGGTCATGAGTCCAACGTCGATGCCGTGATCGGCAGTATCCCGACGCACGCAATCCGCGAGATTCGAAGTCTTGTAGTTGTAAGCCGCGTCGGCGCCCGCAGCCAACGCGCGCTGACACTTGTCTTCGCGGCTCGCGGTGCCTGCCACCCAGCAACCACGCCAGCGCGCGATTTGCAGCGCGGCGCTGCCGACACTGCTGGCGATTGCCTCGATCAGCACGCGTTTGCCCTTGACGGCGTCGGCCGCTGCTACCGTGACCAGTGCATGCCAGGCGGTCAGCCAGCCGACCGGAATGGCGGCGCCATCTTCAAAGCTGAGTTGGTCCGGCAGCGGTAGCAGATGCTCGGCGTCACACAGTACCTCGGTCGCGTGCGCGCCGCGCGCACGACCGAACACCCGTTGCCCAACCTGAAATCCGCCGACTCCCGGGCCTGCCGCGCGCACCGTGCCTGCGCATTCCATGCCCATCATGAAAGGCAGGGCCTGGCCGCCATAGGTGCCGGCACGCATGCGCGTCTCGGCAAAATTGATACCGGACGCGCGCACCGCGACCAACAACTGTCCGGGACCGGGGCTGAGCGCCGGCCGCTCGGTCCAGCACAGCGCCTCGGTGCCGCCGAATTGTTCGACCCACCAGCCGTGCATGCTGTTGTTAGCTGCGGCGCGCGGAGACAAATGCGCTAAAGGCGTCGCCGTATTCCGTGCAGAAAGGGCCCCACTGCGCGTCCGCCTGCATCGCGCCGAACCAACGCGTCAGCTTGTGCGCGTCTTTCAGGGCATCGGTTTCGCCAAAGGCCGGTAGCAGAAACTTCACGAACATCAGCAGCGCCGGCAACAGCGTGCAGTCGGCGATGCTGATTTCCTTGCCACAGAGGTAGTGGCCGGAGGCATAGGTGTAGTGCTCCAGATAATGGATCGCGTTACGCGTGCCGGCGAGCGACGCATCGACCTCGGCCTGGTTGCGTTGCGCAGGATTCATGTTGCGAAAAAAGCCGCCGGTCTGTGCCATCAGATACAGGTCGGTAATGCGGGCGATCAGCCGGGCGTTAGCGCGGTTGTGGGGTTCCTTCGGCAGCAGCGACTTGCCGCTCGCGGCGTCTTCCAGGTATTCGAGAATGACGCCGGATTCCGAGACCGCGAAACCGTTGTCATCCAGGACCGGCATCTTGCCCATGGGGTTCATTTTCAGGAACGCGGGTGTCTTGATGCCGCCCTCGGGGAAAACGACGGGCACGTCGATGCCCCTGGCGCGGACCGCCATGACGACGCGCGCGACATAGGGAGAGGCGAAACCACCGTAAATTTTCATCGTGAAACCCTCGAGATGTATTGCGGATAGACCCGTGAGTAAACTATTTTGGCACATGCCCAACACGACTGCTTCGCCCTCTGGTCCGCGCCTGCGGCGCGCTTACTTCGAATGCCGCTACGGACAGCTGCATGTTCGCAGTGCGATGCCGACCGGCGGCGGAGGTTTTGACGAAGGCGCCACGTTGCTGTGCTTTCACCAGAGCCCGATGTCGGGCGGGGTGTTCGACCAGTTGCTGGAAATCATGGGCCGCGACCGCCCGGTGTATGCGCCGGACACGCCCGGATTTGGCGCCTCAGACCCGCCAGTGGCCGCGCCCAGCATCGCCGACTATGCCGGCGCCATGCTGGATTTCATCGATCAAATGCGGTTTCGAAAAATCGACCTGCTCGGTTACCACACCGGCAGCCTGATCGCCGCGGAAGTCGCGCTGGCGCGCCCTGAGATCGTGCGCAAGCTGGTACTGATTGCGGTGCCGGTGCTCGAAGAGGCGGAGCGTGTTGCGTTCAGGAAATCGCCGTGGCCGATGCCGGTGCTCGAAGATGGCAGCCATCTGCTCAAAGAGTGGCAGCATTCGCAGCAATGGCGCGGCCCGGGCGTCACGCTCGACATGTTAGCCGCCAGCTTTGCGGAGAAAATGCACAACGGGCCCAATGCCTGGTGGGGCGCCAGCGCGGTCATGAATTACAACGCGCGCGAGCGGCTCAGTCAGGTCAGCCAACCCACGCTGGTGCTGCGCCCCAGGGACGATCTGTGGGAGGCTACCCAGCGCGCACGTTCAATCCTGCGCAACGCCCAGTACCAGGACCTGCCCGACTACGGCCACGGGTTGTTCAGCGTCGCAGCCGAGGTGGTGGCGCGGGAACTCAGCGAGTTTCTCGCCGGCTGAACCCCAGCAGGCTCAGCGCCACCAGGCCTAACACAGGCAGAGTCAGCAGATTGACCTGGATCCAGCCGACGCCCTGGATGGCGGCGCCCGCGGCCAGCGATGCCAGGCCCTGGCTGCCGAACACCGCCAGGTCGTTGAATCCCTGGGCGCGAAAACGCTCCTCCGGCTGGTAGGTCGAGGTCAGCTGCGTGGTCGCGGCCACGAACATCAGGTTCCAGCCAATACCTAACAAAACCAGCGCCCAGAAATAGTGCATGAAGTGCTGGCCGACGAAGGCCGCAATCACCACACAGGCGATCATCGTGACGATGCCGGTCAGCATCATCGCGCGCAAGCCTAACACCCGCACCAGCAGGGGTGTGAACAAAGAGGGCAGGTACATGCCGATCAGGTGCGCGGTAATTACCGTGCTGGTCTCGCCACCGGAAAAACCGTCGAACTCATGCATGCTGATGGGGGTCGCTGTCATGATGAAGCTCATCACGGCGTTGGCCGCCACGGCGGTCAGCACGGCGAGCATGAACACCGGCTGCCTGACAATCTGTGCTAACGGCCGGCCACCGCGTTTGCTGGTGGCTGCGAGCGCTCGCGCCGGTTGCAGCCGGGTCAGAACAATTGCGGCGCTGGCGCACAACACCGCTAACGCCACATAGCTCGCGGTGTACTCGCGCCAGCCGCCGACGTTGCGCACCAGTTGCCCGATGAACGGTCCGATGACCGCGGCCACCAGCGTGCCCAGCAGGACGGTTGCGACGCCGACGCCGGCCTGCTCGGCAGGCAAATACTCGGTCGCGGCAAAACGATATTGCTGGACGAAGGCCATGTTAGAGCCGATCAGCGCGCCGCCCAGGCATAACAACGCGAAATTGGCCTGCGCGATGCCGACCGCAAACACCAGCGCCGCAAGCGCCGCGAGGAGTGCGCTGCCGATAAAGGCGCTGCGGCGGCCGATGCGCTGCATGATCAGGGCCGCCGGCAGGGACATGCCCGCCATGCTGAGAATAGAAAGACTCATAGGCAGGGTGGCAAGCTCAGGGAAAGGAGCAATGCGCGCGCCGGCAATGCCTCCGAAGGTCACCAGCACGATGCTGCTGCAGCCCGCCAAGGCCTGGGCCGCCATCAAAATGTACACATTGCGCATAGTTATCGAGGTCGCAGAGTTTACTGACCCCACTGGCCAAGCAGGCAAATTTCGGTTATCACTGCCGCATGGGGCCATCCGGTGATAACAACGACACCGCACCCGTCTTGTCGCCTAACGGCGACAAGGCAGGCGCGTTGCCGATTCTGCGTCCCGCCGCCGGACGCCGCGACCCGGGTAGCCAGCCGGAAGACCTAACAGTGCGGGCCCATGAGCTCGCGGCGCGCGAGCAGGAACTGGCGGCGCTCGAGACCGAATGCCGCGAGCGCGTCAGGCATGCCGACGCGGCGGTCAGCGTGCTGCAGCGCCAGGTCGCCGAGCTGACGGCGCGCCTGGACGCTCACAATGCGACACCGCCGCCGTCGGTGCCGGACAACCTGTTGCCTTTTGCGCCGCGCCGCGCGCCGGAAATGCCGGTCGACGAATTGGTTACCAGCCTGCGTCGGGCCGCTGATATGGATCAGCCCTCTGACCCGGCCGCGCACGGGCCGCTCGAGCGCATCGCCGAACTCGAGCACGACCTGCAGGCGGCGGAGGACCAGATCCATACGCTCGAGACCGAGTTACGCTACGCGCGCGGCCAGGACGTCAGCGCGGAGTCGGACGCCGGAGAAACAGACCCCACGGCAACCGCACACATCAGCGAAGAGGTTCTCGCCGAGGGACCCGCCCGGTTCCTGGCGCTGATCGATGGTGATACCGAAATACTGCATCGCCTGACGCGCCGCGTCACCATTGGCCGGGCCGCCGACAACGATATCCAGGTGGAGGCACGTTTTGTCAGCCGCTACCACGCGGCGGTCATGGCAGGACCGAACCAGACCGTCATCGAAGACCTGGGTAGCACCAATGGCCTGTTGGTGAACGGCCGGCGCGTCGCGCGCCATCTGCTGCGCGACGGCGATGTGGTGCGCGTCGGCAAGTCCCGGTTTCGCTTCATGACCCGGCCGCGCTAAGCTTCACGGCGTATGTCTACGCCACCCACTATCAAGGCGCCGGTGCCGGCGCCAGAACCCGCATTTTTTGATAATCCGGCCATCGATAACCTGATTGCGGTCACGCTGGAACTCGGCGCCGAGGTCTGGGTGCTGCGCGAGCGGCAGCGCATCATGGAACGGCTGCTGACAACCCACGGCAAGGTCACGACCGAGATGATCGAGCAGCACATGCCGTCGCCGGAAGAGCAGGCGCGCAGCAAGGCCGAGCGCGATGAGTTCGTCAATCGCGTCTACGCGGCGTTCGCGCGCGAAACCGTCAAAGCGACACCCTAGCTTTTGACGCCCAATCCCTACATCGAGCGCATCCTCAAGGCGCGGGTCTACGACGTCGCGATCGAATCGCCGCTCGATCCAGCGCCGCGCCTGTCACAGCGCGTCGCAAACAAGGTCCTGCTGAAACGCGAAGATCTGCAGCCGATTTTTTCCTTCAAGCTGCGTGGCGCCTATAACCACATCGCGAACTTGTCGGCCACCGCCGCGCAACGCGGCGTGATCTGCGCCTCGGCCGGCAACCACGCGCAGGGCGTGGCGCTGGCCGCAAAGCATTGCGGCATTCCCGCGGTGGTGGTGATGCCGGAAACCACGCCGCAGATCAAGGTGCGGGCAGTCGCGGCGCTGGGCGCCGAAATCGTCCTGCACGGCGACGATTACGATGCTGCGGCCGCGCATGCCGCAGTGTTAGGCCGGCAGCGCAACCTGGTATTCGTGCATCCGTTTGACGACCCGGATGTCATCGCCGGGCAGGGCACGATCGGGATGGAAATCCTGCACCAGGCCGGCGGCGACATCGACGCGATTCTGGTGCCGGTCGGCGGTGGCGGCCTGATCGCCGGCATTGCGACCTATGTGAAGTACCTGAACCCACGCATCCGCGTGATCGGCGTCGAGCCCGTGGATGCGGCCACGTTGTATGAAGCCATGCGCGCCGGTCAGCGGGTCATACTCGATCGCGTCGGCGTGTTCGCCGATGGCGTCGCGGTGCGACAAATCGGCGAGGAAACCTTCCGGCTGGCCCGCGAGTACGTCGATGAAGTCCTGCTGTCGACACCGATGAAATCTGTTCCGCGATCCAGGATATTTTTGAAGACACGCGCATCGTTGTGGAGCCGGCCGGCGCGCTCGCGGTCGCGGGCCTCAAGAAACTGGTGCAGCGCGACCAGCTCGAGGGCCGCACGCTGGTCGCGATCAACAGCGGCGCCAACATGAACTTCGACCGGCTGCGGCACGTGGCTGAGCGCGCTGAATTCGGCGCCCAGCGCGAAGCTTTGTTAGCCGTGGAAATTCCGGAACGCCCTGGCAGCTTCATGGAATTCTGTGGCACAATCGAGCGGCGCAGCATCACCGAGTTCAACTATCGCTTCGAGCGGGAACATCCCGCGCAGATCTTTGTCGGCATCGGGCTGCGCCGCGGCCGCGCCGAACGCGACGAGGTGATCGCCGAACTGCGCGCCAGGAACTACGCGGTCACTGACATGACCGACAACGAAATGGCGAAGCTGCATGTGCGCTTCATGGTCGGCGGTCATGCGCGCGGCACCGAGAACGAGCTGTTGTACCGGTTTGAATTTCCCGAGCGGCCTGGCGCGCTGCTGCGGTTCCTGGAGGCGGTCGGTACCCGCTGGAATATCAGCCTGTTTCATTATCGTAATCATGGCTCGGACTATGGCCGTGTGTTAGCTGGCATTCAGGTGCCGCCCGCCGAGCGCGCCGAATTCATCGCGCACTTGAACGATCTGCACTACGCGTTCACCGACGAAACCGCCAACCCGGCGTTTCGGCTGTTTCTCGGGGCCTGACGCGGTGACGGAGCGGATCGAACCCTACCAGCCGCGGCGCGCGCCGCGTAGTGAATTCCTCGAGGTACGCGGCCTGCGCCTGCAGGTCACGCGCTGGGGCCCGGGCGGCAGCAATTGCATTCTTTTGTTGCATGGATTCCAGGACAGCGGCGCGACTTTCCAGTTCCTGGTCGACAGCCTGCCGGCTGACTGGTCATTCATCGCGCCCGACCTGCGTGGCTTCGGCGGCAGCGATTGCCAGAACCATTCCTACTGGTTTCCGGACTATCTCGCGGATGTCGATGCGCTGTTAGCTCATTACCTGCCCGCCGGCGCACTGGGTTGCGTCATCGGGCACAGCATGGGCGGTAATATTGCACTGCTGCATGCCGGCGTGCGGCCCGAACGCTGGCGCTGGGTGGTTTCCCTCGAGGGCTTCGGCCTGCCGCGAACCCGGCCTTTCGACGCGCCCGCGCGCTATGTGCAGTGGCTGAACGCGGTGCAGGCGGGGCCCAAACCGCGCAGCCGCTACCAGGACGCGGAGGTGCTGACGCGAAAGCTCATGGAGCGCAATCGTTTGTTAGCTGCGCAGCGTGCGGCCTTCATCGCGCGCGCCTGGACACGGCCGGGCCTGGACGGTGGCATTGAGGTCGCCGCCGATCCCTGGCACCGCCTGGTCAATCCGGTGTTGTATCGCCGCGAGGAAGCCGAGGCCTGCTGGCGGCAAATCTGCGCGCCGACGCTGATGGTGCTGGCCAGCGGCTCGGACTACCTGAGCCGCCTCGAGCGCGACGACGACGTGGTGTCGATGCAAAAGTGCATCAGGACGCTTGAAGTTGTCAGGCTCGAAGGGCTGGGTCACATGATGCATCATGAAGACCCGGCCGCCGTGGCTGCGGCGATCATCGATTTCGTGCGCCGGCACGACGCCGGGACGCCAGCGTCTGCCAGGAGTTCGCCATGAGCACTGAAGTCCGCCGAATCGTCCCTACCGCACTGGGCCAGGTGCATGTACGCCTGCAGGGCGGCGACCCGATGCAGGGTGGCCCGCCTCTGGTGCTGCTGCACATGTCGCCGCGCTCCAGCCAGATGTGGACGCACCTGCAGCCGTTGTTAGGCCGGCCGTCGATCGCGCCGGACCGGCCCGGCTATGGTTTTTCCGACGCGCCGCCCGCGACCCCAGCCCTGCCGGCCTATGCAGCGGCGATGTGGCAGGCGCTGGATGCGCTCGGCGTCGGCGGACAGGTCGATCTGTTAGGCATGCATACCGGCGCGCTCGAGGCGCTGGAAATGACGCTGCAGATGCCGTCGCGGGTGCGGCATCTCGGCATGATCGCCATTCCGATTTTCAGTGCCGCGGAAATGGCCGCGGGGCTGCAGACCTTCGCGAAATTGCGGGTCACACCGCTCGAGGACGGCTCGCACCTGTTGCCAGCCTGGAAGGCGCGCTTCCAGTATCGCGAGCCGCCGTTCGACCTTCCCGATGTGCAGCGCCGCTATGTCGATTATTTGCTGGCACCCTGGGCCGGCCAGGCCTACGAGGCGGTGTTCCGCTACGACGCCGCGGCTGCCTGCAAACGCCTCAGGCATCCGGTGATTGCGCTCGCGCCGCACGATGACGTTTTTGAACTGACGGCGCGCTCGCGCGGGTTGTTGCCGCCGGGCAGTACATATCTCGACCTGCCACATTGCAATGTGGATCTGTGCCGCACGCATGCCGAGGAGATTGCGGCGCTCGTGGCGCGCTGTATGCCCCGGAGCTAACGCCGGGTACGCGCAGTGCGCCTAGCGTCGCTGCTGTCGGCGTTTACAAATTGGTCGGATTTCGCTGTCGGCTTGGTGAAATAGTCTCTTTCCGCGCAGAATGCCGGTTCAATAGGAGGGCTGATCATGAAATCGATGAGTTATTCCATGCTGGTTCTGCCGGTTCTGCTCGCATTGCTGGGCGTGGTTTCGGTGCCGGCGCGGGCCGAAGTCACTGACTGCGACCGCATCGCATCGCATCCGTCGGACCCGGACAAGGTGCTGCCCGGATTCGAACGCAAGGATATCGATCTGCCGAAGGCCGAGGCCGTGTGCCGCACGGTCATTGCCCAGGACGATCGCCGCGCGCGTGCGCACTATTTGTTAGGTAGGGTGTTGTTCTATCAAAAGAAAACCCCCGCCGCCATTCTGGAACTCGAGCGCTCCGCGGCGCTGGGATATCGCCAGGCGATCTTCGTGCTGGGCTACGTATTCTACGAAGGCACGCAGGCGCCACACGATGATTGCCGCGCTGCGCAGCTGTGGCAGCAGTCCATTGCATTGGAACATCCGTGGACCGGAGCCTACCTGGTCGACGGCTACCTGGACGGCCGTTTCAAGGCCTGCGGGCTCAAGCTGACAGACGCTGATCTGGAGCGCTACCTGAGTATTTCGACCAGCAAGATTCCGTACGGCGAGTCCGAAGGCCGGATGGAATCCGCGACTCGCAAGCTGCAGGCGCGGCGCGATGCGCTGGCCGCGGCGGCGATGCCGGCCGAAGTGGTCGTGCCTTTTGATCCGTCGAAATATTCGCAGGTACCGACCGAGTGTGATCGCCTGGCTTCGCATGGCGACGACCCGTATCACGTGGCGCCCGGTCTCGAGAAGCCGCAGATGGACCTGCCGCGTGCGATCGAGGCCTGCCGCGCGGCGGTCAAGGCCGATCCGGGCAATCCGCGCCTGAATTATCTGTTAGGTCGCTCGCTCGGTTACAGTGGCCGCGGCGCCGAGGGGCTCGCGAATCGCGAGGCTGCCATCGCGGCGAATTATCCGCAGGCGCTGTTCGTGATCGGGTACCTGTCACTGACCGGCATGAACCAGCAGCCCAAGGACGTCTGCCGCGGCGCCGAGCTTATCCGGCGTGCGGCGCAGCAGAACCGCATCGCGGGCCAGCTCGGATTCGTCTACTACGTGCTGCGTGGCGACTTTCAGGACTGCAAGGTCCGCAAGGACAAGCAGGAGATGCTGGGTTTCCTCGCCGCGGCGCGCAAAGTCGCCAACGGCGACTACTACCAGACTCTGTTAGCTGACAAACTCGAAGAGGATTTGCGCGCGCTGCCCTGAGGCGAACCGTGCAGTCCGTTCGCCGTCAATATCTGGACGCACGCTACGGTCAGCTGCATCTGCGGCTGACCGCGCCGCTCGGCGCGGCGGGCGCGCGGCGGCCGCTGCTGTGCTTCCACCTGAGCCCGGTCTCGGGCGCCATCTACGAAAATCTGCTGGCGGAAATGGGCCGCGACCGCTTCGCGATTGCGCCTGATACGCCTGGGTATGGCGGCAGCGATCCGCCGCGCCGGCCGCCGGAGATCGCCGACTACGCCGCTGCGATGGGTGACATGATGGATTTGTTAGGTATCGAGGCGGCGGACTGTCTCGGCTACCACACCGGCTCGAAAATTGCGCTGCAGCTGGCGCTGCAGCGGCCGGACGCGATCAGGCACCTGGTGCTGATCTCAACGCCGGTCTATACGCCCGAGGAAGCCGCGCAGATGCAGCGCGAATTCGCGCCGCTGAAGGTTGCGGAAGACGGTAGTCATCTCACCCAGTACTGGAACGAGTTGATGCGCTGGCGCGGGCCGGGGCAGACAGCCGAGATGGTCATGCGCTACTACCCGGATCATATGCGCGGCGGTGAGGCGCGGCATTGGGGTCATCGCGCGGCGTTCAATTTCCGCTACGACACGACGCTGCCCCGGGTTACGCAACCGGTGCTGGTCATCAATACCAATGACGACCTGGTCGAGTACACGCCGCGCGCCAGACCGCTGCTGAAGAACGGCCGTATCCTCAATCTGCCAGACTGGGGGCACGGCTTCCTCGACCTGCATACTGCAGAGTTCGCGGCGATCCTGCGGGAGTTTCTCGATGCTTGAAGTCAATCGCGACGCCTTGTACAGCCTCTCGGAATCAGCATGGTGGTTTCTGCTTACGATCGCCGTGATAGGCCTGGTCTGGTCTGGAGTCGCGCCCCACGACCAACCGACCTGGGCGCTCGAAGTGTTTCCGGTGGTGATCGCGATGCCGCTGCTGTGGTTTACCCGCAGGCGCTTTCCGTTGACGCCGCTGCTGTACGTGCTGATCGCCGTGCACGCCGCGATCCTTATGTTAGGGGGGCATTACACCTATGCACTGGTGCCGCTCGGCGACTGGGCCCGGGAACTTTTCGACCTGTCGCGCAATCCTTATGACCGTGTCGGACACTTCGCCCAGGGTTTCGTGCCGGCGATGATTGCGCGCGAGGTGTTGCTGCGCCGTACGCCGCTGCGGCATGGCGGTTGGCTGTTTTTCATTGTGGTCTGCATCGGTCTGGCAATCAGCGCCTGCTACGAATTTCTCGAATGGTGGACGGCGGTAATCATTGGCGGCCAGGCGGACGCGTTTCTCGGCACCCAGGGCGATGTCTGGGACACGCAGTGGGACATGTTTCTGGCCGGTTGCGGTGCGGTCATCGCGCAGATTTTGTTAGCAAGGTGGCAGGACCGGCAGCTGCAACCGGGTTACAATAAAAAGCAATGACTGCCAATAACGCCTATCGCTGGGCCAAACGAATCGTCATCACCGTGGTGGGCTTCACCGTGCTGATCGTGGGCATCGTGATGATCGTGTTGCCCGGCCCGGCATTGGTGGTGATCCCGGTCGGTCTCGGCATTTTGGGCCTGGAATTTGCGTGGGCGCGCTTGTGGCTGCGCAAGGCCAAGACTAAAGGCGGGGAATTGGCGCGCAGCGCGCGCAGCGCCATGGGCATTCAAGCAGGCAACAAGCCTGGCGACAGCCCGTCAGTGCCCGATTCGGATCGTAGGCAGCCGTGAGTTAGGGCCGCAGCGCCGCCTCGAGTAGCACGCGAAATTCGTCGCGGCTCTTGCGTCCCTGAATTTTTGCTACCACCTTGCCGTCACGACCTAACACCCAGGTGGTCGGCAGGATCTCGTTCCAGGCCGTATCGACCACGCTGGCAATGCTGTCCATATCCGGCTCATTGCGCAGGTAGGTGGTAAATGCCGGGAAATATTGCCGCCGGAAAGGTTCCACGACACTCGCCAGTTCCGCGGGCTCATTCATCGACACGCCGAGCAATTTCAGTCCGCGCGGCGCCAGTTCCTGTTCCAGCGCGAGAAAGTCCGGAATTTCACGCAGGCAGGGCGTGCACCAGGTCGCCCAGAAATTCAGCACGATCACCTGGCCGCGATATTTTGCAAGCGCCTTGCGCAACTGGGTGGCCGTGGCCAGCTGCGCAGGTCCGACCCGAACCGGCGCGGCCTGCGACGCAGCTTGAGGCACCGTTGCGGCGACGATATCCGCAGCACCGCAAGCTAACAATGCAGTCAGTGCCGCCGCGGACCTGCAGGTTTTCATCGCGCGACCCGCCGCGCGCCGCGCGCATCGATGATCGTCGTCAGGATCTGCTCGCCCTGCTGCCAGGCGAGCTGCACCCGGCCATCGGGGCGCGCCGCCAGCGCCGGCGCCTGTGCGGATCCTTGAGGCGCAGCCAGTTCATTGATGGCCCCCATCGAGCCGCCGCCGCGCGCCAGGCTGCGCCAGAACACCCGCCGCACAGCGGTTGTTTTGGCATGCCAGGCGATGATGGGCTGTGCACCGCCAGCTAACACCAGTGCCGGAGCGTCCGAGACCGTCGCGTCCGGATGGATCGCAAATTCCGCAGCGAAGCTTGCGCCGCCATTCGCGGAAACAGCAGCGTAGACCCCTGCCGGATTCTCGCCACCATGATAAGCGGCGGCATACACGGTGTTGCCGTCGACCGCGACCACCGTGGGCTTGAGCGGACAGCCCTCCAGTTTCCAGGGGACCGTTGCGAGGCCTGCGCGTTGCGAAACCTTGTTACTGCCCGCCGGTATACGGCCAATGCTGCTGTTGCGGTGGCCGTCACCGGTCACCTGGCGCGCGCCCACGTAGACATTCGAGGCGGCGTCGAACGCCAGCATGATCTGACAGCAGGGGCAGACATCGGTCGGCAGCGCGGCAGCCTCGGCTGTAAATGTCCTGCCATCGTCGGTGGAGCGCGCGTAATACGCAGAGCCTGCGCCACGCTCGCGATCCCAGTCGCGGGTATCGACCCAGATCGCATGCACACTGCCATCGGGCGCGACTCCAATCGAGCCAAAGGCATGCGCGGTGGTGAAGCCGCCATCCATGAACGCCGACTGGTCCAGCGCCGGAATCTGATGCAGCAGGCGCGGCTGCTCGAAGCTCTTGCCGCCGTCGTTCGAGCGCGTGTAGTACATCACCAGCACCGACTTCCCGGGCACCGAGCTAACGGCGTTAGCCGGATAGGCGATGTGTATCGTGCCGGTCGGCGCGATTGCAATTTTCGGCTTGGAAACTGCAAATCCCCACACCTGGCCGGGCTCGCGGTTGACGCGCAGCGGTTTGCTGAAGCGGCGGCCGCCGTCGGTGGAGCGGGCGAAATACAGGTCCATGGAAGACAGGTGCCGATCCGGAGCTGCGCCGGCGCCGTGCTGCATCCCGGCATGTTCCATGCCTGCGTCGCTGGCGGGTGCGGTCGCGGTTGCCGGCTCCTTGTCGAGCCAGATAATGGCGACGTTGCCCCTGGAGTCTACGGTGACGTCGGGCGCGAGGCTGTGGCGGGCCGCATCGGAAACGCGCACCATGCCGGCCGGGACGGACGCGGCCAGCGCGCAGGAAGAACCCAGGGCGGTCACGACCGCTAACCGATAGTTCGCTTGCATGCGCACATCGTCAACATGGCGGCGCCCATTTGCAAGTACCGCGGTAAGATTGGCCGCAAAACGGACTCCACCGATCACACGGAAATTCCTATGCGCAAGACTGCAAGAACGAAACAGGTTTCGCGTCGCGATTTGTTAGGACAGGCGTTGGCGATCCCCGCCATGGCCGCCACGGCGCAGGTCGTGCAGGGGGCCGATGCCGCAGCGCCGGCACGCGGAGCGCGCGGCTGGCGTGCGGTGCGGCGCGTGGTGACCAGTTACGACGCCGCGGGCCGCACGGTAGTTTTGCAGGACGGCGCCGCGGGCAACAGCTTTGATATGAGCGGCACCAAAATCACCCGGCTGTGGGAATCGACCGGGCTCCCGGTCAGCCTGCCGTTAGGACCGGATCTCGGCGCAACCGCCGGCAACGCCTATCGCGAGGGCTTTTCCGGTACCAGTTTCTATGTCGCCGAATTGCCGGGCGGCACGCGCGCCCCGGCGATCCCTTTGCACAGCAACGCGACGCTGGATTACATGGCTATTTTGTCCGGCAAGATCGCCTTCAAGCTCGACACGGACCGCGAGATCATTCTCAAGGCTGGCGACACCTTGATACAGGGTGGCAACCTGCACACCTGGGTCAATCGCTGGCGCGAGTCCTGCACGCTGCTGTTCGTGGTCGTCACCGGGCAGGGCAAGCTCCCCGCGTGAAGAACAGGAGCGCGGGATCAATCCCGCGCCATCGGTCCGCGAGCTACCAGCCCATCGCGTAATAGGTGATCGTGCGGCGCACGTTGTCGCGCACGATGCCGTTGAAACCGCGCAGCTGTTCGAAACGTCCGCGCAGCCGTTCCGCGACGATGTCGGGAATCCGGTCGCCCGGCGTGCCGGCGTCCAGTTCGCGCTTGACCTCCTGCATCAGCGCTTCGAGATATTCGCGCCGTTCGCGCAGTCGCGCTTTCGGCGCGAGCGGCACACCGTGGCCGCCGACGTAGTTCTCGAAGCTCCAGCGCTCCAGTTCCTTCAGGCTGCGCACCCAGTTGTGTAGTGAATAGTCCGAGATATACGGCAGCGGCATGCCGCCCGCCGTCGCAAGATCGACGATAAACGGGATGTCGACGTTGTCAGGGGTCATCACCACCAGGCAATCACCGTGATTCGGCCCGAGATAGCGCAGCGTGATCCTGCGCTCGCCGAGGCGCACCACATACTGGTCTGCCTTAAACGTGATGTCCGGCATCACGATGTCTTTGTTAGGCAGGTCGCGAAACTGCGCCGCGCATTTTTCGTGGCTGACGAACTTTGCGCCCTCCTGCTTGAAGATTGCGCCGCCGATCACGTGGTCCCAGTGTTGATGACTGTAGATCACGTACTTCACGGGTAGCGGCGTGATCTTGCGGATTTCCTCGCGCATGACCCGCGCCTGCTCGATGTCGCCCGGGTCAGTGGCAATGACGCCCTTGCGGGTGACCCAGAAAACATTGCGATTGGCGTGATGGCGCAGGCTGTAGTAGCCGGGAGCGATCTCGGTGACTTCATAGCCCTGGCGCGGATTCGGAATCGCGATGGCGCCGCTTTCCGCGGCGGGCGACTGCGCCACAGCAGGGGCGGTGCCAGCACCCATGGCTAACAACACTACGCAGCAGATCGATAATTTCATGGCTGCTCCCGCTACGTCGCCTCAGGCATTCAGGAATGGCATCAGCTCCGCGCCCCAGGCCGCGAAATCATCCGGCACCTTGCGAAACGGAATCCCGGGGAAGTCCCGCGCCAGGCGCTCACCGTCCTCGAACTGCGGGTCCCAGGACGGCGACACGACCAGTGTTGGCACCTTGTTCTGCCGGAGCCGGGCGCGGATCGGATAGGCAAAGTGCGCCTGGTAGGCGCGCCGCCAGTTGCCCTGCGAACGGAACAGATCCAGCACGCGCTTGTTGATCATCGCCGGGTCGAGATAGGGCGGCTTGCGGATGATGTTAGCTTTCTGGCGCTTGAACCAGGGCCAGAACAGGCCCTGGTCGCGCATCAGGTGCCAGGCTTCGAGCAGATAGCCGCCATGCGCGTCGGGTCTGATGTCGGGCGTGTAATGCGCTTTCAGCTCTTTCAGAAGTTCCGGGCTGTGGTACATCGCATCGGCCATCACCAGGCGTTTCAGGCGCTTTGGAGCCAGCGTCGCAATTTCCAGGCCGACCAGGCCGCCGCCCCAGGTGCCGATGAAATCGAACTCGTCGACCTTGAGCGTCTTGAGCGCAGCTAACACCGCTTTCGCATACGTGTTGACCGTGACCTTGCCGCCAGGCAGCGGTGCCGTGGACTCGCCGTGGCCCGGCAGATCGAGCGCGATCACCGGCCGCAGTCCGACAAAACCGCGCGCCAGCGGTTCGATGATGTCGACTGAACTCGCGGCATCGTGCTGCACGACGATCGGCCGTCCGCTGCCGCTCAGGCTGCGACGCGCGCGCAATTGCCCGCCCGGCACAGCGACGTAGTCTGACCAAAGGTGGCCATCGAGCGGTGCCGTGTGCGCGGGCAGTTTTGCGGCCGGCGCCTTGTGCCGGGCGATGAAGGCGGCGCACAGGTCCAGCGTCGCGTTGCCGTCGCCGCCCGGCTGCACCGCGACGTTAGCAGGGCGGCGCGCCAGGCGCTTGAGGTCGCGCGCCAGCGGATCGGTGTCGGTGGCGGTGATCAGCGCGGGTACCTTGAGTCCCGCGACAGCCTCGGCACTGCGCATGGTGAACGCGGCCCGATAGCCGACCCGGTAGGCGTCGCCGGCGCGCAGAAAATCTAACAGGCCGGCGTGCAGCGCCTCGGGCGATGGCACGTCCATGCCCATGCGCGCCGCCAGGGTCTTGCGATACCAGGGAAAGAAAATCGTCTGCTCGCGCATCCGCGACCACAACCAGGTCAGGTGGGAGCCGTCCCACTGCGGCACGAATGCTGGCAGGTAATTGGCGAGGAAGTCGGCGCGATCGATTTCCGTCTGCACGACATAGCCGTTGGCGGTGCAGCAGCTGACCCGATCCGGATACTTGAGCGCGACCGCGACCGAAATCATCGCGCCGGTGTGAAAGCCATAGGTGGCCGCCTTTTCCAGGCCGATGGCGTCCATGAATTCGATGACCGCATCGGCAATGTCCGACATTTCTGCCTGCGGCACGCCCAGGGGGTCCGACAGGCCGTAGCCCGGCGTATCCGGCGCAATACAGGTGAATTTGCCCTGCCAGCGCTGCAGGGTCGCCAGCATGTCGCGCGAGGACAGCGGCGACTGGTGCAAACACAGCACCGCTGGCCCGGTCCCGACCTGCCGGTAATGAACCTGGCGGGCGCCCCACCGGCCATCGGCAATACTGGCAAAATGGCGGGTGATCCTATTGCTGGCCATATCGATACCGCTCCCCCTGGCTACTGCCCCTGAAATTAACAGTTCGGCGCCCCGCTTCAAAAACAAATCCTTGCGGTTAGCCAATTTCGGATGCGTTTGACAGAACTGTTCGCCTACCGGGACTTTGTCCGCTACGCGCTCGGACGCTTCGCCGCCACCATCGCCTGGCAGATGTTAGGTGTCACGGTCGGCTGGTGGATCTATCGCCTAACAGGCGATCCGCTCGATCTGGGCTATGTCGGCCTGGCGCAGTTTCTGCCGTTCCTGATGCTGGTTTTGCCGGCCGGCCAGGTCGCCGACCGTGTCGATCGACGCCGGGTGCTGATATTTGCCTATCTCATCGAGGCCGTGGCGGTGCTCGCGCTGCTGTGGATCAGCCTGCATTGGCAGGGGCGTACCTGGCCCATTTTCATGGCGCTCGCGATTTTTGGCAGCGGGCGGGCATTCTGGATGCCGACCGGCCAGGCTATGACCGTGAACCTGGTGCCGCAGCAGGTGTTTCCGCGCGCTGTCGCCTTCAATTCGACGCTGTTTCAGTTGGCGGTGATCGCGGGCCCCGCGGTGGGCGGCTTGACGCTGGCGCTCGGCGACACCCTGCTGCACGGACGCGGCGTCGAGCTCAGTCTCGGGATCATCCTCGGCCTGCTGCTGGTGGTCGTGCTGCTGATGGCCAGCATCAAGGCACCGCAAAAGTCCGACACGCACGGCGCATGGCGCCTCAACGACGTGTTTGACGGCCTGCGTTTTGTGTGGCGCAACAAGCCGGTGTTAGGTTCGATCACGCTCGATCTGTTGGCAGTGCTGTTAGGTGGCGCAGTGGCGCTGCTGCCGATCTTCGCCAAGGACATCCTGCAGGTCGGGCCGATTGGCTTTGGCCTGCTGCGCGCCGCGCCCGGGGTGGGCGCGCTGCTGACCGCGGCCTGGCTCGCAGTCCGGCCCCTCGGCAGTCATATCGGGCGCTACCTGTTTGGCGGCGTCGGCCTGTTCGCCGTGGCGACGGTGCTGTTTGGGCTCTCCACCTCGTTCTGGTGGTCGCTGCTGCTGCTGTTTCTGATGGGCGTCGGCGATATGGTCAGTGTCTTTGTGCGTCATATGCTGGTGCAGCTGCAGACTCCCAATGAAATCCGCGGCCGGGTCAGCGCCGTCAACGCGATGTTCGTCGGCGCATCCAACGAGCTGGGCGAATTTGAATCCGGCGTGACAGCCAAGTGGTGGGGCACCGTGCCCGCCGTCGTCATCGGCGGCCTGGCCTGCGCGACGGCCGTCGGCGCGTGCATGCTGGTGTTCCCGGTGCTGCGCAAAATGGACCGATTTCCCGCCCAATAGCCGCGGCCGCGGAACTAGTTACCGGGCCTGCGGTCCGTTCTAAAGAGACGACGCCGGAGATTGCTGCGGGCCCGTGGCATACTCAGGTCAACCCGGGAGGCCGTAATGCGTTGTTGGATCGCTATGGGGAATTCCGTCCAGCTGATGCTGCGCAGCAGCGCGCTCGCCGTGCTGGTGCTGGCCGTTACCGGCTGTGTGCAGTCCCGGGTCGCGGAAACCCGCGAAACGGGCAGCCAGATCGTCGGCAACGAGGCGATCGTGATCCTGGCGAAGCCGCAAATCGAAGGCGCCGGCGCCGAAGACCGATTCATGGACTGCCTCGGGCGCAAGCTCGCAGGCGGCGCCAGGCCAATCCCGGTGCGCGACAACAACCAGTTTGTCGACGACATGTTCCCCTGGTTCGAGCCCTCGACGGCACCGGCACGGCCCGCCGCCGTCACCGCGCTGCTAACAAGACCGGGGGTCGCGGAACAGTTTGCCACCAGCGGCGTGCGTTATGTCGTGTGGCTCGACGGATCGACCCGCAAGACCGATGGCGGCGGCAGTATTGCCTGCGGCGCGGCTCCAGGCGCGGCCGGCTGTGTCGGCTTTGGCTGGTGGGAAAAAGAATCCAACTACGAAGCGACGGTCTGGGACATGAAACTCGCGAAATCCGCCGGATCGATCGACACCAAGGTCCACGGTACCAGCGCCATGGTCGGGGTCATCGTCCCGCTGCCGTTCATCGCCCGTGTCGAAGGTACCGCCTGCGATCGCATGTCCGACCAGTTGCGGGTATTTTTCCAGGGCAATCCCGAGGTCGCAGCGGCGCCGGGCAATTGAGCGTGAATTCCTTGTCAGGTACCCCCACATGAAAAACTCGGCACTCACAGTTATCGTCGCGACACTGGTGCTAACAGCCTGCGCCACGCAGAGTGGCGGCGGTTCTGGTGACAGCTCAGGCAGTTCTGGCGGCGGCGTCAGCGGCGGAATCGGCGGTGGCATCGGCACCGGCACCGGCGGTGGCAGTGCGGGAAGCAGCGGCGGCATCAGCCTGCCGTCGATCCCGACCGCGGGCGGCGGCAGTGCGCAAACCGAAGAGGAAAAGCGCGGCAAGATTGACGAGCGCATGGATGAGTCCATGGGTGAGTTCGATCGTGAGCTGCAGAAGGAAAAAGAGCGCGTTGCGAAGGAACGGGACGAACGCCAGCAGAGCGGCGGTGCAGGCGGTCGCGGTGGCGCCAGCGGCGCGGATTCGGGCGCCGGCGGCGCGGGCGCTGCGGCTGGCGGCGGTGAAGCCGGTGGCGGCAGCCAGAGCCGCAAGGGCGATCTGCGTTCCGACAAGGACGGCGGTGGTGGCCCGGCAGGCTCGAAAGACAAGCAGGGCGGTGAATCGGCTGGTGGCAAGGGTGGGTCGGGCGCCAGCGCCGATCCGCGTTCTGGCCAGGGCAGTGACGACGATGTCGTAGCGCGGCGTCTGCGGCGTGCGGCAGAGCAGGAAACCGATCCGGAACTCAAGGAAAAGCTCTGGAAGGAATACGAAGACTACAAACGTAATTCGCGCGGATAATTTATGAGCATGCGAAAATTTATTGTTGTTAGCTTGGCAGCGCTCGCGAGCAGCGCCTGTGTGACCAGCGACATCCGGCCCCAGGCCAAGGTGCAGGTGCTGCAGGCGAAACAGGACATCGCGGCTGCGGAGCTGCTGGACGTCGGCATCCGGGTTTTCGATCCCGGTCTGCCGGCCGCACCCGCCGCTACCCCCATCGATACCGAGCAGCTGGCGAAGAAAGGTATTTACCCCGAGCTGCGCAAGGCAGAAGCCCGCTGGATCCCTGCGAAGTTGCGCGCCACGCTGGAGTCCACCAGCCAGTGGGGTGCGGTGCGCGTCATACCCGACGCGGTGCAGTTTCTGGACGTGATTGTCACCGGCCGGATCGTTGAATCAGATGGCATGAACCTGGCCATCATCATCGATGCACGCGATTCGCAGGGGCGCGTCTGGATCAACGGTCTGCGTTCCGAAGCGGTTGCGGACCTGGGCGCCTACAAGACTGATGCCGCCCTGAAGTTGCGTGATCCGTTCGAAAACGCCTACGCGGCCGTGGCCAACGCCTTGTTAGCTGCGCGCGACCGCCTGAGCGCGACCGAGCGCCGCGAGATCCGCCAGGTCACCGATCTGCGTTTTGCGGCCGATATCACGCCGGAAAAAGCCAGCGGTTATGTTGCCGCGGATGCCAAGGGCATCCTGCGCATCACGCGTCTGCCGGCGGACAACGATCCGGTCATGAACCGGGTCGCGCAGGTGCGCGAGCGCGACTTGAATGTGGTCGACACCTTCGATGCGTACTACGGTGGTTTTTACGACCGGCTGTCCGAGCCGTATGGTCAGTATCGGCGCGCCAGTTTCGATGAAATGGACAAGGTCCAGCAGGCCAGGAATGCAGCCCGCACGCGCATCGGACTGGGCGCTGCCGTGATTCTCGCCAGCGTGCTGGCGCCCCAGGCATGCTCGGCCGACAGCTACAACTGCCAGATTGCCGAAAATACCGCGCGCAGTATCGGTATCGGCAGCGGCGTCGCGGCGATCTACTCGGGCGTCAAGAAATACGGCGATGTCAAAGTGCATGCCGAAGCCCTGAGCGAATTGGCGCGGTCGTTTGAAAACGAGTCCAAGGGCCAGGTGGTTGAGGTCGAAGGCCGCATGCTGAAGCTGACCGGCACCGCTGAGGAGCAGTACCGCGAATGGCGCAAGCTCCTGGCGGAATGGTATCGCAGCGACAGCGGCGGTCCGCCGCCGACGATGCGGCCGCCCGCGCCCGCGCCCGTACCCGCGCCGGCAGGTACCGCGGTGGTCACCGCAGACCCTGCTGCGACCGCGCCGCCAAAACAGTAGAATCCCACCCGCCGCCGAATCGGCGCGCCTTGCGGCCTGGCCGCGGATACGGAGTGGCATGCTGAGCCTCGCCCCGGAACAACGGTTGTTAGATCGTTTTGTCCTGCTCGAGAAGATCGGGACGGGCGGTCATGGCGAGGTCTGGCGCGCGCAGGACACGCAGAGCGACTCCCCGGTCGCAATCAAGGTCCTGTTTCCGCAGCTGACGCATTCCGGCGCAGCCTGGGAGCTGCTGCAGCACGAATACGACATCGCCCAACGCCTCAGTCACAAGTCGATACTGGAGGTCTACCAGCCGTTGCGCGACGAGCAGTTCACGGTGTTGCCGATGCAGCTGGCGACCGGCGATCTGCGCCGCCTGCGCGGCGACAGTTACCTGCGCATCGTGCCGATGCTGCTCGACATTGCCGGCGCGCTGGCGCATGCGCATGCGCGCGGCGTGATTCACCGCGACCTCAAACCAGCTAACGTGCTGGTCTGTGAGGAGGGTCAGATCAAGCTCGCGGATTTCGGCGCAGCGCGCTTGTCCGAGGGCGATGAGTCGGCCAATGCCGGTTCACCCTTCAGCGCCAGTCCGCAACAGTTGTTAGGCGAGGCGGCGTCGCCGCTGGATGACGTCTATGGCCTCGGCGCACTTGCCTATGAATTGCTGAGCGGCTACCCGCCGCACTATCCGAATTTCGACCGCAAAATCATGGTCGAGCAGCCGGTGCCGCCGCTGCAGGCGGCGCAGGCGCTGCCGCCGCGTCTCGACGCCCTGATCATGCGCATGCTCGCGAAGTCGCCCGAGGGCAGACCGGCGTCGATGGAAGAAGTGCTGGAGGGCCTGCGCGCCTCGCTGCAGGACACGCTGGAGAATGTCGCCGACGCCGGCGAGCGTGCACCTGCCGAAAAATCGATTGCTCTCGATGACACTGCCAACGAAACCCTGGTGCTCGAGGGCGGCAGCGACACCGGCTCGAACCCGGCGCTCGGGGACGACCGGCCACGGCGCAAGATCTGGCTTTGGGTGTCGCTCGGCGCCGCGGTTGCGTTGTTAGCTGCGGTGTTCCTGGTGTTGCCGCGCTTTGCCAGGGCGCCGCCTGCAGCCGCGGGCAAGTCGACGGCTGCGGCCGTCGACTCGGTCGCAGCGGCCGCGGAGCTGGAGGCCAAACGTGCCGCACGCGAGCAGACATTTGCAGAGCGTCGCAAGTCTTTCGACCAGTTGTTAGCTCAGCTCGAGAGTCAGCAGGCCGCACTCTGGGCGGGGCCGGTTTTTGCGGCCGGCAAGTCGCTGGGCCTGGACGCGGTGGCCGCCCATGAAGCCGCGAACGACGACATCGCCAACGATCGGCTGGACGTGGCGCTGCAGCGTTTGCAGAAAGTGGCGGACCTCGCGCCGCAGGCCTACAGGGCACAGATGACAGCGGGCGAGCAGGCGCTGCAGGACGGCCAGATCGAAGCCGCGCGCGCCGCCTTTGACCTCGCTCGCAAGCTCAGGCCCGCCGATCGCGACGCCAGGCTCGGTTTTGAGCGCAGCACCCAGCTGCAGCCTTTGCTGCCGGTGCTGGTGCAGGCGGACAACGATCTGGCACAAAACAAATTCCGGGCAGCGACCGAGGGCTATGCCACTGTGTTGCGGGTCGAACCGCGCCTGAAGCGCGCCATCGATGGCCTGGCGCGAGCGCGTGGATCGCTGGGCACCAGCGAGTTCCAGAGCGCGCTCGGTAGTGGCCTGGCGGCCTTGCGTGCCGGCAAATTGCCGGAAGCGCGCAGCGCGCTGGAGCGCGCCCGCACGCTGAATCCGGATGCGCCCGAGGTTGCGGCCGCGTTCGCGCAGCTGGAAGGCCGCAACACCGGCATTAGCCTGGCCAGCGACCGGCAGGGCATATTGCAGCTCGAAACCAGTGAGCGCTGGTCGGATGCGCTCACCGCGTATAACGCGGTGCTGAAAAACGATGCATCGGTGGAGTTCGCTCGCGCCGGCAAGGCGCGCGTAACACCCCACGTTGAACTTGCGCGCCGGCTGCAGGGTCTTATCGATCAACCCGACCGACTTTCGAGTCCCGCCGTGCGCACCGAAACCCAACAATTACTGACCACCGCGCGAGCAACGACCCCATCCGGTCCGGTGCTCCGTTCGCAAATTTCGCGCCTGGAGTTGCTGATCCCGCAGTATGAAAAGCCGGTGCGTGTGGTCCTGGAATCTGACAATCAGACCACGTTGAACCTGTCCGGGGTCGGCGCGCTGGGCAGCTTCGCGCAACGGGAGCTCGAATTGCTGCCCGGCAAATACACGCTGACAGGCACGCGTGACGGTTATCGGGATGTGCGCCGCGAAATCGCGGTCAAGCCGGGCGATGGCAACCCGGCATTCGAATTGCACTGCGCTGACACGATCTGAGTTTCGCCATGGCCGCTGCGGCATTTGTTCACGTTGATGAACCGGCAGGCGCCCGGCGTCTGGCGGCGCCCATCGGTATAGGCGGCCCCGGTGCCCGCGTCATCGTGCCGGGCGCGGCCGCTGGCGAGCAGTTGCGGCTCGAGTTCGACGGCGGGCTGTGGTTGGCCCTGCCGTTGTCCGAAGGGCGCACCCGCATCAACGCTGAATTGTTAGGCAGCGCGGCTCGTGAACTGCGTGCCGGCGATGTGCTGTCGGCCGGCGATGCACAGCTGCTGGTTGCTTCGATCAGTCCGGCGGAGCTGCATCTGACCGTGCGTCATCTCGCCGGCAATGAAACGGTCGCGCCGCTGCGGCCGCCACCCAGTCGCACTGAACAGGACGACGACCGCGACGTCGATATCATTGCCAGCGACGTGACGCCGGGCGCGCAGGCGGCGCGCAGCGCTGCGCGCGGCGCCGCACAGGCCGCGACGCAACCGGCCGATGGCTGGCGCTCGCAACGGCTCTGGTGGGCGGTCGCTGCTGTGGTGATCCTGGCGCTGGTATTTGGTCTGTTAGCACGCCTGCAGCGCGTGCCGCTGGATGTGCTGCCGCGCGAGGCGCGGGTGCGCGCCACGGATGCTTTTTTCTCCTGGCAATCGGGTACCACATTGTTCGTTCTGCCCGGCAAGCATTGGCTGCGCGCCGAGCAGCCGGGCTACGCCATGCTTGAGCGTGATCTCATCGTGCTGGCGACGCCTAACGAGACTCAGGTCCTGCGTCTCGCCAGGCTTCCCGGCCTGATTGCCATCGACACCGGTGGCATCAGTGCGCAGGTCACGGTCGACGGCGAGCCGGCCGGCCGGGCGCCGGGTGTACTGGAAATCCGCGCCGGCGCACGCACGCTGACTCTGCGCGCGGAGCGCTATTTAGACGCCGTCGCCAGGCTCAATGTTGAGGGCGGCGGTGTCCGGCAGAGTCTGAAAGTTCCGCTGCGCAGCTCCTGGGGCCGGTTGCAGGTCGCTGCTGCGACGCCGGGCGCCATGGTCGCCGTGGATGACCAGCCCGCACGGTCAGCGCCTGCTTTGTTAGATGTCGCGGCGGGCGTGCACCGCGTGCGTATCAGCGCGGCGGGTGCCAAGGCCTGGGAAAGCAGCGTCATCGTAACGGCCGGGCGGACTGCCAGCATCGGGCCGATTACGTTAGGTGCGCCGGATGCGAACCTGGTGGTGCAGTCGGCGCCGACGGGCGCGGAGGTCACGGTGAGCGGCGTATTCAAGGGGCGTACACCCTTGTCGGTCGCCTTGCCGTCGGGTGCCAGCTACGAAATTGCTGTTAGCCGGCCGGGTTACGCGCCGTGGTCGCGCGGCGTGCGCGCGGAGCCCGCCGCCCGGCTCGCATTCAGCGCCAGGCTGACCCCGGTGCTGGTGGCACTGCGTGTCAACGGCGAACCTGCCGATGCCGAGTTGTTAGTCGATGGCAGTTCCCGCGGCAAGCTGCCGCAGTCACTCGAGCTGACCGCGACCAGCCACACGATCGAGATCCGTAAGTCCGGGCTGCAGACTTTTTCGACCCAGGTTGATCTGGCGGCCGGCGTGGCGCGGACGCTCGATTATCGGCTGATACCGGAAGGCCGCAGCGCCGACTGGCAGCCGCCTGCGCCGAGGGTGACCGGACGGCTGGCCGGCGCAATGCGGCTGGTGGCGCCCGGCAGCTTCCTGATGGGCAGTGAAAGGCGCGAACAAGGCCGCAGACCTAACGAGGTGCAGCGCCGCGTCACTTTTTCGCGCCCGTTCTACCTCGGGGTGCGTGAAGTCAGCAACGGCGAATTCCGCCGGTTTCGCGCCGCTCACCAATCGGGATTTATCGGCAAGCAGAGCCTCGATCTCGACACTCAGCCAGTCACCGCGGTGACGTTCGATGATGCCGCGGCATACTGCAACTGGCTGTCCAGGGACGAAGGACTGGCGGAAGCCTACGAGTCCAGGGATGGCCGGTTGGTGCTGAAAAAACCGGTGACGATCGGTTATCGCCTGCCGACCGAGGCGGAATGGGAATACGCGGCGCGTTTCACGCCGCAGGGCCTAAAGCGCTACGAGTGGGGCAATAGCCTGCCGTGGCCCACGGGTGTTGCCAACCTGGCGGGCGCTGAAACCGGCAATACCAGCGCGGCGCAGCTGGCGGACTATCGTGATGAGTATCCAACCATTGCGCCGGTCGGGAAATATGCGGCTAACGCGCTGGGTCTCTATGACATGACCGGCAATGTGTCAGAGTGGGTCAACGACCGGTATTCGTCGTTTGTCGATACCGGCGCCGCAACCGATCCGCTCGGCCCCGACAGCGGCCGCGCGGCCTCGGTGCGTGGCGCCAGTTGGCGCACCGCCACGACCGCCGGTCTGCGACTGGCGGCGCGCGAGTCGGCCGACGCGGCGCGCGATGATCTTGGATTCCGGATAGCGAGGTTTGCCGAATGACAACCACCTGGTTTCAAATTGCCGTGCTCACACTGATGTCGTTAGGGTCCCTGGTGGCCCTGTCGATCGATGCTCCGGTCAAGAAGCCATCTACGGTCCCACCGGCCACGGCAGCGCCCGCGCCCGCGCCCGCGCCAACGGCTCCGGCGCCAGCGGCTCCTGCACCAGCAGTTCCGGCAACACCACCCACTGCGCCACCGACAGCGCCGGCTACTGCGCCCGCGAGCGACAGCCGCGTGGACGAGCCGACTGACGCTGACACTAAGGACCCGGACGGAGGATTCGTGCCGGCGCCGCAGAGCGACAAGCAGATGGAATTGCCGCCGGAAATGCGTGGCACCGCCGATTTTGACATCAGCTTTCCGATCGACATCTGAAACGGAACCGCCGCCCATGAATCGCAAGAACTCCAATGAATTTGTCTTCAGCCTGATCGCGCTTGCGATCTGCGTGGCTATCGTGCACTCGATCTACGTGTTGCACGTGCGACCGACGGCGCAGGCAATCCTCATCGAGCAGCGCGCCGCCGCTGCGCGCGACCGCAGCTATGTGTCGGAACGCAGCATCTATGTGGTCATCAAGGACTACGAACAGGAATCGGAAATCATCCTGTTGCTATGGGCGCTGGCGCTGCTCGCCTACAAAGGCGTGAAACAAGGCCGCGAGCGCCGGGTGCTGGACGCCGGCGTGCTGAAACTTCCGGAGGGCCTGAAGATCCTGCCCGAGGATACGCGGGAGTACGCGCGGCAGATCGATGCGCTGCCGCCCGAGCAGCGGCAAATGCTGGTGCCGCGCGCGTTGTCGGCGGCGCTGGCGCGTTTTGGCGCGACCCGCAATGTCCAGGACGTTTCCACCGTGGCGCACGGCATTTGTCAGTCGGAAGCCGATCGGCTCGATTCGGAGCTGTCGATGCTGCGCTATATCGCCTGGGCCATTCCGGCGATCGGCTTCATCGGCACGGTACGCGGCATCGGCGACGCGCTGGCTGAGGCGCACCGGGCGGTAACCGGCGATATTTCGGGCGTTACCGAGGGCCTCGGCGTGGCATTCAACTCAACGCTGATCGCGCTGCTGCTGTCGATCCTGCTGATGTTCCTGCTGCAGCAGCTGCAGCTGCTGCAGGAACGTCTGGTGCTGGACAGCGAGACCTATCTCGACCAGGCGATCATCCGCAACATGCAGTCACGTTAGGCTAACAGACGACGCAAATGAGCAACTGGGCGCTGGAACTCGACGATCGAACGCTGGCCACCGCGGCCGACGGCGTCGTGCAAGACAGTGCCAGGGGCGCGCCGGCCGGCGCGCGCCGCGACAGCAATGCGGTCCGGCACTGGTACGATTTCGCCGCGGCGCGGCGGCCCGGGCCACAGATCCTGGCGGCCGTCGATGCTGATCTCGACGCGCGGCTGCAGAGCGCAAACGGCGCGCTGCGCATTGCGACGCCACCGCGCTTCGAGCCCGCAGCGCTCGGGCAATTGCTGGGACTGTTGCGCAGCAAGGGCCGCAACGTCGCCGCCTTCATCGATACGGCGGCGGTCAGCGCTGCTGCGCTGGGTTTGCAACGCAGCACGCTGGTGGTCGATTTCGGACTTCTGCACCTGGCGGTTGCGCGCGTCGACATCGTCGCCACCGACAACGGAGCTGTGGCGCAGCGCCGCCGGGTTCTGGTGGGCGAGCGTGGCGGCTTGTTGACCCTGGTGGACCTCTGGCTCGATCTGGTCAGCGATGCGATGGTGCGGCGTACGCGATTTGATCCGCTGCATGATGTCGCTACCGAACGTAGTCTGTTGAATGCACTGCCGCAGCTCGCACGCACCGCGGCGCGCGCTGGCGAGTCGACCGTGCGCGTCGAGCACGCCGGGCAGCAGTACGCGGTGACGCTCAGTCGCGATCAGTTTGCGACGCCGGCGCAGCCGCTGTATCGCGAACTGTCGGGACTGCTGCATGAACTGCGGCCTGCCGGCGCCGCGCTGACCATTGTGGTCCCGCAGGCGCTGGCCGAATTGCCCGGGCTGCGCGAGTCACTCGAGATTTTTGCGGGCTGCGAGTTGTGCGTGATTCCGGACGGTTTCGCCGCCTGCGCGGCCAGCAATCTGCCCGACGATGAGCTGGCGGCGGCGGGCGTGCGCCTGCTGCGCCGCCTGCCGGTGCACGCGCAGTCACAACTGCTGGCGCTGACCGCCAGCCACTTGTTAGGTGTTGGCGGCACCAGCGACATGAGCCCGACGCACGTGTTGTACGGCGGCAAGGCTCTGCCGCTGGCGGGCGCCGGAATCGAAGTGGGTCGCGATCCGGCCAATCGCGGCATTGTCCTGCCCGATGGCCTGGCGGGCGTGTCGCGGTTTCATTGCGGCCTGCGGCGCGATTCGGATGCGGTGATCCTGGTGGACTACAGCCGTTTCGGCACCCTGGTCAATGGCGAGCGCGTGGCAGGACGGGTGCGACTGCGCGCCGGCGATGCGATTCGAATTGGCGATCCGGGCATCGAGCTCAACCTGATTGCGGTGGATGGCGATCGTGCGGCGCCGCAAGGTTGAAGTATTCAGTCTGTCGTTTCTCGACGTCATCTGCTGCGGCTTTGGCGCCGTGGTTCTGTTCTACACCATCATCGTTTCGCAGACCGGACTGGAGCGGATTCGTCGTACCAATGACCTGACCGGCGAGGTGCGCAAGCTCGAAGAGGAAGTTATCAACGGCACCCGCAATCTGGTGGTGCTGCGCAATACGCTGCAAACGACTCAAAGCGAAACAGTGAACGCCAGTTCACGCGCCACGCGGCTGCTGGAAACGCTGCAGCGCCAGCGCGAGGACAGCGCCGTATTTACGGCCGACAGCGTGGCGCGGCGCGCACGCATTGAAAAGCTGAAGGCCGACCTGCGTGCGCTGGACGAAGGCACGCGCCGGCTCGAGGCTTCGGTGGTCGATGTGCCGCCGCCGGTCGAGCAGCAGGGCGGTGGCAAGGTCATGGCGCCGCGTCGCTATATCACCGGGCTGACCATCAAGGGTCGCCGCGTGCTCATTTTGTTAGATGTCTCGGCGAGCATGATGGATGCCGACGTCGTTGAGGTCATCCGGCTGCGCAATAGCAATGAGGCGGTACGACGCGCGGCACGCAAGTGGCGGCGCACGCTGGAAATCGTCGACTGGCTGACCGCGCAAATGCAGAGCGGCAAGCAGTACCAGGTCTATGGTTTCAACACCAGCGCCGGCCCGATCCTGCCGGACACACGCGGCAGCTGGCTGAGCGGCGGCGATGTTAGCCAGCAGAAGAAGCTGATGGATACGCTCGATAATCTGACGCCCAAGGGTGGCACCAGCCTGATCAACGGCTTCACTGCGTCGCGCGGACTGATCCCCACCGCTGACCAGATCATCCTGATCACCGATGGTCTGCCGACCCAGGGCGCCACGCCGCCGGCGCTTTCGCGACTGGTTGCAACGCCGGCGCGCCTAAGGTTTTTTGATGATGCAGCCAAGGCGTTCGGCAAGCTGGCGCCGGTCGATGTGGTGCTGATGCCGATGATTGGCGACAACCAGGCGCCGTACCGCTTCTGGGGCCTGGCGCGCCGCACCGGCGGCGCGTTCATCATGCCCTCCAGGGACTGGCCCTGACAGTATGGCTACACGTCTTCGCCGCCGCGATACCGAAGTGTTCAGCCTGTCGTTTCTCGACTGCATCTGCTGCGGCTTCGGCGCGATCATCCTGCTGCTGGTGATTTCGGAATTCGGCGAGCCGGTGGTGATCGAGAAGAGCCGCAAGAACATGCAGCAGCAGTTGCTCGATCTGCAGAAGCAGTTGTATGAAATCCGCGGCGAAACCGATCAGCTCAACCGGCAGATGCAGGGCCGCGTGGATCTGCTGCAGAAGGCGAAGCTGAACCTGGCGCGCGCGGCGGGCGACATGACCAGCATCCAGGGGCAATACCAGGCGTCGCGCAGCGACTCGTCGGTCAGTACCATCGTCGAATCGGCACTGAGCGCCGAATTCCAGAGCCTGTCCGCGGAGCAGGCGAAGTTGTTAGCCAAGTCGCGCGAACGGCGGCGCATACGCACCGATGCGGTCGGCGGCATTCCGGTCGACAGCCAGTACATCATCTTTGTGGTCGACACCTCGGGCAGCATGCAGAGCGCGCACTGGGACACGGCGAATACGGTCATGCGCGAAGTGCTCGACATCTATCCGAAGGTCAAGGGACTGCAGATCCTTGATGACAACGGCAAGGAGATGTTCGGCGGCACCCGTGGCACCTGGCTGACCGACAGTCCGCGGCAGCGTGCCCAGATCGTGGAGCGCATGAAGACCTGGCAGCCGTTCAGCGATTCGGATCCCTCAGACGGCATTGAAATAGCGATCCGCACCTACTGGGCGCCGGACAAGCGCATCAGCCTGTATGTCATGGGGGACGAGTTCACCGGCCGCTCTATCCAGGCGGCCATAGACAGTGTCACCAAGGTCAACAAGACCGACGAGCAGGGACGGCGGCGTGTCCGCATCCATGCGATCGGCTTCCCCGAGGGCAACATGGCGCCATTTACAAATATTCGGTTTGCTGCCCTAATGAGGTCCATGTGCGAGCAGAACAACGGCACCTTCGTCGGCATTACCAACGAAAAAAGCTGTGCCATTACCTTCAACGGCCAGTGCATCACGGGCAACTGAGCGCATGCCGCCCCGACCAGATTGTTTGTTAGTTTACCGGACGCTTCTGGTCCTGGCAGCCGTCCTGCTGGCCAGCTGCGGCGGCATCAAGGTTGCGCCGACTGCCACGCTGCCGCGCGCGCTGATTCAAAAGCTGCCGCTCAAGGCCGGCGTGGTGGTCGCGCAGGACATGCTCGATTACAAGCACCAGGAAACGCGCGGCGGCGTCGCCTGGGAAGTCAGCCTGGGTCCCGGTCACCAGAAATTTGCCATGGACACCCTGAGCGCAGCCTTTGCCAGCACGCAGCAGTTCCGGACCCTGGAGGAGGCCAAGGCGGCGAAAGGCCTGGCGGTTATTTTTGAGCCACGGATCGAGCAGTACTCGTTCGCGACGGCGCGCGATACCGGCAGCAACTACTACGCGGCCACCATTCAATACCGCATCCATGTCTACAACCCGGCGGGCGAGCGGGTCGATTCCTATTCGCTGACCGGCTATGGCAACAGCATCGTCGGCGGCGTCATGTCGACCACCACTGAGCCCATGATCGCAGCCACCGGCAATGCGATGCGCGACGCTGCCGCCAAGTTCATGGTGCAGTTTCCCGAGCAGAAGCTGGCGCAACAGCTGCAGAAGGGCGAGCCGTTGTTAGCCCAGGCCGCCGGTGGCAACGCCGTGGACGCCCTGGCGTTCATCGAAGCGGTTCCGATCAAAGACCTGACTAACTGAAGCGACGGGGACAGGCATGACCCAGACCGGGATCGCCGAGCCGCGACGCTCGACGTTGATTTTCATTTTCGTCACCGTGGTGCTCGATGTACTGGCGCTCGGCATCATCATTCCGGTGCTGCCCAACCTGTTCACGCTGTTCGAGGGCGGCAACACCGCCTCGGCCGCGCGCATCGTCGGCCTGCTGGGATTCCTCGGCGCGGCGATCCAGTTTTTCGCCGCACCGGTGTTAGGCGCGCTGTCGGACCGTTTTGGCCGCCGGCCGATCATCCTGTTCTCCTGTTTCGGACTTGCCATCAGCTACATCATGATCGCCAGCGCGACTTCACTGGCCTGGTTGTTTGCGGCGCGAGTCGTGACCGGCATCGCCTCGGCCAGTTATTCGACCGCCAGCGCCTATATCGCGGACGTCACGCCACCGGAAAAGCGTGCGGCCAGCTTCGGCATGCTGGGCGCGGCGTTTGGCATGGGGTTCGTTGCCGGACCCGCACTGGGCGGCGTGCTGGGTGGCATTTCGCTGCAGATGCCGTTCTGGGTCGCTGCCGGACTGTGCATGGCCAATTTCCTGTATGGCGTGTTTGTGTTGCCGGAGTCGCTGGCGCCCGCGCGACGCACCCAGCGGATTGACTGGTTCCGGGCCAATCCGCTGGGTGCGCTCAAGCTGCTCTCCGCTCATCCCGGCCTGCTGATTCTGTCCGTGATCTTCCTGCTATTCGCGATTTCGCACGATGTCATGCCCAGCACCTTCGTGCTGTACGGCGGTGAGCGCTACGGCTGGACGACTCGCGATGTCGGCTTTGTTCTGGGCGCGATCGGCGTTGCCACGGCGGTTGTGCAGGGCGGCCTGATACGTCCGCTCGGCAGGTTGTTAGGCGAGCGGGGCGCGTTGCTGGCCGGGCTGCTGGCCGGCGTGGTCGGTTTCACCCTGTACGGCCTCGCGCCAGTCGGCGGGATGTTCCTGGCCGCGGTACCGATCCAGGCCTTGTGGGGCATTTCCGGTCCGTCGATCCAGGGCATGATGAGTCACAAGGTGGGCCCGTCGGAGCAGGGAAGACTGCAGGGCGCGATCACCTCCATGCGCGCCATTGGCGGCATTATCGGACCATTGATTTTCACCAATGCCTTCAGCTTCGGCCTGGTCATGGAACCGGCGGTGCCGGGTCTGGCGCTGTTTTTCGGTGCGGCGTTGCTGGCGGTTGCAGCTTTGATCAGCTGGCGCGCGGCGCGTTAGTCTGTGCTCATGAAGCGCCTGTGCAATCGCCGGACCGCTCTTCTGGTGCTTGCGACTGGCCTGCAGTTGCCACTGGTGCAGGCCGCTGCCGTCGAGGCGCCAGCCGGCGTGGTGACGGCCGACGCGGCCGGCCGGTTCGTGACGCTGGCACTTGCCTGCGTGCACCAGGAATACCCTAACAAAATCGGCCACAGCATGAACAGCGACCGCGACGCGCTGCCGCCGCGCCTGCTGACCCCGGCCTTCTACGGTTGCTATGACTGGCACTCGGCCGTGCACGGACACTGGCTGCTGGCGCGCGCGGCGCGGCGCTGGCCGTCCGCAGCCTTCGCGGCCGACGCCCGTGCGGCCCTGCAGCGCAGCCTGAGCGCGGGCAATATCGCCGCCGAGCTGCTTTATTACCAGGGCGATGGCCGCGCGTCCTTTGAACGCCCCTACGGCCTCGCCTGGTTGTTAGCATTGGCGACGGAACTGCGCCGTTGGGATGATCCGCAGGCCGCGCAATGGTCGCGCAACCTGCAGCCGCTGGAAAATGCGGTGGCTGCGCGCCTGGCCGACTGGTTGCCGAAACTGCACTATCCGGTACGCAGCGGCGAGCACAGCCAGACAGCATTCGCGCTGGGACTGGTCCGCGACTGGGCGGTCGCGCGCGGTCAGCCGCAGATGCGCAAGCTCGTGGACGCGAGAGCGACCGCATTCTATCTGCAGGACCGCGGCTGCCCCATGAGCTATGAACCCTCGGGAGAGGACTTCCTGTCGCCATGCCTCGCCGAGGCCGACCTGATGCGCCGGGTGTTAGCACCGCGTGAATTTGCCGCGTGGCTGAGCGGTTTCCTGCCGCAGCTGCAGCGCGCTGATGCGCGCTGGTTGCAGCCCGCGATTGTCACGGATCGGGAAGATCCCAAGCTGGCGCACCTCGATGGCCTGAATCTGAGCCGCGCCTGGATGCTGCAGGGCATGGCCGCAGGGCTGCCGGGGGGCGATCCCCGGCGCGCCAGGCTGCTGCGCAATGCGTCCGCGCATACCAGCGCCGCATTGCCGTGGGTTACCGGCGAACACTACAGCGGCGGTCACTGGCTCGGGACTTTCGCGCTATATCTGGTCACGATGACGCCATGAGCCCGCGCAAGCTGCTGATCGACTGCGATCCCGGCATTGACGATGCGATCGCGCTGTTGCTGGCATTCGCCTCGCCGGCCGAACTGCATTTGTTAGGTGTCACGACGGTTGCCGGCAATGTCGGCCCGTCGCTGACCGCGCGCAATGCGCGCATCGTGCGCCAGCTGGCGCGCCGCGAGGAGATCCCGGTGCACGCCGGTTGCGACCGGCCGCTGTTACGGGAGCCGGTGGATGCCGGCCATTTTCACGGCGCATCCGGGCTTGGCAGCGTCGACATTTTCGAGCCTCGGGTGCCGCTGGCCGCGGGACACGCGGTCAATTTCATCATCGACACGCTGCGCCATCATCCGGCGGGTTCTGTCAGCATCGCGATCACCGGCCCGATGACCAACGTTGCACTCGCCATGCGCATGGCACCGGACATCGTCCCGCGTATTCACGAACTGGTGGTCATGGGCGGCGCGCGCAGCGCCGGCGGCAATATCACCGCGTCCGCCGAGTACAACATCTATGCGGATCCGCATGCCGCCGCCATCGTGCTGCGCTCCGGCTGTCCGGTGGTGATGTGCGGACTGGATGTGACGCACCAGGTGCGTGCCGGCCCGGAGCGCGTTGCCGCGGTGCGTGCGCTCGGCGGGACGGTGGCGCAGTTCGCCGCTGATTTGCTCGACTTCGCCAACCACCTGACACCTAACGCCGCGCACGGCGTGGCGACCGCCTTGCACGACCCCTGCACGATTGCGTGGCTGCTGCAGCCGCGCCTGTTCGTCGGCCGGCCGGCAGCCGTGGACGTCGAGGTCGCCTCGCCGCTGACACTGGGCGCGACCGCCGTGGAGTTTCGCGCTGATCACGGCCGGGCGCTGCACGTGCAATGGCTGACCGAGGCCGATGAAGACGGCGTGTTCGCGCTGCTGAACGAGCGGCTGGCGCACCTGTGTTAGGTCCGCCGGCGAAGATTACTGTCGTAGGTTCAGTCAATCTCGATATCGTTGCCACCGGCGAGCGGCTGCCGCGTCCCGGCGAAACCGTGACCAATGCCGTGCTGGCGCAGCATCCGGGCGGCAAGGGCGCCAACCAGGCGCTGGCCGCGCGGCGGCTCGGCGCGGAGGTCGTCCTGCTCGCCGCGGTCGGTCGCGACGCGAACGCCGACGCGGCGCTGGCGTTGTTGCGCGCCGAGGGCGTGAATCTCGAACACTGTCTCGTGGACCCGCGCCTGCCGACGGGCGTCGCCCTGATCGCGGTGGCCGCCAGCGGCGAAAACCAGATCGTGGTGGCGCCAGGCGCGAATCGCGCACTAGGCAACACGTTTGTGCTGCCGCCGTCGGACGCGGTGATCTGCCAGCTGGAAGTGCCCATCGCCGCGCTGGAGCGCGCGGCCGCGCAGTGCCAGGGGCTGCTGGTCCTGAATCTCGCGCCCGCGGCTGACCTGCCGCCGGCCCTGCTGCAGCGTGCCGATCTTGTCATCGTGAACGAGCTTGAGGCGCAATTCTACGGCCCGCGCCTGCAGGCCCGGCGCGGCATGTTAGCTGTCACCGCGGGCGCTGGTGGCGCCGTTCTGTGGCGCGACGGCCGGGAGATCGCGCGCGCCAAACCACCCGCGATCACGCCGCTCGACACCACCGGCGCCGGCGATGCGTTTGTCGCTGCGCTGACCGTCGCGTTGCTGGAAGGGCAGGCTGCCGAGGCTGCCTTGCAGTTCGCCTGCGCGGCCGGCGCCGCCTGCGCGCTGCGGGCCGGCGCACAACCTGCCTTGCCGACCCGCGCGCAAGTACTGGCGTTGTTAGCTGCAGGGCGTTAGCATCCGGCGCGATGGTTATGACCGATGACACCGTCCCGGTGCTGAGCCTGGCGCAGGCGCGCGCGGAGTCCGCCGCGCAGCGTGCCGCCTTCGGCGCACAGCTCGCCGCGGGCTGGCAGCGTTTCGGGTTTGTGATTGTCCGCGACCACGGCATCGGCGATGACCTGCTCGATCATGCCTACGAGCTCGCGGCGCGGCTGTTCGCGCTGCCGGATGCGCAAAAGAGCCGGTACATTGCCGGACTGCGCGGCTACACGCCATTTGGCGTCGAGCATGCGAAAGACCACGCGGCCCCCGACCTCAAGGAATTCTGGCAGGTCGGCCGTGATGTGCCCGGCAGCGGCGACTTCGCTGCTAACAGCTGGCCCGCGGAGCTGCCCGACTTCAGGCCGGCATTCCTGGCCCTGTACCGCGAGCTCGATGCCGTGGGCGCGCTCCTGCTCGAGGCGCTCGCACCGAGCCTCGGGTTGCCGCCCGGCTGGTTTGCCGAGCGGGTCGCGCAGGGCAATTCGGTATTGCGCGTCATTCACTACCCGCCGCTCAGCGCTGAAATACCGCCCGGCAGCCTGCGCTCGGCTGCGCATGAGGACATCAATTTCATCACCATCATGGTCGCGGCGCGTGGCGCGGGCCTGGAACTGCGTGATGCGGATGGCCGCTGGCGCCCGGTGGTCGCCGATAGCCGCCAGCTGATCGTCAACACCGGCGACATGCTCGCGCGACTCACCAACGATCGCATCGGCGCCAAGACCCATCGGGTCGTGAATCCGGTGGGTCCCAGTGTCAGCCGTTATTCGATGCCGTTTTTCATGCACCCGCACGATTCGGTGTCGTTAGCCTGCCTGCCGTCATGCGGCGGCGCGGGCGCGCGTTACGCGGCTATCACCGCCGGGGAATTTCTCGCGCAGCGCGTGCGCGAGATCGGCCTGCAGCCGCCCAGTCCCGCACGTTAGCTTTTTTTCTCGGCGGGCGGCGGCGCGGCGGGTTTGCGCACGTACACTTTTTCCATGTACGGCAGCTCTTTGGTTTCTACTGCACCTGTTGCGTCAATCCTGGGACGGTAGCGCGCGCGCTTGAGCGCGGCCAGTACCGCCTTCACGCTGACATCCGGTGCGTCGGAGGCGGTGCTGACAGCCTCGCGCACGCGTCCCTCAGCGTCGATGGTCAGGCGTGTTTCGACCGTGCGCGTGTCGTAGTCTTCTGGTTTGTCCGGCCGCATGCGCAGCGTCGAGCTTGTCGTTGCGCGATACGCCAGCGCTTTGGGCACCTCGATCTGGTTCGCAGCGCCCGCCATGTTCAACTGCTTCCAGGCCAGCCGATAGGCGTCGTTGGAACGGGAGGCGGCGCCTGCGATCAGATACCAGTCGCCGAGTTCGACCAGCGTTTCGCCCAGTTCCTGATGACCGTCGGGCTGCAGCTTGTTGAGCGTCGCAATGGCGATCTGCAGCGCTTTTTCGCCGTCCGGATTCAGGCGCCCCGCAGTAAGGCTATTGCCCGGCGCTTCCGAAGGCTGGGCCGGGTCCTGCGTGACCTCTTCGGGCCCGTAGATGTACTCGAGCCGATAGGTGCGCGCGAGACCGCGCAACGGGCGCACCGCCAGCAATGAGGTCTGGCCGCCGTCTTTCTCGGCAATCTGCAGGCCGCGAGCGTGCAGCACGCGCGCTGTGGTGTAGCGGCCCATGAACTCATACCAGCGCGCATAGCGATCCAGCGGCCCCAGCAGGCGCTTGTCGTCGCGGCCGTATGCAGTTTCGGCGATGCGAAACGCATACTGCTGCTGCTGTTCCGCGAGCGCGAAATTCTGTATCGCGCTGTAGCACTCGATCAGCGACGGCAGTATGGCCAGTTGCGAGACATCGTACAGGCCCTTCAGGTTGCGCGTCAGGGCCACCGCCCGGTCCAGGACCACGATCGCGGCGTCGTAGCGCCTCGTAGCTAACAAAACTTCACCCAGTCCGTGCAGCGGCATGATCAGCGCCGGATCTGCGCCAGCGGTTGCAGTTGCCTCGGCGATCGCCAGCGCGCGTCTGAAAGCGGTCTCGGCGGGATCGTAGTTTGCGAGGCGGAAATTGACCGTGCCGAGATTGGTCAGCGGATTGATCAGCGCCTTGTCCTCGGGGCCCAGTTGCTGCTCCGTCAGCGTGACCAGCTTCACCGCCAGCGGCAGTGCCTCGGGGTATTTCCTGGCATCAAAGACGCTGCGAAAATCCTTGTAGGCCTGGATCCGGTCGGCGTCGGACACGGCCAGGCCGGCACCGGCGCCTAACAAAAGCGCCATCGCGAGCAGGGGTTTCAGCCCGGCTTTTGGAAAAGATAGTGCGAAACGATCCATTCGCGCCCCTCGTTGTAGCCCCAGAGTTCCGCGCAAGACATGAAAAAGACGCGCCAGTATACCCACCAGCGCGTCGCCTGTTCCGGGCCGTAGGTAGCTGCCACAATCGGCATCAGTTCGGCGCGCCGGGCGTCCATGTTCTGCAACCAGCCCTCGCTGGTCAGCTGGTAGTGACGCCCGTCGACGTGCCAGTGATCCAGGAGCCGCACATCGCGCTGAAAGTACAGCAACAGGTCGTCGCTGGGCATGATGCCACCGGTGAAGAAATACTTCGCCATCCAGTCGCTGGCATCGCGGACCTCAAAGGGGTAGGCGAAACGGTGGTGCGTAAAGATGTGCACGAACAGCGTGGCGGCCGGCTTCATCCAGCTGCCGATCCTTTGCAGCAGGACCTCGTAATTGCGCATGTGTTCGAACATCTCGACCGAAACCACGCGATCGAACTGGGTACCTGCGGGAAAGCTCAGCAGATTGACGTCGCAGGTGATGACGCTGAGGTTGCCGAAGCCGCGGCGCCGCGCCTCGGCATCGATGAACTCCTTCTGGGTGCGCGAATTGGAAACCGTGGTGATCCGGGCGTTCGGGTAGTGCTCGGCCATCCACAGCGACAGCGAACCCCAGCCGCAACCCAGCTCGAGAATCTGCTCGCCGTCCACGAGTTGCGCGCGTGCGGCGGTCAACGCCAGCATTTTTGCTTCGGCCGCATCCAGTCCGGCCGCGGCCTGCGGGATCGCGAAGCTGTCGTACCAGCAGCACGAATACTTGCGGTGTTTTCCTAACACCTTGAGAAAGAACTCGGTCGGCAGTTCGTAATGCTGCTCGTTGGCTTCGCGGGTGTGTATGGCGATTTCGCTGCCGCGCAGGCTGCGCACCAGGCTCATCAGCCGTTCCTGCTGCCGCACGGGATCGTGCTGGTCCTCCTCGCGCAACCGGTCGGCAACCAATGCGCGGATCTGCCGGCGTATCAGCCAGTCGGGAACCCGGTCTGCTTCCAGCAGGCGCATTGAAAAATCGCCGATCGTCATGACTTGAGCTTCCTTGCTGCACTTTCCATGATCACCGCCAGCACACGATACAGCAGCAGTATTGCCAGCGGCATGACCGCAAACCAGCCCACTGCCGCATGGACAATGGCGCCCGACAGCGCGCTGACCGCCTGCAAGATCCCGTTGCTCAGCATGCCGATGCCCTGTTCCAAGGTCATCGGCAGCGGCGGGGCGCCCAGCAGCCACTCGCCAAGCCTCAGAAACGGGATGATCAGCAGCAGCTGCAGGGGCGACACCAGGTAATTGACCAGCTGGATGGCCGCCAGGTTCAACCGGAGCGGCAGCGCCAGCCCGGTCAGCGCCAGCGTCGAGATCCCGAGGACCGGGAAGATCCCGATGCCGGCGCCCAGCGCAACCGCCAGCGCCAGCGCGCGCGGCGCCACGCCCTGGCGCAGCAACGCCAGCAGCGGATCGACCAGCGTTCGCCGCCACCACCCGGGCATGTTTGTTAGGCCGCGGTGCGTCTGAGCAAGATGCCGGCCAGCGGCTCGCCGCTGCGATGCTGGCGCAGCTGCCACAATACATAGGCCGACATGGCCATGTTGCCGAGCGCCATGATGGCGATGAACCAGGCAATTCGTTTCAGCCAGGCGGTTTCCTTGTACGCGACCCACACGTAAAACGTGATGAATCCGTAGTAGGCGTCGATCAGCGTCGCCATGGTCCACCAGCGGTCGGGTTCGCGGATCAGGCCCTGCCAGGCCATGACCGACTGTTGCGTGCTCGCAAAACTGGTAAACAGCAGCAGCGATAGAAGAATGAAGCCAAACAGAATCTGCAGGCGTGTCTTGGTCACAATGCAATCTCCCGAATGAGTTGGCCCGGGAGCCTCGCAGCAGCCCGGGCCGGAAGTCTAGGTTACGCTGGGCGGTGGCTGAAAGCGGGCAAGCTAGCGTGCAACATGCGCCTGGTCAACACGGCGCGCGGCGTATAGCAGGAGCAGGCCGAACAACAGCAGCAGCAGGTCGGTGGGATCAGGCTCACGAATGCTGGAAAATGTCTGGGCCAGTTCCGCGAACAGCGTAACCGCCAGCATCACGACCGCGGCCCGCCACAGCCCCAGTTGGCTGCTGGATCCCAGCCACAAGGCCCCGATCAAAAGAAAAATCCTGGCCGGGATATTTTCGTAACCATTGGCGTCGGAAAACAGTGCGAGCTGAATGGGCTGCATCGCCGGCGTGAAGTCCCACGGCAGCAGCGCGCCAACCAGCAACAGGCCGGCGACGATCCAGAACAGGGCCCGGTGGGCGGTGTTCCGGTCCCGGCTTCGCACCCAGGCGACCAACGGCAGGACTAACAGGAACGCCAGGCAATCACTTGCGGTAAGACTGTGTTGCAGGAACAGGATGCCGGCCAGCCACGAGCCCAGTACCGCGAGCACGAAGGCCCCCCACAGCAGTTCGGGCTGGACCAGCGCGCGCAGCAGTGCCGACAACACCGCCAGGCTCGCAACACTGCGCAGCAAGGCGCCATCCAGCAGGCCCCATTGTGGAAAATTCGCCAGCACCGCGATGATTCTCGACGGTCGCAGGCGCGGGATGAACGGTGCCGCCTGCGCTGTGACCCAGACAGCTAACAACAACGGCACTACCGGACCGTCAGTCAATGGCCGCAGGCGCGCTCCCAGGCCGCGTCGGGGCGCGCGCGCATAGACCAGCGCCGCGGCCGCCCCGGCGGCCGCCGCTCCACTGTTAGCCAGGAAATCTGTTGCGCTCGCGAAACGCATGCTGATGCCCAGTTGCAGGGTTTCGACGCTCAGTGACAGGGCTGCGCCGCCCAGCGTGGCCAGTGTCAGCCGCAACCAGCCTGGAAGTCTCTCCAGCAGCAGCGCGGCCAGCAGTCCGAACGGCAGGTAAGCCAGCAGATTGCTGAGCAGGTCCGCACGGGTCGAATGACCTAACAGAGAGCGATCGAACGCAAGCGTGGCGAAATGACTGTGCCACAGCGGCGCCGAGAAATTGAACGGATAGAGGCTCGCGCTCAGCAGGACCAGCACCCAGAAAGCCAGCATCCACGCGCGCGCGCGGACCCTGGACGGCGCGGCGGGTCGCAGGTCCATGACGGTCCCGGGTTCTGGATTCATGGACCTGTGATCCAGGTCACATGGTTATGCAGGGGCAGCAAATTGCCGGTCACGATAAGTGAAGCATCGCTCAATTCGAACTCGCGGCCTATCGTTAAATAGCTGCCTTGCATTCTAAGCCAGGAACCCCCGGACCGGATCTCATGATCGCGCGATTGACCAATGCGCTCTCCGGACCGATAGCGCGGCGACTGTTTGCAGTCTTGCTGCCGTTGGTGCTGTTGCCGCTGATCATTGCGGCCGCGACTCGCATGTGGCAGGCAGGCGCGGAAGGACCGGAGCGCCTGTCACAACGATCGGCGGTCGAAAGCCGGGCGTTTGCCAGCGCCATCGGCGCGCGCCTGGCGGCGGCGGAGGCCAGCGCCTGGACGTTTTCACGATCGGTCGCAGCCGCGGATCGCAGCTATTGGCGCCAGCAGGTTGCGTTGTCAGCACCGTTTCGCAATGTGTCGGTGACCACCGAGCCTGCCGCCGACGCCCAGGACCGGTCTTTCCCGCCGGCCATGTCCCGCAGCAGGGAAGATACCTCGATCGCGACCTTCGGTAACGGCGGTCATGATATTTCGCTCTACCTTGTTAGGGCGCTGCGCGACACGCGTTCACAGTGGGCTTACTTCGAACTGGATCGCAACTGGCTGTGGCAGGATCTCGGCGAAGCCGGCAATCGGGTCGCAGTCATCGACTCAAATGGCCAGTGGCTCTTTGGTTCGGACTCGCTGCCAGACAACCTGCGCTCAGTGCTGGGCGCCGCCGTACTCGCGAATACCCGTGACTGGAATGCTGCAAGCCTGAAGGAGTCCGACAACCGTCTTTCGTGGCAGGCCGGTGGTCATGAGTGGCGCGGCACCTACTGGCGTGTGCCGAATCTGGCGCGCCTCAGCAATGCCGCCTCCTGGAACGTGGTCGTGATTGCGGAAACGCAGTCATCCTGGATGGACAGCCTGAACGCGTTGTCCGACTACTGGCTGCCATTTTTGTTAGCTATCGCGGCGGCCGGGCTGCTGGCGGCCTGGTTCAGTGACCGCTACCTGCTGCCGCTCGCAGACCTGCAGAAATCCATCCTGCAGATCGGCAATTCCGACTACGTGGCTGGCAACTCGACGATGCCGCCGGAGCTCGGACAGCTGGCCGAAAACGTGCGGCTGGCTGGGTTGAGCGTCGCTGACCAGATCAGCGCATTGCAGGCCCTGGAAGAAGTCGACCGGCTGCTGCTTGCCAACGGCGCGCTGGAACCGGCGCTGGATGCGATCCTCACCCGGGTGCAGCGCGTCATGCGCGCGCGGTCGGTCGGACTCGCCTTGCTGGATACCGATTCTGCGCAATTCGCCCGCGTCATGGTGACCGCCGACAGCGGCGGTTCCCTGCCGGTGGCGCGCGTGACGATGGACGCCGCCATGCTGGAGTACCTGGCCAGCGTGCGCGAGGGCATCACCGTCGCCAGGTGCGAGGAGCAGCGCCACAGTTTCCTGCAGCCGTTGCAGGACCTGGGAAATCACTACTTCTGGGTCTGGCCGGTGCGCACGTCGGAGAAGCTCACGGCGCTGCTGGCGATTGGTTTTCAGGAGCCGCCGCCGCCGGATCCGCGCTACGCTAAACGCGGCACGGAATTCGCGGCGCGCCTGTCGATTGCATTGTCCAATTCGGCGCGCGATGAAAGCCTGTACCGCCAGGCGCATTTCGATCCGCTGACCGGACTGCCTAACAGGGTGCTGTTCAACGAGCGCCTCGCCGGAGAGCTCGAGTCAGCGCTGGCGAGCGGGCGTTCCGGATCACTGCTGTATGTGGATCTGGATCATTTCAAGAAAGTGAATGACACGGTCGGTCACGCGGCCGGCGACCAGTTGCTCGGCATCATTGCGCAACGACTACGCGCCGCGGTCAAGGAAGGCGATGTGGTTGCGCGCCTCGCGGGCGACGAGTTCACGATCATATTGCCGACGGTGGACGAACCTGAGTCGGCGGCACTGGTTGCGGAACGCATCATCGAGTCACTGCACCAGCCCGTCAATCTCGGCGGCCGCGATCAGTTCGTCGCGGCCAGTATCGGTATCGCGATGTTTCCTAACGATGGCAGCACGGTCGAAGACCTGCTGCGCAACGCCGACGGCGCCATGTATCGCGCCAAGGACATGGGCCGGGGCCGCGCGGTGTTCTTCGATCGCAAGCTGGCGATCTCGCAGAGCGACCCGACGCAAAGCGGCCTGTTCCGCGCGCTGCGACGCCGCGAGTTTGCACTGTTCTATCAACCGCAGTTCGACATGGCCGACGGCAGGCTGGTGGGCCTGGAGGCGCTGCTGCGCTGGCACACACCGCGCGATGGCACCCGCGAACCGAAGGAGTTTGTGCCGGCTGCCGAGGCTTCCGGCCTGATTGTCGACATCGGTGGCTGGGTCCTGGAGGCCGCCTGCGCGCAATTCGCCGCCTGGCGGGAACAAGGCATTGCGCCGCCGCGGGTATCAATCAATGTTTCCGCGCAGCAGCTGAAATATACGGAATTTCCGCGCAGCGTGCGCCGGGTGCTCGACAAGTTCTCGATCGCGCCAGAGTTGCTGGAGCTGGAACTGACCGAGACCGTGTTAGCTGAGGACGCCGCCGGAGCAGCGCTGCTGCAGATCGCGGCGCTGGGGGTCCGCATCGCGCTCGATGATTTCGGCACCGGTTATTCATCGCTGAATTACCTGCGCCTGCATCCGATCCACGCGGTGAAGATCGACCGCAGTTTTCTCGAGGAGGTGCCGGTCAATCCAGCATCCGCGACGCTGGCGGAGACCATCATCACGATGGCGCATGCGCTCGGCAAGGAAGTGGTCGCCGAAGGCGTCGAAACCGAAGAACAGATGCAGTTCCTGCGCGAGCACGGCTGCGATATCGCCCAGGGGTTCTACCTTGCCCGCCCGATGCCGGTAGCTCAGGTTACCGAGCTGCTGCAGATACGCCTGGGAGCGGTTGATCCTGGAACAGCCAGCGCCGCGGGCTAACACGGCTACAATCGACGCCGTGCGATTTCACGATTCGATTCGACTGGCGTTGCTGTTCGGCATCATGCCGCTGCTGCAGGCCTGCAGTACCACGCGTGGCACCTTGCCTTCCGGCCCGGATGAATCCGGAACGCGGATCGCGGCGTTAGCTGAGTCGCAGCTGGGCGCGCCGTATCGCTTCGGTGGTGATTCGCCGCAGGGTTTCGATTGCAGCGGCCTGGTGCGCTATGTCTTCGGGCAGGCTGGAATCACCGTGCCGCGCACTGCGCAGGAGCAGCAACAGGCCGCGGAACCGGTGCCGGCGGATGAGCTGCAGCCCGGCGATCTGGTGTTCTTCCGTATTGGGTCCGGTCGCGTAGATCACGTCGGCATTTATGTTGGCGACGGCGCGTTTGTGCACGCGCCGCGCAGCGGCCGGCCGGTGCGCAGTGAATTGCTGGGCGACAACTACTACCAGCGACGCTACGCAGGTGCAGGCAGGCTCTGGAACTGACCCGGCTTGTCAGGCGGCGTAAACGCGGACTGTTTCGCCGATGGTATTGAGGATGCCGCGCAGCGTGTCGTAGTCCGGGTGTCGCACCCGCATCCACGCGTTCGCCATGTAGCCGCCTTCGACCGGCTGCGTCGGCGTCCCGGGCGGTGGCAGATGGGACGCGACCACACAATCGCCGTATTCGCGCGCGATGCGTTCGACGCCGTCGTAACCGCGAATCCTGCCGTCCCGATCCGGTCGCAGCGCAATCATGCCGCAGGAGTAGCGCCGCGATGGCGCCTGACCGATGCGCTGGTGTACCAAGGCCATGGCCCACTCGCGATAGATGTCGAAATCGTTAGCTGCCGCGTACACGTCCCATTGACCCACGCCCGGCGGCCGGCAACCGATCTCCGAGAACTTCAGGCCCCTGGGGCCGTAAAACCATTCCATGTGGGTCGCGGAAGTGCCGATGTCCAGCGCCTTGATGACCCGCCGCGCCATGGCCTTGAGTTCATCATAGCCACCCGCATCGACGCGATTGGTCGCTATGATCTGTGGCGATATCCAGCGGGCACGCATGGCCTCGAGAACGTTAGGGTAGTAGTGGCTGATGAACTCGTGCGCGACCTCGCCGTTGATGGCGATGGTGTCCAGGAATCCTTCGTGGCCTTCGATGAATTCCTCGACCGCAATCGAGTTGCCGCGCTCGAGCTGGTACTCCGGCAGCGCGCGCTCCAGTTCCAGCAGGTCGGCAACCCGCGTCGTGCCCGCGGCGCCGGCGCCGGCGCGCGGCTTGAGGATCAACGGAAAGCCGACCCGTGCCGCGAAGTCACGCACTTCTGCAGCCGAGTCGGCGCTGGTCGACTGTGCGCAGGGAATTCCCGCGGCGCGCAGCACTTCCTTCATCGTGGGCTTGTCGCGGCACAGCCAGGCGGTGCGCACGCTGGTGCCGGGAATGGCGCATTGCTCGCGCACCCCGGCGGCCGCCATGATGTGTGCCTCCACCGTGGCTTCCAGGCGATCGATCCACACCCGGCCCTGTATGCGCTGCACGGCAGCTAACAAGCTGGGTTCGTGGACGACACTCTGGACCTGCTCGTAGTGTGCGAGCTGACTCCTGAGTTCATCGCCGAGGGCCTCGAGCGGACGTTCACCGATGCCGATGACCCGGGCGCCGACCGCATGCAGCGCGCGCACGAATTGCCGCTGGTAGTAGGGAAAAGCGGGCTCAATGAAGATGACGTTCATGACGGTCCCACCAGGCGTTGGTACAGATCGACGTAGAGCTGGCCCTGGCGATGCCAGGAAAAATCCTGCGCCATCGCGTTTTGCACCATGCGTTGCCAGAGCGCGGGCTGGCGGTAAAGATCGAGCGTAGTGCGCAACGCCCAGCTCATCGCAGTGGTGTTGTAGTCGTTGAAAACAATGCCGGTGCCGTCGCCAGCCGCCGGATCGAACAGCTGCACCGAATCGGCAAGGCCGCCGGTGCGCCGCACGATGGGAATGGTGCCATAGCGCAGGCTGTACATCTGGTTGAGGCCGCAGGGTTCGTACAGCGACGGCATGACAAAGGCATCGCTGGCCGCCTCGATCCAGTGCGCCATTTCGTCACTGTAGCCGCGATGGAAGACCGCGCGCTCCGGGAACTGGCGCTGCAGGTGGGTGAAGAATTGTTCGTAGCGTTCCTCGCCGCTGCCCAGCGCGATGAAACACAAGTCACGCGTGGCAAGCAGCGGCGGCAGGGTATCGAACAACAGGTCGAAACCCTTCTGCACCGTGAAACGGCTCACCAGGCCTAACAGCATGGTCCGGGCCCTGGGTTTCAGCCGCAGCTTCGACAGAAACTCCTTCTTCAGTCCGGCCTTCACTTCGAGTTCAAATGGCCCGAAGTGGCGCGGCAGCCATTGATCCCAGCGCGGATCCCAGTCGTCATAGTCGACGCCGTTCAGGATGCCGACCAGCTGGCCCTGCGCTGCCCGCACCGCCAGGTCGTCCTGCAGTCCCATGCCATATTCCGGCGACAGGATCTCGCGCGCATAGGTTGGGCTGACGGTTGCGACGACATCGGCGTACATCACGCCGTGCTTCAGGGAATTGATACGGCCATGGGCGAGGTCGTCCTGATGCAGCAGATAGGACTTGTCGCCTAACGCGAGGTCGCCCGCGCTGGCGGCGCCGAACACGCCCTGGTAGCCAATGTTGTGGATGCTCAGCACCGAGCGCGTCGCCGCGAACAGCCGGTCCCAGGCATAGGCGGATTTCAGCAGCAACGGCCCGAACGCCGTATGCCAGTCGTTGAACTGGAATATCTGCGGCGCCCAGCCCATGCGCTGGCAGCACTCGATGCTCGCCCTTGTTAGGGCGAGGAACCGCAGGTGCTCGTCGACGTCGGCCGTGTAGATGCCGGCGCGCCCATAGAGCGCGGGGCAGTCGATCAGGTACGCGCGGGCGTCGGAATTGGGCAGGCGGACGCTGTGAACGGAATACTGGTAGCGGTGGCCGCCAAACTCGAGCGGCAGCTGCTGCAGGGACTCGACCGCGGTGAGTTCCAGTGCCGCGCGGTCGATGCGGCTGTAGAACGGCATGAACAGCCGCACATCGTGGCCCGCACCATGCAGGTACTTGCAGAGCGCCGCCGCGACGTCGGCCAGCCCGCCGGTCTTGGCGAACGGGGTGACCTCCGAGGCGACCATGGCGATACGCAAACCCATCACCCGAGTTTACACGCGCCGAATTGCCGGTAGGCTATGCAGTCGCCATGTCACGCGTTTTAATGATTTCACCTGGATACCCGGCCGAAATGCCGGAATTCACCCGTGGCCTCGCCGAGGTGGGCGCCACCGTATACGGCATCGGTGACCAGCCGGCGGCCGCGCTGCCAACACTGGTCAAACGCAGCCTGCGCGATTATCTGCAGGTGCGGTCGCTGTGGGATTCGGCCGCGGTCCTGCCTGAGATCCGCCGCTGGCTCGGCGGCCACACGCTCGATCGGGTCGAATGCCTGTGGGAACCGGGCATGCTGCTGGCGGCGGAGTTGCGCGAGGGCCTGGGCGTGCCGGGCATGTCGGTTGCGAAGACTGTTCCGTTTCGCGACAAGGAAGCCATGAAGCGCGTGCTGGACGACGCCGGCATTCGCACGCCACGCCATGCGGCCTGCCGCACAGCTAACGAATGCCGCGAAGCGGCGCAGCGCATCGGCTATCCGATCATCGTCAAGCCGATTGCCGGGGCGGGTTCGGCCGACACCTACCGTCTCAACAACGCGGCGGAGCTGGAAAATGCACTGGCGAAACTGACGCATGTGGCCGAGGTCAGCGTCGAGGAATTTGTCGACGGCGAGGAATTCACATTCGATACCGTAACCATCGATGGCCGCATCGCCTATTACAACGTGGCCTGGTACCGGCCGCGGCCACTGATCGCGCGCAGCAATGAATGGATCAGCCCGCAGGTCATCGCGCTGCGCGATCCGGACGCGCCCGATCTCGCCGGTGGCGTGCGCATGGGATTCGACGTCATCCGCGCGTTAGGGTTCGAAACCGGCTTCACGCACATGGAGTGGTATCGCAAGGCCGATGGCGAGGTGGTTTTTGGCGAGATTGGCGGCCGCCCGCCCGGCGCGCACCAGGTCGACCAGATGAATTTTGCCTGTGATTTCGACGTCTATCGCGAGTGGGCCCGCGCCGTCACTCAGGGCCGTTTTGATGCGCAGATCGAACGCAAGTACAACGTTGCCACGATCTACAAGCGCGCGCTGGGACAGGGGATCATTCAGCGCATCGTGGGGCTCGATGAATTCGCCGCACAATATGGATCGACCATCGTCTGGGACAGCCTGCTGCGTCCCGGCACCCGGCGGCGCAACTGGAAGGCAACCCTGGTTTCCGATGGCTTCATCATGCTGCGTCACCCCGATCTCAAAACCACCTGCGCGCTGGCGGACCGGATTGGCACTGACGTGCAGCTCTACGCAGGTTGAGTGCCCGTGATCCTCGACGACCTGCGCCGCCGTTTCTTGTTAGTCCTGGCGATGCTTGCCCTGGTGGTGGTGTCTGGCGCCATTGGTGTTGGCCTGGCGGATTGGCCGTTTGTGCAGCGCAGCTGGCGCCTCGCGGCCTTGCCGGACAGCGGCGAATGGCCGGACAGTTTCTACCAGCCCGTGGTGCGCATTGGCGGCCCTGCGGCGGCAGTGTTACTTACGCAGGACCCGGCGACACAATCGATCGAACCCGGGGCGCTGGCGGCGGCAGCCGCCTGGGCCGAAGCTAACAATTCAGTCGCGTTGCTGGTGACACATCGCGAAAAACTGGTGCTGGAGCGTTACTGGCAGGGCATGAAACCGGACCAGCTGTTCTCCGGGCGCGCCATGTCGCGTTCCCTGTCTGGGATGCTGACCGGTTTCGCGGTTCTCAATGGCAAGCTGAGCCTGGATGACAGGCTCGACGAGTACCTGACCGAGTGGGCCCGCGATCCACGCGGCGCGATCACGCTGCGGCAATTGCTGCAGAACGTCAGCGGCCTCGAAGAAGTTCCGCTGAACGCGGTTGCGCCTCCTGCGGGCGCGGGTCTTGTGGATCGCTGGCTCGCCGGGACGCGCAATTACTTCGGCAAGAACGCCCGTCTGTCCCTGGGCAGTGATTTCGCGCACACGGCGTTGTCGTTCCGTATGGCCCATGAAGCGGGATTCCGTTTTTCGCTGTCCAACGCCAATGCGCAGCTGGCGGGTGTGATCCTCGAACGCGCGCTTGAAGACGATTACGAACGCCTGGTCGACAAGCTGCTGTGGACGCCGCTGGCGGCGGGTCCGGCGGAGCTTTACATGGATCGCGCGAACGGCATGCCGGCGGTCTATTGCTGCATGCGCGCCACGGCGCGCGGCTTTCTGCGTCTCGGTATGTTGTTAGCCAACGATGGTGTCATCGACGGCACGCGCATACTGCCGAAAGGCTGGGTGGCCGACATGGCGCGCGGCTCGCAGGCCAATCCGCTGTATGGCTTGCAGCTCTGGGCCGGCAAGGCGCGCACCGGGCTGCGCGAGTATCAGCAGGGATCCGGCCAGGGCGTGCGCCATGGCGAGGATTACGCGGCCGACGATGTCATCTGGATGGAAGGCGGCGGTGGCCGCACGATCTGGGCGATCCCGTCGCAGCAGCTCGTGATCGTGCGGCTCGGGCGCGCATCGAAAGACTGGGACGCTTCCACGCTGCCCAACCTGCTGCTGCGCGGCCTGATTCGGTAGGCGCCTCTAAACCGGCACGGTAGCTGGGTTGTAGTCGAACAGCCCAAGTGCTTCATCGACCGGCACGTCATGATGAAACGAATCCGGATCGGCACTCTGGAAGCGCGGCGCCTGCATGGTTGACCGTTCCACCACAAAGCGTGCGCGACCGACGCGCGCGCCCTCATAACGCGCCAGGGCCTGTGCGATGTCCTCGCTGCTCGCGAAGGCGCGGCCCAGCAAGACGGCGTCTTCGATCGCGAGCACCGCGCCCTGGCCGAGGTAGGGCAGGATCGGGTGCGCCGCGTCACCTAACAGGGCGGTCCGGCCGCTGACCCAGCGCATCAGCGGACTGCGTGCGCACAGCGCCCATTTGAAAAGCTTTTCCTCCGGCGCATTGGCGATGATGTCCGTCACATACGGATGCCAGCCGCTGAATTCCGCGGCGAGTTCGCGCTTGTCAGCCGGGATACTCCAGCCTTCCTCCATCCAGCCGGAGCGTTCCGCGAAAGCGACAAAATTCAGCAGCTTGCCGTTGCGAACCGGATAGCGGTTCACCAGATGGCCCGGACCGATGAAGACCTGTGAGGGCGGATCCATGGCCTCGCGCGGCACCTTGTCCATAGGCACGAGACCGCGCCACGCGACATAGCCGGTGAACCTGACTTCCTCCGCGCCGAACAGGGTCGAGCGTACCCGCGAGCGCACGCCGTCAGCGCCGATCATGCAAGCCGCGCGGTGCCACGCACCGCTTGCAACACCGACGGACACGCCCTGATCGTCCTGGTTCAGATCGACAAAGCGATGATTGGTCCTGATGGCCTGCGGATCGTTAGCGAGCACCGCCTTGGCGAGCAGCGTGTGCAGGTCGGCGCGATGCACGACGTAATAGCGTTCGCCATATTGCTCTGCGAGGCGATCGCCGCGCGGCACCTGCGCCAGGATCCGTCCGTTCTGATAATGGCGCACGAGCTGATAGTCCGGCGCATAGGCGACGCGACGGAATTCGTCCATGACGCCGAGCGACTGCAATCCCAGCGCGCCGTTGGGGCTGATCGAAAGCCCAGCGCCCACTTCACCGAGCGTCTCGGCCTGCTCGAACACGGTCACTTTTTGTCCGGCGCGCTGCAGCGCCAGCGCGGCCGCCAGCCCGCCGATCCCGGCGCCTACGACAATGACTTCCCGTTTGTTGATTGGCATGCTGGCTGTCCATTTGCATGGTCATCGCCCGCACATAAGTTGTCTGTAGGTAGTCGCCGAAGCGCTGTTGTCGGGTTTCTTTACACGAAAATGGCGAAAAAGCTGGGGTGGGCCCTTTGGCATGTGACATAACCTGGCTTGTACAGGATCCAGTTCACATCCTGTAGAGCGTCCCGTTCAGGTTCCGACGCATTGCACCAAAGCCCGCTGAATTGACGTCGGAAAACTTTACAGTCCTGTTGGGTAATCCCGGGCGCATCGCCTGAAACGCTGCACCCACGCATCTAACCATCTGATTTTAAATAACTTTTCAAAGTTGGCCCGCCGATTGCATATAGATACCGCAACAGCGCCATGTGGCGCCCTTTTTAAATGTCGGAGAGTAAGAGAAATGTCGATTCGTAAGATGGCTCCCTACCTTGCTGCAGTTGTCGCTCTGGCGTTCGCGAGCGTGTCGCAGGCAGGCCCCATAGTTGCTGGTTCGCAGTACGAAGTCAGCAACCAGGCCGGCACGGCCTTCACGCCTAACGGCCCTGACAACGGCTATTTCTCCTCGGCAACATTTACCTTGAATGCAGGCACTTCGTCGGCGCGCACGGTCGGAACCAGCGCTGGCGTGTTCGCTCTTGACTATCGGAACTTCGGCTCCGCAGACGCGTGGACTCCGTTCCTGAGCTTCTGTCTGCAGCCGGATGTTTACCTGACCCCGTTCCTGAATCCCTACACCGCCAGCCAGGTCGGTTCGGCCAGCGGCAACGCCGGCGGCCCGTATGATGCGGCCAGCATTTCGGAACTCTGGGGCCGGTTCTATGGTCAGATCGCGAACCCGACGAACACCTATACGAGTGACATCAACGCCGCCGCGTTCCAGGTTGCGCTGTGGGAGCTCTCTTACGGCGACCGCAATGGCCTTCTGACCTCGGGTTCTTTCGTTCTGAACAACGCTGGCGGCGCGGTAGGCACGGTCGCGCAGGGCTGGCTCAATTTGCTAGATGGCAAAGGCCCGATGGCCGACGGCCTGCTGGTGCTCACGAATACTCGCGGCACCAATTGCCAGGGTCTCGCCTGCGATCGCCAGGACCTGATCACCCGCGTTCCGGAACCGGCTTCGCTCGCGCTGTTAGGCCTCGGCCTGCTGGGTATTGGCATCCGTCGTCGCAAGCGCGCCGTCTGATCATCCCGGCGTTCTGATCGATAAAAGGCCGCGCCGGCTCTGCCAGCGCGGCCTTTTTTTCAGGTCACCTCGCCCAGGTACTTGGGCAGCATCGCGCGCCAGGTGTTCCAGTTGTGATGGTGCTCGGCTCCCCAGCTGTCCACCCTGTTAGGCACGCCGCGCGCGCCTAACAGCCTGGCGATCCGCCAGCTCTCGCCCGGGTCCTCGTAGTCGCCTTCGCCGGTGGGCAGCAACACGAAGCGCTGCCGCAGCTTCGCCATCTGCGGATGATCGTCCGCGAGCCCCGGCAGGTAATGCAGCGGCGATGAGTAATAGAAATCCGAATTGATCTTGCCGTCGAGGTACTTCGACAGGTCAAAAGTGCCGCTCATCGCGATCGCCAGCTTGAAGGCATCCGGAGGCCGGCAAATGCTGGCGACGGCGTTGAATGCGCCGATCGAGGCGCCGGTGGCGATGACCTCGATGTCAGGTGATCCGCAGTCGTGGCGAATCAGCGGCACGACTTCTTCGTAAATATAGGCGTCAAACAGGTTCTGGACCTTGGAACAATACTCCGGGCTGTCGGTACCCTTGAGCCAGGTCTTGCCAGCCACGCTGTCGATCGAGTAGACCTTGATGCGGCCCTGGCTGATCAAATCGCCCAACACGTGAACCAGCTTGAAGCGCTCGACTTCTTCGAAGTCGCCGCCGGCGGTGGGGTACAGCAGCACGGGGGTCCCGAAGTGCCCCCAACGGACAACCCTCGCCGGTTCGGGCAGCCGCGGCGTCTGCCAGCTCCAGGTTTTTTTATTGTTTTCGCTCATGGGTGCGCATCTTGTCGTCCCGCTTGCACAGCGTCAATTGTCGGCGCACGATTATCAGCCTGCAGTCGTGAAGGCATGGAGGTTCTGTGAACAGGCGCATCTATAAACCATTGTGCATTGCCCTGGCGCTTGCTGCGGCGCCGTTAGCATGGGGTGCCGGTACGGGCTCCGCGAGTCCGCCGGCCGGCGGCGCGGCCATGTCGAAAGCGGAAACCCAGGATCCTGTCGCGGTGGCGCTGCGCCTGTACAACGAGGGCGTCAAGCTGGTGCAGCGTGCGGATCAGGCGGGCACTGATGCAAAGAAAGCCCAAAAAGACTATGCCAGCGCGCTGAAAAAGTTTGAAAGCGCCGTGGAAGGCAATCCGCAACTGGCGGAAGGCTGGAATTATGTCGGGTACTGCCGCCGGCAGACCGGTGATTACGGCGGCGCACTCGGTGCCTATGACGAGGCCTTGCGGCTCAAGGCCGGCTTTCCCGAGGCGCTGGAATACCGGGGGCATGCCTACCTCGGCCTCAATCGCGTCGACGACGCCAAGCGCGATTACCTCGACCTGTTCGGCCGCAATCGTGCGCTCGCTGACAAGTTGTTAGCTGCGATACGCACCTGGTCGGGCGCGCAGCGCGCGGGCAGCAACGCCAATGCCGAGCAGCTCAATACGCTGGACGCGTGGATCACGGAACGTGAAAAACTCGCGCAGCAGACTGCGGCGCTCAGCCGCGTGGGGTCGGCGGCCGGCTGGAATTAACCATTCGGGGCTGAATCCTTGAGGTGGTTTTATGCGGCGCTGGCTGCGCCGTGTCTGTTAGCGGTCACGCTCGGCGCGGAATCCTGGACCTGGCGCCTGCCACCCGGCATGCCCGAGCCTTTCGTGCCCGCGGACAATCCGATGAGCGAGGCGAAACGCGCGCTCGGTCAGCGGCTGTTCTTCGAGCCGAAATTGTCGGTGACCGGGGGCATGGCCTGCGCGGATTGCCATGAGACGGCCAGGGCCTTCACCGATGGCAGGCCGCGCTCGCCCGGCGCAACCGGCGAGCTTACCGACCGCGGCGCGATGTCGCTGGTCAACGTCGCCTACAGCCAGTCGCTCGGCTGGATCAAGCCCGAGTTGCGGCCGCTGGAAGCGCAGATGCTGGAGCCGCTGTTCAACGAGCACCCGCTGGAAATGGGCCTGCACGGTCGCGAGCAGGCCGTCGTGGCGCTGCTGCGGTCAAGGTCCGATTACCGCGCGCAGTTTCGCGCCGCGTTTCCGGGTGAAGCGCAACCGGTCACCATGCCTAACATCATCAAGGCGATCGCCTGTTACGAACGCACGCTCATCTTCGCGGACTCGCCATTTGATCGCTACCTGTATCGCGGCGAGCACGCGGCGCTGAGCCCGGCGGCGCGCCGCGGCATGGATCTGTACTTCTCCGCCAAGGTTGGCTGCGCGCGCTGCCACAGCGGCATCAACCTGGCCGGCCCGTGGCGCGACGCGAGTGGCGCAACCGGTCCGCCGGCGCTGGCGGACAACGGACTCGGCGCCGGAAATTTCAAGGTGCCGACACTGCGCAATATCGCGCTGACGGCGCCTTACATGCATGACGGCCGCTTCGCCGGCCTGGATGCGGCGCTGCGCCACTACGGCCAGATCGCGCAGCATCGTGGCCGGGATCAGCGATTGCCGGCCCGCGAGCTAACAGCCGGTGAGCAGCGCGAGCTGCGCGCCTTCCTGGAGTCGCTGACCGACCCGGCGTTCAACAAGCCCTAGCAGGCCGTTGAAAAAGGCTGCATTTGGTGCAAAATATAGCTAACAGAGTCAGGTGATGGGGAATCGGTATGCGCGGAGCGGATATTGAGCAAGGTTTGCTGTTCAGCGTGGTGAGTTTGGAGTCGCGGGTGCCTACG
>JANLTW010000147.1:0-15912 GCA_031363155.1 Gammaproteobacteria bacterium | reverse complement strand
TTACCGCTCGACTTGCATGTGTTAGGCACGCCGCCAGCGTTCAATCTGAGCCAGGATCAAACTCTTCACTTGAAATATATCGACTTCGAACAAAGAGAGTTTCCAAAAGCCCATTGCTGGACAAATAGTCACTCGGTTTTTTGCATCCAAAGGACACATTGACGCGAGTTCCCACACAAATTACCTGCAAATTTTTAAACAGCAACGCGCCTGCTGGAGACGCGCAAAAACCAACTGCACGTCTACGTCAGACGCGCAAAAGGGGGCGGAAGTATAGCCCTGAGGCGTATTCCGTCAACCCCATAAAAACACTTATGACCCAATTGTCCGCTGCCACCCGTAGGCGGCTCGCGTAGACCCTGAGAGGGGCGGCATTATAGGGGTCGCGTGCGGGCTGTCAACGGCCATTTGTGCAATGCGCTTAAATTCCCATAACTCTTTGGTTTTATTAAGAATTTAGTTCGCCCGCCTGCGTCCACCGGCCTTGATCAGCGCAATTCGACCCACTTGAACTTCAGCTTGCCGACCTGCAGCAGGTACTTGCCCGCGCCAAGTGTTAGCTCGCGACTGGCCACTTTATCCAGGGTTTCCGCGCTCGTGCCCAGCCTGACGGCGCCCTGGTCGATCATCCGATTGCCATCGGAGGTGCTGGCCACCAGCCCCGCAGTCTTCAGGATGTTAGCCAGGCGTTGCGGTTTGCCATCGGTCGGCACGACCGCGGTATCGATTTTTTCCGGGATACCGCCCTGCTGGAAGCGCGCGATGAATTCATCGCGTGCCTTGTCGCCGGCGCCGGTGCCATGGAAGCGATCGACAATCTCGACGCCGAGCTGGAATTTCGCGTCGCGCGGATTCATGCCCTCGGCCACGGCCGTGCGCAGCTGCGCGATCTCAGCTAACGGCCGCAACGACAGCAGCTCGAAGTAGCGCCACATCAGCTGGTCGCTGATTTTCATCAGCTTGCCGAACTGGTTGGTCGGCGACTCGGCAACACCGATGTAGTTGTCGAGCGACTTCGACATCTTGTTGACGCCATCCAGGCCTTCCAGCAGCGGCATGGTCAGGATGCATTGCGGCTCCTGGCCATACTCCGGCTGCAGGGCCCTGCCGACCAGCAAATTGAATTTCTGGTCGGTGCCGCCCAGTTCGATGTCGGCCTGCAGGGCGACCGAGTCATAGCCTTGTGCGAGCGGATACAGAAGCTCATGCATGGAAATCGGCTGGCCGGCGCGAAATCGCCGGGTAAAGTCATCGCGCTCCAGCATGCGGGCCACGGTGTATTTGCCGGCGATGGTGACGAAATCGACCGCGGTCATCTTGCCGAACCAGCGCATGTTGAAATCGATCCGGGTCTTGTCCGGATCCAGGATCTTGAAGATCTGCTCCTGGTAGGTCCTGGCGTTAGCCTGGACCTGCTCTGGCGTCAGGCGCGGGCGGGTCGCGTTCTTGCCGCTGGGGTCGCCGATCATGCCGGTGAAATCGCCGATCAGGAACACCACGTCGTGCCCGAACTGCTGGAATTGCCGCATTTTATTGATCAGCACGGTGTGACCGAGATGCAGGTCCGGCGCGGTCGGATCGAAGCCCGTCTTGACCACCAGCGGCTTGCCGCGGCCGATCTTGCGGATCAGTTCCGCTTCGACCAGGAGGTCCACGCAGCCACGGCGGATCTCGGCCATCTGCTCGGCGAGCGGTACCAGTTCACTAATGTTAGATCGGGGGGTATTCATTCTCGAAAATTCGCCTATCGCAGGGTTGACCCTGACAACGTGCCTTCGTTAAGGTGAGTGTAGATGATAGGTGGTTCCAAAAAACGGTTGCAAATTGCCGCCCTGCCAGCCAGCGGGCGCTGGCTGCCGGCGCTGTTTTGCCTGCTGCTGGCGCTGAGCTGGATACAGGTGCCGGCAACAGTCCCGCTGGCGCCAAGTCACACGGTAACCACCCGCGACGTCATGCCGCTGCAGGCGCCGCGCAACATCGCTGCCCGGCTGAGCCTCGCCTCGATGGAAATTGTCGTGCGCAGCAACGACACGCTGGATGCGATTTTTCGGCGCGTGGGCCTGTCGCTGGCGGACCTCGCGACACTGCGGTTTGATCCTGACTTGCGAGCCGCGCTCGATCGCCTGTACCCGGGCGAACTGCTGACCATCCGCCATCACGACGGCGTGCTGATGGAATTGCAGCGCCAGCTGAGTCCGAGCGAGACACTGCACATCCGTCGCGATGACACCGGCTTTGTCAGCTCGGTGGCCGAGAACCCGCTGGAAGTTGAAACGCGCACCGCGCGCGCCGTCATTGATGCATCTTTGTTCCAGGCGGCTGATGCCGCCGGCATCTCGGATACGACCGCGCTCGCGGTCGCCGACATCTTTGCCTGGGACATCGACTTCGCACTCGCGGTGCAGCCCGGCGATTCCTTCACGGTGACCTATGAACGCCAGAACCAGGACGGCGAGTTCCTGAAAGATGGCCCGGTGTTAGCTGTCGAGTTCCAGAACGACGGGCGGATCCTGCGCGCGGTGCGCTATGTCGCACCAGACGGCATCGCCCGTTACTACACGCCTGATGGCCGCAGCCTGCGCAAGGCCTTCATCCGCACGCCGGTGGAATTCACACGCATCAGTTCGCGCTTCAACAGCGCACGACGCCATCCGATCCTGAATCGCATCCGCGCGCACCAGGGCGTGGATTACGCGGCGCCGACCGGTACCCCGGTGCATGCGGCCGGCAGCGGGCGGGTGGCCTTCGCGGGCCAGCGCGGTGGCTACGGCAACGTCGTCGAGCTGACACATGCTAACGGTGTCAGCACCGTGTACGGTCATCTGTCACGATTCGGCCGTGGCCTGCATCGCGGCATGCAGATCGAGCAGAGCCAGGTCATCGGCTATGTCGGCAAGACGGGCCTCGCGACCGGACCGCACCTGCACTACGAATACCGGGTCCGTGGCGTCCACAAGGACCCGATGCGGATCCAGTTGCCGAATGTCGAGCCCCTGCCTGCCGATTTGTTAGCCGACTTCCTGGCCAGGACCGACTCGCTGGTCGCCGGCCTGCAGACTGCGGTCGCCAACCCGGTGCTTGCGGCCCGCTGACCACCGTCACATATTCGTCATAAAGCCCGTGCTGTAATGGCGGCATGATCCGCGTCCTCGACCGCGAGCTGTCAGCGCTGGCATTCAATTCGCGGGTGCTGGCGCAGGCTGCCGACGCCAGCCTGCCGCTGCTGGAACGCCTGAAGTTTCTCTGCATCTCGAGCGCCAACCTCGATGAGTTTTTTGAGATCCGCGTCGCCGGCCTGCAGCAGCAGCGCGCCACCGCGGACACTGATAATGTCATCGCCGGGCAACTGGCGGCGATACGTACTGCCGCACTGGAACTGGTCGGCGCGCAGTACCGGTGCCTGGTCGCCGAGGTGCTGCCGCAGCTGCGGCGCGCGGGCGTCGATCTGGTGGCCGGTCGCGACTGGCGCCCGCATGAAATCAGCTGGCTGACAAATCACTTCAAGACTGAAATTGAACCGGCGTTGAGCCCGATGGCGCTGGATCCGGCGCGGCCATTTCCGCGCATCCAGAACAAGTCACTTAACTTTGTCGTGCGGCTGTCCGGACAGGGCGCATTCGGCCGCGATGTCAGCCTTGCGATCGTGCAGGCGCCGCGTTCGCTGCCGCGCATCCTCGCCTTGCCACGCGCTGCCGATGAGCGGGAGCGCCGCTACGCGATGCTGTCGTCGATCATGGAGACCTTCGCAGAGACCCTGTTCCCGGGCCTCAAGCTCCTGTCCTGTCACGCCTTTCGCCTGACACGCAACAGCGATCTGTACGTCGACGAGGAAGAAGCCGATGATCTCAAGGACGCGTTGCAGGGCGAATTGGCGCAACGCCGCTATGGCGCCGCAGTGCGCCTCGAGGTGCAGGACAATTGCCCGGCCGACATCGTCGCGCGGCTCGCCGATGAGTTCGCGCTGCGCGATGCCGAAATTTTCCGGGTGCCGGAACCAGTGAACCTCAATCGCTTGAGCGCCCTCTACGGCATGGTGGACCGTCCGGACCTGAAGTACCGGCCGTTCGCGCCCAGCAACCACGCCTTGCCGGAACGCGGCAGCGAACTGTTTGCGCGCCTACGCCGTGGCGACGCCTTGCTGCACCACCCTTATCAATCCTTCGCGCCGCTGCTGGAGCTGTTGAATGCCGCGGCGCGCGACCCGAGTGTGCTGGCGATCAAGCAGACGCTGTATCGCACCGGCGACGAATCACCGGTGGTGGCAGCATTGTTAGCTGCGGCACTGGCGGGCAAGGACGTCACGGCGGTGATCGAGCTGCGGGCGCGCTTCGACGAAGAAGCTAACATAGAACTGTCCACGCGCCTGCAGGAAGGCGGCGCGCACGTGCTGTACGGCGTGGTCGGCTTCAAGACGCACGCCAAGATGTGCCTGATCGTCCGGCGCGAACCGGATGGCATCCGTCGCTACTGCCACCTGGGCACGGGCAATTACCATCCCGGCACCGCGCGCGGCTATACCGATTACGGCCTGCTGACCGCGGATCCGGTGATCGGCCAGGACGTGCATGAGATTTTCCTGCAACTCACGAGCCTTGCGCGCGCCCCAAAACTGCAACGCCTGCTGCAGGCGCCGTTTTCCCTGCATGCCAGTCTGTTAGCAAAGATCGAGCGCGAAGCGGATCACGCCCGGCATGGCAGATCAGCGCACATCGTGGCGAAACTGAACGCGCTGGTCGAGCCGGGCATCATTGACGCCCTGTACGCCGCGTCGGCAGCCGGTGTGCAGATTGATCTCATCGTGCGCGGCATTTGCTGCCTGCGGCCGCAGGTGCCGGGTCTTTCAGAAAACATCCGGGTACGCTCCATCATCGGCCGGTTCCTGGAGCATTCGCGCATTTTCCGCTTTGCTAACAACGGTGATGATGAGGTCTGGTGCAGCAGCGCGGACTGGATGGAGCGCAACTTTTTCCGCCGCATCGAGGTCGCCTTCCCGATTCTCGATCATGACCTGCAGGACCGCATCGTCGAGGACCTGGCGATGGCGCTGCGCGACAATTGCGGGGCATGGATCATGGACGGCGATGGCCGCTACGTCCACATGCGCCCCCAGGACACGGAGCGCTACGATTTTCAGGCCGAGCTGCTCGCCATGCACAGCGGCGTCAGCGGCGGCTGAAGACTTTCAGGCGCAAGCCGTAACCGCGCAGCGATTTCTCCTCCTCGGCCAAATCGGTCATCGTCAGTGGATGGGCGCGCAGCCAGCGACCCGGAAAATACAGCACTGCGCGCTTCTCGCCCACCTCGATGTCGAGCTTCGGCAGCGGATCTTCGCTGCGGCCGCGATGCAGGACCGCGGCGATGCGCAACAACACGGTCAGGCAGACGACGCGTTGCTGCCAGTCCGGTGCGATCTGATCCAGGCTTTCAAAAAGCGGCCGCCGCCGATGATTGCCCACCATCATGGCGAGCAGGCGCTGATCGTTGTTAGCAAAGGCCGGCATGTCGGCATTTGCCAGCAGGTACGCGCCATGCAGGTGGAACCTGGAGTGCGCAACGTCCAGGCCGATTTCGTGCAGGCGCGCGGCCCAGGACAGCAGCCTCGGGCTGAGATCGTCTTCCAGGCCCCAGGACGGTGCGACTTGTGACAGCAGACTTTGTGCCGTGGCCTCGACCCGCAGCGCCTGCGCGACATCGACGTGGTAACGCTGCTGCATCGCGCGCACCGAGCGCTCGCGCGCATCGTCAGAGTCGCTCATACGCCCGATCAGGTCGTAGAGCAGTCCGTCACGCATCGCGCCCTCGGTCGGATACATGCGCTCGATGCCCAGCATCTCGAAAGTCTCGGCCAGGATGGCGAGGCCGCCGGCAATCACTTCGCGGCGCTCAGGCGACAGTGCGTCGATCTGGAGCCCGCGGGTGTCCGGGCAATTGGCCGCGCGTTCGGTCAGCTCGAACAGCGCTTCGGTCTCGATGCCCTGGGCACCGGGATTCAGTTCCGCCAACGCTTCGCCGATTGCCTTGATGGTGCCCGAACTGCCTAACACCTGATCCCAGCCGCAGCGCCGGAAGCGGCTGAACACCGGCTCGAGTTGCTGCCGCGCCGCGAGCCGCGCGCGGCGCATGCGCTTCACGGTGCTGCGGCCGCCTGGAAAAAACTCGCTGCTGTAGCCGACGCAACCCATTCGCAGACTGGCCATTTCGAGCGGCGCCATGCCTTCACCGACGATCAGCTCGGTGCTGCCACCACCAACGTCGATAACCAGTCGTCGACCGGCAACCGGCGGTGACACGTGTGCGACCCCGGAATAGATGAGGCGCGCTTCTTCAATGCCCGAGACCACTTCGATGGGGTGGCCGACGGCGCTGCGCGCACGGGCCAGAAAATCCTTGCCGCGAACGCGCCGCAACGCGCTGGTGCCAACCACGCGGACGTTGTCTGCGTCCATGGAACGCAGTCGCTGGCCAAATCGTTCCAGGCAGGCGAGCGCACGTTGCGCGACCGCGGGATCCAGGCTGCCATCGGGTTTCAGGCCCTCGGCGAGTCGCACCGGCTCGCGCAAGCGGTCGATGACGGACACCTGTCCGTGATGGAAACGTGCGACGACCAGATGAAAACTATTGGAACCGAGATCAACGGCCGCCAGCAGATCGGCCCCACGACCCACGTTGTTAGATCTTAGGCTGCGAAGGATGAGCCGCAGCCACAGGTCGTGGTTGCGTTGGGATTGCGGATAACGAACTGGGCGCCGTCCAGTCCCTCGCGGTAATCGATTTCCGCGCCGGTCAGGTACTGGATGCTCATCGGGTCAACCAGCAGCTTGACGCCGAGGTTTTCCACGCAGGTATCGCCATCCTGCAGCTGCTCGTCAAACTCAAAACCATATTGCATGCCGGAACAGCCGCCGCCCTGCACATAGACGCGCAGCATCAGCGCCGGATTGCCCTCGCCACGAATCAGGTCGCCAACTTTGCGGGCGGCCGATTCGGTAAAGACCAGGGCGTCGGAATGGGTGTGGGTGTCCATAGGCGTAAACACTCTACGATGCGGAACGCCTACCGTCAAAATTACCTGGCACTGCCTTAAGCGCGACCGCGCCGGTCTGCACCGCAACAGTCACCGGCAGGTTGAGCGGCATCAGCCGGCCAGCCACCTGGGCGCCCTGGGCCATTTCCATGATGCCGTAACTGACATTGCCCGAGATGCTCGCCTTGGGGCCCAAAACCAGCTTGTCGCGCGCCGAGACATCACCGCGCACGATGCCATTCAGCATCACATTCGGAACGTCGATATTGCCCTCGATCAGGCCCTTTTCGCTGATCCAAAGGGTGGCATTGTTGCCAGGCTCGGAGGCAACATTGCCGCTAATCTTGCCGTCCAGGTGCAGGCCACCGGTAAACCCGACGTCGCCCACGATACGGGCGGCATCCGAAATCAGTGTGTCAACGCGACCGCTCAGCGTTTCTTTTTTCGATCCGAACATGTACCTCTCCTTGGGTGCGCCAGACCTGCAAATCTAAGTGGCGCCCGCATCCCAGACCTGGGTCTGGACCAGCGGCTCGGCCCCCTTTTTGGAGGACCGCAGCTCTACCGTAACCCGTTCGGGGCGGAAATCAACGGGAAATGTCAGATCCGTGCCGAGGTTCTCAACATAGCGAAAACTGTATTGCAGGCTGTGGGTTTGCGGGTCGGTTATTTGACGCAATTCCAGCCGTACGGGCAGGCCTTTTTGCAGGCCATCCACCTGAACCAGGGCCGCCCCGGACACCAGGCTCTCGTTCTGAACGGGCCGGACCAGGGCTATTTTCAGCCGAAATCGTCCCGGGCTCGAACCTGCCTCCACACGGATGCGTTGAATTCTGACTTCTGCGGGGTTCGCGCCCTGGCTCACGATGCCCTTGTAGAACGCCAGCTGCTGCTCCTGGCGTGAAACCTGCGCCTGCAAATCCCCGATATTGCGCGCCACCTCGGCACGCTCACGGTTAAGACTGAGGCGCTCGGTTTCCGCAGTAGCGAGCTTGGCACGGAGGTCCCTGGTTGCACTCTCCAGGGTCTCGATATGCGCAGTGAGCTCGCGCCGCTCGACCAGCGCGCCCCAGAAATCGGTGCCCGAACTGTTGCGCCCGTATTCAAACGCGCCGAAAAAACCCAGCAGCAGGGTCAGCGCCAGCGCAGCTAACAACACGCGCTGACGCCAGGGCATGGGCTCGCGGACAATCAGCTGCGGGCTGGGAACTACCACGGGCTAACTGGCATTGCGTGCTGCGGGAGCGACGTCGGGCCACCACGCCGGGTACGGCGGCAGGCCGGCGGGAAACGCGATCGCGCCCAATTCATGCAGTGCTTTCACATAGACCTTGCGCTTGAATGCGATCACTTCGCGCACCGGCTCCCAGAACCCCACCCAGCGCCAATCATCGAATTCCGGCTTGCTGCCGTGATCAAATTCAAATCCTGTCTCCGGATCGCGCAACCCTAACAAAAACCAGCGCTGTTTCTGCCCGATGCAGAGCGGCATCGTGTCGCGGCGCACCAGCCTGGACGGCAATCGATAGCGCAACCAGCACGCGGTGCAGCCACGCAGTTCCACCTGCTGCGGACGCAAGCCAATTTCTTCATGCAATTCCCGATACAAGGCCGCTTCCACGGCCTCATCCTGCTGCACGCCACCCTGCGGAAACTGCCAGCCTTTGCCGCCACGGCGGCGGCCCAGAAATACGCGGCCATCGGCATGCATCAGCAGAATGCCGACATTACTGCGAAATCCGTCGGAATCGATTTGATCAGTCACAGTCACACTTTGTACCCGGCCTCCGGTTCCGTAACAAGGCTGCTAGGCTTGGCGTGGTTATGTCCACGTCCGCTCTAACGCGCCGCTCGACACTGGTTTTCGGCCTGTTGGCCGCCACCGCAGTCCTGGCCGCCATTTTTGGCAGCGTCGCAGGATCGGCAGACCTGTCAGCGCGGCAAATCGTAGCCGCCTTGCTCGGACGGGGCGATGAACTGGCCCACAGCATTGTGTGGCAGTTGCGGATGCCGCGTGTGCTGGCCGGCTTTGCCGTGGGTGCGCTGCTGAGCCTGGCGGGTGTGCTGCTGCAGACCATGCTGCGCAACCCGCTTGCCGACCCATACGTCCTGGGGCTGTCAGGCGGGGGTGCCATAGGCGCCCTGGCCGCCATGAGTCTGGGTGCCGGGCTGCTGGTTACGCAGGGCTGCGCGGCCGCTGGCGCACTCCTGGCCCTGGTACTGGTGGTCACGCTGGGCGAGCGCGGCAGCAATGCCCGGCTTCTGCTGACCGGCGCCGTGGTGGCCAGCGCCTGTGGCGCGCTGCTGACCGTGCTGCTGACCATTGCCGACGCGCCGCAGTTGCGCGGCATGGTGTTCTGGCTGGCGGGCGACCTGGGCTGGGCGCCGGAACCGGCCTGGGCACTGGCGCTGGCGCTGGCGGCCACCGTGGTCTGCATGCTGTCCGGCCGCGGGCTGAATCTGTTAGCCAGCGGTGACCTGCGTGCCGCCAGCCTCGGGCTCGCCGTGCCGCTGTGGCGCCGCTGCATTTTGTTAGGCAGCGCGATCCTGACCGCGTTTGCGGTGGTGACCGCGGGCGCGATCGGTTTCGTGGGACTGATCGTGCCGCACGGCGTGCGCCTCGCGCTGGGCAGCGCGGATCACCGGGTGCTGGTGCCCGCGGCGGCGATCGCCGGCGGCAGTCTGCTGGTCATTGCGGATGCGCTGGCGCGCACCGTGGCCGCACCGCGGCAATTACCGGTGGGGGCGGTCATGGCACTGATCGGCGCGCCGATCTTTGTCGTGTTGCTTAGACGCGCCGCTCGTTGAGGCTGCGACGATCCTCGAGATATTCGCGGCCGCGGCGCATCAGCGCGGTGAAATCGCCGCGCTGCCGCGACAGCACTGCAGTGCGGATCTTTTCCACCGCCTGCGCCAGGGCTTCCAGTGATTCAGCGCCGTAGTCGTTGAGACTCTGGATTTCGAAGTACATGTCGGCGTTTTCCTGCGCAACCCGGCTCGCGATGTCGAGCTGCGAATCGAACGTGGTCGAGGACAGCTGCGACAGTCGCGGCGCGGCTTCGCCGCTGCCGGCGAGCGCCGTGAAGAATGCGATGTTCACGGCATGCGACAGACCTAACACGTAGGCAATCAGGCGATCGTGTTCGTCAAGCGACATGATCACCTGTTCGACCATGGTCGGCCGAAACAGGTCGCGGGCTTTTTCCAGGGCTGCGGCATGGCCGAGGTCGACAAAAATCACGTGGCGGCTCGACAGCAGATCGGTGTCCGGCCCGAACATCGGGTGCACCGAGGTAACACGGCAGCCGTGTGATTTCAGGGCCATCAGGCCGCCGCGCAATGGCGACTTCAGCGATGCCAGGTCGAAGATCACGCCCGGCGGGCGCCGCATCGCTAGTTCGCGCAGCACCGAGTCGGTCATCGACAAGGGGGTCGAGACCACGATGAACTGATGGTCAAGCGGGTTCTGGCGATAGTCGCCGACATCACGGGTGCCAGCCGGTGCGCCCGCAGGATCGCTGCTGTCGACCTCAAATCCCTGGCTCAACAGGAAGCGGCAAAACCAGCCGCCCATCTTGCCGGCCGCGCCGATCACCAGCGCACGTTGCCCCGTGCCCGCGCTGCCCGCAACCACGCTCGCCTGTTCCTGGGTGGTCAGTGAACTGCGGATCAGCAGCCGCATCAGCGTTTCCGCCAGTTTCGGGTCGACACCAACGCCGGTTGCCCGCTCGCGCGCCCCGAGAATGACCTCCCGCTCGCGCTGGAAATCGCGGGTGGCCTGGCCGGTGCTGCGTTTGACGCGCGCAATCTCACGGCTCTTTTGCTGCCGCTCGGCGATCAGGTCCAATAGCTGGCTGTCGATCTCGTTCAGCCGCTGTCTTAGTTGTTCGAGGGTCATCGTGGCTCCGCGGGTGAAGTTCTGTTGTAACCAGAGCCCACAGCATGCGCAAGCGCTTTCCGGGCGATAACATGTACGCATGCAACCCTTGACCAATTTTCTGCCCGACACCCTGCCCGAAAACCCGCTGCCCCTGGCCGCAAGCTGGCTGCAGGAAGCCTATGCCGCCGCCAGCCAACCCAATCCCAATGCGATGGTGCTGGCGACCGTGGATGCCGCCGGCTGCCCGTCCGCGCGCGTCGTGCTGTGCAAGGAAATCAATGTCGCGCAGGGCTACGTTGCTTTCTTCACCAACTACGAATCGCGCAAGGGCCTGGAACTGGCGGCTAACGGCCGGGCGGCGGTGGTCATGCACTGGGACGCGCTGCACCGGCAGTTGCGGGTCGAGGGCCTGGTTGAACGCGCCCCCGCCGCCGAGAGCGACGAGTATTTTGCCTCGCGGCCCTGGCAACGGCGGGTTGGCGCCTGGGCCAGCGCGCAAAGCCGTCCGTTAGGGCAGCGCGCTGACCTGGAGCGCACCATCGTGGTCACCGCGGCGCGATTTGCCGTGCCGGTGCCCGGTGCCGAAGATGACAACAACGTCACAGCCGACATTCCGCGGCCGCCACACTGGGGCGGCTATCACCTGCGCATCGACGCGCTGGAACTCTGGACCGAAGGCGGCTCGCGGCTGCACGATCGCGCGCGCTGGGAACGCTCGCCATCGGGTCGCTGGACGCACACCCGCCTGCAGCCCTGAGCGATCGTGAACCACGCAGAAACCCAGCTGGCCGTGCGCGGCCTGGACGTGAGCGTCGCCGGACGCACGCTGGTCGCACAACTCGCGCTGACGATCGCTGCCGGCCAGACCACCGTGGTGTTAGGTTGCAACGGCAGCGGCAAGACGCTGTGCCTGCTGTCATTGGCGGGACTGCGCGGTTCCAGCGCCGCGGTCATGTTAGGTCATGCAACACTGGCCGCGTTGTCGCGGCGCGAAGTGGCGCGCCGGCTGAGCTTCATGCCGCAGGATTCCGGCACCGAAGTCGTGGGCACGGTGCTCGATTTCGTGACGCTCGGACTGTATCCGTGGCAGGGCGGCGGCGCAGCGGAATCCGGCGCCGATGAGCAACGCACACTGGCAGCGCTACAACGGCTGGGCCTGGCGGACATGGCGCAGCAGGAAGTGGCCAGCCTGTCCGGCGGCGAGCGGCGGCGCCTTGATCTCGCGCTGTTGCTGGTGCAGCGGACCTCCTTGTGGCTGCTCGACGAACCGACCAATCATCTCGACCCGGCGCAGCAGGCGGTCTTGTTAGGACTGTTGCGCGAGCACCGCGCCGGCGGCGGCGGCGCACTGATCAGCCTGCACGATCCCTCGATGGCGGCGGAAATTGCCGACCAGGTGCTGCTGCTGTCGGGCGACGGCCGCTGGGCATGCGGCAGTCCGCAGGAGATGCTGAGCCTGGAACGGCTGTCGCGGCTCTACGGCACGCCGCTCGCGCTGCTGCCGGGATTCAGGCCGCAAGCGCGCTGAGCAGCGGCGCGTGCAACCGGCCGTTGCTGGCTAACACCGTGGTGGTCCCGAGATCGACGGCGCCGCCCGCGAGGTCGGTGAAACGTCCGCCCGCTTCTTCGACAATGACCGTGAGTGCGGCGATATCGAGGATGTTGACGTCCGATTCGATGATCGCATCCAGCGCGCCGCGCGCCAGCAGGTGATAGTGCACGAAGTCGCCATAACCGCGAATCCGGTTCACGCGGCCGACAAGCCTGCCGTATGCGCCCCAGGCCGGGCCGCGCGCCAGCGTCCTGAGATTGCCGCTGGACAAAATACCGTCCTCGATCGTGGCCGTGTCACTGACGCGGATCGGCTTGCCGTCCAGCCAGGCACCGCTGCCGCGTTCCGCCCACGCCAGCTCGCCATAGGCTGGAGCGCACGACACGCCTAACACGAAGCGACCGCCGCGCAGCAGCGCGATCTGCGTGGAAAAAAACGGGCAGTCACGCACGAATGACTTGGTGCCGTCGATCGGATCTACCAGCCAGACCGACTCGGCCTGCATGCGATCCTGGCCGGTTTCCTCGCCATAAAAGCCGTAGCCTGGAAAACGCGCGGCCAATACGGCGCGGATCGCCTGCTCCGCCAGGACATCGGCCTGGGTAACCGGCGAGCGGTCGGCCTTGAGAGTAACCGCAAGATTCTGGCGATAAAGGCGGCGAATGACCTCGGCGGCGGCCTGGGCCGCATCCAGCGCGGCCTGCAATTCCTGGGACGGCATCGCGGAATTGTACGTTGCCTTGACAGAACGCCGGGCGGTTCTTAGAGTCCCCGGGCCAGATGTATGGGAAGCCGGTACAAAACCCTCGGGTTTGATTCCGGCGCTGCCCCCGCAACGGTATGCAGAGACAAGGTGCGCCAAATGCCACTGTGCCCACAAAGCATGGGAAGGCGGCGCACCGCGAAGCACCACAAAGTGCTTGGCGGCTGCGAGCCCGGAGACCGATCTGGCGGATCGAACCAACATTAACCCAAACCTGCGGGCGAGCAGGAGCAAGGATTGTCATGCAATTGTCAAAGATTGCGGCGCTGGTCGTCGCATATGCGTTTTTGTCCCCGTTGTCCGTGGCTGCGGCCCCCGAGCCGCTTGAAGAAACCGTGGTCACGGCCACACGCACGCCGGAGCCGGTGAGTTCGCTGGCGGCCTCCGTCATCGTCATCACCCGCGAGGATATCGAACGTTCGCTGGCCCTCGATATCGGCAGCTTGTTAGCACAACATGCCGGCCTCGAAGTCGCGCGCAACGGCGGGCCCGGCCAGGCGGCGTCGCTGTTCGTGCGTGGCACCAACAGCGATCACACGCTGGTCATGATCGATGGCGTGCGCATCAATCCGGGCACGATCGGCGGCGCTGCCATTCACAACATCGCGCCTGACACGGTCGAGCGCGTCGAGATCGTCAAGGGGCCGCGCTCGAGCCTGTGGGGCAGCGACGCGATTGGCGGTGTCGTCAACATCTTCACGCGCGCGGCGACCGCGCAGGGTTTTGGCCTGAGCCTAGCCGGCGGCCGTTACGGCAACCGCAGCGTGCAGCTCGATGGCGGCATGCGCCTGGCGGATCGCGGTTCGGTCGGCTTCGCGTTCGGGCAGATCGACAGCGATGGCTTCCCGCCGCTGCTAACAAGCGACGCGGACCGCGGTTTTCGCAATCGCAGCGTCAATCTCTCGGGCCAGTACCGCGCCACCGACCAGGTCACGCTGAATGCGCATGCCTGGCGCGCGCAAGGCACCAGCGACTACCTGGATTTTTTTGCAACACCGGTCAGCCAGGATTTCCGCAACCAGGCGCTCGGCGTGGATGCCGACATCCGCACCAATGGCCGCGGCCGCTACCGTGTGGCGTTACTGCTGATGAATGACGATATTCGCCAGGTGGACGCGGACGATTTCGTCACTACCGGGCGCGCCAGCGTGGATCTGCAGGGCAACTGGCAGCTAACAAAGGATCTGGAACTGACCGCAGGCACAGTACTGAGCCGCGAAGACACCGAGTCGCTGAGCTTCGGCACCGGGTTCGACCAGCGCAGCAACATCAAGCAGGCCTACGCGCAGGGCCAGTATCAGCACGGCGTACAACGGGTTGCGCTGGCGGTCGGAGCGCTCGATCATCCAGCCTTCGGCAAGCACGCGACCTGGAATGCCGACTATGGACTGCGACTTGGCAGAGGTTTCACGATCACTGCAGCGGCTGGCACCGCTTTCAAGGCGCCGGATGCCACCGATCGCTTTGGCTTTGGCGCCAACCGGTCGCTGCGACCGGAAAAATCGCGGCAGATTGAGCTCGGCCTGCGCCAGACGCTGGGCGCGCATCAATCCTGGCAGATCGCCGCCTACCGCAATGACATTGACGATCTCATCAACTACGTGGTCACGGATTTCATCACCTTTGATGGCCGCAATGAGAATATCGATCGGGCCCGCATCGACGGCGTTGAACTCAGCTATCGCGTCGGCGGCGAGTCGTGGCGGCTGGAGTTGGCCGCTGCGCTCAACAACCCGCGCGACCTCACGACCGATCAGGTGCTGCTGCGACGCGCTCGTCAGGTAATTTCCGCTTCGGCGACGCGCCAGTTCGGTCGCGTCGAACTCAATGCTGATGTGCAGTCGGTGGGTTCACGATTCGACTTTGGCTTTCCAGCCGCGGTCCGGCTCAAGCCCTACACGCTCGCCAACGTCGGCGCGAGTTTCGCGGTCAGCGCCGACTGGAAGCTGCAGCTGCGGCTCGACAACGCCCTGGATGAAAGCTACGAACTGGCCAGCAACTATCGCACGCCTGGCCGCAGCCTGATGCTGGCGACGCGCTACCGTTTCCGTTAGGCTGGCGCGGGTGGGAAACCGGCTCAGCAAGATCTACACTCGCACCGGCGATGACGGCACCACCGGCCTGGTGCGCGGGCCGCGGCGGATGAAGTACGACCTGCGGGTCGATAGCTTCGGCACTGTCGATGAGGCCAATAGTTTCATTGGCATGGCGCGGCTCAATACCGGCTCGATGCCCAAGCTCGACCGGTTGCTGGCGCGCATCCAGAACGATTTGTTCGATCTGGGCTCCGACCTCGCTACCCCCGGTGCTGATCCAGAAGGCGCGGCGCCGTCGCTCCGCATTACCCCGGCGCAGACCGACTGGCTGGAAAGCCACATCGATGCCTATAACGAGGCGCTGAAACCACTGAGCAGCTTCGTCTTGCCCGGCGGCACGCCGCTGGCGGTGGCGCTGCATCTTGCCCGCACCGTCACCCGGCGGGCCGAGCGGATCGTCGTCGAACTGATCGCCAGGGAGCCGGAAATCAACCCTGCGGCAATGCTCTATCTCACCCGGCTCTCAGATCTGCTGTTTGTCATGGCGCGGGCGGTGAATCATCGCGCCGGAGTGCCGGAGGTGGAGTGGTAGTGGACGGCTCAGCGAACGCCTACGCCTCCTGCGCGCGCGACGCACGCGTCCATTACGAAAACTTT
>JANLTW010000141.1:0-21967 GCA_031363155.1 Gammaproteobacteria bacterium | reverse complement strand
ATGATGTTCAAGGCCAAGCCCGCCTCCAAGAAAGTGCGCGTTATGCCTCTGAAGTCGCTTAAGGGCATGGTCAACTAAGACCGTTCCTTTTCCGTACGGGAAGCCCGGCGCGGCGTTAGCTGCTCCGGGCTTTCTTTTTTGTGCGACGGATAAACGGTTCTGTCGGAGCATTGGCCCCGCAGGACAGCTCAGGTGTCGGCGCGCCGACAATTCGCCGCCCTACGGGGCCAATGCTCCGACTGCTCACTCGCACGTCGCGCAAGAAAGTTCGCGACTCCTGGCCGGTGCGCCGGCATATAAATCTCGTTCAGACATTCGGGTTACCAGCCCCAAGGCGAAGGCAGCAAGTAATGCGAAGGTTGTTGCCTGCGGACGCGTGCGATGGCTGCTGCCGAGCGGCGAATGGGCGGTCACTCGGGCGCGCAGTCAGCGCAAACTTAGTATCTTCAGCTCAACTTGGGAAAAGATCCGTGACGAACGTTTGCGCCTGCGCGCCCGAGTGACCGCGAACGATCGCGTGTGAGTCCGCGAACCGCGATCGTGCAGGCGCGCCGCCCTTTGAGCCGTGCGGCAGCAGCCATCGCGTGTGGCCGCCGACTGCTATGGTTGCACGAGTTGCGTATTTTCCGTGCCTAGGCGGGAGCCGAGTGCCCAAGAAATTTCACAGCTTGGACATCAATGTCATGCAGGCGCCCATGAAAGAAATGCCCGACGCCCTGCAATACATGCACCTCGGGCCGCGCGGCCGACCTGGCGGCCCAGTCGAGCACTGCCTGTGCATCCACGAGTTCATCGGCATCGCCCTGCAGGATGAGCCAGGGGCACTGCGGCGCGGGGATCGCGCTGAAATCCCAGCGGCCGACGGGTGGCGCGACGGTAACCAGTTTGTTAGCTCGCGCGGTGTTGCAGACCTGCAGTGCCACGAACGAGCCGAATGAAAATCCGGCCAGCCACAGCGCCGCTCCGGGCCAGCGCTCGCGGCCGGCGGCTATCACCGTCAGGGCGTCTTGCGTTTCGCCGGCGCCGTCGTCGAACAGGCCAGCGCTGGTACCCACGCCGCGGAAGTTGAAACGCAGCGTGGGCGCGCCGCATTTCTGCATCGCGCGCGCCAGAGAATGCACGACTTTGTTAGTCATCGTACCGCCACCTAACGGATGCGGATGGCAGATCACACCGAAGGCGTCGCTGCGATGACCAGCCGGCTCCTCGATCAGGGCCTCGATGTTGCCGGCGGGTCCGGCAAGCCCGATGGGCGTGGCTCGTGGCGCCGCGAAAATCACGGCGATTTGTAGACCACGCCGTCCTTCATGACGAAGCTGACCCGCTGCATGACCGTAACATCGGCAAGCGGATCGCCAGGCACGGCGACGAGATCGGCCAGCTTGCCGGCTTCAATCGTGCCGAGACGATCGTCAACACCAAGAAATTTCGCCGGGACGATGGTCGCAGATTTGATGGCTTCCAGCGCCGGCATGCCGGCTTCCACCATGTAGGCAAATTCGCGCGCATTATCGCCATGCGCAGAAACACCGGTGTCAGTGCCGAACATGATGCGCACGCCAGCTTTATAAGCCTTGGCGAAAGTGGTCTGGATCTGCGGCCCGATTGATGCAGCCTTCGGCCGCACTATTGCCGGAAAAAAACCGTCTATTTTCGACCGCTCGTCAACCCAGCGGCCGGCGCTGATGGTAGGCACGTACCAGGTACCTTTCTGCTTCATCAACGCCATACCCTCATCGTCCATGAAAGTGCCGTGCTCGATGCTGTCGACGCCCGCCCGCACCGCGCGCTTGATGCCTTCGGCGCCATGCGCATGCGCTGCGACCGTGAAGTCATAGTCCTTTGCGGTGCTAACAACGGCGCGGATTTCTTCTTCTGTGAACTGTGGGTTGAGGCCATTCTTGGCAATCGACAACACGCCGCCAGTGGCCGTGATCTTGATGACGTCAGAACCGTCTTTGTAGCGCTGACGTACCGCCTGCGCCGCTTCGACCGGACCATTGATCACGCCTTCGACGGGATCCGGACGACCGCCCAGAAAATCGGCCCAGCCGTTGGTGGGGTCGGCATGTCCGCCGGTCGTGGCGATGGATTTGCCGGCGGCATAAATACGCGGGCCCGGCACCTTGCCGGCGTTCACCGCGTCACGCAACGCGAGACTGGCACGAAACGAATCGCCGAGATCGCGCACCGACGTGAATCCAGCTAACAAAGTGCGCTGCGCATACACGACACCGTTGATGGCGACGTCCGGCGCATCCAGCTTGAAGCGATCGATCTCGTTATTACGCCGGTATTCGCTGCTCAGGTGCACGTGCATGTCGGTCCAGCCCGGCATCAGCGTCGCGTTGCGCAAATCGACCACGGTGTCGCCCACAGCGGCGGCGCGATAGCCACGCTCGATGGCGGTGATCTTGCCGCCATCGACAACGATGGTGCGCTCGGTCAGCACCTTGTCGCCGGCCGCATCAATGACCCGGCCAGCGTGGATCAAGGTCGCGGCATCAACCGTGATTGCCGAACACACCATCGCAGCTAACAAAAACAGCTTGTTCATTTTTCTTTGCTCTTGAAATCCAGCGATACGGAATTGATGCAGTAGCGCATACCGGTGGGATTCGGGCCGTCATTGAAGACATGGCCCAGATGCGCGCCGCAACGGGCGCAGGTGACTTCAGTACGCACCATTCCATGGGCGCGATCCACGTGCTCGCGCACCCGCTCGCCGGCCAGCGGCGTCCAGAAACTGGGCCAGCCGGACCCCGAGTCGAACTTGGTGTCGGAAGCGAACAGCTCGTTCCCGCAGCAGACACAAGCGTAGGTGCCGGACTCCTTGTTGTAGGTGTAGCGGCCGGTAAAGGCGCGTTCCGTGCCCTTATTCTGTGTAACCTCGTAGGTCAGCGGATCGAGGCGCTCACGCAGCTCCGCATCCGTCGGCATGGGCTTGTCGCCCGGATTTTTTACGTCGCTCATAGCCCGATTATGGCATGGGCCTTGAAAAATCGAGCCGGCATCCCCAAGCTCCCGGCGCCTTTTCCTGACCAATTTGAGGGACCAGACCGTGACCGAGATTGAGACCAAAAAAGAGACCCTGGGTTTCCAGGCCGAAGTCCGCGAACTGTTGCGGCTGATGATCCATTCGCTGTACAGCCACCGCGAGATTTTTCTGCGCGAACTGATTTCAAACGCGTCGGACGCCAACGACAAACTGCGTTTTGCGGCACTGGCAACACCGAGCCTGCTGGCCGAGGATGCCGAGCTCAGGATCTGGGTTGAAACCGATTCGAAAGCCGGCACGCTGACCTTGCGCGACAACGGCATCGGCATGAGCCGCGAGGAGGCAATCTCGCACCTGGGCACTATCGCGCGCTCCGGTACCGCCGAATTTTTCAAGAAACTGAGCGGCGATCAACAGAAGGATTCGCAGTTGATCGGCCAGTTCGGCGTCGGTTTCTATTCGGCCTTCATCGTTGCCGACCGCGTCGAAGTGTATTCGCGCCGCGCCGGCCTCGCCACTAACGAAGGCGTGCATTGGGAATCCGCAGCAGCCGGCGACTTCACGGTCGAAACCGTCGACGTCCCGGAGCGTGGCACGCGTGTCGTGCTGCACCTGAAAGACGACGCGAAGGAATTTGCCGATGCCTGGCGGCTGCGTGCGCTGGTACGGCGCTACTCCGACCACATCGCGTTTGCGGTGCTGATGCCGAAAGATGGCGAAGCCTCCACGGAGTGGGAGCCGGTCAATCAGGGCAAGGCGCTGTGGACCCGCGCCCGATCCGACATCAAGGACGACGAATACCAGGAGTTCTACAAACATCTGACGCACGATTTCGAGGAACCGCTTGCCTGGAGCCACAACAAGGTCGAGGGCAAGCGCGAATACACCAGCCTGCTGTATGTACCGGCGCATGCGCCTTTTGATCTGCATCAGCGCGATGCAGCACGCGGACTCAAGCTCTATGTGCGTCGCGTATTCATCATGGACGATGCCGAGCAGTTCCTGCCGCTGTACCTGCGTTTCATCAAGGGCGTGGTGGACTCGTCCGACCTGCCACTCAACATCTCGCGCGAGCTGTTGCAGAAAGACGTCGAGGTCGAGGCGATGCGCGGCGCGCTCACCAAGCGCGCGCTCGATTTGTTAGCACGGCTAGCCAGGGATGAGCCGGACAAATACACGATCATCTGGCGGGAATTTGGCGTGGTCATGAAGGAAGGCCTGGCCGAGGACGGCGCCAACCGCGACAAGCTGCTGCCGCTGCTGCGTTTTGCCAGTACCGCCGCTGAGGATGACAAACCGGGCACCAGCCTCGGCGACTATGCCGGCCGCATGAAAGATGGCCAGAAACATATCTATTACGTGATCGGCGACTCGATCGCCGCGGCGCACGGCAGCCCGTTCATTGAAAAACTGCAGGCACGCGGCATCGAGGTTCTTTTGTTAGGCGACCGGATCGACGAGTGGGCGCTGAGCTTTGTGCAGGAGTTCGATGGCAGGAAGCTGAAAGACGCGGCGCGCGGCGACCTGGACCTCGGCACACTCGCCGATGCAGCCGACGATGCGGCGGCCGAGGCGGCGCTGAAAGAACACAAAGGCCTGTTGAAACGTATCAAGGACGCCCTCGGCGACCGTGTCAGCGAAGTCAGAATCAGCAAGCGGCTGGCGGATTCGCCGGCCTGCCTGGTGCGCGCCGACCAGGATATGGGTGCGCAGCTGCGCCGTGTCATGGCCGCGGCGGGACAGTCTGTGCCGGAAGATAAACCGGTCTTTGAGGTGAATGTTGCACATGCCTTGCTGAAACGGCTGGATGTAACGACCGCGGCGACCGAATTCGAGGATCTGGCGCTGTACATCTTCGAGCAGGCGCAACTCGCGGAAGGCTCGCAGCTCGCCAACCCGGCCGCACACGTCCGTCGCGTCAATCAGCTCCTGAGCAAGCTGTTAGCTACGGGCTGACAACCGCCCGTGATCCAGTTAAGCGACGTTAGCCTGCGGCGCGGGCCGGAGCCGCTCATCGAAAATGCGAACCTGAGCATTTTCCCGGGCGACAGGCTTGGCATCGTCGGCCGCAACGGCTCGGGCAAGTCCAGCCTGCTGGCGCTGTTGCAGGGGGAGCTGCACGCCGACAAGGGCGACGTCAGTCTGCCGCCCAATCTCAGGATCTCTGCGGTTATGCAATCGCTGCCCGCCGGTTCGCGCGCGGTAGTCGACTTTGTGATCGATGGCGACCAGAACCTGCGCGCGGTCGAGCGGCGGCTGGCTGCAGCGCATGCGCGCGATGACGGCCTGGCGCAGGCACGACTGCTGCAGGATCTCGAGGTGTCAGGCGGCTACACCGCGCACAGCCGTGCGGCCGCGATCCTGGACGGGCTCGGTTTGGATGCGGCACGCATCGAGCAGCCTCTGGATGAGTTTTCGGGCGGCATGCGCATGCGGGTCAGCCTGGCGCGTGCGCTGATGTGCCCGGCAGACCTGCTGATACTCGATGAACCCACCAACCATCTGGATCTGGATGCGGTGGTGTGGCTCGAAACCTGGCTGTGCGCTTTTCCGGGCACCCTGCTGCTGGTATCGCATGATCGCGAGTTTCTGGATGCAATCGTATCGCGCATCGTCCAGATCAGTGCGCGCGCGCTGCGTGTCTGGAGCGGCAACTACAGCCAGTTCGAGTCGGCCGAAGTCGAGGAGCGGCGGCGCAGCACATCACTGGCAGCCCGGCAACAGGTCCGCAGCAAGCAAGTGCAGGCTTTTGTCGACCGGTTTCGCGCGCAGGCGACCAAGGCTCGCCAGGTACAAAGCCGCATCAAGTGGCTCGACAAGCTGCCGGCGATCGCAGCAGCCCGCAGCGAGCACAGCATCGATTGGGACTTCGCCGCGCCACGCAAATTGCCACAACCGCTGCTGACCATCGAGCGCGGCAAATGCGGTTACCCCGAGCGGCCGGTCCTGAGCGGCGTTTCCCTGACCATCGGCACCCATGAACGAATCGGTGTGTTAGGTCGCAATGGCGCAGGCAAGTCCACGCTGATGCGGCTGCTGGCAGCAGAACTGAGTCCTACTGCGGGCGAAATGATCAGGGCACCCGATCTGGAAATCGGTTTTTTCGCGCAGCTGGAGCTCGAGCAGCTGGATGCCAACGCGTCGGCGATCGAAGAACTGACGCGCCGCGGTGGATCGGAAGCCGCCGCCTGGAGCGAACAACAGAAGCGCGATCATCTCGGGCGTTTCGGATTCTCCGGCGACCGCGCCTTCGACAGTACCCGCAATTTCTCCGGTGGCGAGCGCGCGCGCCTGACCTTGTCGATTCTGGTCGCGCGCCGACCTAACATGTTGCTGCTGGACGAGCCCACGAATCATCTCGACATTGAAATGCGCGCGAGCCTGCTGTTCGCACTGCAAAGCTTCGCAGGCGCCGTCATCGTCGTGTCGCACGATCGGGCACTGCTGCGCAGCATTTGCGATCGCCTGTTACTGGTTGAACAGGGTCATGTAGAGGAGTTCAATGGGGACCTCGACGACTACGCACGCTACCTGTCAACTCCCAGGTCCGCTGCGCCCAGGACCGGCGAAAAAACCGCCGACCGCCGCGAGCAGCGGCGCCGCGAAGCCGACGCGCGCAATCGCCTGAGCGGCGTCCGCAAGCAGCTGCAGGACACGGAGCAGCGCCTGAACGCTGCGCTGGCGCAGCGCGCCGCCCTGGACGCTGAACTGGCTGACGATGGGTTTTACGCCAGCGCCAGCGTGGCGCGGCAGCAGGCCACGCTGCAGGAACGCGCGCGACTACAGAAGGAAATTGAGGCGCTGGAGAATCAGTGGCTGGAAATCAGCGAGCAACTAACCAAATAGCAGCAACGGTAGACAGGCGAGCACCGCGAGCGTGTCGGCGGGCAGGCTGGCCACTGGCAGGGTATTCATTGCTCCAGCAAGGTAATGCCGCGCGATACCAAACCAGTCGTCCAATTCGTCCCAGACGAACAGCAGTCGTTCCACCTGCGTTACCTAACGAGTCGGCTTGTCGTTGCGAGGCTTTGCCTGGTCATCGACCCAGTTCTCGCGCACCTTTTCGGTCCAGTTCTTGTAGTTGGACCAGGTGTAGAGATTCTTGGTGATGGCGGCGTGACGTCCGCGGCTCCGCTGCATGCGCTCCAGCCAGCTGCTGTAAGGCGTCGCTGCGGTGCCAGCCAGGGTGTTAGCGGGCGGCGTCGCCTCGCGGCCCGTTGCTGCGGCGTTGATTAAATCGGTGCGAAATCGTCCAGTTACACTCATATAGCCCCCTGACCGTGACTGGACAATAAAGAGTGGCAGAACAATTCCGCAGGAACTGGATCACAGCAAAGTAGCGGAGGTTGACGCGTGGGATGCTGCTCTCGCAATCCCGGTCAAATGACTGGTTATTGTCGCAGCGCTTATGTCACGCCACGATGCGATAACAGGGCTTGTAGACGCTGCCCGGCAGTTTCATGCGGCCTTGGGCAACAAATGCCGACAGCAGTTGATCCAGCATCGCCATGATTTTTGGATCGCCCGCCAATTCATAGGGCCCGTACTGCTCGATGGCGCGTACACCGGACTCCTTGACGTTACCGGTCACGATGCCGGAAAACGCGCGGCGCAGGTTGGCGGCGAGTTCATGCACAGGCTGATCGCGATGCAGGCGCAAGGTGCGCATGCTTTCGTGCGTAACTTCGAAAGGCTGCTGGAACTGCGGATTCACTTTCAGCAGCCAGTTGAAATTGTACGAATCAGACTTGGCGCGGCGAAAATGATGCACCTGATCGAGACCGCCGACCATCAGACGCGCTGCGTCCGCGGGATTGCCAATCACATACTGGAGCCGGCCCACCGCCGCCTCGCCGAGTGTGCCGTGCAGGAATTCGCGGATCTGGTCGACATACGCGCGGCTGCTGTCCGGCCCGGTCAAGACCACGGGAAATGGCTGCGCCGCGTTGGCCGGATCCAGCAGAATACCTAACAAATAAAAGATTTCCTCGGCCGTGCCGACGCCGCCGGGAAAAATGACGATGCCGTGCGCGTAGCGGACGAATGACTCGAGACGTTTCTCGATGTCGGGCATGATGACCAGCTGACTCACGATCGGATTCGGCGGCTCGGCAGCGATAATGCCGGGCTCGGTAATACCGATGTAGCGGCCGCCCGTGATGCGTTGCTTCGCATGACCGATAGTTGCGCCCTTCATCGGACCCTTCATCGCGCCCGGGCCGCAGCCGGTGCAGATATCGAGCGCACGCAGCCCGAGCTCGTAGCCAACTTTCTTGGTGTAGTCGTACTCCTCGCGACTAATGGAGTGGCCGCCCCAGCAGACCACCAGGTTGGGATTTTGTTTTTGATCGAGCACCCGGGCATTGCGCAGGATGTGAAATACCGCGTTAGTGATCGCCGCCGGCTTGGTCAGATCAAAGCGGCCACCCTCGATTTCATTCCAGATATAAACGACATCGCGCAAAACTGCGAACAGCAGCTCCTTGATGCCACGAATCATTTCGCCGTCGACAAATGCCGCCGCCGGCGCATTGCGGATCTCGAGCTTGATGCCCCAGGCGTGGCGCACGATGTCGATCTCAAAGTCGCGGTACTTGTCGAAGATTTCCTTGGCGTTATCGATGTCGCTGCCGCAGTTGAGTACCGCCAGCGCGCATTTTCGAAACAACGGATACAGGCCGCCACGCCCGCTGCTCAGCAGGTTTTCGATCTCTTCCTGCGACAGGCTCTCCAGAGCGCCGCGCGGGCCAACGCGCGCGTCAACGAACTCGGGAATGACAACGCTGGTTTCCATCAAGGCTTGATCTCGATTATGGCGCGGCGGCCGACCAGCGACCACACTTCCAGCATGTCAGCATTTGACAGCGCAATGCAACCATCGGTCCAGTCAGTCGTCGTGTAATAATCGTCGGCGTGGCTCGGATTGTTAGGAAGGCCGTGGATCATGATCTGTCCGCCAGCTTCCCAGCCGTTGGCGCGGGCGCGGACCATATCGTCCCGCGCGGGATAGGAAACCTTGATGGAAAGAAAGTAGGCGCTACGCCGATTTCGGGTGGTCAAACGATACATGCCTTCCGGCGTGCGAAAGTCGCCGGCCCGCTCCTTGTGACCACGCGGGTTCAGCCCTAACGACACCCGATAGGAGCGCAGCACTTCGGGCCCGCGAAACAGGTACAGGCGCCGTTCCGATTTGACGACCAGGATCTTGTCTGCGGCCCGCTCCGTGACCTGCGCGGCATAGTCCGCATGCGCGGGCTGTTGCCAGCCCGCCGCAGGCACTAACAACAAGATCGCAATGAAATGCAGTAACTTTCTCGGCATACGGAATTATAGGCGTGGATTAAGCCAGTTCGACACGGACGGTCTGCACAGTTCGGCGCAAAGCCTGCTCCACGAGCACTGTTTCGGGATGGCGGTAGATCACAAATCCCGAACCTTCATACCCTGCCGGCTGGCTGCTGCCCACCACCGGCCAGTAGGAATCCACCATGATGCTGCCGAAGTCACGTTTCAGTTCGGCCGCGCCATGCACAGCCCGAACCGGGCCATCGCCCATACCGCGCAGATAAGCGGCGCCCGCCGCGTAGCGCCGCTCAGGCACGTCGAACTGGTCGAAAACCTGCAACCGCGGCCAGGCCGCATAGAAATCGAGGTCACAGGCGAAAGAAATCAGGCTGGTAAATTGCGCACCGGGCGGCCGTGCCGCGACTTCGGAAATTGCAATGCTGCCGTCGGTGCGGCGAAACCACTCCATATGGGTCATCCCGGTTTCCAGACCTAACACAGACAGCGCTAGCGTGCCGGCCCGCCGGATGGGATCGAACTCGGCACCATCGATGTCACGCGGCAGCAGCACGCACCATTGGATCCAGGGGTTCTCAAGCACCGTCAGTGGCGCCGGGCGATAGCAGGAAATCGAGTGCCAGACCACGCGCCCATTGATCATGATGCTGTCGAACGAAAACTCCTCGCCTTGCAGATATTCTTCAATCAGTACCGGCTGGCCCGCGCTCGGCGCATCGATACGCAGCCAGGCCGCCAGTTCGTCGGGCGAATTGATGCGAAACGTATTGCGCGCCCCCGCGCCTGCCGGCGGTTTGACCACCACCGGCAGGCCGCTGCTGCGGCAAAAGTCACGCGCCTCGCCTGCGTTGCCCGCCAATCGATGCCGCGCACAGGGCAGACCGGCCGCCTCGAGCCGGTTTTTCATCTGGTTCTTGTCACGAAAATTGTTAGCTGTTTCGACGGTGAGGCCCGGCAGGCCGAGCGCCTGTCGGGCCTCGGCGAGTGGCACCTGCAATTGTTCCAGCGATCCGAATAAACGCTCTACGCCGCCAAAGCGCGTCGCGATTTCGCGCGTTGCCGCAACAACCTTGGCCGGGTCAAAGCAGTTATCGATACGCCAATGGCCCAGCAGTTTTTGCCGCAGTGCAGCCGGCAGGCGCTCGGCCGGGTCCTGGCTGATCACGGACAACCGCACACCCGGCAATTGCGCCGCTGCGCTGACAAAGCGCAAGGTGGCAGCCATGAAAAATGGCACCACAAAAACCGCGTGACGATCCACCATGAGTTCCTTGTAGCGAATATTGAGTATAGTCGTTGCATGAACCGACTGCGCATTGCGGGTATCCAGCGGGTTTTCTGTGCGGCATTGGCGTCCGCGACGCTCGCTGGCTGCGCGACACCGGCAGTCGATCCGGTGCTGGAGGCGCTGGACGAGCGCGACGGCACGACCATCACCCGACTTGCCCGCCCGCTGACATTCATCGCGGCAGCTCCGCGCAGCAGCGGCTCTGATCCCTTTGCGTTTCTCGCGCCTTTCGAATCCAACCGCATGGGCAAGCGGCGCATGCACCTGTGGGTGGCGGTGCCGGTCGAAAGCAAAGCCGACGTAACCGCCGTCATCTGGCATGACGGCGTCGAGTTGCTGCGCGCGTCAGGCCCGATCGATAGCTCGGCCCGGGATGCAGCCGCCGTCCGGGCGCCCTACCCGGGAACTGCTGCCTGGCAGCGGCATTTTGTGGTGGATTTGAACGCCGACATGCTTGCGACTCTGGCGCAGGCTGCGACGCTAACAATTGAAATGCGCTTTGCCGACGGCCACAGCGAACGATTCGCCAGTGAAAAGCCGACTCAGGCACCGCTACAGGAATTTCGTCGGCGCCTCGGCCTGTAGGGCCTGTTCACGGCGAGATCCTTGGTATCACCAGCTGCGTGCCGGCACGCAGCAGCAGCCCGACGTTGGGGTTGTACTGTTCCAGCAACCACGAGGGCACAGCGGGGAATTTCTGCAGCACGCTCGACAGAGTGTCACCCGGCCGCACGGTATAGTTCTCGGATCCGCTAATGCGCCGCGTCTCGAAAAACTCGCCCTGCATGGCGACATGCCATTCCTGCCGGCGCTGTTGAAAATCCTCGCGCGACACGTTGACAAAATCGAGCCGCATGCGCGTGCCGGGCTGCGGCGTCGCGCCAAGTTCGGGATTGAGTTCACTGAGCCGTTGTTCCGGTACCTGCAACCACTCCGCGAACTGCCCGACCGACTCGGCACCCAGCGTACCAATGCTGCCGTCCTCAGCGACGCGATAGCGGGAACTGTCCAGAGGTTCGAGTGACACCGCAGCGCTGGCCAGGGCGGGTTCAGTGTTAGCAGGCTCGTTGCGCACCGCGACCGGCGGCTGCGTGGCAATGGTTGCCGGATTCTGCCAGAGCGCCGGCCTGGTCTCCGGCAGCCGCAGCACCATGCCGCCGCGCAAGTTCGCGTCGTTACCGAGACCATTCAATGCCGCGAGGTCCGCGGTCCTGAGTCCATAGCGGCGCGCGATTTTCGCCAGCGTCTCGCCACGGCGCGCCACGTGATTGCGGCCACGTACCTGCGCCGCAAACAACTGGTCCGCAGGCAGCAGTGCTAACAACCGCTGCAGGTTCCAGGACTCGCCGCCCGCAGGTCGTGGCAGGTGCAGCTGGTAGCCGCGCGGCATATGACGCTCTCCGGCCCAGACTGCGTCGCGCAACGCCGGATTGAGCGCACGCAACACCGCGCGATCGATGCTGGCGGCGACCTCCACGGCGCTGACCGGCACCCAGGCCGGCAGTTCGATCTCATCGCTCACCTGTACAGGTGCCCGCTGCACGCCGGTAAAGTAGCGTTGTGGCTCCCGATCGATACGCAATACCGCGAGAAATGACGGATAGAAATTGCGCGACGCGAAACCGAAGGTGGTGCCGCGGTAGTTGCGCGCGATCACCGCAATATCGCTGGTCCCCATGCTGTCGCGCGCGCGGCGCATGCCGGCCGCGCCGTGATTGTAGGCCGTGAGTGCGAGTGGCCAGCTGCCTAACAGGCGATAGTTATATGACAGGAGTTGCGCCGCGGCCTCGGTGGCGCGAAATGGATCGAGACGTTCATCGACTTCGTCGTCGATACGCATATAGAGCCGGCCGGTGGAACGCATGAATTGCCACAGCCCGGCCGCACCCACCTTGGAATAGGCAGCGGCATTGAACGACGACTCGACGTGCGGCAAGGCGGCAAGTTCCGGCGGCAGGCCCTTGGCGGCGAAGGTGCGCTCGATGTGACTTTCCCAGGTTCCGGAACGCTCGATACCAGCCCGGAATCGATCCGACTGACCCAGCTGGAAGCGCACGTGGTCCGCCGCTTCAGCAATGCGCTGCGCACTGACTTCATCACCGAACAATTCGTAGATGCGCCGTTCCGTAGCTGTCAGCTCGACGTCTGCCGGCAGGCGCCTGGGTGCTGGCGCCGTCAGCTCACCGACTGCGCCGCGGCCCGAGACCGCGTTGCTTTCGAGCAGATCAGGGTCATAACCCAAGGTCGCAAGCGCCTGCTGCGGACTTTCCGGATTCAGGCCATAACGAGCCTGCGTGGCGCGCAATGTGGCCAGGGCCTCAGCGGTGCGCCACTTGCCCGCCAGGCCGCGCAGCTGGCTGACATACACGTCGCGGGCGTTGTCGATGACGGCCTGGCGCGCGGCGCCGCCCAGCTTGGATGGGATTTCGATCTTGCCGTAGACAACGCCGAGGTTCTGTTCGTCGTGCAGAAAACCCTGCTCGATCGTTATCTCGGTATAGACCCGCATCCAGAAACCGACATCGCGCTGCAATTCGGGCGGCTCGGGAAAATCGGCGGGCGCGGCCAGCGCCGCGCCACCTAACAAAGTAAAATTGATGTACAGCAGAATGCGCAAATTGCGCAGCCGCAGCTGCGGTATCAGCGCCGCTGCAGTTGTAAAAAATGCCGTTAATTGCGGTCCTTTTGTCGGAAAACTTGACACTTTGCTCCGCGGGCGTTGCTTTGACTTAATGTAGCTGAGGATGCAAGCCACGGAAAGTACAGGCAATTGCATTTTGGCGAGTTGACTTAATGCACAAAATACGCAACTGGCACAACACTTGCTCTGATAACCAGTACAAGAAAAAGAAAGAGTTTCACTCCTCCACACACAAGCAAGCGACCACTGCCCCGCCACAAGCGGGGCTTCTTTTTTGTGGGGTGATAAAAAAGGCGACCTTGCGGCCGCCTTGAAAGACGCGCCAATCCCGTCAGGGGAGGGAACCGGACCAAGCCCGGAGCAGGCGCGTGATCGGCGATGTTAGCAGCGGGATTTCAGCCACACTTGGAATCACCACAGTTGAGACAGGTCATGCAACCGTCCATCAGGACAAGCGCGGCTGTATTGCACTTGCTACACAGCTGCGCGCCCTCCGGAAAATGAGATTTTGAGAAGGCGTCGGCCTGTTTGCTGCGCGCTGCAAATTCAGCGCGCTTTTCTTCGACCATTTTTTTCTGGTGCTCGTCCAGCTCGGTCTTGCGAATCAAGCCAATGAACTGCAGGTGCTTTTCAATGACGTGGCCAAGCTCGGCGATGATCGATGGCATGAACTTGCCGCCGGGTTGCCAGTAGCCGCCGCGCGGATCGAACACCGCTTTCAACTCTTCCACCAGAAAAGTGACGTCGCCGCCCTTGCGGAACACCGCCGAAATGATGCGTGTCAACGCCACGATCCATTGGAAATGATCGAGGTTCTTGGAATTGATGAACACCTCGAACGGCCGGCGCTGTTCGTGCTCTGTGCCCTCGTTCAGCACGATGTCGTTGATGGTCACGTACATCGCATGATCGGACACCGGCGTCTTGATCTTGTAGGTCGAGCCTATCAGCATCTCTGGACGCTGCACTTCCTCGGTCAGGCGAATGATCTTGGCCATGCGCCCGTCCTTGCCGCGCGTTTCCAGAGCACCGGACGACTTGTCGCCATGGCCGTCGTTCGGCTTCTGAACCCGGTATTTGGTGATTTTCCTGTCGATACGTGTCGAAGACATGGTCAAAACTTCCCGTAGTAGCCTTCCTTCAAGGCGTCATACAAATTAGCGGCGGAGTGCATCTCGCCGTCGTACTCGATTTCTTCATCGCCCGGCACCGCTACCTCGCTGCCGTCGTCCAGCGTGAACACATAGGTCGTGTTCTTCAGGTCTTCTTCCTTGACCAGCACGCCCTGGAAAGCCTCCGGATTGAAACGGAAGGTGGTGCAGCCCTTGAGGCCCTGCTCGTGCGCGTACAGGTAGATGTCCTTGAATTCTTCGTACTTGAAATCGGTCGGCACGTTAGCAGTCTTGGAAATCGACGAATCGACCCACTTCTGCGCCGCCGCCTGCATGTCGACATGCTCACGCGGCGTGATCGCATCGGCGGAGGTGAAGTATTCCGGCAGCTTTTCATCGGCCTTGCTGGAACCCGGCATCGCGCGCGGATTCACCAGTTCCCGATAGGCCAGCAGCTCGAACGAAAACACGTCGATCTTTTCCTTGGACTTCTTGCCCTCGCGGATCACATTGCGGAAATAGTGATGCGCGAACGACGGTTCGATGCCATTCGAGGCGTTGTTAGCCAGGGAGAGCGAGATCGTACCCGTGGGAGCGATCGAGCTGTGATGCGTGAAGCGCGCGCCGACCTGCGCAAGCTGCTCGAGCAGTGCCGGCGCCACCGCGGCGACGCGCTGCATGTAGCGCGAATAACGCGCATGCAACAGCCGGCCCGGAATCCTGCTGCCGACTTTCCAGCCGTCGCGCACCATTTCCGGGCGCTTGCGCAGCATCTCGCCGGTGACCGTGAATTCCTCGTTCATGATCGGCGCCGGGCCTTTTTCCCGCGCCAGGTCGAGGCCCGCTTCCCAGCCCGCGACCGCCATTTCGCGCGCTATGTCTTCGGAGAAACGCACCGATTCGGCCGAGCCATACTTCATGCCTAACAAGGCCACGGTGCTGCCGAGTCCGAGGAAGCCCATGCCGTGGCGACGCTTGCGCATGATTTCGTTGCGTTGCTGTTCCAGCGGCAAGCCGTTGACCTCGACCACGTTGTCGAGCATGCGCGTGAAGACCCGCACCACTTCGCGGTATTCGTCCCAGTCGAACTCGGCGAACTCGGTGAACGGGTTGCGCACGAAGCGCGTGAGATTCACCGAACCCAGCAGGCAGGAACCGTAAGGCGGCAACGGCTGCTCACCGCAGGGGTTGGTGGCGCGGATGTTCTCGCACCACCAGTTGTTGTTCATCTCATTGACACGGTCGATGAGGATGAAGCCGGGCTCCGCGAAATCGTAGGTGGACGACATGATGACGTCCCACATGCGGCGTGCGGGCAAGGACTTGTAGATGCGGCAGGCGACCAGGCCGGTGTCATTGACCACATAGCCCGTGCCGTGCGGCCATTCGCGCCAGACGTATTTCCTGGCATCCGCCAGATCCGGCTGCTCGGTCTCCATTTCCTTCTGCGAGATCGGGAACGCCAGCTGCCATTCGCGGTCCTCGCGCACCGCCTGCACGAACTCATCAGTGACCAGCAAGGACAGATTGAACTGCCGCAGCCGGCCGTTCTCGCGCTTGGCGCGGATGAACTCCATCGCGTCCGGATGACCGACATCGAACGTGCCCATTTGTGCGCCACGGCGACCGCCCGCGGACGACACGGTAAAACACATCTTGTCGTAGATATCCATGAAGGACAGCGGGCCCGACGTGTAGGCGCCCGCGCCCGACACGTAGGCGCCGCGCGGTCGCAACGTCGAAAATTCGTAGCCGATGCCACAGCCCGCTTTCAGCGTGAGCCCGGCCTCGTGCACCTTGCCGAGAATGTCATCCATCGAGTCGCGGATCGTGCCCGACACGGTGCAATTGATGGTCGAGGTGGAGGGCTTGTGCTCCTGCGCGCCGGCATTGGAGGTGACGCGGCCCGCTGGGATCGCGCCGCGGCGCAGCGCCCACAGAAAACGCTCATTCCAGTGCGCACGCAGCGGTTCGCGCTCGACCTCGGCCAGCGCACGGGCGACCCGCTGGTAGGTTTCGTCCATCGTCTTGTCGATCGGTTCGCCGTTCTTCGACACCAGGCGGTACTTTTTGTCCCAGATGTCCAGCGATGCTTCCTGAAAAGGAATCGCATTAACATCCTTGGGGACATCCTTGGGATCCAATTTGACGACTGAATTCATGCTGTGCTCGCGAAACATTCCACCCAACGGCCTGGTTGCAGAGAAAGGTATCCGTACAGCGCCTGCCATACCCATTCCGTGGTGGCAAGCACCTAACGACGTTAGATACCTGTGACAGCCGCTGTCAGACGACTGCTATTTCCCTGCTTCCTCCCCCGAATCCGCAGCAGCCTGTTTCGCATTGCACGACACAAGATGTTGTGGTCAGGGAGCAAGACTATGACCGATGGAAATATGCGTCAAGGCACAGCACATAACATATTTCCGTTTTTTTTATCATTTGTTTTCAATGGCTTAGAGCGTTTCCTGCCGAAATTTACCTAAGAATATTTTTCATGCCATGCGGCGCCGCAAAAAGGCCGCACCCCAATATCTTGTGTCCAGGCTCTGCCAACACGTCATCCACAGCTTTATTCACAGCGAAAGCCTTGACGCCGGGCCTTGAAACCCGCTAGGGGGGCCCCCAAATCTGGTTCATGCGGTCCTGACGTGGTTTGTTAGGTCGGAAGTAACCTGGAGGATGAATTTTATGACATTGCTACGTTATCAGCCCTGGTCCCTGGTCGGTCGTCTGCATCGCGAACTCGATGAGGCGGTTGGCGAACGCGCGCCAGTAGCGTTGATTCCCCGCGCGGAAAGCCGCGAATTGCCCGATCGCTATCAGCTGCGAGCCGATCTGCCGGGCGTCCTGCCGCAGGACATCGAGGTGACGGCCGAGGATGGCGTACTAACAATCAAAGCAACGCGCAAGACCTGGGTGCAACCCGCCGGCAAGGGTGCTGGCAACGAGGAAACGGCATGGACCTATCAGCGCAGTTTCACGCTGCCCGAAGATGCCAACGCGGAGGCGATTGAGGCTCTGGCCACCCATGGGGTGCTGGAAGTATCCGTGGGCCGCCAGGCGAAGGTGCAGCCGCGACGAATTCAGGTGGCAGCGGCCTGACGTGCAAGGCCGGGGGTGCTGGTGACGCACCCCGAACCAGCAAAGGCCCGGCGGGCTTGTTCCCCCTTTTCCGACCGGGCCGCGCCATCGCCGCCGCTGTTTAACGCGGCGGCGCTGTCGTTCGTTAGAATGGCGCCATGAACATCAACTATCGCTCGAGTCTCTGGTCAGGTCTGCTGTTGAGCCTGTGCGCTGTGGGGGCCTACGCTCCTGCGACGCTGGCGCAGCAGGCGGCAGTGCCCGCCGCTGCGGTCAATGGCGAGCCGCTGCCGTCGCTCGCGCCGATGATCAAACGCGTCGCGCCGGCGGTGGTCAGCATCGGGGTCAAAGGCGTGCTGCGCGAATCCGGGCAGCGCAATCCGCTGTTTGACGACCCGTTCTTTCGCCGTTTCTTTGGCCCGGACGGCAACCAGCCGAGCGAACGCGAATTTGAAAGCGCAGGCTCCGGCGTCATTGTCGACGCCAGGCTCGGGCACATCATCACCAACGCGCATGTGGTCGAGAATGCGCGCGAGATCACCGTGGTGCTGCAGGATGGCCGCGAGCTGAAGGCCACCGTGGTCGGCAGTGACACGCGTTCGGATATCGCGGTTGTCAAGGTGCCGGCCGATAAGCTCACGCAAGTTACGTTAGGCGATTCAGCACGCCTGGAAGTCGGCGATTTCGTCGTCGCCATCGGCAATCCCTTTGGTTTGCAGCACACCGTCACCTCCGGCATCGTCAGTGCGCTCGGCCGCACCGGCGTCAGCCCCGAGCAGGGTACCTACGAAGATTTCATTCAGACCGACGCGTCGATCAACCCGGGCAACTCCGGCGGCGCGCTGGTCAATCTGCGCGGCGAACTGGTCGGCATCAACAGCGCCATCCTGTCCCGCACCGGCGGCAACATTGGCATCGGTTTCGCCATTCCGACCAGCCTCGCGCGCGGCATCGTCGATCAGCTGGTCAGATTCGGCAGCGTGCGCCGCGGCGTGTTAGGTGTCACAACCGCCGCCGTCACGCCGGCGATCGCCCAGGCGCTCGGCCTGCCCGCCGCCAGCGGCGCCCTGGTACAGCAGGTGGTCACAGGCTCGGCCGCCGAGAAGGCCGGCATCCGCGCGGGCGACGTCATCACGTCGCTGAATGGCAGGTCACTCAAGACCCACACCGAACTGCGCAACGCGATCGGCCTGCTGCGAGTCGGCGACAACGTGGCCATTGATGTGCTGCGCGATGGCAAGACCCGGCGCGTGACAGCTGCGATTGGCGAGAGCACGACCGCGTCCACGCCGGCTGCCGAAGGACTCTCCGACGCGCCCTCGCCCGAGGACGCCAAGCCGCCGCATCCGGCACTGGAAGGCGCGGCATTGGGTGACGCTCCTAACAACGGTGGCGTCGCGGTACGCACCGTGGCGCCCGGCAGCAAGGCAGCGGGCACCGGGTTGCGTGCTGGCGATGTCATCGTGCAGGCGAATCGTACGCTCATCGACAACGTCAAGAAATTGCGCGAAGCCGCGGCCAATGCGTCGGTAGTCGTGCTGCGCGTGCGTCGTGGCCGCGAAGACCTGCTGATTACACTGCGCTAGCAGACCGCGGCGCGCCGGGCTGCGACGCCGGCTTCCGCCAGCTGCGCGGCGCGCGCGTAGAAGCGCTCGAAATCTCCGCCAACCTCGCCAAACAGGCGCTGCAGGCCGGGTACACAACGACTGTAGGTCGCCACCGCGGCAAGGTGCGCGTTGCTCAGGCCCTGGCGCACCCAGTCGCCGTACACCATCCGCACTCCGAGGCGCTGCTCGGTAGCTAACAGATCTATGCCGAGGCGCGCCAATCGCGCCTGCTTCGCCTGCCGTTTCGCAGTCGCCGGATCCACGGAGCCATATAGTGCCTGCAGATCGCGGCGTGCGGCCGCAAACAAGGTATCGAATTCCGTGCCGGCGGCCTGCTCGCGCTGCCGCTTCTCGAGGTCGGCGGTGCGTTGCTGGGACCTCAGCCAGCGCTGCAGGCCCTGCTGCGCGACCACGGTCGCGAAAGCTTCATTGAAATCGCTGTCACCTGCGACATAGAGACGCTGATGGGCCAGTTCGTGAATGATCGTCGCGGCAACGGCCAGGTCACCGAATCGCAGCAAGGTGTCTGGAACCGGATCTGCGAAGTAACCGAGCGTCGAATAGGCCGCAACGCCGCCCACCATGGCATCGCGTCCGCGCCGGCGCTGCCGGGCTGCGAAATTTTGTGCGTTGCGTTCACGGAAATAGCCGCGGTAGCTAACACAACCGGCCACGGGGAAGCACCAGCGCTTCGGGGTCAGCGACAGTTCCGGCGTCGCAACCACATTCCAAACGACAAAGGGCCGGCGCAACTCGGCGTAGCGCGTGTAGCTGGCATTATCCGGCAGGCCCAGCTCGCGGATCGCGAATGCGCGCACTGCCTGCACCTGCCGCAGCTGGCCGCGCAAGGTCTCGGAGCTGCCCGGCGCCGCGACGACATCCTTGATGGGCGTGCCGGCGCGCGACAGGGCCCACTGCCCGCGCGCGGCCTGCAGGCTGTAGCAGCCGCTCAACGCAGGCAGCAGCAGGCAGACCAACCATGCTCGGGTAACATGCACCCATGGAAGTTTACTTGGTCGGCGGTGCGGTGCGGGACCAGCTGCTCGGGCGAGCCGTCAAGGAGCGCGACTGGGTGGTTGTGGGCGCGCGTCCCGAAGATCTCGAGCGGCAGGGGTATCGGCGCGTCGGCGCCGATTTTCCGGTGTTTCTGCATCCTGAGACGCAGGAGGAGTACGCGTTAGCCCGGCGCGAGCGCAAGACTGCACCTGGCTATCTCGGCTTTGTCACCGAATTTTCCAGCGACGTTAGCCTGAGCGACGATCTGCGCCGGCGCGACCTTACGGTCAATGCTATGGCGCAGGACTCCGCCGGCCGGATCGTCGATCCCTACGGTGGCCAGCGCGACCTTACGGCACGGCTGCTGCGGCATGTCTCCGCGGCCTTCATCGAGGATCCGGTACGCATCCTGCGCGTGGCGCGTTTCGCCGCGCGGTTTGCGTCGGCCGGTTTTACGGTGGCCGCCGAAACGCAGGAGCTGATGCGCGCCATGGTGACCAGCGGCGAAGTGTCCGCGCTGGTCGCCGAACGCGTGTGGCAGGAAATGGCGCGTGCGTTAGGCGAGGACCGGCCCGAGATATTTTTTGAAACCCTGCGCGCCTGCGGCGCGCTGCAGGTGATCCTGCCGGAACTGGATCGCCTGTGGGGCGTGCCGCAGCCCGAACGCTGGCATCCGGAAATTGACACCGGCGTGCACGTGATGATGGCGCTGCGCCTGGCAGCCGAGGCAGGCGCATCGCTGCCGGTACGCTTTGCGGTACTGATGCATGATCTCGGCAAGGGGCTGACGCCGCCGCATCGCCTGCCGCAGCACCCCGGCCACGAGAATTCCGGCGTTGCCAGCATCGATGCGGTCTGCGACCGGCTCCGGGTACCTAACGAGTGCCGGGACCTGGCGCGGCTGGCGTGCCGTTTTCATACGCACGTGCACACCGTTACGCAGCTGCGGCCGGCAACGGTGCTGCAGACACTGGAACAATGCGATGCGCTGCGGCGCCCGGCGCGCTTCGCCGAATTGTTAGCCGCCTGTGAATTCGATGCTCGCGGCCGCAAAGGCCTGGAAGGCAACGCCTATCCGCAGGCGGCTTTGTTTGCGCGCGCACTGGCCGCCGCCCAGCAGGCGAGTCTCAAACCTGAAGAAATGGCGGGCGTCGATGGCGCGCTGATCGGCGAGCAACTGCGGCGCCGCCGGCTGGACGCGATCGCGGCGCTTGGCCTGCGCGCGTAACTATTAATTGAGCGGGCGCTGCAAGGCGTCTGGTACGCGCTGCAACAGCGCCTGGCGGAAATCCGCGGGCAATTCTTCGACCGTTCGGTAGTTGCGGCCGAAAATCGACCACAGCATGCGGCCGGGACGATCGCCCATCGCCAGATCCGCCATCCAGCCGCCGACCGCCTGCCAATGGTAGGCCGGCGCCAGCATCCGCTGCTTCTTGTTAGCAAGCGCGCGCGGCGTGGTGGTGAATGAGTCCACCGACAACTCGCGCCGCAACTCGCCGGTAGTGGGCGACACAAACCGCGTGCTTACGTTGCGGCGGATTACGGTCACATCTCCCAGGTTCAGTTTCTCGAGCTGCATGGGTCCGCCGAGTGCGGTACTTTCAAACTTCATGTCGCTCAGCAGCTCGACCGTGTCCGGCGTGTAGCGCAGCGCCGGCGCCGCGCTGCAACGGCTGGTCACAACGACGTCGCGGCCGGTCAAAGGATTCAGAAAATGATCGACAAATTCTCCCGACTGCGCATCGCGATACAGGCGGCAGGCATAGTTTTTTTCGATGTAACTCGCCGGCCCGATCTTCTCGAAGCGCCGGACCGTGACGCTCTCCATGCGGAACAACAGCACCGACGGCCCATCGGCGGGTATGCCAAAGGCGTTGCCCGACACCCATTCGTAGGTGGTGGCTCCGCCGGCATCGCCCTTGAGCCGCACCCAGGCCT
>JANLTW010000010.1:0-28074 GCA_031363155.1 Gammaproteobacteria bacterium | reverse complement strand
GGTTCGGACCACGCGATGCTGCGTACCCAGCTGCAGGAGGCGCGCTGGCTGCTGAAGTCGCTGGAGATCCGCAAGGAAACGCTGATGAAAGTCGCGCGCAGCATCGTGCAGCGCCAAAACGACTTCCTCGAGCACGGCGAGGAGCACATGAAACCGATGATTCTGCGCGATGTCGCCGAAGCCATCGAGATGCATGAATCGACGGTATCGCGGGTGACCTCGGGCAAATACATGCATACCCCACGTGGTGTGTACGAATTGCGTTATTTCTTCTCGAGTCACGTCGATTCCCAGAGCGGCGAAGGCACCTCGTCGACCGCCATCCGCGCCAAGATCCGCAAACTTATCAAGGAAGAACCGCCGCACGCCCCGCTGTCCGACAGCAGGCTTGCGGAGCTATTGTCGGCAGAAGGAATTCCGGTGGCGCGCCGGACGGTCGCGAAGTATCGCGAGGCCCTGGGGATACCCTCGTCCAATGACCGCAAGCGCGTCGAGATAAGTTAGATTCACCAACCCAGCAGGAGATGTCCATGCAAGTTTCGGTCACGGGTCACCATGTTGAAGTCACTGACTCCATGCGCAGCTACGTCGAGAAGAAAATGGAACGCATCTTGCGTCACTTTGACCATGTGATCGACGTACATTGCACCCTGACCGTTGAGAAGATGCAGCAGAAGGCCGAGGCGCGGCTGAAAGTGCGCGGCAAGGATATTCACGCGTTCGCCGAGGACGGCAACATGTACGCGGCGATCGATATGATGACCGACAAGCTCGACCGGCTGGTCAAGAAGCGCAAAGAACAGATCACCGATCATCACGCTGCCGAAGGGCGCAGCGCGCGGCATTAGCCGCTGTTGCACAGCGCGGCGCCGGCGCCATGCGGTTAGTCATCATCAGTGGCTTGTCGGGCGCCGGCAAGAGCGTGGCGTTGAACATGCTGGAGGACATGGGCCTCTATTGCATCGACAACCTGCCGGCGGTGATGGTGAAGCCGTTTGTGTCGCACGCGATGGCGACCAGGGACGGCACTTACGACCGCACGGCGTTAGGTGTGGACGCGCGCAACCCGGCCCAGGATATCGCGAACGTGCCGGCGCTGATGCTCGAACTCAAGGGTCTCGGCGTGCAGTGCGAGATCGTGTGCCTGGTCGCCAACGACGACGAATTATTGAAAAGGTTTTCCGAAACCAAGCGCCGCCATCCGCTATCCGGCGACTATGGCGATTTGCCCGCAGCCATTGCCCGTGAGCGCAAATTGCTCGAGCCGATCCTGTACGCGGCGGACCTGGTGATCGACACTTCACGCATGGGCGTGCATGAGCTGCGCGACACGATCCTGAAACGCGTGGAGCAGCGCACGTCCGGCCGATTGTCGATCAGTTTCGAGTCATTCGGCTTCAAGAACGGCCTGCCGGGCGATGCGGATTTTGTCTTTGATGCGCGCACGCTGCCCAACCCGTACTGGGATCCGGCGCTGCGCGCGCTGTCCGGCCGCGATCCCGACGTGATTCGCTACCTCGAATCCATGCCGCAGGTACACAAGCTGTTTGCGGACATCGCGGCGTTCATTGAAGCACGGATCCCCGAGCACCAGGCCAACAACCGCCGTTACCTCACCATCGCGATCGGCTGCACCGGCGGACAGCATCGCTCCGTGTATCTGGTCGAAAAACTGGCGGCGCGATTCAGTGGGCTGTTCCCCGGCGTCATATCCAGACACACAGCGCTGCGTGATAACTGAGACCCGCCTTCCCAAGGCCGGCCGCCTCGCTGCGCTGCTAGAGGCGCTGGACACCGGCACGCTGCGCTCAGCTAACAGGCTGGTCAATGCGTTGCACCCGGCGGAAATAGCCGCGCTGATGGAATCCATGCCGCCGGCACGCCGCGAGCTGGTGTGGGAATTCGTCGATCCGGAGCTCGAAGGCGAAGTGCTGCTGGAACTCAGCGAGCCGGTGCGCATGGCACTGCTCGAGCAGATGGACGCGCAGGAAATCGTCGCGGCCGCCGAGGGTCTGGAAGTCGATGATCTCGCTGACCTGGTGCGCGAACTTCCGGGAACTGTCAACCGGCAGTTGCTCGAGTCAATGGACCGCCAGCATCGCGAGCGCCTCGATACCGTATTGTCGTTTCCGGAGGACAGCGCCGGCGGACTGATGAATACCGACACGGTCAGCGTGCGCGCCGACGTGTCGATCGAGACCGTGCTGCGCTATCTGCGCATGCGCGGCGAGCTGCCGGATCGCACCGATCGGCTGTTCGTCGCGGATCGGCGTGGCCAGTACCTGGGCACGGTGCCCCTGCCCAGGTTGCTGACCGAGGATCCGGAACGGCTGGTCGGCGACTGTCTTGAGCCCGAAGCGCCGCGCATCGACCCAACCCTGAGCGCGCACGATGTGGCGAACCTGTTCCAGCAGCGCGACCTGCTGTCGGCGGCGGTGGTCGACGCAGACGGCCGCCTGTTAGGCCGGGTCACGGTCGATGACGTCGTCGACGTCATCCGCATGGAGGGCGAGCATTCGGTCCGGTCCATGGCCGGCCTCGACGACGAAGAAGATGTGTTCGCGCCGATCCTGCCGTCAACTCGACGGCGCCTGTTCTGGCTCGGCATCAATCTGCTGACCGCTTTTCTCGCGGCCGCGGTGGTGCGCAATTTCGAAGGCACGATCGCCAAGGTCGCGGCACTCGCCGCACTGATGCCGGTGGTCGCATCGATGGGCGGTATCGCCGGAACGCAGACCGTAACGTTGATCGTACGCGCCATCGCGTTAGGTCAGGTGCAATGGAACAACGGGCGCTGGCTGCTGTTCAAGGAAATAGCGGTCGGCGGCCTGAATGGCCTCATCTGGGCCGCCGTGGTCGGCGTCGTGGTCTGGTTCTGGTTCGGGACGCCGGTGATCGCGGCAATTCTCGCTGCGGCACTGCTGATCAACCTGCTGGCGGCCGCGGCGGTCGGCGTGCTGGTGCCGCTGATCCTGAAGCGGCTGCGGATCGATCCGGCACTGTCGGCCGGCGTGATCCTGACCACCTTCACCGACTGCATCGGATTTGCCACTTTGTTAGGTCTTGGCGCCCTGTTCCTGACCTGAGGCGAAGAACTCGCGGATTTCATCGGCGCGCGCAGCGGCGTCGCGCATGCCGAGCGCGATCAGCTCGTGGGTGTAGGCGGCCTCGAACAACAGGTAACTTGCTAACAAGCCACCGGCATTGCCATGCGCGCCAATGGCGCGCATGAAGGCGCGCACCGAAAAGGGCATGGCCGCCACATGGCGGCCGGCCAGCAGCCGCAGGTCGACGCTCGGCGAGAGCAACAAGGTGCGAATCATCCGCGTGCCGGCGCTGCCGGGCGACCAAGCGCCGAGTTGGTTCAGGCGTTGCAGCTGCTCAAGATCGCCGTATAACTGATCAGAGAACAGCGTGTCCAGCATGAAGCCGAACAGCTGACCCGGCGATGGTCCGTGGCGCACGGCGCCGCTGGCGCCCAGGCCCGCGGCGTTATGCGCTCGGACACCGATGATGAACAATCGATCCGCTCCAAGCCTGATCGCCGGCGACAATGGCGCCAGCTGGCGCATCGCGCCGTCACCAAAATATTCGCCCCCCAGTTTGACGGCCGGGAACAGCAATGGAATCGCGGTACTCGCCAGCAGGTGATTTTGTCCGAGCTGCACGCGCACGCCGCGGCGCGCGGCGCGGTGCCACTCGGCCACCGAGTCATCGGCGGCGAACCATGCAGTCGACTGCCCCGTGCTGTAGCTGGTGCTGCACAGCGCCAGCGCATGCAGATGACCGGCGGTGATCTGCGCGCCGACTTGCGCGATATGCACCCTGGCGGCCAGCAGGCGCCGCAACGGCGCGTTGTCGAGAAACGACCGAGGCGTGCGCAGCAGCGCGCCGCCCGACAGCGCGGCCAGCGTCCAGCGCGCGCCCGCGCCCAGCATCGCCAGGCCGTCGCTGCGAAACACCTGCGAGACATGAAAACCTGACCAGACCTGGTGCAGGCTCTCGACCGCGGCCCGCCAGTCGCTGGCACCGGCCGCTAACACACCGGCGGCGACTGCGCCCGCCGAGGTGCCGACGATGACCGGAAACGGGTTCTGCTGCGGCGGCAATATCCCGACCAGGGCCTTGAGCACACCCACCTGGTAGGCAGAACGGGCGCCGCCGCCTGATAACACGAGTCCAACGCGGGAGTCCATGGGTCATTCTGCCAAATTGCGGCAAGGTTGCTAGAATCTTTGCTCACCGGCAAGGAGCCACCGCATGAAAACCCGTCGTACCGCGCTACTAACAGCGTTAGCCACAAGCGTCGTCCTGGTGAGCCTGGCGCCGGCCGCGGCGGAGCCGGCTGCGCCCACGCAAGGATCGCAGGCGCCCGGCTTCAAATTGCCGGACCAGAGCGGAACCTCGCATGAGCTCCAGCAGTACCAGGGCAAGTGGGTGGTGCTCTATTTCTACCCGAAAGACGACACCCCGGGCTGCACCACCGAGGCCTGCGAATTCCGCGACAATATGTTCGCGTTTCAAAAGGCTGACGCGATCGTCCTGGGCATCAGTGTCGATGATGTGAATTCACACAAGAAATTTTCCGAAAAGCACGGCCTGCCGTTTCCGTTGCTGGCCGATGCCGACAAAAAAGTGTCCGTCAGCTACGGCGTACTGATTCCGGTCGCGGGCATTGCCAGTCGCCAGACCTTCATCATCGACCCCAGGGGCCGAATCGTGAAGCACTACGAAAAGGTGGTCGCCAAGGGTCACTCCGAGGCAGTGCTCGCCGACCTCAGGACTTTGGCAAAGTCGGGTGCCTGAGCTCCGCGATCGCGCCATCCAGACCCGCGAGTGTCAGCGGAAACATCCGCGGGCCGATCAGCTCACGCGTTAGGTGGGTCGACGGCGTGCGCTCCCAGCGGTTCTGGGGTTCGGGGTTCAGCCACACCAGGCGCGGAAAATGCGCGGCCAGCCGCTGTATCCAGGCGGCGCCGGCCTCCTGGTTCCAGTGCTCGACGCTGCCGCCCGGCTGCGTGATTTCGTAGGGACTCATGGTCGCATCGCCGACCAGCACTACGCGATAGTCGGAGTTGAAGGTGCGCAGCAATTTCATGGTCTCGGTGCGCTCGACGTGGCGACGGCGATTGTCCTTCCACAGGTATTCGTAGACAAAGTTGTGGAAGTAGAAATATTCGAGGTGCTTGAACTCGGTGCGGACCGCGGAGAACAGCTCTTCGCAGACCCGTACATGATCATCCATCGAGCCACCGACATCCATCAGCAGCAGCAGCTTCACGGCATTGCGGCGCTCGGCCATCATCCGGATATCCAGCAAACCGGCATTGCGCGCGGTCGCACTGATGGTGGTGTCGAGGTCAAATAAATCCTCGGCGCCCTGGCGCGCAAAACGGCGCAGCTTGCGCAACGCCATCTTGATGTTGCGGGTACCGAGCTCGACGTTGTCGTCAAAGTTCCGGTACTCGCGCTGGTCCCAGACTTTGACGGCGCGGCGATTGCGCGAACGATCCTGGCCGATGCGTATGCCTTCCGGGTTGTAGCCGTCGGCGCCGAAGGGCGAAGTGCCGCCGGTGCCGATCCACTTGCTGCCACCCTGATGCTTTTCCTTCTGCTCCAGCAGGCGCTGGCGCAGCGTTTCCAGCAGTTTTTCCCAACTGCCCAGGGCCTGGATCTGAGATGTCTCGTCCTTGGTAAATAGCCGCTCGGCGAGCGACTTCAGCCATTCGGCCGGCACCGAGGCGATGATTTTTTCGAAGGCCTTTTCGGCGCCGGCGAAATGCTCGGCAAAGACCCGGTCATAGCGGTCGAAGTAGCGCTCATCCTTGACCAGCGTCAGGCGGCCGAGCAGGTAGAAGTCATGCGCGGAGCAGAATGCGACTCGGTGATCAAGCGCTTCAAGTAACGTCAGGAATTCTTTCAGGCTGACAGGAATCCCGGCTGCGCGAAGCTGCAGGAAAAACGGCACTAACACGGCGGCGGCAGCCCTTGCGCCCTAACGCTGATTCCGGCGGTGCAGGAACACCAGCTGCTCGACCAGGTGCACATCCTGCTCGTTCTTGAGCAAGGCGCCGTACAGCGGCGGGATGGTCTTCTTCGGATCGTCGCCACGCAAGGCCTCGGGCGGCAGATCTTCCGCGACCAGCAGCTTGATCCAGTCCAGCAGCTCGGAGGTCGAGGGCTTCTTGCGCAGTCCCGGAGTTTCGCGCAGACGGAAGAATGCGGCCAGCGCCCCGGCTAACAAATCGTGCTTGAGCTTCGGATAATGCACGCGCACGATTTTTTCCAGCGTCTCGGCATCCGGAAAGCGGATGTAGTGGAAGAAGCAGCGCCGCAGGAATGCGTCCGGCAATTCCTTCTCATTGTTGCTGGTGATCAGGATGATGGGCCGGTGCACGGCCTTGACCAGCTCGCGCGTTTCGTAGACATAAAATTCCATGCGATCCAGCTCGCGCAGCAGGTCGTTAGGAAATTCGATGTCGGCTTTGTCGATTTCGTCGATCAGCAGCACCGGCTGCACTTGCGACGCGAACGTTTCCCACAACCGGCCCTTGACGATGTAGTTGCCGATGTTGTGCACCCGCCCGTCGCCGAGCTGTGAATCGCGCAGCCGCGATACCGCATCGTATTCATACAAGCCCTGCTGCGCCTTGCTGGTCGATTTGATATGCCACTCGTACAGTGGCCGGCTCAACGCCGCCGCGATCTCGATCGCAAGCTGGGTCTTGCCGGTGCCGGGCTCGCCCTTGATCAGCAACGGGCGGCCTAAGGTAATCGCGGCATTGACCGCCAGCATCAGGTCTTCGGTGGCAACGTAGCGGTCAGTGCCTGCAAATCGAATATCGGTCATCGTGCCCCCGGGGAAAGCGTCAGTTTATGCTGCGTGGGTCCGGGCAGGAAGGGGGTCGGTTTGCCTTCAGCCCAATCCTCAAAGCCGGAGCGGTAATACGCCGATAATGGATGACCACTTTGCCCGCCGGGCAATTGCAGGTAGCCGTCGGCTTCATGACCGGGTGACACCGCAAAGCGCTCGGACGCACCAAAACCGGGTGCCTGCACGCGCGGCATGTCGTGGTCGCCCGCGACTGCTCTGTTAGGCATGTCGAGCCATCTGCCCAGGAATGGCAACGCCGGTGACAGCGCGTGGCGCACGCCGGAATTATTGCTATCCCCCCAGCGGCAACGCGCCAGCTTCGGGCAAACCGGCCCCAGGTCCGTGAGTGCAGCGTCCACCTGCGCCAGCACGAAGCCGCGCCAGTCCGCGAAATTCCCTGCTAACAGATGCGCCGGCTGTTCGTTCACCAGGCGCCAGACGGAAGCGTCAAAACGCTTCGGCATCCTGTACTGTTCGGCATCCATGTTCAGTGCCGCCAGCACCATCTGCCAGGTCGCCTGGCTCAGGCGCCGCTGAAAGGTGCGCAGCAGGCGGTAACCGACCGACTCGACGCCGGCATGCGCATCCCAGGTTTCAACCAGCGCGCGCAATTCAGCACGGGCCGGTTGATTTCGCACCGCATCGTCGTCCAGCGTCGCTAACAACACGCCGCGCCAACGGGCGAGGTAGTGGGCGCGATCGTCCAGCTGAATGCGCAGCATGTCGGCGGGCGTTGCCGGTGTCGTCAAAGCTGCAAGGTCATCGCGTATCTGGCGGGCGCGGGCGCCGAGATCGTAGCCCGCGCCCCACTGCCATTCGTCGCCACCGATGGTTCTTTCCGCCTCGCCGGTAGCCGCGCGCGCATTCGCGCTCCAGACCGCGCCGCTTTCCGGATCCACGATCGCTGGATGTGGTCCCTGCGGCGTGGGGCCGACGATCGTCCATGCGACATGACCGTCGCGGTCGCCAACGACCATGTTCTGCTGTGGAATCGAGACCTGGGGTGCTAACGCCACCGCCTCGGCGACGGTGCGCGCGCGCAGCATGGCGCGGATGTTGAGATTGATGGCGCCTGGCTGCAGCGCCACCCAGCTCGCCAGCGTGCATTCGCCGCGCTGCGCGTCAGACTCCAGCAGCACGGCATCAGCCGTTTCGCGCACCGGATAGTCTTCTGCGACTCCACCTTTGACCGCAAGGGTCTCGGCATGGGTGGCAAAAGACTGCGGACCGTCGACCGATTGCCACTGGTTTTTTTCAAGGCTGCAGCTAACACGCCGCAGATCGATCCAGTCGCCGTAGCTGTTGGTGAAGCCCCAGGCAATGTCGCCGTTGGAACCCGCCACGACGGTCGGCACGCCCGGCAGGCTCACACCCACAAGCTCATGTTGGCCGGCAACGCGCAGTCGCACCCGGTACCAGACCGGCGGCACGCCGAGACCGAGATGCATGTCGTTGGCGATCAGGGCGGCGCCGGTCGCGGTGCGCCGCCCGGCCAAACCCCAGTTGTTGCTACCCGGAAAATCCGCCGCGTCAGCTAACAGGCTGGCGGTCGTCGCGGTCAGCGTATGGGTGGTGCGCAGATCCAGCTGCTCCGGCATCGGCAACTGTGGCAGCTCATCGTCAGCGGCGCCGGCGGCATCCCCTTGGATCGCAACATTCGGCGCATCCCACTCGAGCGGGCGCGGCAACAGCAGAGCCGTGATTGCCTCGGCGCGCGCGCGCGCCGCGTCGCCGGCTTCCGGCTTTTCCAGCGCCGCAGCCAGTGCCAGACGGAATTTTTCATCCCCGATCTCGCTGGCCTGCAGTTGCCACGCCATGGATAACGGCACCAGCAGCGAGTCCTCCGCGCGCCATGGCAGGGGTCGCGCTCGCAGCAGCCAGTACTCAAAAGGCCTGCTGCCAAGCGAGTCAAGCCCGGCGTTCACGCCCAGGGCGTAACTCTCGAGCCAGCGTCGATCCTCCGCCGGCGCCGCCTTGAGATACTCCCGGACGCGTGCGCGCATGCGGAACATGCGGGTCTTGCGATCCTGGCCTAACAAAACCTTGCCGAACAGGGTCGCCAGTTCGCCAGAGGCCAGACGGCGCGCCGCGTCCATCTGGAAGAAGCGGTCCTGGCCGTGGGCGTAACCGAGGCCGAAGGCCAGGTCGTCATCGTTGGCGGCAGAGATCGTGGCGTTGCCGGCCGCGTCGCGCTCCAGCGTTACAGCACCGGTGAGGCCGGCGACTTTTTCAGTGCCGTCGAGGACCGGCAACGACGCGCGCAGCAGGATCCACGCGCTGACGCCCGCGGCCGCAATCAGCAAGGCCAGTGCTAACAGGACGCGGCGTAGCCAGAGCATCGGTCAATGGCGCGTCACGGCCAGAATTTGCATCGAATTAGTGCCGCCCGTGACGCCACTCAGCTCGCCTTTGGTGAGAATCACCAGGTCCCCGGACTCGACCAGGCCCATCTTCAGCAGCAACGCAAAAATCGAACCATAAAGAGTCTGCACATCTCCGGGGATCACGTCGAACGGGATCGGATACACGCCACGATAGAGAGTCACACGGCGGCGGGTCGCCTCGTGCCGCGTGAACGCATAGATTGGGATGTCGGAGCGGATGCGCGACATCCACAACGGCGTCGAGCCGGATTCCGTGAGCGCCACGATCGCGCGCACGCGCATGTGATTGGCGGTGTACATGACCGCCATCGCGATCGCCTCTTCAGTGTTTTCGAAAGCGCTGTTGACCCGCAATAACGCGCGCCCGTGCGTGATCTGGTATTTCTCCGCGCCTTCGATCACATCCGCCATGGCCTGCACGGCCTTGAGCGGATGCTTGCCGCTCGCGGTCTCGGCCGACAACATCACCGCATCGGTGCCGTCCATCACCGCATTGGCCACGTCGCTGACCTCGGCCCGCGTCGGCACCGGATTCTGGATCATCGACTCCATCATCTGCGTTGCCGTGATCACGATGCGATTGCCGGCGCGCGAGCGCTCGATAATGGTCTTCTGCAGCCCGGTAATTTCCGCGTAACCCATCTCGATGCCGAGATCGCCACGCGCCACCATGAGTCCGTCCGCAGCAACAATGATCGCGTCCAGTTCTTCGATTGCTTCATGGCGTTCGATTTTCGCGATCACCCGTGCATCGCTGCCGGCGTCGCGCAACAGGGCTTTCGCCTCACGCACATCCTCGGCATCGCGCACGAAAGACAACGCCACGAAGTCAAATTTGTTGGCCGCGACGAAACGGATGTCCAGCCGATCCTTGTCGGTCAGGGCACCGGCGGAAATTCCGCCGCCCTTGCGATTCACACCCTTACGGTTCGACAGCTCACCGCCCGCAATAACCGTGCAATGGATGCGGGTGCCGCGCACCTCAAGAACTTCCAGCGTGATCAGCCCATCATTGAGCAACAGTGTATCGCCCTTGTGGACGTCCCGCGGCAGGTCCGGATAGGCAACGCCCACCACGTCGTTGTTGCCATTGCGCGGATCGTGGGTCGGATCAAGCGCGAAGCCCGCGCCGTCCACCAGCATGACCTTGCCGCCGACAAAACTTTCGATGCGGATCTTGGGACCGGCCAGGTCTGCGAGCACGCCGACGAAGCGCCCGGCGCGCGCCGCTGCCAGACGCAACATCTCGATTCGCCGCAGCTGGTCTTCATGCGTGCCGTGTGAAAAATTGACGCGCGCGACATCGAGGCCGGCGCGGCACATTTCATACAAGATCTCCGGATCGTCGGTCGCCGGCCCGAGCGTGGCTACGATCTTGGTTCGGCGTAGCACCGACTCGCGCTTCTTTTGCATTGGTTTACTCAAGCGGCGCGCGCCTGCAGCGCCGCAACCGCTGGCAGGACTTTCCCTTCGACAAATTCAAGGAAGGCGCCGCCGCCGGTCGAGATATAGGAAATCTGGTCTTCGACGCCGTATTTTTCGATGGCCGCCAGCGTGTCGCCACCGCCCGCCAGTGAAAACGCCTTGCTGCGCGCAATGGCGTTGGCGATGGCGCGCGTGCCCTCGCCAAACTGGTCGAATTCGAATACGCCAACCGGACCATTCCAGACGATCGTACCGGCGCCCTGCAGCAGTTTGCCGAATGCATCCGCTGTGTCCGGTCCGATATCCAGAATCATCTCGTCCGGGCCGACAGCGTTGGCTGCACGTACATCCGCATGCGCCGTCGCGGCAAACTCACGCGCCACGACCACATCGGTCGGCAACGGAATTGCGGTGCCGCGCGCCTTCGCCTTGGCTAACAACTTGCGCGCCATGTCGAGCATGTCGGCTTCGTGCAGCGACTTGCCAACCGCGAATCCGCTGGCGGCGAGAAAAGTATTGGCAATGCCGCCACCGACAATCAGCTGATCGACCTTGTCGAGCAGCGACTCCAGCACGGTGAGCTTGGTTGACACCTTGGAGCCCGCAACGATCGCGATCATCGGCCGCGCCGGCTTGAGCAACGCGCGCTCCAGCGCCTCGAGCTCGCCGACCAGCAGCGGGCCGGCGCAGGCTACGGGCGCGAAACGCGCCACGCCATGGGTGCTGGCTTCGGCGCGATGCGCCGTGCCAAATGCGTCCATGACAAACACATCGCACAGCGCGGCCATCTTGCGCGCCAGGTCCTCCTGGTCCTGCTTCTCGCCCTTGTTGAAGCGCACGTTTTCGCACAACACCACTTCGCCCGGCTCGCAGTCGACGCCGGCCAGCCAGTCCTGCTTGAGCGGCACCGGCTTGCCTAACAAATCGGACAGCCTGGCGGCAATCGGCGCGAGCGAATACTCGGCCGCGGGCACGCCCTCCTGCGGACGCCCGAGATGCGACAGCAACAGCACGCGCGCGCCCTTTTGCATCGCCAGCTGAATCGTCGGTAACGCAGCGCGGATGCGCGCGTCGCTCGTGACTTTGCCGTCCTGCACCGGAACATTCAGATCTTCGCGGATCAGGACGCGCTTACCGCGCAAATCCAGATCCGCCATGCGCAGCACCGTCATTTTGCGCGCGACCAGGCCAGTGTCGTATCAATCATCCGATTGGAGAAACCCCACTCGTTGTCGTACCACGCGCAGACCTTCACCAGATTGCCGTCGATGATCTTGGTCATGGTCGCGTCGTAGGTCGAGGACGCCGGATCGTGGTTGTAATCGACCGACACTAACAAGGCTTCGGTGTAGTTCAGGATGCCTTGCAGCGGACCCTCGGCCGCCGCGCGCATCAGCTTGTTGATCTCGTCAATGCTGGTCGCACGTTTTGGCGTGAAGGTCAGGTCCACCAGCGAAACGTTGATCGTCGGCACGCGCACCGCAAAACCGTCCAGCTTGCCTTTGAGCTCCGGCAGCACCAGACCGACCGCCGCCGCGGCGCCGGTCTTGGTGGGAATCATGGACATGGTGGCGGAACGCGCGCGGCGAATGTCCTCGTGGAACACGTCGCTCAGGCGCTGATCGTTCGTGTACGCATGGATCGTGGTCATGAGGCCGCGCTCGATGCCGACGGAATCGTTCAGTACCTTGGCGATCGGCGCGAGGCAATTGGTGGTGCAGGACGCGTTGGAGATCACCGTCATCGCGGACGTCAGCACCTGGTGATTGACGCCGTAGACGATGGTCGCGTCGACATCCTTGCCGCCCGGCGCGGAGATCACGACTTTCCTGGCGCCGCCCGCCAGATGTTTGGCGGCATCGGCCTTGGTGGTGAAGAAGCCGGTGCATTCCATGACGATGTCGGCGCCGACTTCGCCCCAGGGAATCTTGCTGGGATCGCGCTCGGCGAACACCCGGATGCGGTCGCCATTGACGACCATGGCGTCACCATCCGCCTTGACCGTGCCGGGAAACCTGCCATGCGCGGTGTCGTATTGCGTCAGGTGCGCATTGGTCGCGGCATCCGCGAGGTCGTTGATCGCGACTACCTGGATTTCCTTGTTACGCCCGGCTTCATAGATTGCGCGCATAACATTGCGGCCGATGCGGCCGTAACCATTGATTCCAACTTTAACTGCCATGATATTCCTCTTACTCAGTCAAGCTAACAATTTTAACACGGCGTCACGGACCGCTGCCGTGGTGATGCCGAAATGCCGGAACAAGTCCGGCGCCTTGCCGGATGCACCAAAACGGTCGAGCCCGATGATCAGGCCATCGGTACCGACAAAGCGATGCCACGACAAGCTGGCCGCCGCCTCGACCGCGACGCGCCTGCGAACCGCCGCCGGCAGCACTGCTTCACGATAGGCCCTATCCTGCGCCAGAAATATTTCACAATTGGGCATCGATACAACGCGCACCCGCCGTCCCTGCGCGGCAAGCTCGCGGGCGGCATCCACGGCTAACGACAGCTCGGAACCGGTGCCGATCAGCAGCGCCTCCGGAATGCCGTCGCAATCCAGCAGCGTATAGCCGCCGCGCGCAATGGCCGCAGCCTGCGCCGCAGTGCGCGGCTGCTGCGGCAAGGCCTGCCGCGTCAGCACCAGGCAGCTCGGTCCGCGCGCCTGCTCGAGCGCGGCCTGCCAGGCGGCCGCGGTTTCCGCGGCATCGCCCGGGCGCCAGACCGACATGTTAGGCAGCGCGCGCAGGCCGGCGAGATGCTCGACCGGCTGGTGGGTCGGGCCGTCTTCGCCGAGCCCGATGGAATCGTGCGTGTACACCAGCACGACGCGCAGGTGCATCAGCGCCGCAAGCCGGACAGCGTTGCGCGCATAGTCCGAGAACACCAGGAACGTGCCGGCGTAGGGAATGAAGCCGCCATGCAGCGCGATGCCATTCATCATCGCGGTCATCGCGAATTCGCGCACGCCGTAGTAGATGTAATTGCCGGCCACGGACTGCGGTGTGATTGCGACCGAATCCTTGCGCAAGGTGTTCACCGACCCGGTCAGATCGGCCGAGCCGCCTAACAATTCCGGCAGCGCCGGGCCAAGCGCATTGAGCACCAGCTGCGATGATGCGCGTGTCGCCTGCGGCGCCGTGATGCCCGCGGCAGCCGCTGCCGCCTGCGCCGCGATCCCGGTCCACGAGGCCGGCAGCTTGCCGCTCATGCGCCGCGCGAATTCGCCCGCCAGCTGCGGCTGCTCGCGCTGGTAGCGATTGAAACGCCGCCGCCAGGCCTTCTCGGCGCGCGCGCCGGCGGCGCGACGATCCCAGGCGCTGCGCACCTCTTCGGGTATTTCAAACGGCGCATGCGGCCAGCCGAGCTGCACGCGTGCCGCCGCCACCTCGTCCTTGCCCAGCGGCTCGCCGTGCGTCGACTTGCTGCCTTGCTTGTTAGGTGCGCCGAACCCGATCACGGTCTGGCAGCAGATCAGTGTCGGCCGGCTTTTGTTAGCCCGCGCACGCCGGATCGCCTTGTTGACGGCCTCGGCGTCGTGCCCATCGACATCCTTGATGACCTGCCAGCCGTAGGCTGCAAAGCGCTTCGGCGTGTTGTCGGTGAGCCAGCCCGCGACCTTGCCGTCGATCGAGATGCCGTTGTCGTCATAGAAAGCGATCAGCTTACCGAGCTTCAGCGTGCCCGCCAGCGAGCAGGCCTCGTGCGAAATGCCTTCCATGATGCAGCCGTCGCCGAGGAAGGCATAGGTGTGGTGATTGACGATGTCATGGCCCGGGCGATTGAACTCGGCGGCTAACAACTTCTCCGCCAGCGCCATGCCGACGGCATTGGCGATGCCCTGGCCGAGCGGTCCGGTGGTGGTCTCGATCCCCATGTCGAGATCCGCTTCCGGATGGCCGGCGGTGCGTGCCCCAAGTTGCCGAAACTGACGCAGCTCATCGATCGCAACATTGAAGCCGGTCAGGTGCAGCAGCGAGTACAGCAGCATCGAACCATGGCCGTTAGACAGCACAAAGCGGTCCCGGTCATGCCAGCGTGGATTGGTCGGATTGAACTTAAGGAAGTCCCGCCACAGGACTTCGGCAATATCGGCCATGCCCATGGGGGCCCCAGGATGCCCGGAATTGGCCTGTTGCACGGCGTCCATGGACAGTGCGCGGATGGCGTTGGCGAGGGTTCGGCGGGAAACGGCTGGGTTGGCAGGCATCGGTGGGAAAAGCCCTGAAAAAGGGCCGGCATTCTCCAATACCCGCGCGCTTTGGGCAATGAAAATGCCAAGCAGTTGGCACTGGGCCGCCGGGCAATCCGCCGCTTACCCGGTATAATGGGCGGCCCAACCTCAGCAGTCCGGAAGATCAAAGCATGTCCAGTGGTTACTTGTTCACGTCAGAATCCGTGTCGGAAGGTCATCCGGACAAGGTCGCCGATCAGATCTCGGACGCGGTTCTGGATGCCATCCTGGCCCAGGACAAGCGCGGCCGGGTGGCCTGCGAGACGCTGGTCAAGACCGGCGTAGTCATTGTCGCCGGAGAAGTCACGACCAGCGCCTGGGTGGACATCGAAGCGCTGGTCCGCAAGACCGTGCTCGACATTGGCTACAACTCATCCGACATGGGTTTCGATGGCGGTAGCTGCGGTGTGCTGAATGTGATCGGCAAACAGTCACCGGACATCGCCATGGGCGTCGACCGCAAGGACGAGCGCAAACAGGGCGCTGGTGACCAGGGTCTGATGTTTGGCTACGCCAATACCGACACCGACGTATTGATGCCGGCCGCGATTACGCTGTCGCATCGGCTGGTACACCAGCAAGCCACGGTTCGCAAGAAAGGCAAATTGCCCTGGCTGCGTCCCGATGCGAAAAGCCAGGTCACGCTGCGCTATGAAGACGACCAGCCGGTCGCCATCGAGGCGGTCGTGCTGTCGACGCAGCACAGTGACGACGTGTCGACCAAGCATCTGCGCGAAGCCGTCATGGAAGAAATTCTGCTGCCGGTGCTGCCAAAGAAATGGCTGCACAAAGGCACCAAGTACCACATCAACCCCACCGGCCGGTTTGTGATCGGCGGTCCGGTCGGCGACTGCGGCCTGACAGGGCGCAAGATCATCGTCGACACCTATGGCGGGTTCGCGCGCCATGGCGGCGGCGCATTCTCGGGCAAGGATCCCTCCAAGGTCGACCGCTCGGCCGCCTATGCGGCGCGCTATGTCGCCAAGAATATCGTCGCCGCCGGTCTCGCCGAGCGTTGCGAAGTGCAGGTGTCGTACGCGATCGGCGTTGCCGAGCCGACCTCGATCATGGTCGAGACCTTTGGCACCGGCAAATTGCCGCGCGAAAAACTGACCGCGCTGGTGCGCCGGCATTTCGACCTGACGCCCTACGGGCTGCGTGAAATGCTGGATCTGGTGCGCCCGATCTACCAGAAGACCGCGGCCTATGGCCATTTCGGCCGCAAGGAAAAAGACTTCACCTGGGAAAAGACTGACAAGGCTGCGGCGCTGGCCGCCGACGCAAAGGTGAAAGTGCGCGCCGACTGAGATTTTAAACCTGCCCGTGGCGAGGGGCGCTGCAGTGCGAGCTGACCATCTGGCAGCTAACACGAGGCTCGTCGCGAGGCAGATTGCAAACGGCGCCCGTTAAACTACATTTAACGGAGCTTTTATGAACGCAGTTGTCGATATGAAAACCGGCGCGCACAACAAAACCGCAGCCGGCGATTTCAAAGTCGCAGATCTGGCGCTCGCCGATTGGGGCCGCAAGGAAATCCGCATCGCCGAAACCGAGATGCCCGGCCTGATGGCCATCCGCGAGGAGTTCGCGCCCACGCAGCCGCTGCGCGGCGCCCGTATCACGGGCTCGCTGCATATGACCATCCAGACGGCGGTGCTGATCGAGACGCTGCAGGCACTCGGCGCACAGCTGCGCTGGGCGTCGTGCAATGTCTTCTCGACCCAGGACCATGCAGCCGCTGCCATCGCAGTGCGTGGCACGCCGGTGTTCGCCTGGAAAGGTGAATCGCTGGTCGACTACTGGGACTACTCGCACCGCATTTTTGAATGGCCCGACAACGGTTATTCGAACATGATTCTCGACGATGGCGGCGATGCCACGCTGCTGCTGCATCTCGGCGCCAAGGCTGAACGCGACAGCTCCGTGTTAGGTACGCCGACCAGCGAAGAAGAGACTGCGCTGTTCGACAGCATCCGCGCGACCCTGAAGCGCGATCCGAAGTGGTACAGCACCCGCCTGGCCCAGATCAAGGGCGTGACCGAAGAAACGACCACCGGCGTCAAGCGCCTGTACGACATGGCGAAAAACGGCCAGCTCGCCTTCCCGGCGATCAACGTCAATGATTCGGTCACCAAGAGCAAGTTCGACAACCTGTACGGTTGCCGCGAGTCGCTGGTTGATGGCATCAAGCGCGCGACCGATGTCATGGTCGCCGGCAAGGTTGCCGTGGTCGCGGGTTACGGCGACGTCGGCAAGGGCTCGGCGCAGGCGCTGCGCGCACTGTCGGCACAGGTATGGGTCACGGAAATCGATCCGATCTGCGCGCTGCAGGCCGCGATGGAGGGTTATCGCGTCGTCACGATGGACTACGCAGCCGACAAGGCCGACATCTTTGTCAGTGCCACCGGTAATTTTCATGTGATCACCCTTGAGCACATGAAGAAGATGAAAGATCAGGCAATCGTCTGCAACATCGGGCATTTCGACAACGAGATCGATTGCGCCGCGCTGAAGCAGTACCAATGGGAAAACATCAAGCCCCAGGTCGATCACATCATTTTCCCCGATGGCAAGCGCATCATTTTGTTAGCCGAGGGACGGCTGGTGAATCTGGGCTGCGGCACCGGGCATCCGAGTTACGTGATGAGTTCGTCATTTGCCAACCAGACCATCGCGCAGATCGAAATCTGGAGCAATCCGGGCAAGTATCCGATCGGCGTGTACGTGCTGCCCAAGCATCTGGACGAGAAAGTGGCGCGGCTGCAGCTCAAAAAGCTGAACGCGCAATTGACGGAGTTGTCGGACCAGCAGGCGCGCTACATCGGCGTCAGCAAGCAGGGCCCGTACAAGCCGGATCAGTACCGCTATTGAGCCAGTACTGCTAACGTGAGCGGGCCGCCGCGGCAACGTGGCGGCCCTTTTTTTTGCTACGGGTCTTCGCCAAGGGTGGGAACGTGAACCAACGTGAACAGCGCCAGGTGGCGCGGCGACCAACGCGGGCAACCGTGCGGAGTTGAACCGTGCGCCTCGTCCAGTTTACCGACACGCACCTGTTTGCCAGCCAGGGCGGCAGGTTGCGCGGCGTCGACACGCTCGCGACGCTGCAACGCGTGCTGACACACGCAGCGCCCGCCGTGCAGGCTGCGGACGCCATACTAGTGACCGGCGACCTGGTGCAGGACGACCCGGGCGGCTACGCGTTGTTCCGCGATCTCTTTGCGCAGCTCGATAAACCGGTCTGGTGTCTGCCCGGCAATCACGACATCCCGGACGCGATGCAGCGCGCACTGGTGGGGCGACCATTCCAGTACTGCGGCCAGGTCGACAAACACGGCTGGCGCATCGTGCTGCTCAACAGTTATCTCGACGGCTCGGCCGCGGGACGGCTGCCCACTCACGAACTGCAGCGTCTCGAGAATGCATTGGCGAGTGCCGCGGATCATCACGTGCTGATTTGCGTCCACCACCAGCCGGTGCCGATGCACAGCCGCTGGCTGGATACACTGGGCCTGCAAAATGCGGCGGATTTTCTCGCCATCATCGATCGCTATCCGCAATCCGTGCGCGGCGTGCTGTGGGGCCATGTGCATCAGGCTTATGATGGCGAGCGTAACGGTGTGCGACTGATGGCAACACCGTCGACCTGCGCCCAATTCCTGCCCCGGTCGGACGATTTTGCCATCGATGAACAACCACCCGCGTACCGGCCGATCCAGCTGCGGCCGCAGGGACGGATCGAAACGGAGATTGCATGGGCCTTATGATGCGTAATTCCATGGCGCGGCTGGCCCTGGCCGCCAGTTTGTTAGCCGCGACGCCAGCCACGGCCGACAGCGGTGTCTGGATGATGCAGGGAGCGGCCAATCGCGTTTATATCGCAGGCTCGATTCATCTGCTGCGGCCGGAAAATTCCGCGCTGCCGCTCGCCCTTGAACGCGCCTATGCCGACGCCGAACGCCTGGTGTTTGAACTTGATCTCGACGACCTGGACCAGATGCAGGTCGCTGGCGACATGATGCGGGCCGGGACGCGGACCGATGGCAAGTCGCTGTCACAGACCCTGCCCCGAGCTCTGGCAAATCGCCTGGCGCGCACCGCCGGCGAGCTCGGGCTGCCGGCTGTGCTGCTTGACACGATGGAACCCTGGCTGGCGTCGCTGATGGTCACGTCTGTTAGCTTGCAGAAGGCCGGCTTCAGCTCTGCAGCGGGCATCGACCAGCAGCTCGCCACCCGTGCCAAGGCTGATCGCAAGCCCATCACCGGACTTGAAACCGCTGCCGAACAGTTTGCGGTGTTTGACCACCTGACAACCGCGAACCAGATTCATCTGCTGGATCTGACGCTCGATGAAGCGGCGCAGATACCTACGGGGCTGGCCGTCATTGAACAGGCCTGGCGCCAGGGCGATCAGGCGCGCCTGGCCCATGAATTGCAGGATGAGATGGCGAGCTTTCCCGCGCTGGAGTCGGCTTTACTGATCGAGCGCAACCGCAAATGGCTGCCCGCCATCAGGGCGCTGCTGCAAGGCAATGACGATGTGCTGGTCGTGGTTGGCGCCGCACATTTGTTAGGCGACAAGGGCGTCATCGCCTTGCTGCGCGCCGACGGCCAGAAGCTGCGTACGGTCGCTGCGCCCTGAATCAGCGATGAAGGCTTTCGGCAAATTTTTTGGACTCATCCTGCTGGGGCTGGGCGCGATTGCCGCATTCGGCTATCCGGTCTGGTCGCTGCTGACACCCACCTTCGATTTCCCATTTCACCGGGTGGCGGGCCGGGTCGCAATGCTGGCGGTGCTGGTTGGCTTCATCTGGCTGGCGCGGCGCGAGCGCCTGGCTAACAAAGCGAGCCTGGGCTACGGCTTGCCGCGGCGCCAGTGGCTGGGTGAAGCCGGCCTGGCGTTTGCACTGGGTGTCGCGACCATGCTGCCGGTGATGCTGGCGATGGTGCTGCTCGACATGCGCGACCTGAAACCCGGCGCGACCCTGGATGCGCTTACGCTGCTGAAGCAGGCGGGCAGTGGAATCCTGAGCGCCATCACGGTTGCGCTGATCGAGGAAACATTTCTGCGCGGCGCGATGTTCAGCGCCATTGCGCGCGAGTCCGGGCCGCGCCTCGCGATCGTGTTGCCGTCGCTGCTATACGCCGCGACCCATTTCATCGGCCGTTTCCGCATTCCGCCGGAGCAGGTGGGCCCGGGCAGCGGACTCGATCTGCTGGCTGGGATGCTGCGGGAGTTCGCGCATCCCGGCGCGATCTTCGATGCGTTTGTCAGCCTGTTCGCGGTCGGCGTGCTGCTGGCGATGGTCCGGCACCTGACCGGCAGCATTGCCGCCTGTGTCGGCCTGCACGCTGGCTGGGTCTGGATCATCCTGTTCATGCGCCAAACGTCGGTGCGCGATCCTTCGCACCCGGCGGCCTTCCTGTTGTCGGAATTCGACGGCGTGGTCGGCTGGATGGTGCTCGGCTGGACGCTGTTGTTAGGCGTCGTGCTGTTCGGTTTTTACCAGCGCCGCCAGCACCCGCAGCGCCAGCACAGCGCTGTCTGACTCGAGCAGCCGCTGCTTGAGCGGCGCCGGCAATGGCAGCACCTGCGCCAGCCGGGCGCACACCCAGACGGCGTCGTCGAAGCGCGGCGATTCGGCGCCGAATTGCCCGGAAAATTCGCTCCAGTGCTTCTGCAGCAGTCCGGCAAGTTGCTGCGCCTCCACCGGCACCGGCTGCACCGGCCAAGCCGGGAGAAATTCAATCTCGCCGAGGTTGAGCCCGTCCCCCTGCCGCCAGCTGCGCAGCAACTGGAAACGCTGCTCGCCCACGCAGCTCAGCCCTAACAAACCATCGGCGAGAGTGCTGAAATCCACGATACGCGCGGTGGTACCAATGTCGGCAGTACTGCCAACGGCGCCGCTCTCGGCACCCTGCTGAATCAATACCACGCCGAACGGCAGGCCCTCGCGCATGCAGCGCCGCACCATGTCGGTGTAGCGCGTTTCAAAAATCCGCAACGGCAGCTGACCCTGCGGCAGCAGCACCGTACCTAACGGAAACAGCGGCAGCTCAGTCTTCACGGCCCCAGCGCTTGAGCAGTCCGGTGTTGATGCCAATCTGGTCCAGCACCCGCGCCACGATGAAATCGACCAGTTCGTCGACTTTGCGCGGCTGGTTATAAAAGCCCGGGTTGGCCGGCAGAATCAGCACGCCAACGCGCGCCAGTTTCAGCATGTTTTCGAGGTGGATGGTCGAGAACGGCGTTTCACGTGGCACCAGCACCAGGTTGCCGCGCTCCTTGATCACCACGTCCGCGGCGCGCTCGAGCAGATTGCCGCTCGCGCCGCTGGCAATGTTCGCGAGTGTCGCCATCGTGCAGGGACAGACCACCATCGTGCGCGGCGCGCCGGACCCGCTGGCCACCGGCGAGGTCCACTCCTCCTCGCCACAGACGCGAATCTGTCCGTCGCGCGCACGAAAGTGCTGGTTGAGGAAGCGTGACTGCTCGGCGCTGCGCCCCGGCAGTTTCAGGTCGGTTTCCGATCCGACCACGATCTGCGCGGCCTTGGTGAACAGCAGGAATATTTCGCGATCGGCCTGCACCAGGCATTCGAGCAGCCTGAGGCCGTACTGGGCGCCGGAAGCACCGGTCATGGCGAGAGTAATCGACGGATCCGCAATGCGCGCCAGCATGTCAGCCTTCCCTAGCCTTCAGAGCGGCTAACAGTTTGTCATGCAATCCACCGAAGCCGCCATTGCTCATGACAAGTACGTGGTCGCCCGCGCGCACCGCGGTCAGCAGGCCTGCCAACAGGGTCTCCACGCTCGCCGCGGTCCGGCCGCGCGCGCCCAGGGCGCCGCTGACCTGCGACACATCCCAGCCCAGATCCGGCGGCGCAAGCAGCCAGACGGCATCGGCTTCGGCAAACGATCCCGCCAGCGTATCCTTGTGCACGCCGAGACGCATCGTGTTGGAGCGTGGCTCCAGCACCGCGATCAACCGGCCGTGTGCGCCGACGCGCCGGCGCAGGCCGCCAATGGTTGTTGCGATCGCGGTCGGGTGATGCGCGAAGTCGTCATAGACGGTGACACCGGCCGCAGTACCACGCAATTCCATGCGCCGCTTGATGCCGCGAAATTCGCCCAGCGCCGCGCAGGCCTGTGCGAGCGGTACGCCGGCATGGCGCGCCGCCAGGATCGCGGCCAGTGCATTGTCGACATTGTGCAGACCTGACATCGGCCAGCGTACCCGGCCCAGCTCGCGGCCGTCCTCGGTCAGCATGAAATCGCTGCCATCCGCCGCCAGCAGCCGGGCCGACAAACCGGTGGCGGCGTCCTGCCCGAAAAACTGCTGCTGCGACCAGCAACCCTGCCCGAGCACGCGCGCGAGGTTGTCATCCGCAGCATTCGTGATGACCAGCCCGCTGCGCGGCACGATGCGGACAAGATGGTGAAACTGCCGCTCGATGCTGGCGAGATCCGGATAAATATCGGCGTGGTCGAACTCCAGGTTGTTGAGCACCAGCGTACGCGGACGGTAATGCACGAATTTCGCGCGCTTGTCGAAAAACGCGGTGTCGTATTCGTCCGCTTCGATGACGAAGAACGGCGCAGCGCCCAGGCGCGCGCTGCTGTCGAAATTATCAGCCACGCCACCGATCAGAAATCCAGGTTTGAGGCCGGCGAATTCCAGCAACCATGCTAACAAGCTGGTGGTCGTAGTCTTGCCATGCGTGCCCGCGACCGCCAGCACCCAGCGCTCCTGCAACACCGCGCGCGCCAGCCATTCCGGGCCCGACACACAGGGAATCCGGCTCTCAAGCAGCGCCTCCACCACCGGCTGCCCGCGACTCATCACATTGCCGACCACCACCACATCCGGCGCGGGCGTCAGTTGCGCGGCCTCAAAGCCTTCGAGCAGCTCAATACCCAACGCCGCAAGCTGCGTACTCATCGGCGGATAGACGTTGCGGTCCGAGCCGGTGACCTTGTGGCCAGCGGCACGGGCAATGGCGGCGATCCCGCCCATGAAGGTGCCGCAGATTCCGAGGATATGGACGTGCATGTGTCAGCCCCCGGCGGCGGCAGTCGCCGTCGCCGGGCCTAACAACAGAGCGCCCGCCAGCACCACGAATATTTCCAGCGACAGGACCACCAGAAATGACAGGGCCAGCGACCGTTCAATCGCCTGCGAAAAAATCCAGGACTTCACGTACAAGTCGTAAACCGAGATGACGATCATGGCGAGCCCCACCAGGCCGCGCAGGCTCGCCATGCCGTCCGGAACCGCCACTGCCGCTAACAGCAGCAGCAACACTGCAGCGCTGGTAAACAGCGAGATGCCAAGAATTGCCGTGATGGTCTGCAGGGCGCGCGACGACTGGCCGAAAGAGCGCAGCACCAGCGCGTAAGCCGCCGCGCCCAGCAGCACCACAAACGGCACGATCAGATAGCCCGGCGCACCCGCTTCGACCTTAACGGCCGCCAACTGCGCAAAGCGCGCTGCGAACTGATTGACGCCGATACCGATGGCCGCCGAAACGGCTGCAGTCACCGCAAAGATCACGCGCGAGTAAGGCAGGTCCGACGGCAGACGCCTGCGCCAGAGGATTTCCCAATACACTTGCAATGTTTCCAGCATAATCGCGCCGCATTTTGGCACATGAACACTCCGCCAACACTGATTGCTGACCGGGACACTCTGGATGCGCTGGCGCAACGCGCCGGCGACGCCGGGCTATTGGCGCTCGATACCGAGTTCATGCGCGAAAAAACCTACCGCGCCGAACTTTGCCTGCTACAGATTGGCAATACCGAGTGGCGGACCTGCATAGACCCGCTGGCCGTCGACCTGGGCCAGGGCTCAGGCTGGTTGCGCGATCGCTGGCAGTCGCCACAGTGCCAGATCGTCATGCATGCGGGACGCCAGGATCTGGAGGTCCTGGCGCCGTGTCTGGGCATGCCACGCAATGTCTTTGACACGCAGATCGCCGCCGGCCTCAGTGGCCTGCCGCCGCAGATTGGTTACGCCGAGCTCACCCGCCGCCTGCTCGGCGTAGATCTCAGCAAGGCCGAAACCCGCACCGACTGGGCCCGTCGGCCCCTGACCGCGGCGCAGATTGACTACGCGCTGGATGATGTGCGCTACCTGCCGGCATTGCGCGCCGCTTTGCTAACAAAATTGCAGTCGCAGGGCCGCAGCGATTGGCTGGCGGAAGAACTTGCTGGTTTCGACAACCCGGCGCTGCTGGATGTACGGCCCGAACTGGCATGGCAGCGCCTCAAGGGCCTGAATGGGCTCGATCCGTTGCGCGCCAAGCTCGCGCAGCAGCTCGCCGAGTGGCGCGAGCTGCGGGCGATCAATCGCAATCGCCCGCGCGGCTGGATTCTTGACGACGCTGTTTTGCGCGCGATGGTGCAGGAGCCGCCGCGCGACATCGAAGCTTTGCGCGCCGTGCCTGACATGCAGCGCGGTGTGGTCGATCGCGTCGGCGAAGAATTGATGGCGCTGATCGATGCACTGGACCTGCCGCAGGACCTGCCGCCGTTGCCAAGACGCACGCGCCCCGATGCGGAATTTGAAGTCCTGGTCCGCAAGCTCGGTGAAGTAACGCGGACCGCCGCGACACGGCTGGAACTGGCCCCCGAAGTGCTCGCGACCCGCAAGGATCTTGAGCAGGTAGCGCGCGCCGATACCGCAGCCGCGCCACTCAACGGCTGGCGGCGCGAGGTCATCGGGGTGAAATTGCTGGCGGCGCGGACTGGCTAGCTAACGCAGCGCTGCTTCGACGCGCGCAGTCACTTCGGCCAGTGAGCCGATCGCATCCACTTCGCGCAACAGTCCGCGCGCGTGATAGAAGTCTGCCAACGGTTTGGTGTCACGTTCATAAACGGCGAGGCGCTGTATGACGGTCGCTTCCTCATCGTCCTTGCGCTGGAGCAACTTGGGCGTGCTGCACTGCCCGCCGCAGGGCGGCGGCACCGACGGCGGCGCCGTGTAAACGTTGAAAACACGCTGGCAATCAGCGCAGGTACGGCGCCCGGAAATACGCTTGACCAGATCGTCGTTAGGTACCTTGAAATGTACCACGCGGTCGAGCGGCAGCTTCAGCTCCGCCAGCATCGCCGCGAATCCTTCCGCCTGCGGCAGGGTGCGCGGAAAACCATCGAGGATGAAGCCCTGGGCGGCATCGGGCTGGCGAATGCGATCGCGCACCATGTCGATGACGGTGCCATCGTCGACCAGGTCGCCGCGGGCCATGATGCCTTCAACGCGCAGACCTAACGGCGTGCCGCGTCTGCGATGATCGCGAAACAGGTCGCCGGTGGAAATTTGCGGAATGCGCAGGGGCTCGACCAGCCGCTGTGCTTGCGTGCCCTTGCCGGACCCCGGAGGGCCCAGGAAAATGACTCTCATCGGGCGAACTCAGCCAATAACGGCGCAGGCCACGCGGGGGCCGGCATTGCCGCTGGGCTGGGTGGTGAAATCGTCCGGCTTGCCATGCACGATGATCGCGCGGCCCTTGAGTCCGTTGGCCCCTGCCCACTCCAGCTTGCTCAGATCTGCATTGACCCGCGCAACGCCGCTGGCGTCGGCCCTGAGACTCGGCAGATCGCCGCCGTGGTGCACCGCATCGCCGAATCGTCCATGGGCGCTGCCACCCGGATTAAAGTGGCCGCCGGCACTCGAGGCATCGGGCGCCGAGCAGTCACCCTGGTCGTGAATGTGAAAGCCGTGCTCCGACCCCGGCTCCAGGCCCGTCACCCTGGCGCGCAAATGAATTTTCGCGCCATTACGCGCAATCCGGACCTGGCCGCCCACAGCACTGCCGGATCGGGCCTCCAGTGACACGGTGATGTGGCTGCGGTTCGGATTTCCCGAGGTCGCACAAGCACCTACCCCCAACATCGCCGTCGCTACGACGGCGGCTCTAACAGCAGACACTGACATGATGCGTTCCTCTCCTGCAGTTCCAGAGTCTACCCGATGCGCCATACAGCGTCTCGCGGCAGCCAATTTCGCGCTCTTGCCGTAAACTCCGGCTACCATGAACAAACCCCGCAATGCGCTCTACGCCCAGTCGGGCGGTGTATCCGCCGTCATCAATGCCTCGGCCGCCGGTGTCATCGAAACCGCGCGCAAGTACCCACGCCAGATTGGCAAGGTCTATGCCGGCCGGCACGGCATCGTAGGTGCATTGGAAGAGGAACTGATTGATACCAGCCGCGAGTCGCGCGAGACCATCCGCGGCCTGCGCTACACGCCGGCCGGCGCCTTTGGCTCGGCGCGCTACAAGCTCAAGGGCATCGACGAGAACCGCGCCGAGTACGAACGGCTGATCGAGATTTTCAAGGCCCACGAGATCGGCTATTTCTTCTACAACGGCGGCAACGACTCGATGGACACGGCCCACAAGCTGTCGCAGATCGGCGAGTCGTTAGGCTATCCGATCACCTGCGTGGGCGTGCCCAAGACCGTGGACAACGACCTGCCATTCACCGATTGCTGCCCCGGCTTCGGCTCGGTCGCGAAATACGTCGCGATCTCGACGCTGGAAGCATCGCTGGATGTGGCCTCAATGGCGCGCACCTCGACCAAAGTATTTGTCATGGAAGTCATGGGCCGTCATGCCGGCTGGATTGCCGCTGCAGGCGGCCTCGCCGGCCGCAATACTAACGAGCCGCCGCACATCATCCTGTTCCCGGAAATTCCGTTCGCGCAGGAAAGATTCCTTGCCAGGGTCAAGCAGTGCGTCACCGATTTCGGCTACTGCGTCATCGTGGTCAGCGAAGGCACGGCCACCGCGGATGGAAAATTTCTCGCCGACGCCGGCACGCTCGACGCCTTCGGTCATACGCAGCTGGGCGGCGTGGGCCCGGTCATTGCTAACATGGTGAAACAGGCGCACGGCTACAAATACCACTGGGCGGTGGCCGACTACCTGCAGCGCGCCGCGCGCCACATCGCCTCCAAGGTGGATGTCGAGCAGGCCTACGCGATGGGCAAGGCAGCAGTCGAACTGGCGGTGCAGGGCCAGAACTCGGTGATGCCCACCGTGATCCGCAAGTCCTCGCGGCCTTACAAATGGACCGTCGGCTCGGTGCCGCTCGCCAAGGTTGCCAACGTCGAGAAGAAGATGCCGCGCGATTTCATCAGCGCTGACGGCTTCGGCATCACCAGCAAGTGCCGGCTGTATCTGTCGCCCCTGATCGGCGGCTGCGATCCGCCGCCCTACAAGGACGGCTTGCCGGCGTACGTGCGCATCAAGGGCGTCAGCGTGAAGAAGAAACTCCCGCCGTTCAAAGCCTGACGGGTGGCGCGCGTGGCACAGGATTCCGACTGGATCGATATCGGCTGCGCCGCGGAGCTCGGATCAAAAGCGCTGCAGGCGGTCGCTGTCGGCAACGGCCGTATTGCGCTCAGTCATGTCGACGGCGTTTTTGGCGCGGTGTCTAACATCTGCAACCATGTCGGCGGACCGCTCGGTGAGGGTCGGCTCGATGGCGAATACCTGGTTTGTCCCTGGCATCAATGGAAATTTCATCGCTGCACCGGCCAGGGCGAGCCGGGCTATGAAGGTGATCGCGTGCCCCAGTATGCCGTGCGGGTGGCCGAGGGCCGGGTGCTTGTTAGTGCGAAACCGACCAGTTCGCGGGGCCGCCTGCCGCACAAGGCACATCCGCTGGCACGCGCGCTGACGCGCGCCAGTGGACCGATCCGCATCGCCGGCATCTCGACCACCATCATGCAACCGGGTAACCCGCGTTACTCCACCTCCGAGTCGCTACTGGAAACTGCGCTCGAGCACGCGCGCGCCGGCGGCGCCGAGACGCAGCTCATCAAATTGCGCGAACTCAGCTTCCGCGCCTGCGAGGGTTATTACTCGCGCAGCGCGCGCGCCTGCACCTGGCCCTGCTCGATCACGCAAAGCGATCCCACCGATCAGCTGGATCGCATCTACGAAGCCCTGGTGCACTCCGCCGATGTGATCATGGTTGCGACGCCGATCCGCTGGGGCGCGGCCAGTTCGCTCTACTACAAGATGGCCGAGCGCATGAACTGCATCCAGAACCAGCTAACAACCCAGAATCGCGTGCTGATCCAGCGCAAGGTCGCGGCCTTCATCATTACCGGTGGCCAGGACAATGTGCAGGCCGTGGCCGGCCAG
>JANLTW010000126.1:0-28547 GCA_031363155.1 Gammaproteobacteria bacterium | reverse complement strand
CTGCGCCTGTGAATTTACGCCGGACGGCCGCACCATGTTTCTGTCGGTCCAGCATCCCGGCGAAGGCGGCTCCATCGACCAACCTGTTAGCCACTGGCCGGATGGCGGCGACTTGCCGCCCCGTTCGGCGGTTGTCGCGGTCAGCCGCGACAACGGCGAGCCGCTGTAGGCCGCTTAGCAGACCTGCCGTCGTCAAAATCGAGGGTGCGGTGCGCCTGCGACGCTTCTACAACCTGCCGGTTGCGATCAAGCGAATTACTTTGCAGTGGCGATCACGGCTACCGGGCTGTCCGCCGCCAGCATGTGCTGGAAGCCGAGCAACGCGGTCGCCAGGATCTTGACCTTGGGCTCCGCCTTGGCGTTATCCACGATCGCCTGCAACTTGGCCTTGTCCTCGGCGCTGGGGAAATGCTTAAGGCTGGCGACGACCTGGGCGACGGTTTTTTCGTCGGCACTGCTGGCAGTGTCGGCGGCGATCGCGCCCAGTGCGCTGACATCGGCAGCCGACGGCAGGTGTTTGACGGTGACCAGAATCCTGGCAATCGCTTGCGTGGTGCCGTCACCCGCAAAACTGTTGCCGCCGAGTGCCAGGCTGCCGACGAGCAGAACGGATTTGAGCAGAAATTTGGTTTTCATGCGCACACCCTACTACTGCAGCCCTGATCCGTCGAGTGATCGGGTACGCTAGCAGCCTTGATGCTGCACCCCCAGACTCGCGCCCTGCTCGATTTGATCGCCCAAAGCGGCGTGCCGCCGACCCACTTGCTGAGCGTCGCGGACGGCCGCGCGTTGTACCGCGACCGGCGCAGGGTCGCGCAGCCCGCACCACCCGACGTAGCCAGCGTACAGGATCTCAAGGCCAGCGGGCCGCACGGTGCGATCCCATTGCGGCTGTACCGTCCGCTTGGCTCGCCCCCCAAGGCTCTGCTCCCGGTGCTTGTCTACTACCACGGTGGCGGCTGGGTCATTGGCGACCTGGACACCCACGATACGCTGTGCCGGGAACTCGCGAACCTGGCAGCCTGCGCGGTGGTCGCGGTCGATTATCGCCTGGCTCCCGAACACCGTTTTCCGTCGGCAGTCGACGATTGCATGGCCGCAACGCGCTGGGTCCGCGAACATGCTAACGCGCTGCGGCTTGATGCGTCGCGCCTCGCCGTCGGCGGCGACAGCGCCGGCGGCAACCTCGCAACCGTGGTCGCGATCGATGCGCGCGACCGCGGCGATCTGCCGATCGCGTTCCAGCTGCTGATCTACCCGGCAACGGACATGCAGCGGACCTTTCTTTCGCACATCGAAAATGCGCAGGGCTATAACCTGACAAAAGATTCGATGGACTACTTCGTAAGCCAGTACATCGCGGACCCTGCGCAATACAAGGACTGGCGGGCATCGCCGCTGCTGCATCCCGATTTGTCGAATCTGCCACCGGCTCTGGTACTGACCGCAGGCTTCGACCCCTTGCGCGACGAAGGCGCCGCCTATGCGGAGCGACTCACCGCGGCCGGCAGCGCAGCGAGCTATGTGCTTTTTGCGCGTCAGATCCACGGCTTCGTGCCCATGGGCAGGTTGCTGGATGAGGCGCGAACGGCAGTCGCGTTATGTGCCGCAGAATTGCGCCGCGCGTTGCAGCCTGATTATTCGTAGACCAGTGTGCCGTCGTCGAGATCCGCGGCCGGGAACTGGTCTTTCTCGGCCCAGTAGTCCTGGTTGTGTTGCCATTCGGGCTTGTCGCCGCGCCGCGGCAGCAGCTGCTGGCCGCGCAGCAGATAGCCAGGATTGAAGTTTTCATGATCGACCCACGGCAGCAACGGCATGTCGCGATCCTCAGGCCGCAGTGTCGGCGTGACCCGGCGCGCGCCTTTTGCCCGCATGTGCCTGAGGAGCCGGCAGGTGAAGTCGGCGATCAGCTCGGCACGCAGGGTCCAGCTGGCACGGAAATATCCGAACACCCACACCATGTTAGGTATGCCGGTGAACATCGTGCCGCGAAAGGTGACGGTGTCAGCAAAATCGAGCGGCTTGCCGTCAATCGTGAATTCGATGTCGCCGAGGACGCTGAGATTGAAACCCGTGGCGGTGATGACAATCTCCGCTGCGAGAGTCCGGCCTGACTTCAGCAGAATGCCGGTGTCGACGAACTTGTCGATCTCGTCGGTGACCACTGACGCTTTGCCGCTGCCGATCGCTCTGAACAGGTCGGCGTCCGGAACAAAGGCGATGCGCTGCCGCCACGGCCGGTAGCGCGGCGTGAAGTGCGTAGCCACATCGTAGCCGGCCGGCAGGCTGGCCCTGACAAGCGCGAGCAATTCCTGCTTCACGATTTCCGGCTCGGCGAATGCACGCTGGGTAAAGATGGCCTGCTCGCGCAGAATCTTGCGGCGCACGATCTCGTGGATCCAGGTCTCATCGATTCCGAGCGCGCGCAGCTCATCGGCAATCACGATGGCGTTGCGGCCGGTGAGGAAATAAGTCGGCGAGCGCTGCAACATCGTCACGTGACCGCAGTCGGCGGCAATCGCCGGAATCAGCGTGGCCGCGGTCGCACCCGAGCCGATGACGACAACGTTCTTGCCCGTCAGGCCGGGATCCTCGGGCCAGGTCTGCGGGTGCATGACCCTGCCCTTGAAGTTCTCCAGGCCGTCCCATGCCGGCGTGTAGCCCTCTGAATGTCGGTAGTACCCCTGGCACATCCACAGGAAATTCGCCGTGCAGCGAACGGTCTCGCCGTTGTCGGCGCGGATGGCCTCGAGCGTCCAGAGATTCTCGCGGCTCGACCAGCGCGCCGAGCGGATCTTGTGGCCATAGCGGATGTGCGGGCCGAGGTGGTGGTCCTCGATGACCTCGCCCATGTAGTCGAGAATCTGCGCCGCATTCGCAATCGGCGGGCCGATCCAGGGCTTGAAGCGATAGCCGAAGGTGTGCAGGTCACTGTCAGAGCGGATGCCGGGATAACGGTGCGTGCGCCAGGTACCGCCGAAGTCTGCCTGCGCTTCGAGGACCACGAAGCGCATCCCCGGGCATTTCCGCGTCAGGTGATAGGCGGCGCCGATGCCGGAGATTCCTGCGCCGACGATCAGGACGTCGTAGTGTGGTGCCATAGAATGTTAGGTGGATGGTGGGCCCGGAAGGATTCGAACCTTCAACCAAGGGATTATGAGTCCCCTGCACTAACCGTTGTGCTACAGGCCCGCGAGGTCCGCGACTAGTGGCCATAATTATCGCATCTTGTGCAGTCCGCGGGCGTCTGCGCTAGGATTCAGGCCATGAAACTCTACTACTCCCCGGGCGCCTGCTCTCTGGCGTCGCATATTGCCCTGCGCGAAGCAGGCCTGCCGTTCGAACTGGTCAAAGTCGAAGGCCGCGGCGTTCCCAAAACTGCGGGCGGCGAGGCTTACCTCGACGTGACGCCGAAGAACTATGTCCCGGCCTTGCGGATGGATGATGGCGCAGTGCTGACCGAAGGCACCGCCATCATGCCCTACATCGCGGATCTGGTGCCTGCCAGGCACCTGGCGCCGGCAGCCGGCACGCTGGAGCGCTATCGCCTGCACGAATGGTTCGGGTACCTCAATTCCGAAGTGCACAAGGCATTTGGTCCGTTCTTCACGCCTGGCGCGAGCGACGAGGCCAAACAGGCGGCGCGCGACAACCTCGGGCGAAAATTCGATTTCATTGTCTCGCAGCTCGGCAGCCGCGAGTATCTGTTAGCCTCGAGATTCTCGGTGGCGGATGCCTACCTGTTCGTGTTGTTAGGCTGGACTCGGATTGTCGCCGTCGATCTCGCCAAATGGCCGGTGCTGGTGCCTACCATGCGCGCATCGCCGCGCGCCCGGCTGTCGTCGAAGCCATGCAGGCCGAAGGCCTGATCAAATAGATCCCATGTCAGCATATCTCCTGGTGCAGGGCACGATCACGGACCTGGAAGGCTTCCAGGCCTACAACGCCGCGCTGCCGCCGATCTACCAGAAATTCGGCGGTCATTACCTGACTGTGACACCGGCCGCCAAAGTGGAAATTGCCGAAGGCGAGCCGCGCAACGAAAGCATTTTGATTGCGAAGTTTCCATCGAAGGAAGCCGCCTGGGGCTTCTGGAAATCGGCCGAATACGAAGCGGCCAAGAAACTGCGTGAAGGCAAGGGCCGGTTTTTTGTCACCGTGCTGGACGGCCTGCCGGGCTAGCTGACCGGCGGCAGGCCCTTGCGAAACAGCGCGCCGACCATGCGGCGCACCCAGGCCTGACGCTCGGCATCCAGCTCGGCCTTGAACTTGCCGTCGGGCTCGAACTGCTCGACCGCCTCGGGCGCGGCAATGCCGTTACGCGCCAGCACCTGCTCCAGCACCGCCTGCCGGTCTTTCACAATCCACAGCTCGCCTAACAGACTGACATAGGCCGCGGCCAGGTCATCGATGCGCCGCTGCAGCAGGAAATCGCCCTCTGCTTTGTTAGCAGCGGCAGAGCCCGTCAGCGGTTTGCGCCGCGACGCTGCCGTGCGGCGTTTGGCCGTTTTACCTCGCATCGCCATCCGCTAGCCCGGCTTCCGGCCGTAGACGATCCACGGATATTTGGCGGCACCGAGCCCATAGCTGCGCGTCTTTACGAAGCCCGCGTCGCGCGCCGCGGCGGCGAGATCCAGCGTCGCCGACTCGCGCCAGAACGGTTCTTTCTCGCGATGCGCAGCGCGGTCCTGCTGCCAGACGGCCAGCGGATCCATCTCCTGGAAGCGCGTAACGTCGGCCATCAACATATCGCCGCCCGGCCGCAACACGCGCAACGCCTCGGCGAAAGTTTCGCGTATGGCGGTGCGCGGTAATTCGTGCAGCAGGATGTATGACGTCACCAGATCGAAATGCGCGGCGGGAAGACCGGTGTGCTCGTTAGGTACGCGGTGGAGACGCCAGGCCCAGCCGTTCTCGTTCGCGACCCGCACCGCGTAATTCAGCAAACGCTCCGAGCAGTCGGTGCCGAATATTTCCGCCTTGGGAAATTTTTGCGTCAACGCGCCGGTGTAGTGACCGGTGCCGCAACCCATGTCGAGAATGCGCTGGTAATCGTTGCGCGGGCATTCATCGGCGGTGGCCGCGCGTTGCGCAAAGATATTGCCAGAAAAAGTCGCGCCCACGACCCAGCGATGGATCAGCTCGCCGTGGATGAAGCCCATGTACTCATGGCCATCCCAGCCGCCGGTGGTGTTATGAAACCAGTTATGCCAGTAATCCGGGATCTTCATGTTCGCCGGCAGTGTCAGCGTCGCAGGACCGGTCAGTGGACCTGTCAGCTGCGGCTCCAGCGTCGCGCGATTGGCCTCGAACGCATCGAAAGCCGCGCGCGTCAGGTTATTGAGGCTCCAGCGATGCAACGTCAGGTAGTTCTCATAGGCGCGCGAGTCATGCAGCGCCTGCTCGACCTGTTCGTTGCGTTGATCCAGGTCCGCAGAAAACTGCGCCGCAGGCATCCGCGCCTCGATATCGTGGCGCACGGCGCGGCGCAAATGGCCGCCGACCAGCCCCAGATCGGCAAGAAAGGAAAGCTCGGCGCGGCCGCGTTGGCGCAGGTTGGTTTTCATGATGCCCCGATTGTAAGCAAGGTAAAATGCCAATGCCAGAGCCTATGTCCGCCCCCTCCTCAAAACATCCAAGATTGACTCGACGGAGTTTTGCCGGCGGAGTGTTCGCAGGCGGCATGGTTACGGCCGGCATTGGCCGCGCACAGAATCCAAAACGGAGACCGACCATGTCGATTCCAGCCCTGCAGAAACAGTATCAACTCATACGTGGCGAAAGCGGCTTCAAACTGACGCTCAAGGAAGCGCCGGTCGCGCCTCCGAAGGATCATCAGATCCTGATCCGCATGCGCGCGGCGTCGCTCAACCGCCGCGACATTTTGGTGGCCAGGGGCATGTACCCCACTGGCCGGCCGGACTGGCTGGTGCCCTTGTCGGACGGCGCGGGCGAAGTGCTCGCCACCGGCAGCAATGTCAAGCGGTTCAAGGTCGGTGATCGCGTCGCCCCAACTTTCTTCCAGGACTGGGAGTCCGGACGCTCATCGCCCCGCACCATGCCCAGCTCGTTAGGCGGCGCGCTCGATGGTGTGTTGTCGGAATACGTCACGCTGCATGAAAAGGGCGCGGTAGCGCTGCCCGCTTACCTCAGTTTCGAGGAAGCGGCAACGTTGCCCTGCGCCGCGGTAACGGCCTGGAGCGCGCTCGTGACTCGCGGGCACATGATGGCCGGCGACAACGTGCTGCTGCAGGGGACCGGCGGCGTCTCGATCTTCGGTTTGCAGTTCGCCACAGCGGCCGGTGCCAACGGCATCATTACTTCATCAAGCGATGCCAAGCTAACAAAAGCGAAGGCGCTGGGTGCGGTCGCCGGCATCAACTACAAGGCCGATCCGGACTGGGAAAAACCGGTACGCGCCGCGACCCAGGATGTCGGCGTGCATCACGTGCTGGAAGTCGGCGGCGCCGGAACGCTGGCGAAATCGCTCGCCACGCTGGCGTTTGGCGGTCATGTCGCGTTGATCGGCGGGCTGACAAATTTCGGCGGTGACATCCCGGTTTTTTCGTTGATTGGCAGGAACGCCAGCGTAACCGGCATCACCGTGGGTTCGCGCGCCGAGTTCGAAGCCATGCTGGGTTTCATGGTGCAGCATCGCGTGCAGCCGGTGATCGACCGCGCCTTTGAATATTTCAATGCCGAAGCGGCCTACGAGTACATGGACACCGGCAGCCGCTTCGGCAAGATCGTCATCCGCATCTGAGGCGCATCACCACGGCAGTTTTTCGCCAGTGTTGATGCGCATGTCAGCGGAATCATCGAGCTGGTCGATGTTGCGTATGGTGGTGCGGACACTTTCTTCCGGTGTCATGCCCTGGCCGCTGAAGCCGCTCTGCCGCAGCAAGCGGGTTTCCACTACGCCGGGCGCCAGGATGCCCACCTTGACGCCCTTGGAACGCAACTCCGCCTGCAACGCGCGCATCGCCATGTTCAGGCCCGTCTTGCTGATTCGATAAAAATACAGGCTGCCGAAGCGCTGGGTGTTTTCAATCGACGACAGGCCGCTGGTGATCGCGACGATCTTCTTCTGCTCGCTTGCCAGCACGTTGTCGAGAAAGGCCCGCGACACCGCGAGCGGACCGTAGGTGTTGACGCGCAGAACTTCCTCAAACGTTGCGTAGTCGAGCTGCTGAAAAGACTGCTTGCCCGGATCGCCTAACGTACCGGCGTTGTTGAGCAGCACATCGATGGGCTGGCCCTGGTACTTCGCGGCGAGCGCAGCAATCTCAGCCGTGTTGGCGACATCGAGTTTTTCGACCGTAATAAGCTTCGGTTTGGTTTTCGCCAGCGCCGCCAGCTCCGTCGCAGTGGCCGGATCGCGCGTGGTCGCAATCACGCGCCAGCCATTGGCCGCGTACTGACGCACGAATTCAAGGCCGATGCCGCGATTGGACCCGGTAATGAGCACGGTGCGAGCTGCGGCGTCGGCGGCGGCAACCACTACCGCGCCAGCAACTCCAACAGCTAACAACAAGGCCAATGCCAGAACTTTCTGCGGGATTTTCATGATGTCTTTTTTCCTACTTGCGTCGCCGTATGCCGCGCACTGGCTCGGCAATCAACGGGTTGTCGGGCCAATAATGTCTTGGGTACTGACCGCGCATGTCTTTGCGAACTTCACTATACGCATTGCGCCAGAAGCTCGCCAAGTCCCGCGTGATCTGCAACGGCCGGCGTGCGGGCGACAGCAGCTTGAAGGTCACCGGCACGCGGCCACCGCCGATAGCGGGCGTTATCGCCAGGCCAAAGACCTCCTGCATGCGCATCGACGCGCATGGCGCACTCGGGTCGAGGTAGTCGATACTGACGCGTGTTCCGGTCGGCAGCGCCAGGTCCACCGGCGCCAGTTCCTCGAGCTTGCGCGCCTGCGCCTGTGTCAGCCGCGCGCGCAGTATCGCCCTGAGATCGAGGCGCGACAGGTGCGCGCGCCGGCTGCAGTCTGTAAGCCAGGGCGCAAGCCAGTCATTGATGCTGGCTGCGAGCTGCGCCTCGGAAAAATCCGGCCAGCCTTCGAGCCCGGATATTTTCAGCGAGGCGACAAAACGTGCGCGCGCCAGCCATTGGCGCACTTGGTCGGTCCAGGGCAAGGCATCCAGGCCCATGCTGCGCAGTCCGGCCAGCATGGCCGCCGCGACCGCCTCGGGAGCCGGGTCCGGTATCGGCTTGTCATCGAGCACCAGCGCATCCAGCCGTCGCTGGCGGCGTGCGGTGACGGCCTCGCTCGCCACGTCCCATTGCACGACCTCCCTCGCAGTGATCCGTTGCGCGAAAATCTCTTCGAGCGCAGCGCGGGTGACCTGGATACCTAACAGAATGCGCGCGTCCCGATCCGCATCATCGAGATCGAGCGCGACAACATACTCACTGTTGCCCAGGGCATCGCTGCGGGCGAGCGTCGCACCGCGGCCATTGGCGAGCAGATAGCGGCCGGCAGCGCCGCCGCGCCGCTGGCCAATGCGGTCCGGCCAGGCCACTGCATACAGCGCGCCGGCATCCGGCGGCAGGGCGGCGGCGCGCTTCGAGGGCGCAGTCCCCCGCTGCTGTGCAAGGCGTCGAAACTGCTCCGCATTGCGGCGGACTGTCGCCATGCCATCGCCACGTCCGCCGCGGCGCAGTGCGGTGAGGCGCGAGTTCAGGTCGAGATCCGAGCCCATTGCCCCCCGCAGCACGTCCCGCTCGCCTGCCAACGCGGCCAGGTCCGCGCCCAGGTCCGCTGCGCCATGGGTGATGGCGAACATCATCAGGTTCGCGAGGCGCGGATGCATCGGCCAGGCCAGCAGCTCGCGACCATGCGGCGTGATGCGCCCGACAGCGTCCAGCGCACCCAGTCGTGCTAACAGATCGCGCGCCGCCGCGAGCATCGCGGGCGGCGGCGCATCCAGCCAGCGCAGTTGCGCGGCATCGAGTGTTCCCCAGCCGGCCAGTTCCAGCGCCAGCGGACTCAGGTCCGATTCGAGTATTTCCGGCGGCGTGTGGGCCGCAAGTGTGCGATCCGCCTCCTCGCTCCAGTTGCGATAACAGGCCCCGGGTGCGACCCGGCCAGCGCGACCGCGCCGCTGATCGGCCGAGGCGCGCGACACGCGCAGCGTCTCGAGCCGGCTCATGCCGGTGACCGGGTCGAAGCGCGCGCGCCGCACCAGGCCCGAGTCCACCACGATGCGGATACCGGGAATCGTAAGGCTGGTCTCGGCGATATTGGTGGCCAGCACAACGCGCCGCAGGCCCTGTGGCGCCGGCGCCAGTGCTGCATCCTGGTCGCCGGCGCTCAGGCCACCATAGAGTGGCAACACGCGCAGCTCGCGGCCGACGCGGGATTCCAGTGCCTGGGCGGTGCGGCGGATTTCGCGCGCACCGGGCAGGAACGCCAGCACATCGCCACTCTCCTCGTCGAGAGCTCGCGTGATCAGCGCTGCGACGCCGCGCTCCATGCTGCCATCGAACTCCGGCAGTGGCGGCGCACTGCGGCCCGCATAGTGCGTGGTCACCGCGAAACTCCGGCCCTCGGCGCTCACCACCGGCGCGTCACCTAACAACTTGGCGACGCGCTCGACATCCAGGGTGGCGGACATCGCCAGCAGCCGCAGATCGGGCCGCAGCGCGGACTGTGCATCGAGGCACAACGCGAGGCCAAGATCGGCCTGCAGGCTGCGCTCATGAAACTCATCGAAGATCACGAGACCGACCCCCGCCAGCTCAGCGTCTGTCTGCAGCATCCTTGTTAGCACGCCCTCGGTGACCACCTCGATGCGCGTGGCGCGCGACACCCGGGTGTCGAGCCGCATGCGCAGGCCCACCGTTGCTCCGACTTTTTCGCCGTACGACGCTGCCAGGCGGTGCGCAACGGCGCGGGCCGCGAGCCGGCGCGGTTCGAGCATCAGGATGTTGCGGCCCTTGAGCCAGGTTTCATCCAGCAAAGCGAGCGGCGCCACGGTACTCTTGCCGGCGCCCGGCGCGGCGACCAGCACGGCGTTGGCGGAACGCGCCATGGCCGCCCGCAGCGCGGGCAAGGCAGTGTCAATTGGCAGACCGGTGGCTCGCATCGGCAAGGATTGTATTGAAATGTTGAAGCGAATATCCCTCTGGACGCTCGGCGTCATCTTTGGCCTCTGGGCACTGATGATGGGCTATGCCTATTGGCCGGGCGCAGCCGAGGTCCCTGTGGCCCAGCTGGCGACCAGCCAGGACCAGTTCGTCAAAGTGGGTGCCACGCAGCTGCGCTATCGCCGCTATGGCGTTGCCGGACCCGGCCGGCCGCAGCTGCTGCTGATCCATGGCTTTGCCAATTCACTGCAAAGCTGGCGCGTCGCCGCTCCTTTGTTAGCCGATTGCTGCGACGTGATCGCCATCGACATGCTCGGCTTTGGGCTCTCGGACAAGCCGGAGGACGCCGATTATCACAACCGCGCGCAGGCCGAACGCGTGATTGCAGCGGCCCACGCGTTAGGCCAGGGCAATCCGGTCTATGTCGGCCATTCGCTCGGCGGCGCGATCGCGCTGCAGGCAGCGGTTCTGGACCGGGAAGCGCGCGGCCTGGTACTGATGAATCCGGGAATTATCTCCACCGGCGTGCCGAAGATCGTGCAGTTCAGCGTGCCGCCGTTGCCGCGCCTGTCGGCGCGCATGTTCGGCAACCGCGAATTCCGTACGGATTTTCTGCGCAAATCCTACGTTACCCCAGCGATCGTGACCGACGCTGTAATCGACGATGTCATGCTCGGTGCGCGCAGCGAGGGCTATGCGGCCGGCATGACCTCGATGATGAAGCAATACCGCGAGGGCGAGGAAATCGAGCTGGCCGCGCAGGTGAATGTGCCGACGCTGATCCTGTGGGGCGACCAGGACCGCAACAAGCCGCGGTCTGAATCGACGCAACTGCAAGCGCTGCTGCCGGGCTCGAAACTGGTTCATTTTCCAGGTTCCGGTCACTACGTGCATGAGGAAGCAGCCGCCGGCGTCGCGCAGGCGATGCAGGACTGGCTCGCTCCGTCTGCTAACATGCCGGCACAGGCACACGAGGGTCCGACATGAGACTCGATCCCAATGAACGCAGCGAAAATGTCGAGGACTACCGCGGCCGCACGGGCGGTGGTGGTGGCGGCCGCGGTGGTGGTTTCCGCTTTGGCATCGGCACGCTGGTCATACTTGCGATCGGCTATTTTCTAGGCTTCGATCCGCGCCTGATCATGGGCTTGCTGCAGGGTGTGCAATCCATGACGCCCGACGTCAGTGCGCCGACGGAACCCGCGCCAGCCGGCAGCGGCGCGGCGCAGGCCGACGATCCGCAAGCTGTTTTCGTGTCCAACGTGCTGCGAGACACGGAAAAGACCTGGGGCGAGATTTTCCGCGCTGGCGGTGCGCAGTATCAGAACCCGAAGCTGGTGTTGTTTTCGGGTCAGGTGGGTTCTGGCTGCGGAGCCGCGAGCGCATCATCCGGACCGTTTTACTGCCCGGCCGATCAGAAACTCTATATCGATCTCAATTTCTACCGGCAGCTCGACTCGGAATTCGGCGCACCCGGTGACTTCGCGCAGGCCTATGTCCTTGCGCACGAGGTGGGTCATCACGTGCAGACTTTGTTAGGTACTTCGGCCAGGGTCCGCCAGGCGCAGGAGCGCGTCAGCGAAGCCGAGGGCAACAAGTACCAGGTCGCGATGGAACTGCAGGCCGACTGTTACGCCGGCATCTGGGCGAATCATTCCAACCAGGATCGCAGCACGCTGGAACCCGGTGATATCGAAGAAGGCCTGCGCGCAGCATCGTCCGTCGGTGACGATACGATTCAGAAACGCATGCAGGGCTACGTGGTGCCGGAATCATTCACACACGGCAGCGCGCAGCAGCGCGTGTCCTGGTTCAAGCGTGGGTTTGAGTCCGGGTCGCTCAAGGCCTGCGACACTTTCGGCTCGGAGCGTTAGCCGGCTCGGAGCGTTAGCTCACTGCAGCTACTGGCGCGGACGGGTGATGCCGACCGCGAACAGCACCCAGGCCACCATCAGCGACAGCCCGCCGAACGGCGTGACAATACCTATGAACTTCGGCGCGCCAAAGGTAATCAGGTAGAGACTGCCGGCGAACAGGCCGATACCTGACAGGATCAGCCGCACCGACCAGCGCAACAGCGCGTTATCGCCATCGCGGATCAGCAGCGCGACGCCTAACAAACCGAGCGCGTGGTAGAAATGATATTGCACCGCGCTTTCATAAGCCGAAAAGGCCGCGGCATCCAGCCTGGGTTTGAGGCCATGAGTGCCGAACGCGCCCAAAGCCGTGGCCACGGCAATCAGGACTCCCGCGGTCGCTAGCAATTTCTGGCTGCGTGCTGTCATGGCGGGACTATAACTTAGCGCGCCTTGCGCCGCCCAGGGCCCGGCGGCTTGGGCGTACGTGGCAGGCCGGTGTGCTGGGTCCGGAACGGCCGCACGGGCCTGCCGGCCGGCGCGCCACGCGCGGCGCCGCCCGCTGCGGTGCTAACAGGTTGCCAGGCAGGGATCAGCTGATGCTTGCCATTGCCGATAAGATCGGCGCGGCCCATGTGCCGCAGGGCCTCGCGCAGCAGCGGCCAGTTCGCGGCATCGTGGTAACGGAGGAAAGCCTTGTGCAGGCGCCGTACCCGCATGCCTTTCGGGATATGCACCTCTTCGCTCTGGCGCGTCACGCGCTTCAGCGGATTCTTGAGCGTGTGATACATCGCGGTCGCGGTCGCCATCGGTGATGGCAGGAAGGCCTGCACCTGATCGGCGCGAAAGCCATTGCGCTTCAGCCACAGCGCCAGCTCCAGCATGTCCTGGTCCGTGGTGCCGGGATGCGCGGCGATGAAATACGGGATCAGGTACTGCTCTTTGCCGGCCTCTTTGGAGTACTGGTCAAAGAGCTCCTTGAAACGGTAGTAGCTGCTGACACCCGGCTTCATCATTTTCGACAGCGGCCCTTCGCCGATCGCTTCGGGCGCGATCTTGAGATAGCCGCCGACGTGATGCTGCGCGAGCTCCTTGACGTACTCGGGCGATTCGATCGCGAGGTCGTAGCGCACGCCGGACGCGATCAGCACTTTCTTGATGCCGGGCAACGCGCGCGCCTTGCGATACAGCTCGATCAGCGGCCTGTGATCGGTGTTCAGGTTTGGGCACACGCCCGGGAAAACGCAGGATGGGCGCCGGCAAGCCGATTCGATTTCCGGGCTCTTGCAGGCGAGCCGGTACATGTTAGCTGTGGGGCCACCGAGATCAGAGATGACGCCGGTGAACCCCGGCACTTCATCGCGGACCGTTTCGACTTCGCGCAGGATGGATTCCTGCGAGCGGTTCTGGATGATGCGGCCCTCGTGCTCGGTGATCGAGCAGAACGTACAACCGCCGAAGCAACCGCGCTGGATGGTCACCGAAAACTTGATCATCTTGTAAGCGGGAATTTTCGCATCGCCATAGGCCGGATGCGGCCGGCGGCGGTACGGCAATTCGTAGACGAAATCCATTTCCGGCGTGGTCAGCGGAATCGGCGGCGGGTTCAGCCAGACATCCAGGTCGCCGTGCCGCTGCACCAGCGCGCGCGCATTGCCGGGATTCGACTCCAGATGCAGGATGCGCGACGCATGCGCATACAGGACCGGGTCGTCGCGCACCTGCTCGAAAGCAGGCAGGCGGATGACGCTGTGACCACGGTCTTCATTGCGCGCGCCGCGCGCAAAACGCACCACCTTTTCGGTCACCGCCGGCGGCGCGCCGGCTGCCGCTGCTTTGTCAGCAGTGGGCTGCACCGCGTACGGATCCTGCGGCGGATTGAGCAGACCCGGTGCATCGAGATGCGTCGAATTGATCTCGATCCAGCCTGCGGGCGAGTCACGCCGGACAAATGATGTTCCGCGCAGGTCCGTGATCTCGCTGATGGCGGCGCCCGCGTCCAGGCGGGTCGCGATATCGACAATCTGGCGCTCAGCATTGCCAAACACCAGCAGATCGGCTTTCGCATCTAACAGCACAGAGCGCCGGACCTTCTCCGACCAGTAATCAAAATGCGCGATGCGCCGCAGGCTCGCTTCGATGCCACCGATGACCACCGGGACGTCGCGCCAGGCTTCGCGCACGCGCTGCGAGTAGACGATGACGGCGCGATCGGGCCGGCGGCCGCTCCGGCCGTCCGGCGTATAGGCATCGTCGCTGCGGATGCGCCGGTCCGAGGTGTAATGATTCACCATCGAATCCATGTTGCCGGCGGTGATACCGAAGAAGAGGCGCGGCTGGCCTAACACCTTGAAGGGCTCGGCCGAGTGCCAATCCGGCTGCGCGATCATGCCGACATGAAAACCCTGTGCTTCCAGCAAACGCCCGACCAGCGCCATGCCGAAACTCGGATGATCGACATATGCATCGCCGGTCACGAGGATGACATCGCACTGGTCCCAGCCAAGCGCATCCATCTCGGCCCGCGACATGGGCAGGAATGGCGCAGACGTCCCCACCTTGCGGTGCGGCGTGCTGGCGATGGTTGCGATATCCGGAGCAGTTTGCATGGCACACTGCGCCCGGATGATCTAACAGCCGGGCGGCTTGGTTATATTACCGGCACTGGGTTATTTTGCAGGCGCGGGTTTCTGAGTCCTGGCGTAATTTTCCAGGGAAGACAACGACGGCCCGTAGTCGGAATCCGGCGCTGTCAGGAACTTGGCGCGCTCTTCAGTACTATCCAGCCAGGTGCGTAGTTCCTGCGACATGTGGCCCGGGTTATCGGCACCGGTGAAGTCCACCATATAGAGCGTATGGCCCGCGCGCGCGCCCATCAGCATCCACGGCAACCACGGTGTGACACGAGACCAGCAGCCGGAACATGGCACCTGCGTCAGGTTCGGATTCTTCATGTCTTTGATACTGATGTAATAACGGTACAACTCCGACACCTGCACCATCGGGCCTGCGGACTCGCGCGGCCACTTGTCCGGCTGCAGCGCGTTAGGATAGTAAAGATGAATGTCGGTGGTCAGGTGCAGCATGTCGCCTTTGAGTGACCAAGGCAGGAGCAGCGGAATCCTGGGCGGTTTTTCGGTGTTGAGTCCACCGAAGCTCGGCGGATCCGGATAATACTGCGTGATATTGTAGTTGAACGGGTCGTTCATGATCGGTACGACCCGCACGGTTTCGCCGGTGTACGGGTTGTCCCAGGTCTCGAGAATCGCGCCCGGGCCCTTCGGCGTCCACTGGCGATAGACCACGACTTCACGCAGCAATTTGCGAAAACCTTTTTCCACAACGGTATCGCTGATCTTGTTTTCGTACGGGATCAGCCGGCAGACCGAAAACCCCTCCATCCAGAAGAGCGGTTTGACCTTCTCGCCCGGCACCACCGCCATCACGGGGCCACCGAGCCAGCCATAGCGGGTCTTGGTGATGTCGAGGTCGCCCTGCAGACGGCAGTAGGCGTCGCGGTTCCACTCCGGTGCCGCGAAATTGAAAGTGTTGTTGAATTTGATCCGCGGCGCTGCGGGCTTGGCAGCTTTCGCACCGGCGGCAGGCGCGGTCGCGCCCTGCGCGCTGTTAGCTAACAAAGCGCCGGTCGCACCGAGGCCCGTGGCCATCTGCAGCAGATTGCGGCGACTCAAATCGCTTTTGTCAGGCTTGCTCATCACTCACTCCTCGATATCGTCCACAAAAAAACTCTGGCCGCACCCCTGATCGCGGCGTCCAACCGACTCACAGCGCAGCAGGGTCTCGGGCCGGCCGCCGGCGCCATCGTTGTCGATGCACACCCGGACGGAAACCAGGTAGGGTCGCCGCCGATGCTGCGGATTGACCGAGGCGAGATTCTTGCACATAAAGACCACGCTATCCGCCAAAGCCGGGTCGGTCGTCGCAATTTCTGCCCGTAGCGTAGCGGCCGCCGTGCGCCCGCCCGCCACCGCGGCAACCGGTCCGTCAAGGGCCCTTCTCAGGCGCTCCATCCAACGGACCGACTCGGCAAAGTAGGTTTCCGCATCGAGCCCGGTGCACGTGCCGTGCCTGCGCCATTCGTGCGCGTCCAGGCCTTCCATCGTCCCCGGCATCACCCGCTCGAGGCGCTGGCGCAGGTCGCCGGACAGGACCAGCGCGGTCGAGTCGCACTCCATAGGGTGTGCGCCCGGCTTGAGGTTCTCCGGCCACAAGCCATGCAAGACCAGCGGCCTTTTGTTAGCCAGCGACCGGTCAAGCTGCCGGCACTGCCCGCGCCGCTGGTTGCCGTCCTCGCACCAGGCCGCCTCGTGTGTCACGTCCAGAAGGTAAAAATCGAACCCGGCAGGCTGTGCGCAGCGATACAGCAGCGCGGCCAGCACCGCGGCCACCAGTCCGGCAAGCCTGAACGACGAACGCCGGCTGCGGCCGGAATGCCGACTGGAATTGATAGCAAATGGTTGTTGCGACACGAACTCTCGCCCGACGGAATTACAGGGCTACGGTCACCGGATTGTAGGACATCAGGCCCAGCGACTCAGCACTTTGGTGCGGCCGCCGCTGAAAACTCTCGGTATCGTCCGCGTGGTACTGCAAGGCTGTTTCGCGCGATTTCAGCATGACAAAGGTGGTGCGCTCCAGACGCGCTTCCTGGTAGCGCCGCAGCGCCTCGGGCACTGAACCCACGAGTTCGAAGGCGCGGGCTAACACGACGCCATCTTCGATTCCCATCGCAGCGCCCGACCCCAGGAACGGCAGCATCGGGTGCGCGGCATCGCCAATCAGGGTGACGTTGCCACGGTTCCATTCCGGCAGCGGCTCGCGGTCGTACAGCGCCCATTTAAAAACCTTGTCAGGTGGTGTCGCGCGGATTATCTCGTGGACGTCGGGATGCCAGTCTGCGTATTCAGCTAACAACTCGGGGATGCTGGACGGAATCGACCAGCCCTCTTCACGCCAGTCGTCGCGTTCGGCCATCGCCACGTAGTTGACCAGCGTCCCCGCCCGCACCAGATAGCGCGTAAATGAATGTCTGGGCCCGATCGACAGGCAGGATGTCGGCGTGATGATTTCAGGCGCGAGCTTGCGCATGTCGGCGAGGCCACGGTAGGCGATATAGCCGGTGAATGCCGGCTGCGATGCACCGAACACCGCAGTGCGCACCGCGGAACGCGCGCCATCGGCCGCAATCAGCACGTCGGCGCTGGCCAGACGGCCGTCCGCGAAGCGGATTTCAATGCGTCCGTTTTTTTCACCGCTACTAACAAACGCGCAATTGAGTGAAATCGGATCGACTCCGGGCGCGGCCGCCGCGCGCGTCTCGCGCACCAGACCGACATGCAGGTCGGCGCGATGGATCTGGTAGTACTGCGCGCCGTATTTCTGGACCATCGTGTCGCCGCGCATGATCGAGGTCAGGAGTTCGCCGGTGCGCCAGTGCTTGACGCCGCCCTGTGCCGGCACCATGCCGAACTGCTCGAGGTCCGGCCCCAGGCCGATGGACTGCAGCGCATGCGTCGCGTTAGGGCTGACGGTCAGTCCGGCCCCGACATCTCCCAGCGCCGGCGCCTGCTCGTACACATGCACGTTGAAGCCACGCCGCAGCAGCGCGGCGGCGGCGGTCAGGCCGGAAATCCCGGCACCGATGATGGCAATCTGAAGCTGACGCATGGTGGGGCGACAGTTTGCGGAGGATTGCGCCGGGACACCGTGCTGCACCAATCTCCTACCGCTGCGTGGCCGCTGTTCGCACCGTGGTTCCAGGCCATTTTGGTTTAGCATGTACGGCATGACTGCTTCACCAACCAAGATTCTCTGGGTACTGTTTTTTGGTGTGCTGATGGGCGCGCTGGACATTGCGATCGTCGGCCCCGCCCTGCCGGCCCTGCGCAGCGAGTTCGCGATCGACGAACGCGCGGTCGCCTGGGTGTTCACGATCTATGTGCTTTTCAACCTGGTTGGCACGCCGATCAACGCCAAGCTCTCCGACCGGCTCGGCCGCCGCGCGATCTATACGCTGGACGTAGCCCTGTTCGCAATCGGCTCGCTGCTGGTCGCGCAGGCGCAGTCATTTGCCATGCTGCTAACAGGTCGCGCGGTCCAGGCATTCGGCGCCGGCGGCATTTTCCCGGTTGCGAGCGCCGTGATCGGCGACACCATGCCGCCGGAGAGACGCGGCCGTGCGCTCGGTCTGATCGGCGCCGTGTTTGGAATTGCATTCCTGCTGGGGCCATTGTTAGCCGCACAGCTGCTCAATTTTGGCTGGCGCTGGCTGTTCCTGATCAACTTGCCGATCGCCGCGCTGCTGATGATCGCCAGCCTGCGCTGGCTGCCGGGCAGGCATCCGGGTACGCCGCTACCGTTTGACTGGCAGGGTGCGATCCTGATCAGCGGCACACTTGCGTGCCTTACTTTGGGACTGAGCGCACTGGATTCGGAGCATTTGCTTGCGAGTCTCAAGGATCCCTCGGTCTGGGGCTGGCTACTGGGCGCCGTGGTGCTGTTGTTAGCTGCCAGATCAGTCGAGAACCGCGCCGCTGATCCGGTAATCCGGCCGCGCTGGTTCGCGTCACGCCAGATCAAGCTGATTGCACTATTCGCGGCCGGCGCGGGCCTGGGCGAGGCCGGCATGGTATTCCTGCCCGATTTTGCGGTCGCGGGTCTCGGCATTACGCCACAAGCATCCAGTTACCTGCTGCTGTCGGTGGTGGTCGCCCTGTTATTTGGTTCGCCGACCTTCGGGCGGCTGCTGGATCGCATCGGTCCGAAACCGATCATCGTGTTCGCGCTCGCCAGCCTGCTCGCAGGCGCGCTGTGGATTGGCTACAGCCCGGTGTCGCGCACCAACATCATCATCGCGGGCGCGCTGGTCGGCCTCGGCCTGTCCGGCTTGTTAGGTGCGCCACTGCGCTATCTGCTGATCGAGGTAGTGCCGGCCGCGGAACGCGCTGCCGCGCAGGGCATACTGACGATATTCACGAGCATCGGGCAGTTGTTGTCGGGCGCGCTGATCGGCGCAGTGGCCGCCTCGACAGGTGGGGGCGCGCGCGGCTATCAGCGCGCATTCTTGTGGGTTGCGGTCCCGGTGGCGATCATGTTGGCGATCTCGTGGCTGCTGCAGAACAAGCGCAGCAGCTCAGCCACTCCGTCCGCGGACTAGCGCATGAAGACCGCGCGCCCGGCGATCGCCATCCGCGGCGCTCGCCAGCATAACCTCTGCAATCTCGATCTGGACCTGCCGTTAGGCGAGCTGACGGTCGTGACCGGCGTCTCCGGCTCGGGCAAGTCATCGCTGGTGTTCGACACGCTGTACGCCGAGGGCCAGCGGCGTTATGTCGAGACCTTCTCGCCCTATGCGCGGCAGTTTCTCGATCGCATGGACAAGCCGGCGGTCGATCACATCGACGGTGTGCCACCAGCCATTGCCATCGACCAGACCAATCCGGTGCGCACCTCGCGCTCCACGGTTGGCACGATGACCGAGCTCAACGACCACCTGAAGCTGTTGTTCGCGCGGGGCGCGGATTTGTTCTGCCGGCAGTGCGGCCAGGTCGTGCGCAGGGACTCGCCGCAAAGCACCTATGAGTCGTCGTTAGCAGCTGCGGCACGGCATCCGGACTCGCGGCAGTACATCTGCTTTTCAATCGACATTCCAAAGAACTTCAAGGTGAAGGAAGTCGACGCGCTGCTGCTGCTCCAGGGCTATACGCGCGTGCGCAGGCGCAGCGCGCGCAGCATTGAGGTGATCCAGGATCGCGTGCGCCTCGGGCAGACCGATCGCGGCCGGGTCATGGAAGCGCTCGAAGCGGCATTTCGCGTCGGGCGTGGCCGCGTGGCGGTGCACTTTGTACCGACGGCGGCGACGACCGACGACGCCGTTGCGATCGCCAGCAAACGCTACTCCATCGACCTGCACTGCGCGGGCTGCGACATCGCTTATCGCGAACCGGTGCCGAGCGCGTTCTCGTTCAATTCGCCGCTCGGTGCCTGCGAGACCTGCCGCGGCTTTGGCCGCGTGATCGGCGTCGACTGGGGTCTCGTGATTCCGGATCCTAACAAGACGCTCGCGCAGGGTGCCTTCAGGCCCTGGCAGACGCCCGCGTGGTCCGAGTGCCAGAGGGATCTCGAGCGGCACGCGAAGCGCCACGGTGTGCCGCTCGATGTACCGTGGAACAAGCTGGCGGAGAATTACCAACAGTGGGTACTGGACGGCGAAGGCGCCTGGACCAAGAAGACCTGGTACGGCGCCAAGCGGTTTTTCAAGTACCTCGAGTCCAAGGCCTACAAGATGCACATCCGGGTGCTGCTGTCGAAGTACCGCAGCTACACGACCTGCGAGACCTGCAACGGTGCGCGGCTCAAGCCCGAATCGCTGCTGTGGCGCATTGGCCCCGTGCGTACCGGTAGCACGCGGCCGGGCCACAACCTGCATGAGCTGGCGTTGTTGCCCATTACCCGGCTGCGTGAATTTTTTGCGACGCTGCGCCTGACGGGTGCGCTGGATGTCGCGACCGAGCTCGTGTTAGGTGAGATCCGCACGCGGCTCGGCTATCTCTGCGATGTCGGCCTCGCTTATCTCACGCTCGACCGCCAGTCGCGCACCCTGTCCGGCGGCGAAGTGCAGCGCATCAACCTGACCACTGCGCTCGGCACCTCGCTGGTCAACACGCTGTTCGTACTCGATGAACCTTCGATCGGTCTGCACCCGCGCGACATGCAGCGCGTGATCCAGGTGATGCAGAGATTGCGTGGCGCAGGCAATTCGCTGGTGGTCGTGGAACACGATCCGCAGATCATGCGCGATGCCGATCGCATCATCGACATGGGGCCAGGCGCGGGCAGCGCCGGTGGACGCATTATTTTCAACGGCAAGCCGTCGGAAATTGTCAGCGCGCCAGGCTCGCTGACCGGTGAATATTTGTCCGGCAAGCGACGCGTGGAACTGCCAGCGAGCAGGAAGCGCGTTGACTCACCCCATGTTCTGCATTTGTCGGGCGCCAGCCAGAACAATCTCAGGAATCTCAGCCTGGATATCCCCCTGCGGCAGTTCGTCTGCATCACCGGCGTTTCCGGCTCCGGCAAATCGACCGTGATGCAGGATGTGCTCGAGCCCGCGCTGAAAAAAATCCTGGGTAAGCCGACGGAAACACCGGGCACTTTCCGCGAACTGCGCGGCGCGGAACTGATCGCCGATGTCGTGTCGGTCGACCAGAAGCCCATCGGCCGCACCACCCGATCGAATCCTGCCAGCTATGTCGGCGCCTTCGAACGGATCCGCACGCTGTTTGCCGACGAGGCGGTCTCCAGACAACGCGCCTACACCGCGGGCACTTTCAGTTTCAATTCTGGCACCGGCCGCTGCCCGATCTGCAGCGGCAACGGCTTTGAACACGTCGAGATGCAGTTCCTGTCCGATGTCTACCTGCGCTGCGGTGAATGCCAGGGCCGGCGCTATCGGGCAGAGACACTGGAAGTCACTGTACCGGGTGTCACTGGCAAACGAGCTAACATCGCCGACGTCCTGGACATGACAGTGGCCGAGGCGCTGGCATTTTTCGGCGGCGACGCCGAGCTCGCGACGCGGCTGCAACCGCTGGCGGATGTCGGGCTGGAATATCTGCGGCTTGGCCAGCCGGTGCCGACACTGTCGGGCGGCGAAGCGCAGCGCCTGAAGCTCGCCGGACATCTCGCGGATGCCGGTGTCAGCGCGGTGAAAGACCCGAAACCCGGTGGCAAGCTGTTCCTGTTCGACGAACCGACGACCGGCCTGCATTTCTCCGACATTGCCTGTTTGTTAGGTGCGCTGCGCAAACTGCTCGATGCCGGTCATTCACTGCTGATCGTCGAGCACAATCTCGACGTAATCCGCGCCGCGGACTGGGTCATCGACCTAGGCCCCGAAGGCGGCGAGGCCGGCGGCGAACTGGTGTTCGCCGGCACCGTTGCGAATCTTTTGAAACACCAGACCTCGCATACCGCTGTCGCGCTGCGCGACTACGCCGTGGGTTTTACACCGTCGCAGGTCGCGGAACCCACCGACACCTACACAACCGCCAGCAGCGACAACGCCATCGTTGTGCACCACGCGCGTGAACACAATCTGCACGATCTCGACGTCAGCATTCCGCGCAACAAGTTCACAGTACTGACCGGCGTCTCCGGCTCCGGCAAGTCGACGCTGGCGTTCGACATCATTTTCAACGAAGGCCAGCGCCGCTATCTCGAATCGCTGAACGCCTACGCGCGCCAGTTCGTGCAACCGGCGGCGCGGCCGGATGTCGATGCGATCTATGGCATCCCGCCGACGGTCGCGATTGAGCAGCGCACCAGCCGCGGCGGCCGCAAGAGCACCGTCGCCACGCTGACCGAGCTTTATCATTTTCTGCGTCTGCTGTACGTCAAGCTCGGCACCCAGCATTGCCCCGCCTGCGACCTCGCCATCGAACCGCAGACACCCGAGGCAATGCTGGCGCGGATATTCAAGAATCACCGCAACAAGACCGTCGAGTTGTTAGCCCCGTTGGTGGTGAGTCGCAAGGGCTACTACACCGATCTCGCCAAGTGGGCGCAGGGCAAGGGTTATGCGCAGCTGCGAGTCGACGGCAGGAAAGTCGCGACCAAACCCTGGTCGCGCCTGGCGCGTTTTGTGGAACACACGATTGAGCTGCCGATTGGCGATTTCAAGGCAGCAGCCGCCAACGAACCACCAGTTCGTGCGGCGCTGCTGCAGGCGCTGGAATACGGCAAAGGCACGGTGCACTTGTTAGCTGCCGGCTCCGACAAAGTTGAAATCCTGTCCGCCCGCCGCGCCTGCCCCGGCTGCGGCCGCAGTTTCCCGGAACTTGATCCCCGCCTGCTGTCGTTCAACTCCAAACACGGCTGGTGCGGGACCTGCTTCGGCGCCGGTGTGCGGCTGCCGGGCTTCGACGAAGAGCAGACCGGTGAAGAGACCGGCTGGAACGAATGGTATGGCGACCATCAGGAAACCTGCGCGAGTTGCCAGGGCCAGCGCCTCAACGAAGTCGCGCGCGCGGTGCGTTTCCGCGGCGAGTCGATCGGCGCGCTGACGGCAAGGTCCGTGGATGAAATGTCGAGCTTTGTCGCGGCGTTGACACTTGGCGCCCGCGAACGCGCCATCGGCCGCGATCTGTTAGCAGAAATCAGGAGCCGCCTTGGCTTCATGAGCGAAGTCGGCCTGGGGTACCTGCAACTCGACCGCGCGGCACCCACGTTGTCCGGCGGTGAAGCGCAGCGGCTGCGACTGGCAGCACAGCTCGGTTCGAACCTGCGCGGCGTCTGTTATGTGCTCGACGAACCGACCATCGGCCTGCATCCGCGCGATAACCGCGTGCTGCTGGCCGCACTCGCCAAGCTGGCGCACCATGACAATACTCTGTTAGTGGTCGAGCACGACGAAGACACCATCCGGCGCGCCGATCACGTTATCGATCTTGGGCCCGGCGCCGGCATACGCGGTGGCCGTCTGGTCGCTGAGGGAACCGCAGCAGAACTGATGCGCGATCCGGATTCGATCACCGGGAAATTCCTGCGTGAGCCTCTGCGCCATCCCGCGAAACCGCGGCGCGCGGTCGACGCAGAAACACCGGCGTTGCGGATCGAAGGCGCAACGCTGCACAACCTGCGCGATGTTGATGTGCGCATCCCGCTCGGCCGATTGGTCGTCGTCACCGGCGTTTCGGGCTCCGGCAAGTCGACGCTGGCCCGCGACGTCCTGCACACCAACCTGCACAGTTTGTTAGGAGAGAAGGCCAGAGCCCTCAGCGGCTGCCGCAGGATCACCGGCACGCAGCAACTTGACCGGGTGCTGGAAGTGGACCAGACGCCGATCGGCAAAACGCCGCGCTCCTGCCCCGCCACCTATGTCGGATTCTGGGACGACATTCGCAGGATCTTTGCCGGCACCAATGAAGCGCGGCTGCGCGGTTTCGATGCGAGCCGTTTCTCATTCAACACTGCCGACGGTCGTTGCCCGGCCTGCGAAGGCCAGGGTGTGCAGACCATCGCGATGAATTTCCTGCCCGATGTGAAAGTGCGTTGCGACGTCTGCGGTGGCAAGCGCTTCAATCCAGAGACACTCACCATACGCTGGCGCGACAAGAGCATTGCCGATGTGCTGGGCCTCGAAATCGACGACGCGGTCGAGTTCTTCGTCGCGCATACCACGGTCAGGCATGCGTTAGCCCTGTTGCGCGACGTCGGCCTGGGCTACCTGACCCTGGGCCAGCAAAGCCCGACGCTGTCGGGCGGCGAGGCCCAGCGCATCAAGCTCGTGACCGAGCTTTCCAAGGTGCGCAATGATGTGCGCAAGCTGCGCCAGAAGCCGCTGCGCACTCTTTACGTACTCGACGAGCCGACGGTCGGCCTGCATATGGCGGATGTCGAAAAACTCCTGGCCGTGCTGCATCGCCTGGTTGATGCCGGCAACAGCGTGGTCGTGGTCGAACACAATCTCGACGTGATCGCCGCCGCCGACTGGGTGATCGATCTCGGACCGGAAGCCGGCAGCGCCGGCGGTCAGGTGGTCGTGGCCGGCCCGCCAGCGGCCGTGGCAAGAAAGGCCAAGGCGTCACGCACTGGCGCCGCGCTCGCGGAGTTTCTCGTCGGCCGGCTTGATCCCTGAATCACAGCGGAGTAAATCTGCGCCATGGCCAATGATCTTCAGTGCTGGAAGTGCGGCGCGGCGCTCGCCGAGCTGAGCCTGCCACTACGCCGACTGGACGAATGCCCCAAGTGCCATTCCGAGCTGCACGTTTGCAAGCTCTGCGTGGACTACGACACCGGCAAGGCCAAGCATTGCCGCGAACCCATCGCCGAGGAAGTGCGCGACAAGGAGCACGCGAATTTTTGTGACTATTTCAAACCCAGACCGGGCGCTTATGCTGCGCCCAACCTGGATGAACGCGCCCAGGCGCGCTCGGCGCTGGACGATCTGTTCAAGAGATAGGCTTCCTACCAAAGGGTAGCGAATCAGGCGGACCTTTCGGTCCGCCGTCAGCCTTGCACTCCACTCTCAAAGCACTCAGCAATCAATCTTCGTCGGCAAATTCCACTTTGCTCGCGATCAACGAGGTTCCCGACATGGTCCCCACGACGGTGACGGTCTTACCCGCAAGGCCGGTGAAGAATTGCGTCGCCGTCATGCTCTGGTTGTCATCGACCTCGAAGCGCGTGCTTGAGTTCGTCTCGACCGTCACGCTCAGCACCGTGAATTTCGGCGCCACGACATCGCGCGCCGTTCCGCGCACCCGTACTTCCGCAACCGCATTGCGTCGTTCGAGGCGCGTGGCGGTCATTTTGTTAGTGCCGGTTTCGGTGCCGCGCACGGTGACGTAATCGCCGCTGTTGATGTTGTCGATGCTGAACATTTCCACCTTGGCAGTCGACTTGTCTTCGAGGCGCGTCGTTGCCGTGAGTGTGATCTCGACGCCCATCACGGTGAGTTTCTTGTTAGTCTTGTCGACGGTGTCGACCTTGCCCGCGATGCCGGCGCCGCCGCCCTTGCGGAACTCGATCTTGGCGGCCACCAGCACCAGGCCGGCAGCGTCCAGCGAACCCTCGACCTCGACCCGCGCATTGAGCGCGAGATCGGTCTCGGTGCCGTTCTCGTAGCGGGTCGACGCGTTGGTCGTGACCTTGCGCCCGGCCACATCGAAATCGGTCTTCGATGCGAAGCGGGTGATCATGCCTTCGACCTCGCGGCGATCGCCGCGATCTGCATCGCGCGCTTCATTGGTTTCTTTTTCCACCTTGGTCGCAACCAGTTCGCCCGCGGCGTTGAGCGCATTGCCCCGTGCCTCGACGAGATCGTCGTTGGCCGGCGCGCCGGTGGCGAAACCTTCGAGCTGCGCGGTCGAGTAGTTGACCGTTAGTGCATTGATCTTGAACTTGCGATTCGCGGCGTCGAGGTTGCTGACCTTGCCGGTCACTTCGAGTCGCGTCACGCCCGGCTTGCGCAATTCGATGCGCGTCGCCGTGATGTCGCCAGTGGCGCCCACCATGCCGCTGACTTCGACCTGGTCATTGACCTTGAGGCCCGCGATCGATGCCGGCGAGATGCGGTCGTCAAACGACGTGCTGGTGTCGACGATGATCGTCTGACCTAACACGACGAATTTCTTGCCGGCAATATCGATGCTGCTTATCGGACCTTCGACGTTGTCGTCCTGGGACACCGACGAGGCCACGCCTTCACCGGTGCTGTCGTTGACACTGCCGCGGACTTTGACCACCTGGCCGACGCGCAGGTCGGATTGCAGCGCCGGCGCGCCGTTTCTCGAAATCGCCGCGCTGTTAGTGTTGAAGTGAATGCCGTTGACATGCACGCTGCCAAATCCGGTGATCGTGCCGGTCACCGCCGTTGTCTGCGCGATCGCTCCGACAGCGCCGGTGCTGTTGTTAGCACTTTTAGACCCGCCGCCCCCGCAGGCGCTCATCGCCAGGGCCGCGCACGCAACCAGGGTGGATCGAAGGAAATTGATTTTCATGGCTCGTCTCCTGAACACAGTTGGGTCGTCGGGAGCGAGAGTGCCATATATGCGTTATCATTGTACATATATGGAAATGGAGACATTATTATGTCAAATTATGCTAAATCGGCACAAAATTGCCCCTTCACATGAGACTGGTGCCGGGAAATTGATCCCGGGAGCACAGAATTCGCGGGCAAGCCCCGAATCGAGCGCTCCGAACCAGCAGGTTACGTTTATCAAAACGGTCCTATCTTGAACTGCATCTTGCAGCAAGCGGACCGTTGGTGCCCGCCGATGCTCCTCACATGGCCTGCAAGGTAGTCTCGATACTGACCTGGATCGGCATCCCTAACGGCACTGCCGGCGCCACGATACGGGTGGACGCGGCTTGTAAATGGACCATACTGAATCAAGCGACGGCGTACTCCTCACAACTAAGAGAGACCTCTGATGCTCAATCAAGTTATTCGTCGAACGCGCGTAGCGGCAGCGGCCATGATTTTGGTCATGCTGCTGCCAGCACCGCTGTTAGCACAAAAAGGCGCGCCTGGGCCTATCAACGTTTCCGTTGTTAGCAACGGCAGCACCGCCACCGTATCATGGACGCCGGTCGAGTCGCGTGGCGTGATGTATCGCGTGCTGCGTGCTGCCAATGACCAGGAGCGCGGCATCGATCTGACCGATCCGATAGAGGGTGCGACGTTTGAGGACGGCAAGGTGGAGCTGGGTGTGACCTACTTCTACCAGATTGTAGCCGTGTTAGCCGACGGTACGCTGGCAGCGGCCGCGCCGGTGGCCTTCACCATGGGCAAGGGCTTGCGGGCGCCGCCGATGGTGGCGCAACCCTTGCCGCTAGCGCCGCTCCCTGCACAACTCGTCTTACAGCCGGCGCCCATTGCAGCACCGCAGGTTGCCCCGCAAGCCGCGCAACAAGCGATTGCCCAGCCACTTCCAATTCAAGCCGTGCCGGTCCAAGTCGTGCCGGTCCAGGCCGCGCCGGTCCAGGCCGTGCCCGTTCCGGTGCAAATCGATCGGAACCAGTTTCGCGGTGGCCGGCAACCGCCCCGCTGGGTCCTGCGTCCCGATGCACAGCCCGCCATCGCCCCGAATGCGGAAGTGCTCCTCTTCCTCCATGGAATGGATTCACGTGCAGAAGAGGCGGATGACATTACCAAAACGCTTTTCATGCAATTGGCGACGACGCCGGCCACACCGCCACCGGCAGCGTATCCGCCGATCGCAGCCAATCGCGCTACGATCCAATTCACGTCTCCCGAGTCCTGTGACCACATGGACAATTTTGCCAACGGCCAGCGCAGCGCAGTTGTGCCGTTCAACATGGTGAATGGGACTCCGACACGGGCCTATTTCGCACCGGTCATCCCGCCGCAACTTCTCGATACGCCGCCGCCGGCCGGTACGCAGATCAATGTGCCGGCCGCACGTAACATCGGCTCAAATGAGGGACGCCTGCGGCCCGAGCTCCGCGCTGTCGCGGGTCTCGCATCAGCCCAGCCGTTCAACGCCTTGCGCCAGGCTTCGTTCAGATTCGCCGTCGGTGACGCTGTGTGGGGCAATGCGTTTGCCGATCTGAGTGTGACCGGTCACAAAGCCTTTGCGGCCTTTCGCCAGGCCCTTCCGGGGGAGTCGTTCTGTCAATCGCTGGTCGCACAGCCGCCGGCGGCGCCGCTTACGGCGAGCAATGTCCTGAACGGCTGTCGGCTAGCCCTCGATCGCTCGTACCGCGTCGCGAATTTTCTGCGCACCGGTGAGCGCGGCGACACGCCCGCATTGAAGGCGGCAAAGACAGCCGAGAGAAATGCACTGGGTTGGATCGCGGTCTCCGGCGAGGACGATTCGCCTCACCGGCCGGTAAACGTCCCCTCGAGCGATTACCCGCAGTACGACCTGCAGGTTCTCGTCGAAGCGCCAATGGCCGCGGGACCGAAGACCGTTAGCGTACATACGCGCTATACGATCGCCCAGTCGCAAATTCCCGGAAGGAACCTTGTGGTGATCAGCCTCGACCTTCCCACCTCGGGCTACGCCGACAATCTCAACTACAACGTCGTCTCGCCGCTCA
>JANLTW010000121.1:0-51052 GCA_031363155.1 Gammaproteobacteria bacterium | reverse complement strand
GCGGCAGCAGCTGGCCGCTGTCGAGCATCGCGGCGTACAGCAGCGGTTTCAGGATGCTGCCCGTGCTGCGCGGCCGGCGAATGATGTCCACCGCGAGGCCGCGTTCGTTGCGGACCGACCGGTCGGCGTTGCCGACATAGGCGAGCACTTCAAAATTGCGATTGTCGACGATCAGTGCGGCTGCGTTGTGAATCTCCTGGCGCGCCAGTTGTGCGGAATGTTCCGCAACCAGCCGCATGGCGTCGCGTTGCAGGGCGGCATCCAGTGTGCTGACGAAGCGGTGTTGTGCCGGATACTGTCGGCGCAGGGTTTCCAGCAGATGCGGCGCATCATCGGGCAACGGCAACGGTGCGCCCACCAGGGGCTCGGCGAGCGCGGCCTGCAAGTCGAGATCGCCCAGCCGTCCCTGTGCATGCAGACGCCGCAACAGTGCGTCGCGCTTGTTTTGCAGGCGTGCCCGGTTGCGACCCGGTGTCACCAGCGCCGGCTGGTTGGGCAGTACCGCGAGCGTCGCGGCTTCGGCCCAGCTCAAATGTTCAGGCGCGCGCCCGAAATAGCGCCAAGCGGCTGCTTCCAGCCCGACCACGTTGCCGCCGAAAGGCGCGTGGCTCGCATGCAGCGCGATGATTTCGTCCTTGCTGTAGGCAAGTTCCAGCCGGACTGCTAACAAGGCATCCGCAATCTTCGCGCCCAGACCGCGATCGCGGCGCCGGTCGCCGCCTTCACCGTTCGTGCGTGGCGCACGCGCGAGCCGTGCGACCTGCATGGTGATCGTGCTCGCGCCGCTGACAATGCGCTGCTGGCGCCAGTTCTGGCGCAATGCGCGCGCGATCGCAATGGGGTCGACGCCCGGGTGGTGCTCAAAGCGCCGGTCTTCAAATTCAATCAGGGCGCGCCGGTATTTCTCGGGTACCGCAGCGGCAGCCGGAAAGCGCCACTGGCCATCGCTGGCAATTCGCGCGCCTAACAACTGCGCGTCGCGCGCCAGCAGCACTGAAGACTCCGGCGCCGCGAACAGGGGCGCGGGCGCCAGACGCCAGAACCAGACGGTGGCCGCGAGCACGATCGCGCCGCCGATGATGCGGCGTGTGCGCCGCATCAGCGCGGTTGTCCGGCGACCTGCAGCCACTGGCCCTTGCTCCGTGCGAACTTGCTCGCGTCGTACATCGCCTCGACCGACACGCTCGGCAGGTAAAACCGCCCCACGTAGGCGGCGTTGACGCGGGTCCGAAAGCGGATCGACTGACCCGAGCGCAGACCGAAGTACTGCAGCACGCGGTCATCGCGGATGTCCGTGTGATCCGCCTGCGTCCCGGAGCCGCCGTCCGCGGCATTGTCCATCCGGTCATTGTGGATTTCCCAGCCCGCGGGAACCATCTGTGTCAGCGCAATGTTGTCAATGCGCAGGGGCGTCAGGTTACGAACCGTGATGTTAGCCACGAGATCGGTCCCCTGGGCGACGCGCGCCACATCGACCGGTGCGCCGCGAGCATCGGCATAGCTGACTTCCAGCGTGAGTCCCGCCGACTCGGCGGCGTCGCGACCCGCTGCCGGAATGCCGCGCAATGCCAGCGTCGCGAACAGCACGCGTTGCGAATCGTTGCGCAGCGCGATGCTCTGAGCTTTCTCGGGCAGGCTACCGAGGTCACGCTGGTATACCGGTTTGCTCGCGTTGATGCGATCGGGTTTCGAACCGGCAAGCGTGACCTCGGCGGTGAAACCCGGGCCGCTGCCATTGCCGGCGAAGCGTGCCATTGCCATCAGCGCGTACGCGGTTTCCTGCGTGCTGTACCAGCTTTCAGATGACAGTTGCGTCGAGAGGGCGCGCACCAGGTCCGCAGTCTTGTCGTAACGCCCCAGCGTGACCAGGCTCTGCAGCAGCATGGCCCGATCGCGCAGTGGCGAACCGAAAGTCTCATAGCCACCGCGGTCGCGAACCGCAAGTCCGGCCGCAGCGGTCATCGCCGTGGCGATATCCGGGAGGCCGGCCCGCTGGTACGCAGCCGCCAGCGTCCAGGTCTCCACCGCTGGCAAGTCACGGATTTCGCGCAGCCGATTCATGGCGCCAACATCCGCCGCGCCGGCGAGTGCTAACACGTAGAGCCGGTAGACCTGCCCCATGGCGGCGCCTTTGATCACCGCCTCGCGACTGCCATCGGAGCCCTGGCCGGCTTGCTGCCAGCGGGGCGGGTTCCACGAAGATACCTGTGCCTTCAAGGCGCGCACGGCGCCTGAACGCAGCGTACCCGGCAGGCTGTAGCCGGCTTTTTCCGCTTCGATCAGGAAGTGCGTCGCGTAGCTGCTGGACCAGGATTCATAGCCGTTAGCTTCCTGTGCTGTGAAACCGCCACTGCCGCCCGGCCAGTAGCTGAAGGCGCCATTGGCCAGCTGGAAGAATCGCAGCCGCTCGATGCCGGCGCGTACATTTTCTTCGATCTGGCGTTTGCGGCCATCCTCCAGAGCTAACAGCGTGCTGAGGTAGAGCTGCGGAAAGACTGCCGACGTGGTCTGCTCCAGGCAGCCATGCGGGTACTGGATCAGATAGCGCAAGCGTGCGTCGAGATTCAGCGGCGGTACCGAGGAGAGTTCCAGAGTCCCGTTGTTAGTGCCAGCGAGCCCGAAGGGCGTCGCCAGAGTCGACCAGGTCTCGCCGGGCTGCAGCACATGGTGCTGGTAACGCGTGCTGAGCGGATTCGGGCTGCGTATCTCGATGTAGACTTCGCCTCTGGCGCTGAAACCGGCGCCGCTGGCGGCAAAACGCACCCGCGACTGGCCCAGCTTGTCGCCTGTGCGTATGCGCAGCAGACCGATGCGCTCGTCAGGCTTGTCGAACCGCACGTGCACCGTTCGATCGCCGACCGGTTGCATCAGGCTGTCGGTGTCAATCGTCAGCGTGACGTCCTTGATGCCGGGTCTGGTCACAAAGAGTGACACCGGCACGAGAATTTCCTCGCCCGGTCCGGCGACCCGCGGCAGGGTCGGCAGCAGCATCAACGGCTGGCGTACAAACACGGATTTTTCCGCGGCGCCATAAGCGCCGTGGTCGCCGGCGACCACCATGACCCGCACCGCGCCCACGTATTGCGGCAGGTCGATCGGGTGACTGGTCCTGGCGCCCGCCTTCAGTTGGAAGGGTCCGAGAAAACGCACCACCGGCGGGAAGCGCGATTTCTTTTCGTCCGGCTTGCTGGTCGCCGTCGCATCCGAGCCACCCAGTGCTAACAACCGCTCCAGTTGTGCGCTGTAGGAACCGGCCACCTGATCAAACAGATCCCAGGTCGAAATTCCGAGCGCCTCGCGTTTGTAGAACTCGCTGTGCAGGTCCGGGGTCTTGAAATTGGTCAGTGACAACAGTCCTTCGTCGACCACCGCGATCGTGTAGGTCATGGCGTGGCCGTTCGCTTCCGCCACTTCGACGCCGACTCTGGATTCCGGTTTCCATTCGTCAGCCGCTGTCAGCCTGGGCGACAAGCGTGTCGTCGGGTCATTCACCAGCAGCGGCACGATGCCGTACAGCCGCAGCGGCCGGTCATTGTTGCGGTCGGCATGCGGTTGCACCAACGTCACCGCGACGTACACGTTAGGTGTCATTTCTGCGGTGACCGGAATCTGGAAACGCGTATTGCCGGCCTTCGGTTCGAGCCAGCGTGTCGCCAGGATCCGCGTACCGTTCTCGATCGTGATCAATGCGCGGCCCTGTGCGCTTTCCAGCAACTGCAGCGTTGCGGTGTCGCCGACCTGGTACTGGTCCTTATCGGCAGTGACAGTCAGCACGTTGGCGGCGGGACCGGATTGTTCGCGTTCCTTGCCAGCCCAGGCTGGCCAGTCGATGTAGAAGGTGCGCCCGGAGCAATGACCGCCCGCGGGATCGCAGACGCGCAGCAGATAGCGGCCCCAGTCCGGATAATTCACCCGGAATTTCCAGCCGCCGCGGCCGTTGGTGGTGGCAACCTTGCCGGTACGGACCACCGAATTGCTTTCGCCTTCGACAAACTGCGCCAGCGAATCCGCGCCCTTGTCCCACCACCAGCGCCACTCGACCTTGTAGAGCGTGACCGCAAGTTCCTTGACGGAAACTGGTTTGCCATCGGCGTCCAGGGTCGCGATCTCGAGCATGTGATCCTGATCCGTCAGCAGCATGTCCCGGGCGGCGTCTCCTTTGGGCAGGCGCACGCCGACAAAATTTTCATAAGGAGCGTAGTTGGTCGTATCCCGCAAGATGCTGAACGCACCGCCGCGCTCGAAAACACGGGTTGTGAATGTCGCTGACAACATGCCGGACGCCGCGCGGTCGAGCTTGAGCTTGTTTTCGAATCGTGCGTTGCCGTTGTCATCGAGAGTGCCTTCGAATACCGGGATTGGCTCGGCCGCAAAGCGACGCGCCGGATCGTCGAAGTTAAAATCGCTGAAACTCGAGAATGCGGTGGCGGTGGGGACCAGGCGCACGTTGACATCGGCCTTGAGCCCCGCGGCAGTTGCGCCCGACAGCCACTGCGAACTGACGGTGCCGGCGATCGGTTTACCGGCACGCAGGCGCGCACTGCCGAGATCGAGCGCGACCTTCAGCCTGTTAGGCATGACGGTCTCGATCTTGAGCCGCTTGCTGAAACTGGAACCGCCCAGCACCGCCTTGGCGGTCCAGTTACCGGTCGGCGCGGCCGGGTTGGTCTGCAGCGTGAATGCATAGAATCCGCCAACCGGCCTGGTATTCACCTGGCTCTGCACCAGCCGGCTGGACGGATCGTAAAGCTCCAGCGTGACTGGATGATCCGCTGGCAGGTTCTGGTCCTTGTCCTGTAACACGAAAGTCAGGTACAGCGTATCGCCCGGACGCCAGACGCCGCGGTCGCCATAAATGAAGCCCTTGATGCCGCGACTCACGGTCTCGCCGCCAACGTCGAAATGGCTGACAGGCAGGGCCGCGCCGGCCGCGAGTTTCAGGTAGCCACGCCGGTTGTTAGCTTCCGCAACCAGCAGGTAAGGCGTGCCCGCGGTGGTCAGGGTCGCAAGTCCGTTGCTGTCGGAGGTGGCGCCGCCGATTTCCTGGTTCTGGTAATTGCGCAGCGACAATTTCACGCCCGGCAGCGCTTTGGCGCTGCGCAGAACCGTGGCCATGATCAGCAACTGGCCGCGCTGGTCGCGTTTGGCTAACAAGCCGATGTTGGAGGCGAGCAGGTTGCGTGACGCGGTGATGCCGTCGGCGTACTGGAAATAGGCGCTGTCGCAGGGATCGTTGCGCCTTTGCCAATTGCCACCACCGCCGTAGTATTGCTGGACGAAGTCCCAGTTGCTCTGCGTGGAGCTGTCGCCATCTTCCTGATTGGGCGGACTCTGCGGCGCCGCCCTGTTAGTGGTGGGCGGCGGCGTGTCGCAGCGGTAATCGCTGTCTGCTGGCGTGATCTGCAGCGTCAGCTGGAACATGCCATGCGGGTACTTGCGCAACAATTCACCGACATCGAGGCTGTAGCGCTGCCAGCGGCCGGTGCGCGGCCCGGTCAGGTCGATTTTCTTGCGCCACAAGACGCGACCGACGCGGCCCATTTCCTGTTCACCATCGAGGCCGTTGACCTGCAGGAACTGCGCGACCTTGTCTTCATAGATGCGCGTCGCCAGCACATTGACCGAGCGCGCACTGACCGCCTCGAAGGGAATTGAAATGGTCGTGCTGTCCGGCAGGATGACACCCTTGCCGACCCAGCGGACCTGGGGCTTGGTGCTGGTGAACTCGAGCGGGTACTTGAGTTGCTGATCGAGCAGCTGGCCGTGCTGATTGCGGATGCCAGGCTCCAGCGTCACGGTCACGGTGCCTTCCACATCGCTGCCGGGATAGATCGTCAGCAGATTGTTAGCAACGTGGGTCGTGAACTGGATGTCGCCGAGACGCACCAGGCCGCTCAGGTTCTGGTTGCGCGCCAGCGCGTCGGAAAAGGTGATGACTATCTGGCGGCGGCCTTCCGTATCGAGCGCTTGCGCATCCGCAACCGTGAATGCGCCGCGCGCGGGGATTTCGGCGGTCAGCTCGCCGGTGTTGCTGGCGCCTATTTCCCGGCCGTTCCAGCGCAGCACCGCATTGGACGCGGTTCTCTGGCGCCGCAGGCTGGCGCTGGCGAAGCGATGTTTCAGGTTGTCGGCATCGTGAGTCCATTGCAGGGCTACCGGCGCCTCGAGATGGCTGAGCGTGACCAGCTTTGCCACGCGCGCCGGATCTTCGGCGTCGGCGGTGACCAGCAGCCCGCGCAGGATCATGCGCGCATCGTCCGCCGGATCCGATTCCAGCGCCGGTACGCTGACGTCGAACTGCGGCGACTGCACGCTGAAGTGAAACACATAGGGCGCAAGGCCTGCGGGCATCCTGGCGAGGCCGGCGGGCAGCACGCGCACCGTGTAGTTCTGCCCGGCAAGCAAATCCGCGGTCGGGTGAACGACGATTTCGCGCTTGCCGATCAATTCGATGCTGCCCCGGATCGCCGGCTCGAACTCCAGTACCGCAGTGCTGTTAGCACCTGGTTTGTTAGCATCTGATTTGTTAGAATCTGGCCCGAAATCCCCCTGAAACAGCACGCGGATCTCGGATTTGCGCGACACACTGCCGTTGGTGTGGCCGGCAATGATGCTGCTCCAGGTGGCCACGGTCGCCGCGTCGGCGGCCGCCTGGTCGGCCCTGGGTTTGCAGCCTGCGAAATACAGAGTTGCGGCGACAACGACCGGCAGAAGAATGCGGTAGCGCATAAATGAGACCTTGCGAAGATTCAGGTCTCGAATTCTAGAGCGACTTGTGGCGCCACAAGTGCCGGAATTGTGGCGAATTCGGGCGCCCTGACAGACGGGGCGCGCGCGTGTCAGATTGAGATAGTCGGGCGAGCGCGATAGTCACGGCCGCGCGGCTCAAAGGGCGTCGCGCTTGCAAGATCGCGGTTCGCGGACTCACCCGCGATCGTGCGCGTTCGCTCGTGCGCGCGGGCGCAAACGTTCGTCACAGGATCTGTTCCCAAGTTGAACGGATGGCACTAAGTTTGCGCTGACCGCGCGCCCGAGCCGCCGCCCATTCGCCGCTTAGCCGCGCCTATCGCGCTCGCCCGACGATCGCGATCTGACTTGTCGATCCGCTCCGATGTTGGTGCGACATGCCGCTAGCTGCGGCGTGTGTCGCTGATCTGTTGCATGCCGATGCGCAGATCCAGCATGCGCTTGAATTCCTCTGCGCCGAAGAAACGCTGTGCCAGCACGTTCATCGGGTCTTCACGGTAGCCGGTTTCGCGGACGTAGTAATCGTAGTGCTGCTGGGAAGCGCGTTCAGATTCGGGCAGCGGATGCTGGTCCGCTTCGTCCAGCCAGCCAAACCAGCGATCGACAAACTCCTTGAGATAGGCCTCACAGACGTCGATGTTAGCGTCGTTGAGTTCGCCCATGATGCTGGTGGCGACCGGTGACATGAGGCCGCGCAGGTAGGTGCCGTGGCTCCAGTTCCAGGTGAAACTCGGGTGGCCGCGCAGTTTGATCGCGCTGGCGTTGGCCGGCTCGTAGTACTTGCGGACGTAGTCGAGGTTCATGCGTGGATCGAGCCGCGGCGTGTAGTCGGCGTAGAAGAACAGCTTGGGCACCGTGCCGAAGATGATCACCAGGTGTGGCACCCGGTTCTGCTGCGACAGGAAAGCGGTGGCGTTCATGTCCAGCAGGCTGGCGCGGCGGTTGCCAAGCCAGGAATGCACCAGCCAGTCCATGCCCTGGCCCGTGTACGCGGTAAATGAGCCTTCCATGCCCTTGTCGAGCGAGGTGTAGTACTCGCGGCCGCTGCTGGACGGGTGCTTGGCGACCGCAAACCGCGCCTTGATGCGTTCGACGATGCCGGAATGAATGCCCCAGCAGCGTTGCCAGGTCGCACTGACGTCGACGTTAGGCTGCTCGGCCAGGAACTCGGTGATGGTCTTGATGTCCAGTTTGGCGCTCACGTTGCCAAGCATTGCAGCAATGCCTGGCGCCGTGCAGCAAGGCACCGATGGTGTCCGAGCCACGGATAGGGTCCCGCCGCCGCACATGTACAACTGGCGGAAATGCCAATTCCTGCGATGATCCCGCCATGGCAACGACAAGACGCAAAGTCATTCTGGGTACCGGGGCGGTTCTGGTGGCGGGCGGTGGCGCCTATCTGGCCATGCGGCGTCGCTTCGACGGCCCCGTGGAACGGCCGGCCGGCATACCTGTTAGCAAATTCGACAAACATGCAACCGCGGAGCTGGTGACCGAGGGCCTGGACCTCGGGGGCAAGACTGCGCTGATCACCGGCGCCACGTCGGGACTGGGGCTGGAGACGCTGCGGGTACTCACGATGCGCGGTGCGCATTGCATCGTCACCGGTCGCACGCTCGACAAGGCCCGCGAGGCCTGTGCCAGCGTGCAGGGCAAGACCACACCGATCGCGCTGGAGCTTGAGAAGTGGGACACGATCGTCACCGCGAGTAACGAGGTGCTCGCGCTCGGCATGCCGATCGACATGCTGGTACTGAACGCGGGCATCATGGCCCTGCCAAAGCTGGAAAAAGTCTATGGCCTCGAAAAGCACTTCGTGGTCAATCACCTCGGCCATTTCATCCTCGCCAATCGCCTGCTGGATCAGGTGCAGGCTGCCACGCAGGGACGCATCGTCGTGGTGTCGAGCCGTGGTTATCAATGGGCGGCCGCGGCCGGTATCGAGTTCGATAACCTGGGCGGTGATCGCGACTACAAACCTAACAAAATGTACGGTCAGTCAAAACTGGCCAACGTGCTGATGACCCTGCAGCTCGCGCAGCAGCTGCGCGGTACTGCAACCACGGCCAATGCGGTGCACCCCGGCATCATCAACACCAACCTTGGCCGCCACATGTCGACATGGACGCGCGCTATTACGCCATTGATTGGCTGGACTTTCATGCGCTCGGTCGAGGAAGGCGCCGCGACCACCTGTTATGTCGCCACCGCCCCCGCGCTCGCGACAGTCAGCGGCTGCTATTTCGAGGATTGCAATCCGGTCGTGCCGGTGGTGGGCAAGCACATGGACGATCTGCAGCTCGCGCAACAGCTATGGGACAAGTCCGCCGAGCTGACCGCCGGGTACCTCGTCTGATTGATTGATTGCCAGGATTTTATTTGCAGGAGTGCACGGATGCGCCGTTTGATAATTGTCAGCTTGTTGCTGGCATCGCCACCGTTGCTTGCGGCAGACGATGCGAACGCAATCATCGCCAAGACACAATCCGCCTGGTTGCGCGGCGCCGACACGGAACTGCTGCAACTGGCCAGCGCTAACGCGCGTTGGGCGTCCTCCGCCACCGCCCCCGAATTGTTTGCATTTGCGTTCATCCAGTTTCGATCATTGCAGCTCGCCTCGATGCGGAAAAATTCCGAGGCCGCGCTCAAGACGGGCGAGTCCTGTGCCGTCAACGCCGGCAAGGCTGCAGCGATCGTGAAAACCGGCCCGCTCGCCGCAGAATCCCGGGCGCTGCAATCCGCATGCTACGGATACATCGCAGGCCTCGGTGGCACATTCGCGGCGATCCGCAACGGCCGCGCCAGCGGCAAGGCGATGCAGCAGGCGCTGGCGCTGGATGCAGGCAATCCGCGCGTTGTGCTTGTCGACGCGTTCGGGCTGTATTTCCGGCCCAGGATTGCCGGCGGCGACAAGATCAAGGCCTGCGTACGATTTCGCGAGGCCGGCGCAGCATTTGACCGCGCAGGCCCGTTATCGCCGGGCGGCTGGGGTCCGGCCGAGGCGCATTTCTGGCTCGGCCGTTGTTTGTTAGATGCGGATAATCCGGGCGGCGCCCGCCGCGAGTTCGAAGCCGCGCTGAAACTGGAACCGGAGTTCGCAGCAGCGCAGCGAGCGCTGCGGCCGCGCAGCTAGAAAACTCCCAGCGCCAGCGCGCTGGCAAAAGTCAGGCCCAGCTCGCGGCAGCGCTCCAGCGCGGCATCGTCCGGCGCACCGCGCACGATCAGCGGCTCGACCATGGCGCGAAACCGGTAGCCGGTCGCGATCCGGGCGATCGCTGTTGCCGTGCCGGTGCCGTCATTGCCCGCGCTTATATAGACCGCATACGGCAGCCCTTCGCGCTTGCCCTCGGCCGGATAGAAAGTCCGGTCGAAGAAATCCTTGACCGCCCCCGACATGTAGGCGAAATGCTCGGGCGTGCCGATCAGGAGACCATCGGCCCACAGCAGGTCGTCAATTCCCGCCTGCAGTGCCGGGCGGGTCCGCAGCTCCACCGGGTCCTCTGCAGCCGCTATGCCGGCCACGACTTCTGCCGTTAGCTTCTCGGTGCGGCCGCCGGCATGGCCGCCATGGATCAACAGCAGTTTTTTCATGGGTTGAACGGTCGTCTGCCAACAAGTTTGCTGCGTCCAGCGCAGCCGCAATTTAACCTTGCGCCCGAATGCTGACACAAGCACGACACGGACTGGTCATTCTGCTGGCATTGGGCCTGACCCAGGCCGTCATGGCGGCACAGGAACCCGCGACCGCCACCGCCATCGGCGGCGCCAAGGTCGCAACCGCGGCCCGGGTGACATCGCGTCCGCGTATCGATGGCGTCCTCGACGAGCCGATGTGGCGCGACGCGACACGCATCACCGATCTGACGCAATGGTTTCCCGGCGATGGCGATCCGGCGACCGAGCCCACCGAGGTGCTGATCGCCCGGGACGACGACTACCTGTATATCGCCGCACGCTTCGGCGACTCCGATCCGGGCGGTATCAAGGCGCAACAGCTGGTGCAGGGTTCGCAGGTTATCAACGACGACTACTTCCAGATCATCCTGGATCCCTACAACAGCAAACGCACCGGCTACATTTTCTACGTCAATCCTAACGGCGTGCAACGCGATGGCCTGGCGCTCGGTGGCATGGCATTCAACATGGACTGGGACGGCATCTGGGAGGCGGACGCCAAAATCAACGCCCAGGGCTGGGTGGCCGAAGTGGCATTGCCGTTCAAGACTTTGCTTTTCAAGCCGGACAATGATGTCTGGCGCATCAATGTCATGCGCTCGATCCGCCGCAAACGTGAGGAGCTCGCGTGGTCGCATCAGCATCGACGATTCACCATGGATCTCAACGGCGAACTGCGCGGCATGCGAGGCGGGCGCCAGGGCTGGGGCCTTGATGTCGTTCCCAGTCTGGCGGTGTCGCAGCGCGAACGGTTTACGGCTGGAAATTCCGCTTTGGTCGCCAAGCCTTCGATCGATGCGTTCTGGCGCATCACGCCGAGCCTGACCGCGGCCCTGACCGTCAACACCGATTTCTCGTCAACCGAAGTCGATGACCGGCTGGTCAACCTGACAAGGTTTTCGCTGTTTTTCCCTGAAAAACGCGATTTCTTTCTCGACAACGCCGAGGTATTCGAATTCGGCGGCCTGACGCAGAATGCGCGGCCGTTCTTCTCGCGCACCATCGGGCTGTCGTCCGCGGGGCAGCCCATCGATCTCGATTATGGCGCCAAGCTTGCGGGTCGGGCCGGGCGCTTCGTGCTCGGTGCGCTCGCGGTGCGCCAGGGCGCAGCCGGAGTGGTGCCCGAACGCGATCTGTTCGTCGGGCGCGGTTACGTCAACATCGGCGAACAGTCGACTCTCGGCGCCATCGTGACCATGGGTGATCCTGCCAGCGCGCGCTCGAGTAATTTGTTAGGTATGGATTTCAATTACCGGGACCGGTTCGGCGCCCTCAATGAAATCCTCGACGTGAAGGGCTGGTGGCAGGAAACCTCGACAGCGGGTCTGACCGCCGCCGCCTGGGGCCTGAATCTCGCCTGGCCTAACGACAAGCTGAATGCGAGCCTGAATCTCGCTGAAATTGGCCGCAATTTCAAACCAGCGCTGGGCTTCGTCAATCGGGTCGGCATCCGCCAGTACGATGCTGTTGCGAAGTACCGCAAGCGCTTCGGGAACACGGACGGGCGTTTCACGAGCTGGCTCTATGGTGGCGAGTATCACCAGGTCGATGCGCTGACTGGCGGCCTCGAGTCACGCAGCATTCTCGCGACGCCGTTTTCGCTGGACACGCTGCCCGGCGGCACCATCGCCATGGACCTGATCCGCAACACGGAGGTCCTGGCCAGGCCCTTCCTGCTGCCTGGCGGGCTTTCCATTACCCAGGGCCAGTACGATTTCGGCCGGGTCCGTTTTTATTCCACCATGGCGGGCTATCGCAAGTTCGGCGTCAACCTGGATCTCGAGACCGGCGATTTCTACAACGGCCGGCGCGATGACGCCAAGGTGACGCTGAACCTCAAGCCTAACAAGCACCTGCTGCTGAGCGGCATTTACGCGATCAACCAGATCGATCTGCCAGCCGGGCGATTCACGGTGCGCAATTACGCACTGACCGCCAATGTCGCCTTCAACGTGCGCTGGGCGTGGCTCAATGTGCTGCAGTACGACAACGCCTCCGGTCGCCTGGGTGTCAACAGCCGGCTGCGCTGGCTGCCCGGCGAAGGCCAGTCGCTGTACTTCGTCGTCAACTATGACTGGCGCGAGGATCCGTTCGGCAATTTCCGTCCGAATATTGCCGAAACCACGCTCAAGCTGAATTACACTTTTCGTTATTGATGTCAACCGCAAGCTGAATGCTGCGTTCAGGTAGTCGGGTCGTGTAAACCCGATAGGAGATTTATGAACACGAAGTTATTGTTAAGCGTTGCCGCCCTGATGCTGGGCAGCGCGGTGGCTGCCGCCGACGACAACCCGCAGCGGCCGAAGTTCGACACCAACGGCGACGGCGCGATCGACCTGGCGGAACTGCAGGCCGTGCGACCAAACGCCACGGTGGAGCAGTTCAATACCGCGGACGCCGACCACAACGGCCTGCTGTCCCGGGAGGAACTGCGCGATGCCGGACGGGCAATGCGCGGTCCGCCGATCGATACCAACAAGGACGGCGCGATTTCCTTCGAGGAACTGCAGGCGCAGCGGCCTAACGTGACGCAGGAGCAGTTCACCGGCCTGGATGCCGACAAGAGCGGCACCCTGAGCCGTGAAGAGCTGCGCAGCGGCATGGGCCGCCAAATCTTCAGCCGCCTTGACGGTGACAGCAGCGGTGGTATCAGTTTCGATGAACTGGCCCAGCGCATGCCGCAGTTGAGCCAGGAGCGATTCAACAAGCTGGACAAAGATGGCAATGGCCAGCTGTCGCAGGGTGAGTTGTCGTCGGCTCGCCCGCCGCATCGCGGCCCGCGGCCTGACGGTGCGGGTGGTATGCGTCAGCGTCCAGGCGCTGGTGCCGGTGGTGTTCGTCCGCCGCGCCCGCGAACGCGCGGCTGATATTTGTTAGCTAACCGGGCGGTGTCGGCGGCATGACTGCCGTCGACACCGCTTCGCCACGTGCGTGTGGCGCCGGCGTCGCGCCGGTCAGCAGGCGCTGCAGGTAGTCGGGCGCTATCAGGTGACAGTAGCGCGTGCCGCGAAACTGCGGCGGCGATTTGAGATATCGTGGATCCAGCCAGTCGTTGCGCATCGCGCGGCTTTGCACATGCAGCATGCCCTGCGCGTCCTCCCAGGCAATTTCGTGACTCTTGAGCCACTCCGGCCCGATGTTGGTCAGCTCTTCGGTGTCGAAAACAATTTGCCGGCCGCCGCCGTAACGCAGCTTGCCATGGCGGCTGCGCCGCAAGTTTGTTAGCGCCGCCGCCAGGCTGTGTTGATTGACCGCTGCGCACACACCTTCGGTACCCGCTGCATTGTCGCCGTATTCGGTGCGCAGATGATCGGTGGTTTTCATCTTGCAGGAGATCATTTTGAGTCGCAGGCGTGCAACATCTTCGTACCAGTGGTACTGCTCCGTTTCCAGGGGCCGCACTTTGGGCTTGGACAGCGTGAACATCTGGTAATCATCATGGACCACGTTGCTTGCGCGCAGCGCAGTCCTACCGACGATCTGCTGTGCTTCGCTGCAGAATTCTGCGAGCGGCCAGTCCGCCGCGTCCGACGGGCGATCAGCCTGCCCCGCGCAGCCGGTTGCCGCAAGCGCCGCCAGGCCGGCCACGACTAACGATTTTCGCATCCATGTTCGCATCCTAAGGAGGCTAAGCGAATGCCCGTCCCACAACAACCGTAGCGCGCCGCAATGCGGTCGCTGTGCCAAAACCCGGCGTGTGCAGGTCGATATATCCCCGGGGCCCTCTATGATTGGCCGATAGATGAGCCGTAAATCCGTTATTGCGCTGCTGTTGCTGGCGTCCCTGCTGAGTGCCTGCGGCCGGCCGGGTAGCCAACCTGCTGCCGGTAATCTGGCCATCCCGATCAATCTCAGATGCACGACCTGTGACGATTTCATCCGCTGCACGCGGCAGGATGCGCAAGCGAACCCGGCGACCGGTCGGCCGGACAGCACGGTATATCGTCTGCAAGAGAAAACTTTCTGGGCGCAGATCGCGACGATTGCTGACTACTTGATGCAGTTTGCCCGTGACAAGACCATGGATGAAAGACCTTTGGCGATCTATCGTGAAACGGGGACGATTCGGACGCTTGAACACGATCGCGCCTGGCGTGCGCAGGTCGACGTCCCGGCCGCGCGCATCACGCTGCGCGATCACAGCATCGACCAGCGGACCGGCGCGTGGTACGACGCGGCGGGCCAGGTCATCGGAGAGTGCAAAACACTGCCGCGTCGCGAGGGATATGCGCTGCTGCGGGAGTTCCTCGGCAAACCCGCGCTGGCCGGTAGTGGTGCCAGGCCATGAGGTCCGCGCTGCGACGCTTTGGCCGTGGCAGCGCTTTGGCGTTGCGTTTTCTGATGGCGTTGCTTTTTATCAGCGCCGCAGCTAACAAATGGCTGGCGGCATGGATCTGCTCGGACAAGTTGCTGCGCGTCTTCACTGAGCGGCTGGGTGAGATCGATCCGGAGTCGTTCGGCGCGCGCTTTATTGAAGGCTGGGGTATTCCGCATTTTCGCTGGTTTGCGGTCGTGGTCACACTGGGCGAGACCGCGGTTGCCTTTGGTCTGTTAGCCGGATTCATGACGCGCGGCGCTGCGCTGGGCGCGATGCTGATGATGTTTGGCTTCGCGATGGGTGGCTATTACGACGCTTCGCTGATCGCCCTCGGCCTGATGTTTTTGCCGCTCATCCTGCTGCCAACCGGGCATACTTTCGGTCTGGACCGGCGCCTGCATGAGCGTTTCCCAGCCTCGATTCTGTTTCGCTGACCAAAGCCTGGTGACCAATGCCTGAACCATCGACCCACAAGTTTGGCCCGATCGCGCTCGCTCCTGGAGTAACGGCCCGTCATACGCTGTGTTATCTGTGGGCGGCTTTTGTCAGCATTGGCATCTTCACCTACATCACGACGCTGCAGCCGTATGTGCTGCGGGTCAACCTTGGGATTGCGCAGGGCGACACCGGCAAGATCGGTGGCAGCCTGCAGTTCTGGCAGGAGATTCTGGGACTGCTGGTCATCGGCCTGATCGGCGCGTGGTCGGACCGCATCGGCCGGCGCATTGTGTACATCGTCGGCTTTCTGGTTGCCGGTCTCGCCTATGCCGCCTATCCGTTTGCCAACGACTACGGGCAGCTGCTGATCTATCGACTGATTTTCGCGCTTGGGGTTGCGACCCTGGGCGGCATGTTAGCCACGGTGCTGGCGGACTACCCGCAGGAACGCGACCGCGGCAAGCTGGCAGGCATTGCGTTTTTTCTGAATGCCATCGGCGCGCTGATATTTTTTACATTGCTGAATCGCCTCCCGTCCGTGTTCGCCAGTCGTGGTCTGGACGAGCTGTGGGCCGGCCGGGCGTCGTACCTGTTTGCGGCGGGCGTCTGCCTGGTGAGCGCACTGATCATGTTCGGCCTCAAGCCCGGCCGCCCCGAGCAGGTCAAAGCCAAGGTGCCATTGCTGGAGCAGGCGCGTTCGGCCATTACCGCGGCCAGGCAACTCCGCATCCGGCTTGCGTATGCGGCATCGTTTGCCGCGCGCGCGGATCTGGTGATCGTGGCATTGTTTCTGGCCCAATGGATGCAGAACGTCGCGCAAACCGAAGGCATGACAGCTGCGGAGGCCGCGAAAAAGCTCTCGCTGCCGTTTGCCGCAGTGCAGATCGCGGCGACATTCTGGGCGCCGTTTTTCGGCTGGCTGTCGGATCAGCTGAATCGCGTGACGCTGCTGATCATTGCCGTGGCGATCTCAATTGCCGGCTATGGCTGGATCGGCATCACGGCCGATCCGCTGCAGGCCGCGGCGGTGCCGGCGCTCATCGTGTTAGGTATCGGTCAGGCAAGCGGCATCCTGGGCACGCAGGTGCTGATCGGCCAGGAGGCGCCGGGCGCGATTCGCGGCGCAGTCATCGGCATGGTCGGCTTCTGCGGTGCGGTCGGCATCCTGGCAATTTCCAAGATTGGCGGCTACGCGTTCGATCACTGGATGCCGGGCGCGCCGTTCCTGATCATGGCGCTGGCCAACGCCGCGCTCTTGGTGTTCGCAATCTACGTGCGGCGGCGGGCGCCCGGGCCGATGCCCGCAGAGATCAAGGCAACGAAGCTGCTGTAACGCAAACCGGCCTGGTTATTTCTGGACCCAGGCGCCGGCGTCGTTCTGGTAGTACCAGCCAGCTTTCACGTTGTCGTTCTCATGCCAGCGGCGCGCAAAGATCTTGCGGATCTGTGGCTCCCATTCCGGGTTCTTGTTAGCTTTGGCAATTTCCAGGTATAGCGTATCGCGGTCCTTGTTGTCCTCGGCGATCAGCCGTCGCGCCAGCGCACGCTCAGGCAGCGACACCGCCGCCTGGTCACGCAGTTCGATGCGCCCATCATTGGTCAGGCCAATTGCACCCGACGTGAAGAACGGCACCAGCTGCGGCCAGCGTGCTGCCATCGAGGCGGTCACTGCCCGGATTTCAGGGCTCTTGATGTCGATGTCCGCTTCCGCCTGCGCCTGCGCTGCGGGGACCAGGGCACTCAGTACCTGACTGAGCGCGAGCAGCGGCATGTCCGAGACAGCCAGCGGTTGCTCGCCGCGCGGCATGTTGGCGCCGCCCGGGGGTGGCGCGGCCTTGCCGCCGCCGGTCACTTCGTTGATGACCTTGTCCGCAGCGTCTGCGACTGCAGCGGCCGGGAAGTACACGTTGATTGTAACGCAAGCGGCAACCGCCAGACTTGCGAGGCCTATCTGCCAGCGAGCATATTTTTTCATCATGACTCTCATTGTGGGCCTAACGGATGAATCCATCCTGAACGATTGCGCGGAAGTTTAACAATGCGCAGGAGTTTGCGCGCTATTTCCGGATTTCGATGTTTTTGCCACTGTCTTTCATGGCGTCGCTGATCTGGCCGACCAGGGCAGGCCAGTTCACCCGGCCGGCATTGCCGACAATGTCGATATGCGGCAGACCTTTTCCTTGCAGTATGTAGTAGCCAATCCCGGTTCGCTCAATACCTGACATGTTGCAGGTCTCGTTAGCCAGCTGGCAGCGGATACCGATGCGATCATAGTCATATTCGTCAAAAAACTGCAGCAGGCCAGATTGCAGCTTCGCGAAGCCGCCGCCGCCACTGTTACCGATGTCCGAGAGTGTGCCGACCGCTTTGGCGCTGATGCGATGCGGACCCTTGTCGCCTCGCGGCGTGCCGAGCGCGGCATCAAATTTCACCGGTGACCAGTTGAACAGCTCCATGTCGCGAATCTGACCCTCGAGGTGACCGGTGATTGAGCCGATTGAGAAAGTATCGGTCACCATGGCGAGGTCCAGGTTTTCTAACTTGATATCCGCAAAGAATCGCGGCCAGGGGCCTAACGGGTCCTGCAGCTTCATATTGCTGCCGACGATCCGTCCCGCGAAGACCCGGGCCACGACGTCGCCGCTGAATGTGACCAGCTTGTCGCGATATTCGACCCGCGGAATTCTGCCACCCAGGGTCCCGGCCAGCTCCGGCCAGCCGAAGGCCTTTGATATCTGTGGCATGCCGATTGGCTGTATGTCGCCTTCAAAACTCCCTTGCATGGAGTCAAGGCCGATGTCGCTGATGCTCAACAACGTGATATTGAGGCCGCCGTCAAAAACTGGAATGCGGATCGGTTTCGTCAACGCAAAACCACGCCCGGCGGCGACGAAGTCGATCCGCGCGGCGCCACCGCTGAGACCATAACTGCCGCCTTCGCGCCAGCTGAGCCAGGAAGCAGGCGTGTCCGCCTGGGGTGTTCCATTCCAGTGGAGCTCCCCCTGCAGTCCCACCATCCGGAACTTGCCCTTGGTATCTTCCAGGTCGAGGCCGCGGGTGCCAAGATCGATCCGGGTCACCGCATTGTTAGCCAGCCACAGCTCGCCGCTTGCCTGGCCCGCGGTCTTAAGGTCGCCGAAGACTGTCGCCGCAGCTGCGAGCTGGATCAGCGACGTGTAGGCGGCAGGGAATTCCAGGCGCGTGATGCGCAGCAGGCCGCTGTCCAGCGCAACGTCGGGCTCTACTCGCAGAGCTAGACTGCCCTCGGCCTCCAGCAGCAGCTGCAGACGCACGCGCAATTCGGCGAAACGCAGCTGTTTGCCGTCGTAGTCGCCGCGGCCCGATGCCGCCAATGGGTTTTTCTGCAGATCAAACAACGCCGGGCCTAACAATGCTTGCCCGGAGGTGCCGGCAAAGTCGGTCGTCTGCAGCATGAGGTCGCGGCCGCGCGGCCACTCGACATTTCCAGCAAGCGAAAAAACCAGTTTCTCGCCGATAATTGTCGCGTCCGGGTTGGTGAATTCAACGCCGGAGGCCAGCAATTTCCAGGTGCCCCGGGTTGTGCCATTCATGCCGTTGAGACTGACATCGAAATCCAACCGTCCGGTGGTTTCAAAGTCGTCGGGCAGGCTTGCGTAAGGCTTGAGCAGTGTTCGCAGAGGATTCGCCTGCATGCCCACGCCGTGCAGTTGCGCGCTCCAGTGGCGCGCATCTGCCCGGGCCGCAACCGTGGCTATGCCGCCCGCCAGCTGCCAGCCCGCACCGTCGAAGCTGAGGCTCTCCTGGTCCATGTGGTAACGCGCGGCAGCGGACATCCGCACTGGACCCAGCGGGCTGGTGCGACTGCTTAAATTCAATTTACCGCACCGCGGGGCTGGGCCGTTCAAGTCGGCCGACGCGCAGTCCAATTGCAGGTCGCGGTAATCGCCTAACGGGCCGGAGAACATAACGCGTGCGGCGCGCACTTCCAGCGCCGCGCGGCCGCTGGCGCGGGGCTGCAACGTAACCAGGACATTTTCCGCTTTGAAAAACGGCGATTCGATGTGACGGGCGCTGAAAACGATTGCCTCGAGCGCAACCGCCTGGCTGCCGGCACCAACGAGCATCAGGCACGACAAATGTGACGCAAGCTTCACCACCATATTGTAAGTAAAAGCAGACAGTGGTGAGTCATCGTTTCGCATGGAACTGAGTTAAACTGCGGCTGCTGACTTACACACTGGCGAGGCCGAATGTCGATGAGCGCAAAGCGAGCCCTTATTGTCGACGATTCCAAATCGGCGCGTGCGTTTCTGTCACGCATTCTTGAGAAATACGAGGTTGCGGTAGACACGGCGGAAAGCGCCGAGCAGGCCATTGACTATCTCGGCGATCACCGCCCCGATGTCATTTTCATGGATCACCTGATGCCTGGCATGGACGGTTTCCAGGCCTTGCAATCCATCAAGAGTAATCCTCGTACCGCGATGATCCCGATCATGATGTACACCTCGCAGGAGGGCGAACTGTATCTGGGGCAGGCACGCGCGCTGGGTGCGATCGGCGTGCTGCCCAAGCAAATCAAGCCCGCCGATGTGTCGCGCGTGCTGTACCAGTTGCGCATTCTCAGTGAGCGCCGTGGCTCCGAAGCCCAGTCCAGTTTTCTGCCGGCTAACGCCAGCGCGCAGGCCGCCACGCGTTCAGCGTCGCGCGAACCTGCGGAAACAGCGCATTTACGCGTAGTTTCCAGCGGTCCTGCCGCATCCGGCAACAGCGATCTGCGCGGCTTGGTGGAGTCCGTATTCGAGCGCCATATGGGCGATCTGCATCGTGCGGTCAGCGCCGGGTTGGATGCGCAGTCGGAACGTTTGTTAGGCGACGTCAGGGTTGCGGTGCAGGATGCCATTGCCGAGAGCGCTGCCGTCGACGATCCGGACGCCGCGCTGCGTACCTCTCGTACCGGAAGCAGGGTCAACCGCTGGGCCTGGGGAATGGCAACGGTTGCCGCGCTTGCGGCAGCGACGTTTGGTGCGCTGTGGTGGTTTGAGGCTAACGAAAAACGGGACCTGGCAGGGCAGCTGCTGACCACCCGGCAGGAAACCGTTGCGCTGGCGGAAAAATTGAATCTGTCGTTGCGCGCCGAGCAGCAGTCGGCAATCGTGTTGCAGGATTTGCAGAGCCAGGCGATCAACGACTCACGCGAGCGGCGCATGCTGGTGCCCTATGGCGAGGCCGCCTGGTCCGCGGATCGCCTCGAAAACCTGCGTGGTTTGTTAGCAAAACTGCAAAATGATGGATTTCGTGGCAGCGTCGTTGTCGCGACGTATCCTGGGCGTTATTGCCTGCAGAAATCCGCCGACGGTTTTGAACTCGCGGCGGACGCCGGACTGGCAGCGCGTTGCGACCTGGTTGGCAACCCGTTCGACGAAAACCAGACCGCCGCATTGCGTGAACCACTGGCATTTGCAAACCTCGCGGGCACGGTCCGCCAGCAATCCCGGGGCGCGATTCGCGTGCAATTGACCAACGGTGCAGCCGACAGTACTGGCGTGCCGTACCCTGCGAGCACCGACAAGCTGACCGCCGGTGAGTGGAACCGTGCGGCCGCAGCGAATAATCGCATCGTGATACAAATGAAACCGGCCGACGCGGGCCAGACAGGTAGCTGATCCGCTGGAGCAGGCCGCGACGATGACCCCTGACGATGACCCCTGACGATGACCATAGTAGCTGACCACAGATTTCACCCGCCGTGGTGGTTACGCGGCGGCCACCGCCAATCCATTCTGGTTGGACTGCCATGGCGTCGCAGCGCAATCGAGCGCCGGACTCTCAACATGCGCGCCAGTGCGCGCGAGTGGTTGATCGACTGCGGTGACGGTGTCGTTCTGCAAGCCTGGCACTCAAGCCCGGGCGCGCGCGGTCGTGGCACGACTGGCAAAGTTGCGGTGCTGATGCATGGCTGGGAGGGCAGTGCTGATTCGCTCTACCTGTTGTCCGCCGCGCAATCATTATTTGCAGCCGGGTTTGACGTTGTCAGGCTGAATTTCCGCGATCATGGCGCGACACATCACCTGAATGCGGATCTGTTCCACTCCTGCCGGCTGCAGGAAGTCATCGGCGCAGTGCGCGCGATTCAGGCTGAGATGCCGCATAAAGCGCTTTATCTAGTCGGTTTTTCGTTAGGTGGAAATTTCGCGTTACGGGTTGCGGCCGCGGCAGACGCTGCCAAGATCGCAGTCGCCGGGACTTTTGCGGTATCGCCGTTGCTCGATCCAAAGCGCACGCTGCGGAAACTGGAGGAAGGTTCGCCGGTTTATCACAAATATTTTGTGCTCAAATGGGGGCGGTCGCTGCTGAAGAAGCAGGAGGCCTGGCCCGATCGCTACCAGTTCCGCCCGCTGCTGCGCAGCCGCAACCTTTTCAAGATGACCGATGAACTGGTACGGCAATTCACCGACTATCCCGATGTTGACAGTTACTTCGCCGGTTACGCGCTGACCGGCGATCGCCTGGCGTCGTTAGCAACGCCGGCGACGATCCTGACCGCCAGGGACGATCCTATTATTTCGGCGCTGGATCTCGATAACCTCACGTATTCGGGCGCGTTGCGGGTGCGTGTCACGGACACTGGCGGGCATTGCGGCTACCTGACAGATCTGACCGGTCCCAGCTGGGTGGACCGGATTCTGCTCGAGGAATTTGCGCACCGCTGAGCGGCCCGCTCCAAAACCTGATCCCCGCAGGCGTTTTGACCAGCGCACATCATTCTCGCAGCGCAAGTGCCGCAGTCGCGATAAAATGCGCTTCTGGTCACTTGAGGGTACCGTCATGCGCGCCCAGCTTGTTATTGCGATTTCAATTCTGCTTGTCAGTTGCAGCGCCGAAAAATCCGATTGGCAGGCAGCCCAGTCGGCGGATTCGGTCGAAGCCTACGAGCAATTCATCACCAAGCATCCGCAAAGTGCGCTGGCCAATGAGGCGCGTGCACGCACCAGGCAGCTGGCGGAAGAAAAAGACTGGGAAAAGGCGACCAGCGTCGATACGGCTAATTCCTACCAGGCTTTTCTCGGCAAGTATCCGGATGGAAAGTGGTCCGAGGAAGCACGCATCCGTGTCGAGAATTTCAATGTGTTAGGTGCACCGGCGAATGCGGCTGTCGCGGCTGCCGCCGCACCCAAGCCTGCTGCTGCCGCAACTCCTGCGGCTGCTCCGCAGCCTGCAGCTGCTACAAAGCCAGCTCCTGTGGCGCTTGTAACTGCCGCCAAGCCCTCGGTCGCGGGTGGCTACCGAGTGCAGCTCGGTGCGTTCTCCAGTGTCGACAAAGCTAACAGCGAGTGGCAGCGGCTGAAGGGCAAATATGCGGCCCAGCTCGGCAGCCTGTCGCCCAGCGTCGTGCCGGTGGATGCCTCGGCCGGCAAGCTGTTCCGCCTGCAGGTCCAGGTGGCCGACGAGGCACGGGCGCGCGCGACCTGCGGTGCTCTGACGGCTGCCGGACAGGCCTGTGTCGTTGTCATGCCCAAATAGGGCTGACTGCGCCTCAAACTGACAATTGTTGTCATCCGGTTGGCCCGCATGGCACGCGTAAGTTATTGTTTTTATTGAATTCTTAGGCTGGCATGGTGATTGCTATGGATGTGGTTGTCAGATACGCGAACAACTTCCCCGGTGTTCGCTTGCCTCGCGCCGCGTTCAGTCCCCTGTTCGCGGCGCTTTTTTTTGTGCCCGCATCTGATTTTTCGCCCTGACCATGTCAGATCACGGCTCTTCCGCGAAGGCGATTCTCTATGCCTTCACCGCGAATCTCGGCATCGCGCTGGCGAAACTGTGGGCCGCATTTTTCACCGCCTCAGGATCGATGCTGGCTGAATCGATTCACTCATTCGCCGACTGCGGCAACCAGATCCTGCTGTGGGTCGGCCTGCGCCAGTCACAACGCCCGCCGGATGCGCAGCATCCGTTAGGTTACGGAAAACTTTCCTACTTCTGGAGCTTCCTCGTTGCCATCCTGCTGTTCAGCATGGGCGGCCTGTTTTCAATCTACGAGGGTTGGCACAAATTGCAGGCGCCGGAGCCGCTGCGTCAGGCCTGGGTCGCGTTGCTGGTGCTGGGCGTGTCGATACTGCTGGAATTCAGCTCGCTGCTCGGGTGCCTGCGCGAGATAAAGAAGCTGCGCAAAAGCAAGTCCCTGCTGGCGTGGCTCAAGACCACCCGCAACGCGGAGCTGGTGGTGGTGCTCGGCGAAGATGTTGCCGCGCTGTTAGGCTTGGTGATCGCGTTCGCATTCCTGAGCCTAGCCGACGTGACCGGCAACACGGCTTTCGATGCAATGGGCTCCATCGCGATCGGCATCGTACTGGTGGGCGTGTCCGTGTTTGTCGCGTTGCGCATCAAGGCCCTGATCATCGGTCGCTCCGCCGAAGAGGATCTGCAAGCCGAAATCCGCGCTGAAATCGACCGCGACCCGGGCATCGACCAGCTGCTGAATGCGATCACGCTGCAGCTCGGCCCGCAGGTGATGTTAGCCGTGAAGGTCAGGATGAAACCCGGCATCAGCATCGAAACCGCCGTCGAGCACATTAATTCGCTGGAACGGCGCATCAAGCAGCAGTTTCCGGAAGTGGCCTGGTGTTTCGTCGAGCCGGATGTCGAAGACTGATTGCGGCGCCCATGAACGCGGAACGCATGCTGGTCTATGTCCAGACCGGCGACTGAAACGCTATCGAGACCCGAAGCGCGGCCCGCCGTCGCGCAGAAATTTCAATTCCTCAGGCGTGGACTTCCGTCCCAGCACAGCGTTGCGATGCGGGAAGCGGCCGAACTCCGCGATGATGTTTCGATGCAGCTCGGCAAAACGCAGCATGCTGGCGAAGTTTCTCGCCATGACTTTCGGCACTTCCGTCAGCAGGCGCCGTGTTGCAACCACCGACTCGTCCTGTAGTTCCACCGACTCGGCGTGTTGCAGCGGCATATAAAAGAAAATGCGCTCGACCGGCGCCAACGTGGCGTCTGCGGCCGTGTGCAAGCCTTCGAGCGCCAGCGCCGCGGCACGCGCGTCGCCGGCATAGGCCTCGGCCTTGCCGCGATACACATTACGCGGAAACTGGTCTAACAAAATAATCAGCGCCAGGCGGCGCCTGGGGCTGTCGGCCCAGCAATCGAGCTCGCCGGCCGCGGCGCGCTGAATAGCCGCGCCGAAGCGCTGCCGGATTTCGTTATCCTTGCCGGCCAGCATTTCAGGCGAGCCGGCGTTGCCAAACCAGAAGATCATGCGTTCGCTGAGCCGTGCCGCCGTGTAGGGCTTCGGGCCGAACCAGAACTTCAGGATGTCGTGGGCGTGATCCAAGGGACTCAGCTGTCGCGCAGCATGAACATGTCACCGGGCGCGCCGCTCTGGGTCGCGATGGTCTTGATGCGCAGGTAGCGGGCTATGCCCGAAGGTCCCATGCGCGAGCGACCAAGTCCCGAGAAATTGAATCCTTCCCACTCGAACTCAAGCACCATGCTCGACAAAGAGCAGTCATTGATACTGACGAAGCCGGCGTTCAGTTGCCCGGCGATGCCGTTAGCTTCGGCAAGATCCGCGGACAGCACGTTCGCCGACAGGCCAAAGTCGCTGTCGTTCGCGAGCGCGATGGCCTGCGCAGTGCTCTGGAATGGAGTCACCGGGATGACCGGGCCAAAAGTTTCTTCGCGCATGACTGTCATGCCCTGGGTCACATGGCTCAGTACGGTGACCTCGCACCAGCGGCCGCCGCGCTCGACGATATGCCCGCCGAGTTCGCAGCGCGCGCCGTGCGCAACCGCGTCCTCGATCTGCGCGCGAACGATATCGGCCTGCCGGCCCATGATGAAAGGGCCGATGTGGCCCTGCGGGTCGTCACAGGTGAGCGTGATTTTCCGGCCACGATCTAACAAATGCGCCATGAACCGGTCGTGCAGCGAATGATGCACATAGACCCGCTCCAGCGACTGGCAGGCCTGGCCGGTGGCCTGTACCGCAGCGCGCAGCACAATCTGGGCCGCCCGATCCGGATCCGCCGACGCACAGATGATCACTGCGTCCTTGCCGCCTAGCTCAAGAAAAGCGGGAATGAAGCGCCGCGCCGCATGCTCGGCGACGATACGCCCGGTTTTGACGCTGCCGGTGCAAACGACCGCGTCCACATGATCGATCAGATCGGCACCGGTCGTGCCCGGGCCGCGTACCACGCGCACCACGGACGCTAACGCCGGCACCGCCGCGAAGATCTTCAGCAGCGGCTCGACATAGCGCGGCGTCACCTCGCTCGGCTTCAGCACCACGCCACAGCCGGCGATCAGCGCCGGGATGGTATCGATCATCGACAGGATCAGCGGAAAATTCCACGGCGCAATGACGCCGATCACGGGATAGGGTACCAGCTGCCGGCGGCCGCTGACGCCCGGCAGGCTGGCGTTGCGCGGGGCGGTAGCTGCCAGCACCGCGGTTGCGAAATTCAGGTTGTGCGCAATCATCCCCTGCACGCCGCCCGCTTCCAGCAGCGGTATGCGATGACGGCCGGTATCGAGCGCCAGCGCCGCCGCCATCGCGGCGCCATAGCGCGCGAACGCCGCGGACAGATCGCGCAGCGCCTGCGACCGGCCCTCGAGACCCAGCGCCTGCCACGCAGGCTGCGCCGCGCGCACCTGCGCGCAGGCTTGCGCAACGTCGCTGCGGGTAGCGACCGTGAATTCGTAGTCCTCGACGCCAGTGCGTGGATTGCGTGCTTTCATGCCTTCTTACCTAACAAATCCATCGGAGTTGGCGGCGCGAGCTCGGGTGCGGCGACCCGCAGCAGCGCCCAGGCGAGGCACAGATTCGACGAAATAACCGGCAGCCCGCCCTCCCGGCGCAGGACTTGCAGTGCCGGTACCGTCGGCATGCCGGTGCCGCTCGCGACAATGCAGTCGGCGCCCTGCTTTTCGACCTTGCGCACCGCCGCCAGCGCGTCCGCGCTTGTTAGCTCGTAGATGTTGTGGGTGTCGATCAGGTCCGGATCGACCCGCAGCTTGCCGACGACCTCGATGCCACTGTCACGCCAGTAGGCGTAACCGGCCTCGGCAAGCGCCACCGGGTAAGGCGAGACCAGCGCGATGCGGCGCGCTCCCGCCAGGTTCAGGAACTGGCGGATTGCCTGCGCAGCGGTGATGACCGGAATACCCTTTTCCGCCAGCGCCTGCGCGGTGAGTTCGTCTTCGAGTGCGCGGCCGGCGAGATACGACGAGCCGGTGCAGCCGAAGCCGAAGACCGCGATCTTGAGACTGCCGAAACTGCGCATCGCATCGGGCATATGACGGATGTAGTGCTGCAGGCGTTCTTCGACCGTCGGCGAACCGTGCGTCAGGCGGGTGCCGTAGACCGCAATGGAATCCGGCAGCAGCAGTCGCATTTCCGGTTCCACCGTTGGATTGGCCTGCGGTGTGGCCACGCCGACGCGCGCGCGTGGGCCGTAATCGGCAGTCTTGGCGATGGTCGCTGACATATGCAAATCTCCTCAACCCGAAAGTCTAGCTGCTGCGTTGATGAATTTCCGGACGCGCTACACTGGCGGTCACTCGAGACGAGGGTGCCAAGATGACACGATGCATCAGCCGATTCCTGTTATTGACCGGTTTCTGGGCAATGACCGCGGTAGCCGCCGAGGTGACCGTGCCGCCGGGCCTGCAGGGCTGGGAAGGCTGGGTGCTGCAGGGTTCGGAGTATCGCCGCTGCCCGTTCCTGTTTGCGCAGGACCCGTCACAGCAGGCGTCCTACCGCTGTGTCTGGCCCGGGCGCCTGCAACTGAACGTAAACGCCCGTGGCGGGCAGTTTTCGCAGCGCTGGCAGGTATTTGCCGATAGCTGGGTCGCACTGCCGGGCAACCTGGAGACCTGGCCTCGTGATGTGCGAGCTAACAACACTGCCGCCGCCGTGGTCGAACGCGATGGCCGGCCGCAGCTGCGGCTGGTGGCGGGCGACTACCAGATTTCGGGCCGGTTTGAGTGGTCGGTGCGCCCTGAAAGCGTCGACATCGCTGCCCAGAGCGGGCTCATTGACCTGAGCGTGGACGGCCGGAAAATTGCGCAGCCGGAACGGCCGGGCGGTGGCGTTGCGCTCGGCAGGGCGGCGCAGGCAGAACAGGCCACGGCGCTCGAAGTCCAGGTCTACCGGCTGCTGATCGACGACATTCCCGCACGGCTCGAAACGCAGATCAAGTTGCAGGTAGCGGGTGACGCTCGCGAAGAAGTCCTGGCGCGCGTGCTGCCCGAGGGTTTCACGCCCACTTCGTTAGATGGCGACCTGCCCGCGCGTCTCGATGCCGATGGCCGACTGCGTGTCCAGGTCAGGCCCGGCAGCCATGTTCTCAGCCTGAGCGCGCGCGCCGCCAGCGTGGCGAGCACTTTGCGCAGGCCGCCGCTCGCAGCTAACAGCGGCGCCTGGCCCAGGATTGAAATCTGGAGTTTTGACGGGATCGACCGACTGCGCGTTGCATCGACGAGCGGCGCGGAGTCCGTGGATCCGGTCCAGGTGGAAGTGCCGGAAGTCTGGCGCCAGTTGCCCGCGTTCCGGATGGATGCCGGTACCCTGCTCAAGATTGAGGAAACGCAGCGCGGCCTCAGCAGCGCGGATGAAAACCGGCTGACGCTGAGCCGGCAGTTGTGGCTCGATTTCGACCACGGTGGCTATACCGCGCTCGACCAGGTGTCCGGAAAAATGCGCCAGGGCTGGCGGCTCGATATGGCGGCGCCGTATCGCCTGGAAAGTGCGCGCACTGGCGGACAGAACTTGCTTGTTAGCCTGTCGCCCGCAGCAGAGCGCCGCGGCGTCGAGATACGCGCGCCGCAGTTGCAGCTCGAAACGCTTTCCCGGCTTGAAGGGCGCGCTGGCGCGCAACCGGCCACCGGCTGGGTCAGCCACTTTGAAAATGTCTCGGGCCAGCTGAATCTGCCGCCCGGGCATCTGCTGTTAGCAGCCCTGGGGCCGGATGAGGCCAGCGGTACCTGGTGGTCCGGGTGGGGTCTGTGGAGTATTTTCTGCATCATCATCGTGGTGTTCCTGACCTACCGCCTCGCGGGGCTGGTGCCGGCGCTGCTCGCTCTGGGCGGGCTGGTACTGCTCTATCAGGAGTGGCCGGTCATGCTCTGGCTGTGGGCCAACCTGCTGATCGCGATCAGCCTGGGCGCAGTCGTCCCCGAGGGCAAACTGCGACGCTTCATCCACAGCTACCGCTTGCTCGCCGCCGTGGTGCTGGCGCTGGCGCTGCTGCCATTCCTGTGGACGCAGGTCCGCTACGCGCTGTACCCGCAGTTGACCACCGCCGGGTTCGGCGTCACGGAGGTGAGCACGGTGATGCCCGGCAGGCCGGTGGTGCCAGAGGGGTCGATCGCAGCTGCGGAAGCGGTCAGCGAGAACGCCATCATGGACGACAAAATGGCGGCGTCCGTGGACGCGGCCCCGCCGCCCCCGGCCTCGCAGCCGGCGGAAATGGACGAGCCGCGGCGTGCGCGCATCAATGTGTTAGCTTCGGTGCGCGCCGGTTCCAGTGGTTTGAATAATTCGCAAATCGTGCAGCGCTATGCAGCGGGCACGGCATTGCAGACCGGTCCTGGTATTCCCGCCTGGCGGTATCTGCAGTACGGCTACTCCTGGAGCGGTCCGGTCGAAGCGACTGACACGGTGCGATTCCTGATTATCGGCCCGCTGCTGCTCGCCTTGTGGCGGATTGCCGGGGTGCTCATGCTGGCGCTGTGGCTGCTGAGCCTGGTGCAGCATGCCTGGCAATTCAAGTTGCGTCTGCCGGGCCGGCGCGGCGCTGTGCAGGCTGCAGTGCTGCTGTTGTTAGCCCTGGGAACGCTGCAGGGCGGCAATGCCCGGGCCGAGACCCCGGGCAGCGAGCTGCTGACCGAGCTTGGCAATCGACTGAAGGCGCAGCCAGCCTGTTTTCCGAGCTGCGCGACGCTGGTGGCAGCGAACATCAGCGTCAACGGTGAGCGCCTGGTCGTGGAACTGGAAGGCAGCGCTCTGGCTAACGTCGCCGTGCCGGTGCCGAGCGCCCAGGACCGCTGGCAGATCGACTCCGTCAGCGTCGATGGCGGCGCGGGCTACACCGTCTTGCGCGAAAGTGACGGCTCGCTGTGGGTGCCGCTGCGTGCCGGTGCGCATCGCATACGTCTCGAGGGCCGCATCGCACCGGTCGCCAATCTGCAGCTGGGGTTTCCGAGCGTGCCGCGCACGGTGCGTGTCAGCGCCGTCGGCTGGGACGTGGCGGGTGTGACTGAAGGCCGCATGCTGTCGAGCGCGATTGAATTGACTCGCCAGCGATCCACCGGCACCGGCACCGGCGCCAGGCAGGCCATCGCACTCGAACGCGGCGCAGAGTTTCCGGCGTTCGTGCGGGTGACACGTGATTTCAGCCTGGATCTCGACTGGTCGGTCGCAACCACGGTGCAAAGACTGGCGCCGGAGCGCGCGTCCATCGCTGTCGAAGTACCACTGGTAGCCGGTGAGTCGGTGCTGACACCGGGGATAGAGGTTCGCGGTGGCAAGACTGTGCTGGCCGGTATTCCGGCCGGGGCGGGAGCAACCGCGTGGCAATCGGGACTGGCACGCAGCGCCAGCTTGCAGCTCGCGATGCCTGCCGCCGTGGCGCGCGTTGAAGTCTGGAGATTCAGCATCAACCCGCAGTGGCATGCCGAATTCAACGGACTGCCGGCCGTGTTGCCGGATGATGTCAGCGCGCCGAACTGGCTCTACACCTATTACCCGCGGGCGGGCGAAGCCCTGGCCGTCAAGCTAACAAGACCGGATGGTGCGCCGGGCAGCACGCTGGCCATCGACAGCGCGCGGCAATGGATTCGCTACGGCAACCGCAGCAGCGATGCCGGTCTCGGCTTTGAGTATCGCAGCACCCAGGGCGGCCGCCACGTCATCGACCTGCCCGAAGATGCGGTGATCGAACAGGTGTCGTTGGATGGCCAGCCGCAGCAGATTCGGCCGGAGAAAGGCAAGCTGTCGATCGGCCTGCTGCCGGGCGAGCACAAGGTTGATATTCGCTGGCGCGCGCCGCGCGGCGCTGGATTCCGCTCAGGCACGGAACCGGCGAATCTCAACGCCAACGCGAGTAACGTGTCCTCGAGCATCGAGATGCCGCAGGATCGCTGGACGCTGCTGGCGTTTGCCGGCGGCGCGGGCGTAGGCCCCGCGGTGCTGTACTGGGGCGAGCTGGTCGCGTTTCTGGTCACGGCCTGGGCCCTGGGCCGCTGGCAACGTTCGCCACTGCGCCCCCATGAATGGTTTTTGTTAGGTATCGGCCTGTCGACGCTGTCCGCTGCAGTGTTTGCCACCGTCGTGGTCTGGGTGCTGGCAATGAGCTGGCGCGCGACTTGGCAACCGGATGTCAGCCGCTGGCGCTTCAACCTGATCCAATCAGTATTGGCGCTCGCGACCCTGATTGCAGTTTCGAGTCTGGTATTCAGCGGCATCCGTTACGGTCTGTTTTCGACACCCGACATGGGTGTGACCGGGCCTGGTTCCTACGCCGGCAACTTTGTCTGGTTCCGTGATCGAACGGTCGCGGCGTTGCCGCAACCCGAGGTCATCAGTGTCCCGCTGTGGATTTACAAGATTCTGATCATCGCCTGGGCGCTGTGGGTCGTGGCGGCGCTGGTGCGCTGGCTCAAGTGGGCCTGGCAGAGCTGGAGTGCCGGGGGTTACTGGCGCAGCCGCGAGCCGGCATGAATCGCCAATGGTTGTTAGCCGACCGTCCGGAGGGACGGGCGGTCCGCGGCAGCGACTTTCGTCTGGTGCAGGCGCCAGTTCCTGAGATCGAAGCGGGCCAGTTCCTGGTGCGGACGCGTTATCTCGGTGTCGCGGCCGTGATGCGCGGCTACATGCTGAATACCGAGAATTTCGAGCGGCCGCTGGCGATCGGCGATGTCATGCATGGCCGCGGCGTCGGCGAGGTGGTGGCCTCGCGCCATCCCGAGTACGCGGTCGGCGATATCGTGCACGGCAAGCTGGGATGGCAGGACTACCGCGTCTGCGATGGCACGCCGTACTTCCTGATGTACAAGGTGCAGCAGCGCGTCGCGCCGATCTCGACCGCGCTCGGCGTGTTAGGTCTGACGGGGTACACCTCCTATCTCGGGCTGGTCGACATTGGCGCAGTCAAGGCCGGCGACATCGTGCTGGTGTCCGGCGCTGCCGGTGGCGTGGGGTCGAACGTCGGACAGATCGCCCGCAACCTCGGCGCGACCGCCGTCGGCATGGCGGGGACTGACGCCAAGTGTCGGATGCTGACTGAGAAGTTCGGCTACCGCGCCTCAATCAACTACCGCAGCGAGGACATCAACGCGCGGATCGGGGCGCTGTGTCCCGATGGCATTGATGTTTTTTTCGACAATGCCGGCGGCGCGATTCTCGATGCTGGGCTCGCGCATATCCGGCGCCATGCACGCATCGTGCTATGCGGTGCGATATCCCAGTATCTCGATGGCGGCGAGCAGCAGCCTTATGCGTTGCGTAACGCCTACAACATCTTCAAGCAGATGGCGCGCATGGAAGCGTTCTTCATCTATGAAATGTCCAAACACTTTGCGCGTGCCGAAAAAACTCTCGCCGGCTGGATCGCAACCGGCAAACTTGTTTACCAGGAAGATATTCAGGACGGACTGGAGAAAATGCCAGAGGCATTGATCCGCCTGTTTGCCGGACAGAACCTTGGCAAGCAGCTGGTGCGGGTGTCCTGATAGCCGGACGCAGGTTGTTTCCGGGGCTACGTTGCTAACGCGTTAGCAGCTGTTCGAGCACATCGGCGGCCGCTCGTCCAAGCCGCCGAGTGGTTCGACGCATCAAATCCAAGTCAAGGAGAGTGCCGGTAGTCCGGAGTGCCTCGCGGGCATCGGCAATATCCTGCGGTCCGCCGGCGAAACATTTCATCGCGATGAAGTCTTCCCGCCCAATCACGCGCAGCGACACCCCCTGAAAGGGCACGGTGATGGCGCGCGTAAATGCGTTGGGATCGAGTCCGCGCAGGCCGGCTAACAGATCGACACGATTTCCGTGCCGGTCGCTCACGCCGAGCAAGGCAGGAATGGGATCATCCCGGTCGCCGCGGCGTAGTTCGGCGACAAAGCCGACCTTTCGAAGCGTGGTTTCGAGCTTGCCTAACTTGGGCAGAGTCACTGACAGCAACGCGTCGGCATCGGTCGTCGCGCGAATCGAGCCATGCACGGCGGCCGCCATGGCACCGATAACGGCATAATCCACCTTCTCTTTCGACAGAATCTGCACGACATCGAGCAGCAGCAGCGCCGATTGACCGGGAGCGTGCGCTTTCAACGCGCACGCCGACGGTTGCGAAGCGATTGGTTCGCGCGATATTGCTGACCCGCCTGGAGCAGGGCGGTGACCCACTGGCAATGCTCGAGATGCGCGTTGAGCCGTTGCTCCGCGGTCAGGTGCGAGGCGCTGCTGGCGAGCGGCGCGCGCGCCTCGTCCGCGAGTTTCGATCGGATTACTCGATCCGTCGGTGGCACACCCGTCACAAAGACGCCCGCCTCGGTGGGTTCATCACCCGTTTGTAGTGTCACAGGCAATCGAGCGCGTGCTGCGATCCGCAGCAGGAGTTCCAGCGACAACGCGGTGACCTGGGCTGTCATGATCTTGCTAAGGGTCGGCTGTGGAATGCCCCATTGCCTGGCCGTGTCAACCTGGCTGCGTCCCTGTCGCTTGGCGAGTCGCGTGAGCTGCAGCGCGAGGTCGCTCCGCAGGGCGTAAATGGTGGCGGTGTCGGCGGCGTCCACGGGGGTTAACGATTCAATATAGTGATATCACTATAACATAAGCGAAACCAATATATGCCTCCGCAACTTCATTTTCGGTGGAAACCGGGACGTAATCCCGGAGCTGTGAGACCTGAGTCAGGCGGCGGCGACAGGCGGCCGCGGCCGAGAGGGCCAGGAGACCTGCGGCGACTCGGGTCCGCGCGGGACGTCGTAGTAGCCACGCGTCTATTTGGGACCCAGGCGTGTCAGCTTTGCAGCCATGGCACCTTGCCGAGCTAACAATCATCAATGACAGAATCCGCAAAGGCTTCACCGAGCACGAAATGCTCGACAGTACCGATCTCGTGCAGGTGACGAAAACGCCGGGAGCGTTTGCGACTCGCTGTCAGGTTGGCTCGCGCAGCCAGCGAGGGCAGGGACACACGCCGCTTTTAGTCAGCAATATCATGCGCGCATACCTAACAATCCCGTGCGGCAAGTTGCGTGAGGTCACAATGCTTTCCAAGCCCCGGCGCTCCGCGGCTGAAACGCTAAGTATTTGTTTCGGTCGACCGATGCCCATATCAATTCCCCAAGAGTTGCCAAAGGCAACTTTTGGACACCAATCATGTGTATCAGTTTCTTATGGGACATCACACTAAGCGCCTCCAGCGAACGCCAGCAGGATCGCGCTGGCCGCAACGCAGCCTGTCAGAACCACCCGTAATTGAAGCTCACGGAGACGCGTTCGTCGTTAGCCGGGTTGGGCGGCACTTCATGACGCAGCCAGCTTTCAAACAGCACCAGGTTGCCGGCTTTGGCGGGGATCTCAATCCAGGTGCGATTGGCCATGCGCGCCTTTGACTTGCGGGGCGGGGCGGCCATGAACCGGTCCAGCCGCGGATCTTCCAGCTTCAGACCGGCGCAGCCGGTCGGGGTCTGCACGTAGTAGGTTCCGGATATCGTCGCCAGTGGATGCAGGTGATTGGTGTGTACAACCTGCCGCGGCATCACGTTAGCCCAGCAGTCAGTCATGGCCAGCACGCGCCCCTGAAGATCAAGATCCAGGGCTTTGGCAAAACGTGTGACATGGGTATCGACGTGGCGCTGCAGGGACTCAAACATCGGTGACATCAGATGCAACCGTGGCAGCGAATTGTAGGACGTGTAGCCGCCCGGATAGCGGCGCGCGGACCACTTCTGGCCGGCGCGATCATCCAGCCGGATCTGCCGGCAAGTGCGCGCCATGCGACCGGTAAACGCCGCGGCGCCGCGTGTTAGCAGTGGAGCAACATAGACCTGCGTCTGGAAAAGCGAAAGGATGCTCATGCGCAAAGCTTATCAGTATCGCTGCCGGTACACCGCCAGATCTCGACGCAACTCCGGCAGCAGCAGATAGACCGCCAGCAGGTTCGGGATAGCCATGCAGAAATTCATCGAATCCGCGAAGTTGACGACCTGCGCCAGTGGGAAGGTCGCGCCGACTGACAGTACGCTGCACAGGAACAGGCGGTAGGACGCACGCAGGCGAGCCGAGTCACCTAACAACCAGGTCCAGGCGAGCTCGCCGTAGTAACCCCAGCTCAGGATGGTGGACAGCGCGAACAAAATTACGCAGACCGCCAGGACCACCGGAAACCACGGCACCACGGTCGCGAAGGCCTGCGACGTGAGCGCCACGCCCTGGGCGTCGCCATGCAGCGGAACGCCGCTGACCACAATCACAATCGCGGTCAGGAAACAGATGACGACCGTGTCGAGGAAAGGCTCGATCAGCGCTGCGTGTCCCTGCGACAGTGGCTCGTGGGTTTTGACCGTTGCGTGCGCCATCGGCGCCGAGCCGAGGCCCGCCTCGCAGGAAAACGCCGCACGCCTGAAGCCCTGCAGCAAAGCCCCTAACACACCCCCCTCGACGGCCTGCGGTGCAAACGCCTCGCGCACGATCGTAACGAAGGCGTCGCCCACATGCGCCGCGTTGGCGATGATCACGACGATGCAGGCGACGATGTACAGCACACACATCAGCGGCACCATTTTTTCGGTCCAGCTCGCAATGCGGCGCATGCCGCCGAACAGGACGATTCCCACCCAGATTGCGATTGCGAGCCCGAACATCCAGCCCTGCTGCAGCCCCGTGACCTCGCGAAACTGCGCGTAGGCCTGATTGACCTGGAACACAGTCATGGAGCCGCCGATGGTCGCGACGCAGAAAAACACTGCTAACAACTTGCCGATCCCGGGCAGACCGATGCGGCCGAGAGCGATCGGGACGTAGTGCATGGCGCCGCCGCTGACTGTGCCGTCGGCGCGCAACCGGCGGTATTTGACCGCCAGGCTCACTTCCGAAAACTTGGCGCTCATCGCGAGAAATCCGGCCAGCACCATCCACAGGGTCGCACCGGGGCCACCTATCGAGACCGCCACGGCAACGCCGGCGATATTGCCCAGGCCGACCGTGCCGGACACTGCGGTTGCCAGCGCCTGGAAGGGTGTGGTCTCGCCGGCGGCGTCAGCACTCACATAGTCGCCGCGGATGACCCGCAATGCGTGCCGGAACCCCCGCAGGTTGACGAAGCCCATTGCCAGCGTGCACACCACACCGCCCGAAATCAGCCAGACCACGATCAGCGGCACCTGGGCGCCGGCCAGCGGCACGGCGTAGAAGACCACGGCCGAGATGCGCTCGGTCAGCGGGCCCAGAATGCTGTTGATCCAGGCGTCGATATTCATTGCGATGGACCGCTGGGCAGCGCGCGCTAGAGTTCGGGCCGAGCCTGGTCACGCGGCGTGATCGCGCAATTCACCAGCATCCAGCTGTAATTGATGCCGATACGCGTGGCCTCGGGGTCGGTGAACGCGTACGGGTAGCCCTTGATCGTGCCGTCCGGCAATCTTTCCATCGTGTACATGACCAGCGAATTGCGATTGAACTGGTTGTTAGCCTCGTTGAGCACATGCCAGGTGACGTTGCGCAGCAGGATGCTGATTTCACGTGCCGGCGTCTCATGGGTTTTGAACCAGACCTGGCCGCCGCGATCGTGCACGGTCAGGTTGTCGTAGCGCTGGAAGGGAATGTCGCGCCCGCCGCTGACGCCCGGAATGTCGGCATAACAATGAAATACCCGCGCCCGTTCCAGCCAGAACGGTTCGCCAGATACGACGCCGGTGATGCGTTTGCCGGTCTTGATCAGGAACTTGTGATCGACAAACCATAGACTGCTGTTGGAGAGCGAAATCTCGTTGTCGGTGTACACATCGGCGCCGTCCCATTTGAACTGGCAGGCCCTGGGCAATTGCTGGCCACGGAAATGATCGGCGCGCCGCTTGAACATATAGTCGCAGCCATCGGTGCGGCGCAGGTCGGCGGGCTTCAAGCTAACAAGATCGGCCGCGGTGATCTCACCCTGCATTTTCATGAAGTGCTTCATCAGCACTTCTTCGGCGCCGGGTCCGGCTTGCAATGTGGCGATTCGATAGGACTTCAGCGGGCCGTTGGCAGTCTCGGTGTTGTTAACCCAGAGAAACGCATGCGGCCCGAACGCCGGCGCGTCGATGCGCGTGATCGTGGTCGCGACGCGCGCATGCCGGTCCGCTTGCGGCAGCGCGCGGCGGGTGTCGAAATAATTCTGGTTGGCGTTGTCGTAAATTCCCGGCAACAGTTCCGCCATAATCAACAGGTTGCGTTGGCCCGGTGTCGAATCCTGTCCCTGGGCATGAGCACGCGGCGACAGAGGGCCGCAGGCAAGCAACGCCAAGATCCCGATAAATGCGCGACTGATCATTGTCATGAGCATTTCCATGAACGAATTTCCCTGCGATGCAGCTACTATCCGAGTATGACGCAACAGGGGGCTCCATGAAATCGCAAGCCACGATGACCCGACTGATCCAATCGGCACTGATGCTGGGCTTGGGTGCATGCAGCGTGTTAGCCGCGCAGGCTGTCGACCCGGTGATTACGACCGTCCCGCCGCCGGTCTACACCGATCCGTCAACCGTAACTCCGGGGACCAAGGCCGTGGCTCGTCGCACGACGCTGCTGGTCAGCAATCTTGAACGCAGTAAACGGTTTTACGAGGCGCTCGGATTCCGCGAGGACCGCCGCGTCGAAGTCTCCGATGCCCCGTCGCTGAGGACATTCGGCCTGCCGCTGGGCACGCAACTGACCTTCATCCGCATGACCATGGACAATACTTTGTCGACCGGCCGTATTGATGGCGGCACTCTGGGCCTGGCGGAGGTCCACAACCGCAAACTCAAGACGCTGCGCCGCCTGACAAAAGGCGCAACCATGATAGGTACGGCTATCCTGATCTTCACCACCGACGGCGTTGATGCTGTGCATGCGCGCCTGGTGGCGCTCGGCGCTGAAATCCTGGAACCACCCATGGCGGCGTCGGGCGGCCTGCGATCGATGGTGGCGCGCGATCCCGACGGCACGCGCATGGAAATTACCCAGCCCGGCGTGCCGCGCTAGCGGCGCCGAAAGCGAGTCGACACGTCAGATCGTGATTGTCGGCCAAGCGCGATGGTCCCGGCCGCGCGGCTCAAAGGGCTTCGCGCTTGCAAGATCGCGGCTCGTGGACTCACACGCGATCTTGCGCGTTCGCTCGGGCGCAAACGTCGCTCACAGGACCTTTTCCCTAGCTGAGCAGATGGCACTAAGTTTGCGCTGACCGCGCGCCCGATCGTCAGGCCGTAGCCACTCATCTTGTGACAAGTTATTTGCGGGATACCGCAGCAGCAGCGGGAGATCTACAGCTCTGAGTTGGCCATAGGCGCAAGGCTACGATACAAATTGGTCACCGTGCCAGCACCGCCTGCCAAACCCAAGCCTCTGCCAACCGCAGCGGGCCAAGCGCGTCTCTAATGACATGGCCTTCGCGGATCCGGTGCTGGTCGATATAATCCTCTTGGCGGGCATCATTTATTGGTTTTTTCGCAAGGGGTAGCAACATGATTGGCTATGTGACAGTGGGTACGAATAGTCTGCAGCGCGCGGGCGCTTTTTACGATGCCTTGCTGAAGGAATTGGGCGCTGAGCGCGGCATGGTGAGCGACAAATATATCGGCTGGGCCAACGCCCCGAACTCCCCGATGTTCATGGCGATCACGCCGCACGACGGCAATCCGGCCACCGTGGGTAACGGCATGATGATCAGCCTGCTGGCCAACTCCAAAGAGCAGGTGGATCGCGTCTATCAGAAAGCGCTGGCGTTAGGTGGCAAGGACGAGGGCGCCGCCGGTCCGCGCGGCGACAATTTTTACGGCGGCTATTTCCGCGATCTTGACGGCAACAAGCTCTGCGTTTTCATCATGTCCTGACGAGTGCGGCTGGGTGGCGAGCTTTGCCGCCTGCTGCGCATATCCGGTCGATTGCGTTAGTTTTCAGCCTGCCCCAGGGGTTTGCGGGACAGCGGAGCCATGCCAAGATTCCGCCCGGATTTCACTTGGGCGTTGCGCCCGAACCCGCGGCGCAGGGGTGCAGTGCTCCCATCAAGGAAGAATCAACATGCGTGAATTGACTCACACCGAGCTGTCGGCGGTTTCCGCCGGTGAACTGACCTGCACGATCAGTCTCGCACAGGGCATCGGCTGCACCGGCACCATCCAGGACTGGAAGCAGGCCTACAACGACGCGGTCGGTGCTGTTACCGACCTGTTTGAGTCCTGGTTCGGCTGATCAGCAGCAGCGCGATATCGGCGCAGAGTCTGGCGCCGATATCCGTTCGGGAAAGGCCTGGCGCATATGGATACTCCATACAAAAATGTCGACGGCAAGAAATACCTGATCGCATTCCTGTTGTCGCTGATCCCTATGGCGGGCACTACCCTGGCTGCCTTGCTGGCCCTCGACCGGGATCTCACCGATCTGGTTCTGACGGCGCTGACGATTTTCCTGCTGTTTTGGGTCGTTCCGGAAAAAACTCAACTTGCCAGGTGGTCGTTGCTGCTGCTGCTGGCGGGCCTGCTGGTCGGGCTGATCGTTTTCCGAGTCCGCAGTGCGGGGCTACAGGACACCATCCAAGTAACCACCAGCAACGGATTGTTAGGTGTCGCCGTTTTCATGTTCAACGCGGCGGTGCTGACGCCGATTTACGAAGAAAAGACCTGCCGGCAGATCATGCTGTTCGGCCTGGGAAAATACCTGCACATAGCGTTATCCGCAGTGGTTGTGTCGGTATTGTTCAGTGTGGTTCACCATGGCAACGAAATATTCGCGCTGCTGTTTTCGCTGCTCATGTGTGCCTTTGCCGCCACGGGCATGAGCACCTTCAACCGCGCGATCATTCACGGCGGCGTCAATCTTTCGCAAACCGCGCTCTACATTTACTACGGTTACAAGTTCTAGCCAGCATGGAGGAGAATGGGATGCGAGAACTGTCGCAGCATGAAGCATCGATGGTGTCGGCCGGGGAGATGACCTGCGCCATTGGCGATAAGACGGTGCCCTGTCCAGGCGCCGCAGACTATTCGCGTGGCGCGGAATGGTTGATCGGCGCGGTTACCGGCTTGATGGAAAAATTGGCGGACTGGTGGAACAACTGACCTGAGTTGCTCAGGCTGCCGCGGGCTTCCTGCCTGCAATCACCGGCACGTGCCAAACGGCGTAGCTGTCCGGATCCGCGATCGTCGCCAGCAGGCAGTCAAACAGCTGGTGCGCCTCGATTGTTGTCATGCGCCCAGTATCAGCAGACAGCGCATCGGCGTAGCCATCGCGCCAGGCGGTGAAAATGCCGGCCAGGGTCGCACGCGGCACCCGTTCGGTATCAATGGTCAGGTAATCGACGCAAACGTCCACCAGCCCCAGGCGCCGCAGCATCGGCAGTGTGCGCCGGCCGACGCGCGCATCCGTTCCGGTGGCCTTGCAGAACGCCACCGGGCCGTCGCGCCACAGCCGGTCCGGGTCCACGCCATTGCGCTCCGGAAAGTGCAGCATCATGTAATCCTCGGACAGCACATGCAGCCAGCCGCCCGGCTTTAGCACCCTTGTTAGCTCGCCGAGCATGCGCTCGGGCTCAGGCACCATCTGCGTGACATGGCGGCACAGTGCGAGATCGAAACTGCCGCTGTCGAAGCGCAATGCGTAGCCGTCGCCGAGTTCGAAGGACAGGCGTGGTGCGGCGGCCGCATGCAGGCGCTGGGCGACCGCCAGCACCTCGGGACCTAGGTCCACGCCGGTCAGGCGCGCGTCCGGATACATGCCGGCGAGGCGCGCGGCGGCCTCGCCGGTGCCACAGCCAAGATCGAGAATCCGGGCATTGGCGGGCAGCGCGTAGCGCGCAAACAACTTGGATTCCTGCGGCCAGATCGCGTCAGCCTGGTGGCGCAGCGTGCGCACCATGGACTCGTCGGCGACCATCTGCGCCTGCGGATTCGCATTTTCTTTCTTGGTCATACCTTACTTCCCAAAACCGGCCGAAAAAAAGGACGCCCTTGGGCGTCCCTAATCCTGACGAAGCATCTGCCAGCTTCTGTTCGGGTGATTCTAGCGAAACTTACTCGCAGAGGCTCTCCATATAGCCTTGTGCGACCGGCGATAAACGCTTCATGGCCATTGCGCGAGCACGCGGTGCGTCGACGAGAAACTCGAGCGGGCCCGAGACCAGCATGCGACGCACGGTCGGATCGCGGCGCGACAGCGCGGCCATCTTGTTGAGCACGGTAAAGCCACGATTGATCTTGCCGCGTGGCGTGGTCTTTTTCTCGATGGAGCGGGCCAGGTACTGGCCGAAGCGGGAGTAGAGGAAGTAATCGTCGTCTCCAACCTGGAAACGCGCTTCGGCGAAGAAGTCCGGAAAGTTCCTTTCAAGATACTCATTGACCTTGAGTAAACGCGGGGCCGCGTCGGGAATCTGCTGCTTTCCGTGGTCGTTGCGATACGACAACTCAATTTGCTTCTTCATCTCTTGCTTGCCACACCCCTGAGAAGGTTAAAACCGGCACTGCTGCCAGCGACGCGCCGCGAAAGTTACGGCACACAGCCCCGCGATGCAAGACCTGCGGCAAAAAAAATTTCAGTTCTGTGATGCGGGCGCGACGACAAACGCGCCTGGGCTAGGGCAGGCGTGTGCCCAGAGTCGGTTGCCGCTCGGAACGATTGTTGCGCACCTGCATGTGCACTTCACGACGGCGATAGTCGATTACCAGCTTGTTGACCGTGCCTAACACGTCCATGCCAAGGATCAGCACCGGCACGTCTTCGACCTTCCAGTACCGGAAAATATAGAGGTCGCCGAACGTCACCTGCAGCGAGGGAATCGTCACGTCGCCCATCCGAATGTCATGGAGCCGCGTTGCCTGCCCGGCCTGGTCGTCCAGCGTGACGCCGGTGACGGTCGAGTCCGCGAACTCGCGGCGCCGCCGCTGCAGCAGTTCATACAGCGCGGTATTGCCCATGGATCGCTGGGCGCCGGTGTCGATGATCGCCTTGATCCTCGTACTGCCGAGGTAGACGGTGATCGTCGGCACGAAATCCTGCAGGAAAGTAATTGGCAGCGAAGTGAACCCCGCTGCCGGCCGTTCACGCTGGGAACGCTTGATCGTGATCAGGTCATTGCCGAAATCGATGAAGATGCGCTTGTCCTTCAGTCCGTCATAACCGAGTACGCCGTCGGCGCCGCCAAAGGCATCCGGCAAAATCGGCAATTGCGTTGCTTCAATCAGCAGGTCGCCGATCTGCAGGCGCTCAACGTCGATCATGGGCACCACCGCCGTGCCGGTCGTTCCGCGCAGCTGGGCGCTGGTAGCGCTGACGACACCGCTGCCGAGCGCTAAGGCAACGCGATCAATGACGGCGGAGCGATTGGCGCCGGTGTCTAGTACCAGGCGATAGGGGCCCTGGTCATTGATATAGACAGGCGCCCAGATACGGCCGATGCGGTCCCGCAAGGTGGGGGCGACATAACGCGGCTGCAGCGCTTCGACCGTGACGGTCTCGATGCTGTCGGGGACCGGGAATTGCGGCATCTCGGCCGCAGCGACCGCAGCCAGCAGGCCCGGCAAAAGAACGACTGCGGGCCTAACAGTACGCATGAAGGAAGTACTGCTCACGGGAACCACCATACACCACCTTTGGCAAAGCTGCGCAAATGCGGTTTGCCGATCGCACCGCCGCATTGCGCCTGCCGGCAGGTTTTTGCATACACTAAGCCGATGGCAAAGAATTATTTGCAGGATTGGCGCCTCACCGGCGTCCGGGTCATCAAGGCCGGCACGCTCGATGCGAACACCGCGCAGACGCCGGGCATGCAGCGCGCAGCCGCAATAACCCACGCGCGGGTTGGCGCCGAAAAAATCTGGGCCGGCACGGTCAGCATCTCGCCCAACGCCAAGACCGGTGCGCATCATCACGGCGACGTCGAGAGCGTGATCTACGTGGTGCGCGGCAAGGCGCGGATGCGCTGGGGCGAGCGCCTCGAGTTCACCGCCGAAGCCGGGCCGGGCGACTTCATCTATGTGCCGCCCTTCGTGCCGCACCAGGAAATCAACGCGCGCGACTCCGAGTCGCTCGAATGCGTGCTGATGCGTAGCGGCCAGGACCCGGTGGTCGTGAACCTCGATATCGAGCCGGTGGAGCAGCCCGAGGAAGTCTGGGCCGACGGCATGCACGCGCCGCACAAGTCCACATGAGCTGATGCCCAAACGGTGATTGACCCCGGGCCCGTGGTCAGTATTATCAGGCTCATATATAAGGTCGATTCTTACGCGCGGGCGGGCAGCCCGCTGCTCCAGCGACCCCAGGTATATAGATTATAAGTATTTGATTTATAAGGCGTTGCAGGCGAATGACTGCAGCGTAGGTGGCCTGCGCTCGTCGCGGGCTGACGGTTTTTCCGGGGGCCCTGTCTGACTTGAGCGAGCGAAAGATGAAGTTGCCGACCTCGACATCCACCCACCGGCCGCGGTCCGAGGCGCCCGGTGCCCAGGGTCTGTACGACCCGCGCCACGAGCATGACGCCTGCGGTGTCGGCTTTGTCGTGGATATCAAGGGCCGCAAATCTAACAAGATTGTGCGGGACGCGATCCAGGTCCTGAAAAACCTGGACCACCGCGGCGCCTGTGGCTGCGAGGTCAATACCGGCGATGGCGCTGGCGTTCTGATGCAGACGCCGCACGCGTTCCTGGCCAAGGTTGCCAGGAAGTCGGGCATCACGCTCCCTGCGCCCGGGCAGTACGCCTGCGGCCTCGTCTACCTGCCACGTAACGCGACCCAGCGCCGCAAGCTCGAGGAAGTCTTCGCGCGCACGGTGCAGGCCGAGGGCCAGGAATTGCTGGGCTGGCGCACCGTGCCGACCGACAACAAGATGTTAGGTGACACGGCGCGGGCCTGCGAGCCGTTCATGCGCCAGGTGTTCATCGCCCGCGGGCCAGACACGAAGACCGAGGCGGAATTCGAGCGCAAGCTGTACGTGATCCGCAAGCGTGCCTACAACGACATCCGCACCACGACGCGCGACGGCAGCGAGTTCTGGTATGTCGCGAGCCTGTCCTACAAGACGCTGGTCTACAAGGGCATGCTGCTGACCACGCAGCTCGATGCGTATTTCGCCGACTTGCGCGACCCATCGATCGAAAGCGCGCTGGCGCTGGTGCACTCGCGCTTTTCGACCAACACCTTTCCGAGCTGGGAACGCGCCCACCCGTACCGGTACCTCGCGCATAACGGCGAGATCAACACGCTGCGCGGCAACATCAACTGGATGCGTGCCCGCGAAGCGATGTTCGAATCGGAGCTGTTTGGCGAGGACATCGACAAGATCCGCCCGATCGTGAACCCGTTCGGCTCGGACTCTTCGATGTTCGACAACGTGCTCGAGCTGATGGTGCTGGCGGGCCGCTCATTGCCGCACGCACTGATGATGATGATCCCGGAGCCCTGGGCGAAGCATGAATCCATGGACGATTCGCGCCGCGCCTTCTACCAGTATCACTCCAGCCTGATGGAGCCCTGGGATGGCCCGGCCGACATCTCCTTCACCGATGGCGTGCAGATCGGCGCGCTGCTGGATCGCAATGGCCTGCGTCCGGGCCGCTACTACGTGACCGACGACGACGTCGTGGTGATGGCATCGGAAGCCGGCGTGCTGGATTTCCCGCCCGAGAAGATCGTCCGCAAGGGCCGCCTGCAGCCGGGCGTCATGTTCCTGGTGGATACCGCCGAGGGCCGCATCATCGACGATGCGGAGATCAAGGCAAAAATCTGTGGCGAGCGTCCGTATCGCCAGTGGCTCAACGACAATCTCGTTTATCTCGAGGATCTGCCGGCTGCCGGCGAAATACCGCACACCGATCACGACACTTTGTTAGCTAGGCAGGTTTCGTTTGGCTACAGTTTCGAGGATCAGCGCCTGCTGATGGCGCCGATGGCCCGGGATGGCGTCGAGGCAGTCGGCTCGATGGGCAACGACACACCGCTGGCCGCGCTGTCTAACAGGCCGCGCATGCTGTACGACTACTTCAAGCAGCTTTTTGCGCAGGTGACGAATCCGCCGATCGATTCCATACGCGAGGAAATCATCACCTCGAGCGAGGTCTGGCTCGGATCGGAAGGCAACCTGCTGAACCCGCAGCCGACCGATTGCCGGCGCGTCGAGCTCAAGGGCCCGGTTTTGACGAACGAAGAGTTCGCCCGGATCCGCCGCCTGTCGCTGCCGGGCATCAAGGTCGAAACGCTGCCGATCCTGTTCCGCGTCGCACGTGGCGAAAAGGGCCTGACGAAATCGATCGAAGAGATGTGCGTCATGGCGCGCCGCGCCATCGAGGAAAGCGAAGTCAATGTCCTGATACTGAGCGATCGCGGCGTCAACAGGGAATTTGCGCCGATCCCGTCGTTGCTGGCTGTCTCGGCGCTGCACCACTACCTGATCCGCGAAGGCCTGCGCCTGCGGGTATCGCTCGCGATCGAGACCGGCGATGCGCGCGAGGTGCATCACTTCGCGCTGCTGATCGGCTATGGCTGCGCCATCATCAATCCCTACATGGCCTTCGAGACCATCGACGGCATGATCCGCCAGCAATTGCTGCCGAACGTCGATCACACGGTCGCGTGCCGCAATTTCACCAAGAGCGCGGTCAAGGGCGTGGTCAAGGTGATGTCCAAGATGGGCATCTCGGCAGTGCAGAGTTATCACGGCGCGCAGGTATTCGAGGCCGTTGGCCTGCGCCAGGACGTGATCGACCAGTACTTCACCGGCACCGCATCGCGGGTGGGCGGCATCGGCATCGAAGTGATCGCGCGCGAGGCCCTGATGCGCCACGCGCAGGCTTTCCCGGTGCGCGGCGCTTCTGAACACGCCGTGTTAGACGCGGGCGGCCAGTACCAGTGGCGCTCGGACGGCGAATTCCATCTTTTCAATCCGGAATCGATCCACCGCCTGCAGAAGTCGGTCCGCACCGGCAGTTACTCGATCTACAAGTCCTATGCCAGCCTGATCGACGACCAGGCGAAAAACCACGCGACGCTGCGCGGTCTGCTGGACTTCAAGAAAAGCGAATCCGTGCCCGTCGACGAAGTCGAGTCGGTCGAGTCGATCATGACGCGCTTCAAGACCGGCGCGATGTCCTACGGCTCGATCAGCAAGGAAGCGCACGAAACGCTCGCGATTGCGATGAATCGCATCGGCGGCAAGTCCAACACCGGCGAAGGTGGTGAGGATCCGGATCGCTACGTGCCCATGCCTAACGGCGACAGCAAGAACTCAGCCATCAAGCAGGTTGCGTCCGGCCGGTTCGGCGTGACTTCCGAATACCTGGTCAGCGCGCAGGAAATCCAGATCAAGATGGCGCAGGGCGCCAAGCCGGGCGAGGGCGGGCAGCTGCCGGGCACCAAGGTCTATCCGTGGATCGCGAAGACGCGGCACACGACCGCGGGCGTGGGGCTGATCTCGCCGCCGCCGCACCACGACATCTACTCGATCGAGGACCTCGCTGAGCTGATCCACGATTTGAAAAACGCCAACACCCGTGCGCGCATCAGCGTCAAGCTGGTCGCGGAAGTGGGTGTCGGCACGATTGCCGCGGGCGTTGCCAAGGCCCATGCCGATGTCGTGCTGATTTCCGGCTATGACGGCGGCACCGGCGCCTCGCCTCTGACCTCGATCACGCATGCCGGACTGCCCTGGGAGCTGGGCCTCGCGGAAACACACCAGACGCTGGTGCTCAACAACCTGCGCAGCCGCATCACGGTCGAGACCGATGGCCAGCTCAAGACCGGGCGCGATGTTGCCGTCGCCGCTTTGTTAGGCGCCGAGGAATTTGGCTTCGCGACCGCGCCGCTGGTGGCGACCGGCTGCATCTTGATGCGGGTCTGCCATTTGAATACCTGTCCGGTCGGCGTCGCGACCCAGGACCCGCGGCTGCGCGAGCGTTTCCAGGGCAAGCCCGAGCACGTGGTCAATTTCATGAGCTTCGTTGCGCAGCATCTGCGCGAAATCATGGCGGAACTCGGCTTCCGTACCATCAACGAGATGGTCGGCCGCGTCGACCGCCTCGAGGCGCGCAAGGCCATCGACCACTGGAAAGCCAAGGGCTTCGACTTCAGCAATATCCTCTACCAGCCGGATGCGCCGGACGATGTCGGCCGCTACAAGCAGATGGAGCAGGACCACGGCATCGAGAAGTCGCTCGACATGACCCAGTTGCTGGGTATCTGCAAGCCAGCGATCGAGCGCGGTGAAAAAGTTGCCGCGGAGCTGCCGGTGCGCAACGTCAACCGCGTCGTCGGCACCATCACGGGTAGCGAAATCACCCGCAAGTGGGGCGCCAAGGGTCTGCCGGACGACACCATTCAAATCAAGTTCACAGGCTCAGCCGGCCAGAGTTTTGCCGCGTTCATGCCGAATGGCATGAGCTTCACGCTGGAAGGCGACGCCAACGATTATTTCTGCAAGGGCCTCTCGGGCGGACATGTGGTGATCTATCCGTCAAAGAAGGCCAGGTTCGCGGCGGAAGACAACATCATCATCGGCAACGTCGCGCTCTATGGCGCCACGGCCGGCGAGGTCTTCGTCCGTGGCATGGCGGGCGAACGCTTTGGCGTGCGTAACAGCGGCGTCACGGCCGTGGTCGAAGGCGTCGGCGATCACGCCTGTGAATACATGACCGGCGGCACCGTGGTCGTGTTAGGTCCGGCGGGCCGCAATTTCGGCGCGGGCATGTCGGGCGGCGTCGCACTGGTGCTCGATGAGGCCGGCAATTTCCCCAAGCGCGTCAACACGCAGATGGTCGATATCGAGCGCCTCAGCGATGCGGCCGAAATTGCGCAGCTGCGAGCGCTGATCCAGCGTCACCACGACCTCACAGGTTCCGAGCCCGCACGCCGCGTTCTCGCCGCCTGGGAAACCATGGTGCCGCGCTTCGTCAAGGTGATGCCGAAGGACTACAAGCGCGTGCTGGCCTGCCTGCAACGCGCGCACGACCAGGGCTTGTCGGGCGACGATGCCATCATGGCGGCCTTCGAAGAAAACGCGCGTGACCTGTCGCGTGTCGGGGGCAACTGATGGGCAGGTATCACCGTCATGGGTAAACCCACAGGTTTTATCGAGTACCTGCGCGAGTTGCCCATGGACCGTTCGCCCGGCGAACGCCTTGGCGACTGGAACGAATTCCATCACCACATGGACGAAAAGCGCCTGCGCAACCAGGCCGCGCGCTGCATGGATTGCGGCGTGCCGTTCTGCCACACCGGCAAGCTGATGAGCGGCGGCGCTTCCGGCTGCCCGCTGAACAACCTGATCCCGGAGTGGAACGACCTCGTGTACCGGGGCTTGTGGCGCGAAGCGCTGGACCGCCTGCACCGCACCAACAACTTTCCGGAGTTCACGGGCCGGGTCTGCCCGGCGCCCTGCGAAGGCTCCTGCGTGTTAGGCATCAATGCGCCGCCGGTCACTATCAAGAACATCGAGAACGCGATCATCGACCGGGGTTTCGAGGAAGGCTGGGTGCTGCCCGAGCCGCCGGCGATGCGCACCGGCAAGAAGGTCGCCGTGGTTGGCTCCGGTCCCGCCGGGCTCGCCGCCGCGCAGCAGCTGAATCGCGCCGGTCATGCAGTGACCGTGCTGGAGCGCGCCGACCGCCCGGGCGGCCTGCTGATGTACGGCATTCCTAACATGAAGCTCGACAAGGAGGCGGTGGTCATGCGCCGCATCCATCAGCTCGAAGCCGAGGGCGTGAAATTCCTGTTCAAGGCGAACGTTGGCGACAACGTCGAGGCGCCGCTGCTGCGCAAGGACTTCGATGCGGTGGTGCTCTGTACTGGCGCCACGCAGCCGCGCGACCTGCCGGTCGAGGGCCGGCAGTTGCAGGGCGTGCATTTCGCGATGGAATACCTGACCCTCGCGACCCAGTCCGTGCTGGCCGGCAAGCCGGCGGGCAGCGCAATGCATGCCAAGGGCAAGCACGTTGTCGTGATCGGCGGCGGCGATACAGGCACGGATTGCGTCGGCACCGCGATGCGCCATGGCTGCAAGTCGCTGACGCAGTTTGAAATCATGGACCAGCCGCCCGAAGATCGCGCCGCCGACAATCCCTGGCCCGAATGGCCGCGCGTGTATCGCTTGGACTATGGCCAGGAAGAGGCGGCCGCGAAATTCGGCTCCGATCCGCGCGTTTACCTGACGACCATCAAGAAATTCACCGGCGATGCCAGGGGCAATGTCAAAGAGGTCGTGACCGTCAAGGTCCGCTGGGGCAAAGATGCCAAAGGCCAGTTTGGCCCGATCGAACAGCCCGGCAGCGAAAAGACCCAGCCCGCGGACCTGGTGCTGTTAGCCATGGGCTTCCTCGGACCCGAGTCCGGCATGATCAAGGACCTTGGATTGAAAGTCGACCCGCGCAGCAACATCGCCGCCGAGTATGAAAAATATTCGACCAGCGTGCCGGCAGTATTCGCTGCCGGCGACTGCCGCCGTGGCCAGAGCCTCGTCGTTTGGGCGATACACGAAGGCCGTGGCGCCGCCCGCGAGACCGACCGCTACCTGATGGGCTCGACGCAGTTGCCCTAATGGTGGTCGTCCTCGCGCTGGTGCCTGATGGCCAGCACAGTTACGGTCGCGCGGGGGTCTATTTCGAACAAGGCAACGTAACCCGCTGATCCGAACGGGACGAGGAATTCCCGCAGCCGCGGCGAGTTGCGGTCCGCCATGCGGCAGGAGTAGGGCGAGTACGCAAGCAGGGCAAATCCGCGGCGCATTGCTGTCAGGGCGCGTTCCGCGGCTCGCACATCCTTCTCGAGCAGAAATTCATAAAGGCGCTCAATATCGGCCTTCGCTTCCTCCGTGAAGCGGATTGCGTAGCGCCGCACAGGTACTAGCCGCGCTTGTTCTTTTTAGCAAGGGCAAGACGACGCGACAACCCGCCCAGAACCTGCGCAGACGACACGTAGCGACCGGTCAGTCGTGCTTTTGCTGCACTGGTGCGCCCCCGGGCCAGAAAAGCCTCCTGATCGCGACGCGCTGCAATACTGCGCTGCAGGGCGTCCAGCATGAAGCTGGACAGGCTCTCGCCTTCGCGCAGCACCGACTCCGCCTGGCGGCGCAGTGCGGGTGAAACTCTTACGGGTGGGATGGTTGTCGATTTCACAAAATCTCCATGTATCGCAATTGCGATGCACTATAGCTAATTGCGACGCCGACAGCCACTCGAATAGCCGGCTCAGCAGCGCCGATCCGCCGCGGTCTACCGGACCCCCGGTAAGCGCCGCGGAATTTTTTGACGACATTCTGTACCCCGTGCACTATTGGGGACAGGCACTTGCGGAGATTGAAAGAATGTTATTCCGCGCGTTTGCGGTGAAAGGTCACCGCAGTTTCATACCCCAAATTAAAAGTTGGGCGTCACTAGAACCATTTGCGCGAAAGGAAACGTGAATGCAACATCGCCCGATAATCATCGCCGGAGGCTTGAGCTTCATCGTCGGGGCACTGGCGTTCGTTTCCGTCTTCAGCTATCTGGCTGCGAACTTCGACTACCCAGGCATTCTTGATGGCAGCGCCTCCGAAGTGCTTCCGCGTCTGCGTGCCGGCGGGTCGACCATGAGAGCCATTTGGGCGCTGTACGCATTTCTCCCGTTGCTTCTGGTGCCGGGAGCGGTAGGCGCATATTTCGCCTGTCCGTCGAGCCGCGGACGCATGACACTCGCGCTTGTCGCCGCATCATTGGGTTCGCTGGCGATGTGTTTGGGCCTGATGCGTTGGCCAAGCATCCACTGGGCGCTGGCGGATGCCTATGCTCAGTCTGGCGCTGCGGCAAGGAGCAGCCTCGCGGCCGTCTTCTTGGGCCTGAACGTCTACCTCGGCAACTACATCGGCGAGTTTTTGGGCGAGGTATGCCTGGCGATCTTCTTCCTCTTCGCGGGCCTGTCACTTCTTAACGAGAAGCAGTTCCCGAAGTGGTTGGGATGGTGCGGGGTGGCGTTCGCTTCCCTGTTTGTGATCGGGGCGTTTCGCAATGTCACGCCTGCGGTGCAGGGCGTTGCCGATGTCAACAACGCCCTGTTGCCGCTATGGATGATTGTTCTCGGTGTTTCGCTCATCTGGTACTCACGGAAGGCCTAGCCCGAAGGTGGCTGCGACTGCAAAGCCGTTCGGTACCGTATGGACTCTGCTCCTCTGGCGGTGAACTGTTGCCACTGTCGCTGGTGCCAGCGTGAGACAGGTTCTGCCTTCGCACTGAACGCAATGATCGAATCTGATCGGGTCACCAATCTTGGGGTTGATCCAGAGCTGATTGACACGCCTTCCGAGAGCGGCCTCGGGCAGAAGATCGCGCGTTGCCCTGTGTGCAAGGTGGCAGTCTGGAGTCACTATCCTGCCACCTGACGCCCACATCTTCACAGCATCCAAGCAGCCGTGGGTTCAGTTCCCACCGGGCGCGCGCGTCTTCCCCGAGTGCTACGAGCGCGAAGAGGTTTGGTCGCCCGAGAGCCTGCAAAGGAGAGAGGCCCTGCTGCCGAAAATCAATGCCTACTTGGCGGCCGCCGCTGATGCTGAGCGTTGACGCTGTAGAAAATGTCGATCTGAAGGCGAGCGCGGATCTCGCCATCACGATTGGCGAACGAGCAGCGATTCGATCTCGATGATCGATCCGATCTCCGCGATATCTTCTCAGCTCTTCGTGCCGATCTTCCCG
>JANLTW010000113.1:0-4580 GCA_031363155.1 Gammaproteobacteria bacterium | reverse complement strand
GCTGATCCCCGGATTGCCGAAGCCCTCGTCAAACTCGCTCCAGCCGACGATACCGTCGCTGGTGGTCAGCTTGACGAAGGAATAATTGCGCCATCCCGCGCCGCAGGACAGGGTGGTGATGTCGGCAATAGTGGCAGTCACGATGTTGCCGTCCTTGTTAGTCGAACTTAACGCGCAAGCCTACCCGGTAATTGCGGCCGAGCGGATCAGAGGTCAGCGCATCGTAGCCTTCAGCCAGCCGGGCCAGCGGCGGATCCTTGTCGAAGATATTACTGACCGCCAGCGTCAGCGACAGATTTCGTGGCAGATCAACCACCGCCGCGAAGTCGTGCAGGGTCGTTGCCGGAATGTTAAACCCGATCGCCGTTGCTGCCTGCCGCTGGTCAACATAAGCCGAATTGTAGCGAGTCGACCAGCGTAGGTTGACAGGGCCTTTATCGTAATTCACGTAAGCCGTGCCTTTGTTCTTCGGCAGGCTGTGCGCCAGTGTGCCCGCATTCAGAAAGCCGACCGCCTCGAAGCCGGAAATCGCCAGCCCCGCGACCGAGAACGGATCAAACTGGTATTTCAGCGTGCGATTGGCGACCGCGCCGAGCGTCAATTTGCCGCCGAGAACCTCGTCGAACCTGTAACTGGCACGCAGATCAAGGCCGCTGAATTGCGCCTTGGGCCCGTTGATGCGCAACAGATTGACCTTGGCCAGGTTGGCCGCACTGCACGCGCCAGTAAACACGAAGTGCGCAGCGATGAAAGCCGGATCCGCCGTGGCACAGTTGTTAGCTCCCGCCGCGCCGTTGGGGAACACGGCGTTCACGATCGCGTTCTGCGGTTCGTTCGTCAGGATATCTTTGAGATCGTAGTGGTAATAATCGAGCGCGGCGTCGAAGCCACCGGCCTGCACCATGGTCCCGACGCTGTAGACGGTGGCCTCCTCGGGCTGCAGGTCCGGGTTACCGATCAGATCGAGGGCCCGCGGCTGCCCGAGAATGTTCGGAATGGACGCTACAGGATTCGGCGCGAGCGAAGTCTGCGGGGGCGCGCGGAACGAGGTACTCACCGAAGCGCGAAAGGCCAGCCAGTCGAGCGCCTGCCACTTGCCACGCAGCTGCGGCGAGAAATTGCTGCCACCATCCGAGCCATAGTCTTCGAAACGAGCGCCAATCGTAATGTTACTGCCTTCGGAAAACGGCAGCACGGCCTCAGTGAATGCCGAATAGATCTGCGAGGTGATATTGACGGGCGTCAGCGCGACCGCCAGGCCTAACGGCGTGTAGGGAGTCGGCGTGCAGACATTGGCATTCGGAATGTTGAGCGGTGAATTGAGGCACGGCACCTGGGTGCGGTCCGCGTATTTCGAATCGTGCTCGGCAAAGCCGATGCGCCGGAACTGCAATCCCGCCGCCCAGCGCAACGCCCCGCCGCCGAGTTTGACCCGCTGCCATTCGCCGTCCAGCACGAAATTAGCCTCGGTCTGCGTACTCATCAGGAATCGTTCCTGCGGAATCATCAGCCAGTTGTAGAGGTCCGGGTTGTTGTTAGCCAATGCGGGAATATAGCTTGGATTCGTGGCGATGCCGTTGACCGGCGCGCCGGGAATCGCATTCGAGGTCGGATTCAGCCACAGGCAGCCGGAGCTGCCGGGCGCCGCTGTCTGCCAGGCGCAGTTTGCCCCACCCAGGCCACGCAACGCGAGCTCGATTTGCACGCCGGTCGAATCAAACCCTAACAAATAGTGCTGGTTCTGGCCCCAGGTGAGGTCGGTTTTCCAGTTGGCGTTGTCGCCGAATTTGCCATTGAGTCCGACCGACAGACGATACTGCTCCTGATCACGCCGCTGGTAAGCCGATCCATCGGAGCCGAACCCGCCGAAGAAAGGATTCCCGCCTAACAACCAGGGGCGCCATTGGCCGATCGGAATGAAAATGCCGGTGGTACCTGCCGGAAACTGCGCGGGATTGGCCGCGGCATAGGCCGCGAGGCCCGGGTTGGCGAGCGGCACCCACCAGTTGCCAAACAGCCGCGGGCTGGTGCCGACCTGGAAGCTGGCGGGATTGATGTTGCCGGGCAGCACCGTCTCGGTGATCGGCTTCGGCTGGTTGAAGCTCGGCGGATAGTGGACTGTGGCGAGCATTTTGGCGTAGGTCGCATCGGCGTGGAATTCGATGCCATTGCTGAGCTCGCGATTGAACTCACTGTAGACCTGGAAGGTCGTCGTCGGCGCCACCAGATCCTGATATTTCTGCACATTGTTGACGCAAAATCCGGCGAACGGCTGGATGCCCCCTAACGTCGAGCAGCCGACATCGACCACGCGCGCGCCCGTCGCCGCCAGGACGCCGCCGGCGCCGATCGGCCCGACGGGCGTAAACTGGGCTGGATTAGACGAAAAGTTCCAGCCGGCATCCGGATTGATTGAGTAGGCCGGCGTTGACCAGGGCCGGTCCAGTACCCGCAATTGCGACGTTTTCTGATAGTCGCCAGCCAGCATGAAGTTCCAGGCGTCGCCGCTCCTGCCCCAGACCGCGTTAAACTTGGAATCGCCATCCGTGTCCTGGACATCCGTGTAACTGGCGCCCAATTCCAGGCCGCTGAAATTGCGGCGCGTGATGAAGTTGACGACGCCCGTGACCGCGTCCGAGCCATAGGTCGTCGCTGCCGAGTCCTTGAGCACTTCAATCCGCTCGATGGCAGCCAGCGGCATGAGCCGCGTATTGACAGTAAATCCGCTGACCAGTGGCATGCGGCGCCCGTTCAGCAGCACCAGATTGCGGTCCGGACCCAGGCCCCGCAGGTTGACGGTCTCGGAACCCTCGATGCCTTGGCCCTTGCCCGGCTGTGATGAATTCGAGTTGCCAATGGACCCGGCGGCCTCCGGCATGGAACGAAACAGCTCGACCAGTGTAGGGCTGCCCTGTTTCAGCAGGTCCTCCGCAGACACGACGCGCATCGGCAAAGCGGCCGCTTCCTGGGGCTTCAGCAAATAGGAGCCGGTGACTACGACTTCCTGCAGTTCGTTCTGCGCCGCGTCGTCGGCCGCAGCCGCCGACTGACTAACAACCGCAAGTAGTGCAAATGGCAGCGGCAGCAGCACGCGCCGGATTACTGTGTTCATGCTCATGGAATTCCCCTTGTAGGCACCCGCAATACGGCACCGCAGATTCATAAAGATTTGAACAAACGTTTGCTCTAGCATATTTTGCATACTGCAGCCCATTGGCGCAGGTGTCAAGCACGATATATCGACAATTTCACACAGACAAACGTTTGTTCTTCGGGCTCAAAGTGGCGCTGGTCACAGTCCCGGCGTTGGTAAGACGGCCGGAGGCGACTCGCGTCAGTCCATCTCGGTGACGAACTTGGTGTTTAGATACCCGTCAAAAGTTTCAAGACCGCCTTCGCTGCCGATACCGCTGTCCTTGACGCCGCCAAATGGCGTTTCCGCGAGCCCGAGACCAAAATGATTGATGCAGAGAATGCCGGTTTCGAGACCATTTTGTATCGCCAGCGCATTCTTGGTGGAGCCGGTGAATGCATATGCCGCGAGCCCATAAGGCAGTGAATTGGCGCGCCGCAGCACTTCTGTCAGGTCGCGAAACGGCACGCAGGTGGCGACCGGTCCGAAGGGCTCATCGGTCATCAGCAGGCTGTCGTCAGGCGCTCCAGTGACCACAGTCGGCGCAAAAAAGTTGCCCGCGCCGCTGATGCGCGCGCCACCGGTTTCGACGCGCGCGCCGCGCCGGTTGGCATCATCGACGAATCGCTCCATGGCCGGCACCCGCCGCGCGTGGGCGAGCGGCCCCATCTCGACACCCTGCCCCAGACCATCTCCCACCTTGATGGTTCGGGTTTTGGCGATGAATCGCGCGACAAAACGCTCGTAGGCAGTCTGCTGGACATAGAGCCGCGTCGGCGACACGCAGACCTGGCCGGCATTGCGAAACTTGAAGGCGGCTAACACATCCGCGGCGCGTTCGACATCTATGTCGTCGAACACCACAACTGGCGCATGCCCGCCCAGCTCCATGGTGACTCGCTTCATGTGGGCGCCGGCCAACGACGCCAATTGCTTGCCGACCGTGACGGATCCGGTGAACGATATCTTGCGAACAATCGGCGATTCGATCAGGTACCTGGAAACTTCCGAAGGCACGCCCCAGACCACGTTGAGCACGCCCGGCGGCAACCCCGCTTCTTGAAACATGCGTGCGATCGCAACGATCGCGCTAGGCGCATCCTCCGGACCCTTGATGATGATCGTGCATCCGGCGCCGATCGCCGCCGAAATCTTGCGGATTGCCTGGTTGTAAGGAAAGTTCCACGGCGTAAATGCCGCGCACACGCCCACCGGTTCGCGCAACACCAGTTGCCTCACGTTAGGCTGACGGGGTGGAATCACGCGGCCATAGATGCGGCGGCACTCCTCCGCATGCCAATCGCAATGATCCGCGCAATAGGCAACTTCGCCCACGGCATCGGCAAGCGGCTTGCCCATTTCCAGCGTAATGTTGCGCCCGATCGCCTGGGCGCGCAGTCGCGACAGGCTCCCAACCTCGCGCAGCACGCGCGCACGCTCCACCGGC
>JANLTW010000092.1:0-13537 GCA_031363155.1 Gammaproteobacteria bacterium | reverse complement strand
CGCCCACGCCCAGCACCTTGATCACGGCGCTTTGGCTGTAGGAATCCATTAGTTCAAACATGAGTGGGTCTCCCGGGGGTGTGGGTCATTGCTTCGGGTCTGTCAGTACGAAGTGTCAGCTTCATTTGGCGGTTGTCGTCTTCTTCAAAACTCAAAACTAAAAGTTACCTTTGAACCAGGCGCCCATGCGGTCAACCATCGAGCGGGCATTGCCGCCGAGGGAGCGCGCGCGATTACCGGGGAGCGCGTTTTCACGCGCATATAACAGCAGCCCGACGCCGGTCGCGTGGATCGCGTTGCTAACGACGTCGGAAAGTCCCTTGACGCCGGTCGGAATGCCGAGACGGACAGGGACGTGAAAGATCTCCTCGGCGAGTTCGATCGCGCCTTCCATTTTGGCGCTGCCGCCTGTGAGCACGATGCCCGAGGCGATGACTTCTTCAAAACCGCTGCGGCGAAGTTCATCCTGGATAAGGCCAAATAATTCCTCGTAACGCGGCTGCACGATCTCGGCGAGGGTCTGGCGAGCGAGCCTTCGCGGCGGGCGGTCGCCCACACTCGGCACTTCGATCGTCTCATCCGGATTTGCAAGCTGCGACAAAGCGCAAGCATAACGGATTTTTATTTCCTCTGCGTACTGAGATGGCGTGCGCATCGACACGGCGATGTCGTTAGTTACCTGATCGCCCGCGATCGGAATCACCGCCGTGTGGCGTATCGCGCCGTGCGAGAACACCGCGATGTCGGTGGTGCCACCGCCGATGTCAACGAGACACACGCCGAGATCTTTCTCGTCCTCTGATAACACCGCCATGCTCGAGGCCAATTGCTCGAGCACGATGTCATCGACCGCGAGGCCGCAGCGTTGAATGCATTTCTCGATGTTCTGCGCGGCGCTGTCGGCACCGGTGACGATATGTACCTTGGATTCAAGACGCACACCCGACATGCCGATCGGATCGCGAATGCCTTCCTGGCCGTCGATGATGAATTCCTGTGGCAGAACGTGCAGAATTTTCTGGTCCGCAGGAATGGCGACCGCTTTGGCCGCATCGATCACATGCTCGACATCCGCGGCGCTCACTTCCTTGTCGCGGATCGCGACCACGCCATGCGAGTTGAGACTGCGCACATGCGACCCGGCGATGCCGGCGAACACCGAGTGGATCTCGCAGCCCGCCATCAGTTCGGCTTCTTCGACCGCGCGCTGGATCGACTGCACGGTCGATTCAATATTGACGACCACGCCTTTCTTGAGGCCGCGCGACGGCTGCGAACCCACGCCGATGATCTCGATACTGTTGTCGGCGGCAATCTCGCCCACCAGGGCGACCACCTTGGACGTGCCAATATCGAGGCCCACGATCAGTTGTCGGTCATTTTTCTTGGCCATCTAGGTTTCCGCATCGTCGTTGGCAGCAGTTGGAACAATCGCGAGGCTGGCTGACGTCGCCGCGGTTTGCGCGGCGCCATTGCGCCAGGCCACGGCAAAGCCGTTGGTGTAGCGCATATCGACATAGCGGATTTCACCACCGCGTTGCGCCACCAGCCGCAGGCCCGCGAGTACAAAGCGTTCGAATCGTTCATCCACCTGCTTGCGGCCGAGGCGGATCATGACGCCGTTGTCGAGACCCATTTCCCAGGCGCCACGGGCATCGAGGCGCAGCGCGGTAATGCGCATGCCGGCTTCGACCAGGCGGCCCTGAGCCGCCAGGTAGCGCTGCGCCACTTTGCGCTCGGCGCCGACCGGACCAGAGAGCCGCGGCAACTCAGTCGGAATATGGCGGGTCTCGCTCATAAACAATTCACCGCGCGAATTCAGGATGCCGTTCGCACCCCAGCGTGCCGCCGCCACCTGCTCGACGACCGTCACACGCAGGCCGCGCGGCCAGGCGCGTTCCACACTGGCTTTGTCGACCCAGGGCAGTGTCTCGACCGCGTGCCGTATCGCCCCGAGGCTAACGCCGATCAAGCCAACCCCGCGGACCCGGCCGCGGACCGCCTGCTCGACATCCACGGGCTGCACGCGCTGAAAGCGCCCCACGATATTGATGGTTTCGATCGGCTGATCGAGCATCAGGCTTGCGCCCGCGGCACTCACGCCTAACAACAGCAGCACGCTCAAGGCCGGCAGCCAGCGACGCCAGCGGATTTGCGGCAGTTGCCAGCGGCCGTCCGCCGCCTTGCGCCGATTGCGGCGCGAACCGACACCTAGCATAGCGGTCTCCGTGCAAAACTCGTTTCCAGAATTTTCCAGGCGAGCGTTTCAAAATCGATGCCGACGGCCCTGGCAGCCATGGGCACCAGGCTGTGATCGGTCATGCCGGGAACGGTATTGATTTCCAGCAGCAGCGGCCGCTGATTGCGATCCATCATGAAATCGACCCGTCCCCAGCCGAAGGCGCCAACCGCGTTGAACGCCGCGACCGCCAGCGCGCCCATGTGTTTCTCGGCCTCGGGGCCGAGTCCGGACGGACACAGGTAGCGCGTATCGTCGCGAAAATATTTCGCTTCGTAGTCGTAGAAAGTCTTCGGTGTTTCAATGCGGATGGATGGCAGGGCGCGGCCATGCAAAATGCCGACGGTGTATTCACCGCCTGTCAGCCACGGCTCGGCCATCACCAGCCGATCTACGGCGCGCGCGGCCGCAAACGCGGCGGGCAGATCCTGCGCGTGCATGACCTTGCTGATGCCAACGCTGGATCCTTGAGTTGCAGGCTTGACGACCAGCGGCAGGCCCAGTCTGCTCACGGTATCGTCGAACTGCGCCGGCGATTCGAGCACCACAAACTCGGCGGTCGCAATGCCGACTGCGATCGCCAGCTGCTTGGTGCGGACCTTGTCCATCGCGATCGCCGAACCTAACACGCCAGTGCCGGTATACGGCATCCCCAGCAATTCGAGTGCGCCCTGGACGGCGCCGTCTTCGCCGCCCGGACCGTGCAATGCGATCCAGACGCGGTCGAACTTCTCTGCCAGCAGATTCTCCAGCGGTCTTTCCGCCGGATCGAAAGCCAGCGCCTTGACGCTGCGACGCTGCAGCGCGGCGAGTACCGCCTTGCCGGTCAACAGCGATATTTCGCGTTCCGTCGACCATCCGCCTAACAAGACAGCGACTTTGCCGAAGTCCGCAGCCGCCGTCGCGCTGCGCTGGTGGTCAGGTTCAAACGTCAGTTTCATGTCGGTATCACTTGCCGGCCTCGCCAATGATGCGCACTTCGGTCGTCAGCATCACACCCTGCCGCTCGTGCACCCGCTGCTGCACCAGCAGGATCAGCGCCTCGATATCCGCCGCGCTCGCCTGCCCTTCGTTGATGATGAAGTTGGCGTGCTTGGTGGATACCGTTGCGCCGCCGCTGCGCAGCCCCTTGAGGCCGGTCGCTTCGATCAGGCGCGCGGCATGATCGCCGGCCGGGTTGGTAAACACGGAGCCACAGTTCCAGGAGCCAATCGGCTGCGTGTCCTTGCGTCGCTGCAGCAGTTCCCGCATCGCCTGGTCATCCGCCTCGCCACGTTTTTCAAAACCCAGGCGGGCGGCAACAAACCAGTGCTCAGACAGCGGCGGCTCGACGCGGCGATACGTGACCTTGAACTCTTCGGGATTGTGGGTGCTCACGACGCCGTCGCGGCCGATCATTTCCACTTCGCGGACGTGGCGCCAGGTCTCGCCACCGAAAGCGCCGGCGTTCATCGCCAGCGCGCCACCTAACGTGCCCGGGATACCGGCAAACCACGCGGCGTCATTCAGGCCCCACTTGATGCACTGCTTGGCCAGTCGCGCTGCCGGAACACCAGCTTCGCAATAGACCGTGTCCTGGGATGCGCGGTCCAGGCGGCTTAGCGCACCGTGCAGGGCAATTACCGCACCCCGAACGCCGCCGTCCCGGACTAACAGATTACTGCCAAGCCCGATCCAGTGTATCGGCAGGTCCGCGGGCAGCGCCCGCAGGAAACCGGTGAGATCCAGACGGTCGCGCGGCTCGAAATAGAGGTCCGCCGGGCCGCCGACGTGGAACGAGGTGTGCTTGGACATCGGCTCATCGCGCCGCACCCGCAGCGCAAAATCTGCCGGCAAGCCGTTCGTGACCACGCTGGACTTCTTGTTAGTCGCCATCACGGGCGCTCCCCGCGGCGGCGCTCGGTCGCGGCTGCACTCAACTCGGCGCCCAGCTTCTGCGGTAACGCGCGCGCGATCGCGCCAATGTGCCCGGCGCCCATCATCAGGATCACATCGCCGTCGCGCAGCACTTCGCGCAGCGCGGTCGCGATCTCGTCAATCTTGGGTACAAATACCGGCTCAACGCTGCCGCGGCTGCGCACCGCGCGGCACACCGCCCGGCCATCGGCGCCCTTGATGGGCGCTTCGCCCGCGGCATAGACCTCGCTCACCAGCAGCGCGTCCACGGTGGACAGCACGGCCGCAAAGTCGTCCAGCAGATCGCGGGTGCGGGAATAACGATGCGGCTGGAAAGCTAACACGATGCGGCGGCCTGCGTAGGCCTGGCGCACCGCGTCCAGGGTCGCGGCGATTTCGGTGGGATGGTGGCCATAATCATCCACGATCGAGACCAGTCCGGCGCTGGTGTGCACATCGCCGATATGCTGCAGGCGGCGGTCCACGCCCTGGAATCCCTCCAGCGCGCGCTGGATGTCGGAATCCGCAATCCGCAGTTCCTGGGCGATGGCGATCGCGGCGAGCGAATTGCGCACGTTGTGCAGGCCCGGCAAATTGACGGTAACCGGCAGCGGCTTGCGGCCCTCGCGCTCGGCCACATAGGAAGTCTTGAGTCCGCGCCGCTGGATTTGCGTGGCGCGCAGATCCGCGCCTGCATCCACGCCATAGCGAATCAGCGGTCGGCCGACACGACCCTGGATGCTGCGCACCTCGGCATCGTCGCTGCATAACACCGCCAGGCCGTAAAACGGCAGATTGTGCAGGAACTCGACGAAACTGTTTTTCAGGCGCTCGAAGTCGCCATCGTGCGTCGCGAGATGATCGTTATCGATGTTAGTCACGATGGCCATGACCGGTTGCAGGTGCAGGAACGAAGCGTCACTCTCGTCCGCTTCGGCCACCAGGTACTTGCCGGTGCCGAGACGCGCATTGGTGCCCGCGCCCTGCAGACGGCCGCCGATGACGAAGGTTGGATCGAGACCACCCTCGGCGAGAATGCTGGCGACCAGGCTGGTGGTCGTGGTCTTGCCATGCGTGCCTGCAATCGCGATGGATTCGCGAAATCGCATCAACTCACCTAACATCTCAGCGCGCGGCACGACCGGGATACGACGCTCCCGCGCCACCAGCACTTCCGGATTGTCAGCCGCCACCGCCGTCGACACCACCACGACATCCGCAGCCGCGACATTCTCGGCGCGATGGCCGATATGCACGATAACACCGAGCGTCGCCAGGCGGCGGGTCGCCTCGTTAGCTTTGAGATCGCTGCCCTGCACGCGATAACCCAGGTTCACCAGCACCTCGGCAATGCCGTTCATGCCACTGCCGCCGATACCGACGAAGTGGATGCAGTGAATGCGGCCCATGCGCTGGTTCATGCCGCGTCCTTGAGCGACAGCCCGGCGGCGGCCAGCGTGGCCCGCGCCAGTTGCAGGGTGGCATCCGGCCGCGCCAGCGCGCGGGCATTTTGCGCCATCGCCAGCAAGCGCCCCGGTTCGCGCAACAGGGCGCGGATTTCGGCAGCGAGCCGCCCCGCTGTCAGCTCGGGCTCAGGCACCAGCACCGCCGCCTGCGCCTGCACCAGGAACCGGGCGTTCGCGGTTTGATGATCATCCACTGCTGCAGCGAACGGCACCAATACTGAGGCGACGCCGACGGCGGCAATTTCTGACACGGTCAGCGCGCCGGCCCGGCAAACCACCAGGTCCGCGGCCGCATAGGCGCTCGCCATGTCATCGATGAATTTATCGGTGGTCGCAAGCACGCCGGCATCGCGATAATACTTTTCAGTCTCGGCCAGCCAGCGCTCGCCGGTCTGGTGGCGAATGGCAAATGACCAGCCGTCGCGGCGCAATTCGGCCATGGCAGATGGCACCGCCGCATTCAGTTTGAGCGCGCCCTGGCTGCCACCGATCACCAGGACGTTGATTGTGCGGCCGCCCACGCTCGGGCTGATGCGTGCGGCCGGCGCTGGCTTGGCAAAAAACTCTGCGCGCACGGGATTGCCAATAGTGGTCGCTGCAACCCTGCTGCGGCCAAAGCTGCCCGGAAACGCTTCCAGCACGCGGGTTGCAACTCTGGCTAACAAGCGATTGGTCAGGCCCGCCACTGCGTTCTGCTCATGAATCACCAGCGGCCGCCGTGACAGCCAGGCGGCGACGCCGCCGGGCCCGGACACAAAGCCGCCGAGGCCCACCACTACCACAGGCCGATGCCTGCGCATGGCGCGCAGCGACTGCCACAGCGCGTGGCTGATGCGAAAAGGCGCGGCAAGCAGTGTTGCCACTTGCTTGCCGCGAACTCCACTCACATCAACCCATTCAATCAAAATACCGGCCGCCGGCACCACCCGCGCCTCGATGCCGCGTTGCGTGCCGAGCCACACCACATCGCAGGCGGCGCTCTGCAGCCGGCGCGCGAGCGCCAGCGCCGGGAACACATGACCACCCGTGCCGCCAGCCATGATCATTGCGAGTGGCCTGCGGCTCATGCCAGCGCCTCGGCCGCATCGCCGCGCGCTGCGCGTCGCGTGTTAGCTTCGCGCTGGCTGGCGGCGCCCCGGCCCTGGATCGCAGCTTCGTGATACACGCGCAACAGCAGACCCACCCAGGCCAGCGCCACGATCAGACTGGAGCGGCCGTAACTCATCAGCGGCAGTGTCAGACCCTTGGTCGGCAGCACACCCATGTTGACGCCGATATTGATCATCGCCTGGATGCCGACCCACAGGCCGAAGGCGGCGGCGAGGCTGGCCTGGAACCTGAGCCCGGCATCTGCCGCGACGCGCGCGATCCACAGCGAGCGCCACACCAGCAATACAAACAGCGTCAGCGTCAGCAGCACGCCCGCAAGGCCCAACTCCTCGGCCAGCACCGCAAACAGAAAATCGGTATGCGCTTCCGGCAAATAGAACAGCTTCTGCACCGAGGCGCCGAGACCGACACCGAACCATTCGCCGCGACCGATCGCGATCAGCGACTGGGTCAGCTGAAAGCCACTGTTGTACGGATCGGCCCAGGGATCGAGAAACGTGGTCAGGCGCTTGATGCGGTAGTCCGCGCTCATCATGAACAGGCCCAGCACGGCAGCGCCCGCGAGCCCCAGCGCACCGACGTAACGCAATCGCGCGCCGGCAAGGAACAGCACTCCAAACCCGGTCGCGAACAACACCGTTGCGGCGCCGAAATCCGGCTCACCTAACAGCAGCACAAAAAATCCCATCAACACCGCCAGCGGCTTGGCGAGGCCGGCGAAGCTGTTGCGCAATTCTTTTTCGCGCCGCGTCGCGTAGCTGGCGATGAATATGAGCACCAGCACGCGCGCGACTTCCGAGGCCTGCATGTTGAAGCCGGCCATGCGGATCCAGCGGCGGCTGCCGTTCACGGTGTAGCCAATCCCGGGGATCAGCACCGCGAGCAACAATACCGCCGCGACAATCAGCAGCGGCAGCGACATTTTTTCGAGCCATTCAGTGCGCAAACAGAACACCAGCGCGGCAGCACCGAAACCGAGCGCGGTCAGAATCAACTGCCGCTGCAGATACGCAAACGGCTCGCCCGACTGCTGGCTGGCGATGGAAATCGACGCCGACGTCACCATCACCAGGCCTAACAAACTGATGGCAAGTACCAGCGCGACCGTGACCCAGTCGATCCGTATGCCGGTTCCTGCTGCTGTTCGACCCGCGCTCATTCCGGCAATCTCCGTACCGCATCCGCAAAGACATCGCCGCGCTGCGCATAGTCGCGAAACATGTCGAGACTGGCGCAGGCAGGTGACAGCAGCACCGTATCGCCTGCGCGCGCCGATTGCGCCGCAGCCGCCACCGCGTTTTCCAGGCTGGAACAAAATTCGAGATCACACACCCCGTGCAGGGCCGCGGCCAGCTGGCGCGCATCGCGGCCGATCAACAGCACGCGCCGGACCTTGCCGCGAAATGCCGCCGCCAACGGCGCAAAATCCTGCTGCTTACCGTCACCGCCAGCGATCACCAGCAACGGCCCCTGCATTCCGTCCACGGCTGCCAGCGTCGCACCGACATTGGTGCCCTTGGAATCGTTGATCCAGGCGACCCCGTGTCGCTCGCGCACGCACACGGAGCGATGCGGCAAGCCGGTGAAGGCCCGCAGGGTCTGCAACATGGCGGCGCGGGGCAGGCCGCAGGCATCGCCCAGCGCAATGGCCGCCAGCGCATTGGCGGCATTGTGCCGGCCGTGGATGCGCAACTCGCTCAAGGCTAACAACGGCCCCGCGGGACCCTGCAACCAGTCCTCGCCCTGATGCTTCGCGACACAGTAGTTCGCCGGGCGCGTCACGGCGAAACTGCAGCGCCGCGCCCGGCCGCTCGGCATGTTCCGAACCCAGGGATCCTCGTCATTCACGACCGCCGTGCCGCAACGCGCAAAAATGGCGGCTTTTGCGGCCGCGTACTGCGCGCCATCGGCATATCGGTCCATGTGATCGGGCGTCACATTGAGCACGGTCGCAGCCTGCAGGCGCAGCGATGGCGCTGCTTCCAGTTGATAACTCGATAATTCGAGTATATAGAGCTGCGTGGCCGCGTCGCCCAGCAAGTCGAGCGCGGGCGTGCCGAGATTTCCGCCGACCCGCACCCGCACGCCGGCGCGCTCGGCCATCTGGCCTAACAATGTGGTCACCGTGCTCTTGCCATTGGTACCGGTGATGCCGACCGCGGGCGCAGCCGCGGCGCGCGCGAACAACTCCACATCGCCGACCACATCAATGCCCTGGCGCCGCGCCTCGCGGAAAATCGGCTCGCGCAGCGACACTCCCGGTGAAGCGACCACAATGGTCGCGCCCGCGAGCAGCGGACTTGCGAACTCACCCATGGCGAGCGGTGCGCCGGGCGCGAGCCGGCGGAATTCTGCACCGCCCGGTGGATCTGCGCGGCTGTCGGTCGCGGCGAGCTGCCAGCCGCGCGCATGCAGATAGCGCGCCGCCGACATGCCGGACTTGCCGAGGCCCACGATCAACGCCTTGGGAAATGCCGTGCCCACCTAACGCACCTTCAGGGTCGCAAGCCCGGCCAGGACCAGCAGCAGCGACAGGATCCAGAAACGCACGATGACCTTGGGCTCGGCCCAGCCCTTGAGTTCGTAGTGGTGATGTATCGGCGCCATGCGGAAGATCCGCTTGCCGCGCAGCTTGAAGGACGTCACCTGCAGAATCACTGAGGCGGTTTCCAGCACAAATATGCCGCCCATGATCAGCGCCACGACTTCCTGACGCACGATGACGGCAACCAACCCCAGGGCGGCGCCTAACGCCAGCGCGCCGATGTCGCCCATGAAGACCTGCGCGGGGTAGGAATTGAACCAGAGAAAACCAAGGCCTGCGCCGACCAGAGCGCCGCAGAAGATCAGCAGCTCACCGGCCCCCGGCAGTGCTGGAATGCCAAGATAGCCGGAGAACACCGCGTTACCGCTCGCATAGGCGAACACACCTAACGCACCTGCCACCATGACGGCCGGCATGATCGCGAGCCCATCGAGGCCGTCGGTGAGATTGACGGCATTACTCATGCCGACAATCATCAGATAGCTGAGCGGCACAAACACAAAGCCGGCCAGTGGCAGTGCAAAGTCCTTGACGATGGGCAGGTAAAACGTGGTTTCCGCGGGCAGGTGCGCGCTGTTCCACAGATAGAGCGCTGCGCCGAGACCGACGATCGACTGCCAAAGGTATTTCCTGCGTGCCGCGAGACCCTGCGGGTGTTTCTTGACCAGCTTCAGATAGTCATCCCAGAAACCGATCAGGCCGAATGCTGCGGTGACGATCAATACCACCCACAGATAGCGATTGCGCAAATCGCCCCACAGCAGCGCACTGACAAAAATGGTCACGAGTATCAGCAGGCCGCCCATGGTGGGTGTACCGGCTTTTTTCAGGTGCGTCTGCGGACCATCGTCGCGCACCACCTGGCCGATCTGGTAGCGCGACAGCCGCGAAATCATCGTCGGCCCGATCAAGAGCGACAGCACCAGCGCCGTCATGACCGCCAGGATTGCGCGCAGTGTCAGGTAGGAGAAAACGTTGAAGCCGGAGGCGACCGGCGTAAGTTCTCGTGCAAGCCAGTACAGCATGATCAGCCTGCCTTACGTTGCGGCGCCGCATTCGGCCCGTCGACCAGGTAATCAACCAGACGCTCCAGTCGATTGGCGCGCGACCCTTTGACCAGCAGGCGCACCTCGGCGCGCAGCGATTTGTCCAGCTCGCGCTGCAGGCTCTCGAGATCCGCATACCACTGCCCGCCGGCGCCGAAGCTGGCCACCGTCAGGCGCGCAGCTTCGCCAAAACCTAACAACCGAGTCACGTCGTGCTGGCGGGCGTACTCGCCCAGCTCACGATGACTGGCATCGGACGCCGCGCCCAACTCGCCCATGGCGCCGGCGACAAACCATTTCGGACCCGCAAGATTCGCCAGCACATCGATGGCGACGCGCATGGAGCTGGGATTGGCGTTGTAGCTGTCGTCCAGCAACCAGGCGCCGCTGACGGCGCGCTTGAACTGCAGCCGGCCGCGAATCGGCCGCATCTTCGCCAGACCGGTGCGGACGTGCTCGAGCTGTGCGCCTGCCGCCAGCGCCGCGGCGGCCGCGCCGGTCGCATTCAATATGTTGTGCATGCCGGCGAGTCTGAGTGCGATTTGCGCACGCCCTTGTGGCGCAATCAGGGCAAATCCTGACAGGAATCCCTGGCCATCGATCTGGCTGCCGGGGTCTTCTGCACGCACATCGGCGGATGGCCGGAATCCAAACAGCACCTGGCGCGAGCGCGCCGCCTGACTGCGCCACAGCCCGACATAATCGTCTTCCGCATTGATCACGGCGGTCGCATTCGCCGCCAGGCCTTCGAACAGTTCACCCTCGGCACGCGCGGCGCCGGCGATGTCGCCGAAACCCTCGAGGTGTTCCGCGCCGGCATTGGTGACAATCGCCACCTGCGGTTTGGCCAGTCTCACGAGCTGTGCCACTTCGCCGGGATGATTGGCGCCAATCTCGATGACGGCATGGCGGTGCTCGGCCGACAGGCGCAGCAATGTCAAAGGCACGCCGATGTGATTGTTGAGGTTGCCAGCCGTCGCCAGGGTGGCGCCACACTCGGCCAGTATGCCGGCCAGCATTTCCTTGACCGTGGTCTTGCCATTGCTGCCGGCTACCGCGATAACCGTTCCGGCGAATCGCTGACGATGCGCCAACGCGGCGCGCTGCAACGCAGCTAACACATCAGCAACGACGATCAGCGGCAGACCCGCCGTGGCGGCCGCTGCCGCCGTCGACGCATCGACGACCGCCGCGACCGCACCCGCGCTGGCCGCAGCGGCTACGAATTCGGCCCCATTGAAGCGCGGGCCACGCAACGCCAAAAACAATTGCCCGCTTGTCAGAGTACGGCTATCCGTGGATACGCCAGTCACGGTTTGCGCAGCGGCGGCGGCCTGATGCCACTCCGCGCCGAGATCGATGCGCCATTGCTCGAGACTGCGCATCACGACAAGACCCCGAGCGCGGCGCGCACCACCGCCTGGTCGCTGAAGGCCTGACGTTCGGTACCGAAAATCTGATAGTCCTCGTGACCCTTGCCGGCCACCAGGACCGCGTCACCAGCCCGGGCCGCCGCGATTGCGCCGCGGATCGCACGCGCGCGATCGAGTTCAACCAGAAAATTCGCATTGCGCGGCATGCCGCGCTGAATGTCAGCGACGATTCCGGCCGGATTCTCGGTCCGCGGATTGTCATTGGTCAGCCAGCAGCGGTCGGCATGTTCTGCGGCCACGGCGCCCATCAGCGGTCGCTTGCCGCGATCCCGGTCGCCGCCGCAGCCGAAAACCACATGCACTGCGCCATCACAATGGGCGCGCACGGCCAGCAGCGCTTTCTCCAGCGCATCCGGGGTATGCGCATAGTCCACCAGAACCAGCGGCTGCGCATGGTCGCCAAATGTCTCCATGCGGCCGCTCGGCGCTTGCGCCGCAGCTAACACACGGGCGGCATCCGGCAGCGACAAATCCAGCGCCAACAGGCACGCCAGCACCGTCAGAACATTGTCGACATTGAAGGTCATGGGTACAGAAGATTTTACAGCACACCACGATCATCAAGGATAGCATAAGACCCAACAACAACAGTTTGCACGAGAATATTAAAGTGATCATGGCGACAGATGGAGGACAAAAAGAAGACAGTGGTACCTATGCAGCGGTTGTAGCAACCGAAACATCAATCATAGCAGTTGCGAACGGTAAGACACCAGATGCACCTGAAATCCACTCATCATACCAATCTGAAGCTTATGGACTACTCGCCGGGCTAATGCTATTGACCGGACTCAAGGCATCCAATCATTTGCTTGCCGAAGTTGCAAACACGATCGAAGTGTATTGCGACAACAAGACATTAGTGAATAAGATGAATCATCATCAAATCCACAAAATGACGTTAAAGGAATTACAGCTTGTACATCAATTCAGACAAATTCAATTATCCAACATCCATGTTATATTACATCACATCAAAGGACACCAAGATAGGCACCAACGAATTGAACTCTTATCACGACCTGCGCAGATGAATGTCGAGGCAGATGCATGGGCAAATAAGGCAGAAATTTTCCGACCACCTGAATATTATAAATTTCCGGCGAATAGTATAGACTTAATAATCAACAACCAAGCCATCACATCGGATCATGGAGACATATGGAGAAAAGCCACCTTGTCTCAAGACCTTTGGGAATATATGACTAAATCATTTAAGTGGAGATCGACCACACCGGATACAGTGTGGTGGAAAATAATTGGACCAGCACTAGATAAATTTCGGGAATCCGATCGAACTAGGATCCAGAAACTCATTTTTAAGAGGCTCCCAACAAACCATATGATGAACATGATAGACGAAGATATCGAAGACGTTTGTCCAGAATGTGGTAACGATGGTGAAGATATTAATCATTTATTAAGGTGCAAATCACCCAGAAGACAGATTATACGTGAACAATTAGTCGACAAATTCAAAGAATACATGAACAACGTCAATCACTAGTACGTGGGATTGTTGCTGCACGTGCACGACTAGGTAGTGTTATCGAACGGGGTGATAGTGATTTCGATGATACAGCCATAATAATACATGATTATGATGATATCGGATCATTATTCTTTACACCAGAAGAATTAATAGAAATATCAAAAATCAATAATTCAAAGATGAAGAAGAAGCAAGACGAAACAAACAAGGATCGGGTTGCACAAGATCAATCTGGTACTACTACACCAAATAATTCTGACGAACGTCACCCCCAACCATCTGTATTAGCAACAAATTATATCAATTATGG
>JANLTW010000087.1:0-40209 GCA_031363155.1 Gammaproteobacteria bacterium | reverse complement strand
AGAGCGGGCGCCAACCTCGCGGACGCCGACCTCGCGGGCGCCGACCTCGTGGGCGCCAACCTCGCGGACGCCGACCTCGCGGGCGCCGACCTCGTGGGCGCCTACCTCGCGCGCGCCGACCTCGCGGGCGCCAACCTCGCGGACGCCGACCTCGCGGGCGCCGACCTCGTGGGCGCCAACCTCGCGGGCGCCAACCTCGTGGGCGCCAACCTCGCGGACGCCGACCTCGTGGGCGCCAACCTCGTGGGCGCCAACCTCGCGGGCGCCAACCTCGCGGGCGCCTACCTCGCGGGCGCCCGCAACGTGCCGGCAGGCGTCGCCGCAACATCGCCCGCTGAGCCGTACCAGCGCGCGGTGAATCCGCAGGACTATGCTGCGCGCGCTGCGCGTTTCCGCGCGAATCACCCCAACGTACCAGTCGTCGAAAGCTTGGATCGCAAAATCGTAGAGGCGATCGACAGTGGACGCGGCACCCTGGAAATGTCGCATTGGCACACATGCGAGACGACGCACTGCCGCGCTGGCTGGGCTATCCACTTAGCAGGGGAAGCGGGCCATGCGCTGGAAGTTCAGATTGGTGCGGCCCGCGCTGGGCGGATGATCTATCTCGCGTCCACCGGCAGAGCACCACATTTTTACGCGACCAACGAGCGCGCGATTGAGGACCTACGCAAACAAGCTGAGAGCCAGCGCGGCGGGGCAGATGCGGAGGTGAAATCATGATCGCGCTCGACGCAGGACTGGTGCTGTGCATCGTGCTGATCGTGTTTGGCTGGCTCGCGCTGGCGACGTGGGTGGTGCGACTGTTTGATCGCTGGGACTTGCACGCCGATCAACGGGACGTGCTGCCACCGCCTAACGTGCGCTCGCAGCGACAGGACTGGGACCAGCACAAGTATTGGCAGACGACCGATTGATGGCCGCGCGCCCGCATACCGCTGGCGCCAACCCCAAGGAGACGACGATGAACGCTGTATCGACTGACGTGATCCCTTACCAGCAGATGGAACGCATGGCGCAAGCCATCGCGAAGTCCGGCCTGTTCGGCGTGAAGAACGCCGACCAGGCCCTCGCACTGATGCTCGTAGCGCAGGCCGAGGGCGTCCACCCGGCAACCGCCGCACGCGACTACCACATCATCCAGGGCAGGCCGGCACTCAAGGCAGACGCGATGCTCGCCAGGTTTCAGGCTGCTGGCGGGAAGGTGCAGTGGAAGGATCACACCGATAAGCGTGTGTCGGGAGTGTTCTCGCACCCTTCCGGCGGCAGCATGGAATTTGATTGGACGATTGAGCGTGCGCAAGTCGCCGGGCTCGCGGGCAAGGAACAGTGGAAGTCCTACCCGCGCCAGATGCTTCGCGCCCGCGTCATCAGCGAAGGCGTGCGGGCCGTGTATCCCGGCGTCGCGGTCGGCATCTACACCGCTGAAGAAGTGCAGGACATGGACCCGAAGGACGTCACTGGCCTGTCGGATCGCAAGCTAGACGAAATCGTTTTGCAGACCGGCGGGGCGACGCCGCTGACCGAGGGCGAACGCGTCGACCATCTGGCCGCTATCGAGGCGGCAGCGGACGGCGAGGCGCTGCGGTCGGCCTACTCCGCCGCCTGCCTCCATGCCAACAGCGCGAAAGATGGCGCATCGAAGGCGGCCTTTGTTGCCAAGTACAACGCGCGCAAGGAGATCGTATGCAAGCCCTGAAGTTGTACCAGCTCGCCCACCAATTCCGCGAGTTGGAATCTTTGGCAGACACGGAGGAAGTGCCGGCCGAGGTCATCGCCGATACGCTCGAAGCCTTGCAGGGTGAAATCGAGGTCAAGGCCACGAACGTCGCGATGTTCATTCGCAACATCGAGTCCGGTGCGGAGGCCATCGAGGAAGCGGCCAAGGCGATGCAGGCCCGCGCGACGCGACTGCGCAAGCGTGCGGACGGCGTGCGCGCCTACCTGCTTTTCAACATGCAGGCGACGGGCACCACGAAATTGGAATGCCCGGAGTTCAAGATCGCTGTGCGCAACAATCCGGAGTCGGTGCGGATCGCGGACGGCGCGGAGATTCCATCCGAGTACATGAGCATTCCTGAGCCGCCCGCGCCCCGTCCAGACAAGGCAAAAATCAAAGCGGCGCTGAAGTCAGGCGCGCACATCGACGGCTGCTATCTAGAAGCGGGGCAGCGGCTGGAAATTCGCACGTGATAGTCGGACGCAAACCCAAGCTGAGCGCCGAGACGCTGGCCGCCGTGGCCGCGTCACTCGCGCTGCGCGAGTCGATGCCGACGCTGCAGCAGTGGGCGCGCAAGCTCGGCATGTCCAAGAGCGGCCTGCGTCGTGCCGTGAAGGAAGGATGCAAGAATCACCGGGCGGAAGCATGCCAGTCCCGCGCCAACTGATCCCGCGGCAGTGGATTCTGCCGAAGATGCTGCCGCGCGATCGAGTTGCGGCCGTGATCGCGACGTTTGTCGGCGCGCTGGATGACGACAAAGCGTGGCGCGTGACCGTGGAGGAACACCGGCCGACGCCAGCGAGCGAAGCAGATTGCGGCACTTGATCGCATGGGCATCAAGCACGAGATCCGGCCGGACGGTCGGCCACGGGTTGTGCGGGCGGCCTTCGAGCGCCGGCACGGGTTGACGCCGGCCCGCAAGGCGCGCGAGCCTGACTTTTCCGCCCTCGTCAAGGCCGGGTAACTTATGGGCCGCCGTCGCAAGCACGACCGAGACCTGCCCGCTGGGATGCGCCGCTCGCACGGTGCGTACTACCACGTCGTGTGGACCGGCGAGCGCCAGGAATGGGTGCCGCTCGGGCGCGACCGCAAAGCCGAAGCCGAGGGCTACCAGCAGATTTCGTGCTGGGTCGCGGATGACATCCCGGCCAATGAGTTCTGGCGCTCGATGGGGTTTCGGCTCTCAGGGTCGCGACCTGGTGGCGCTCGGCGCGGGCGGATGCACAACCTTTGGATTTACCAATGCGCCGAACCGATGCAATTGAGGCTGATCGCATGAATCGTTGTTCTGGTAGCGACGCAGGGAGTCTGAAATGAACGAACTCGCCAACACGATCAACACCGGCCCACGGTTGGATCTGGTCGTCATGCCACTGGTGCGGGTCATGGCGGAAGGGGATTTGACGTGGGCTGCTCGCGTGCGGGTAGCTGACGCGATTCAGGTGTGCATCAACGCTTGGGGAGCGATGGAGGAGGAACGGTGGATGTTCGCGCAGAAGGCCGCAGGGACCGAAAGGGTCCGCCCTTGCACCTGCCATCCGGACGACAACCCGCCGCGACCCTGCCCGCGAAAGTACGCGTTGGCGCAATGTAGAGCCGCTGCCAATGAATCAGAGGTGCGGAAGTGAGCGACACTAATATTTGTTGCGGAGCGTGCAAGCATTGGCAACGTGCGCCAATTGGAATCGCCCCGGATTACGGCGCTTGTTTAGTACCGCTGCCTGACTCGTTGAGCGGCGACGCTTGTACAGATGGAATGCACGCGGATGAGGGCCAAGGCTGTCCGTGCTGGGCGCCCAAAGACATACCACAGGAGGGCGGGAAGTGAGCACCCCGCAACGTTGGTACTTGTACGACAAAGACGACTTTGGCTATCGTCGCGATGCGCAGTCGGAGCACGACCCAGACGGCGAATGGTGCCTTTTTGAAGACGTTGAGAAGGCTCTAGCCACCCTGAACGACGACCGCGAGCGCGCGAACGCTGTGGCGACGCGGCTGGAGGCCGAGATCAAGCGGCTGACAACGCTCACCGACTGTATGCGCGACGAACTGGAAAAGATCGAAAACGCGCTTGGCAACCACGACGGAGACCTATGCGCCGAGATCGAGCGCAAGGACGCACTGATTCGCGAACTTCAGGACAAGCTGAGGGAGGTTCAGCATGGACGGTGACTTGGCTTCCGCTTTCTGGGCGCGGCACGCGCCATGATCCCTGACGGCTGGATCGTGTTCGTTCACCAGTCACTGCCTAACGTCAGCCGCTGGGAATGGTACGTGAGCACGGGCATGGGGTTTGTGTTTGCCTCCACGCGCACCTACAAGACGTAGGCTATTGCGGTGCAAGCCGCGCGCAAGGCGCTGAACAGGTTTTTCAGGCGCTTTGGGGAGATGCCGTGATGAAGCTAGACCCTATCGCGCTGCTGCTGATTGCCGTGATCGTGCTGTGCTGTATCTGCCTGATCGTGCTGCGAAGGAAACGCTAGTGTTGATTGATGGGTTCCCGGCTCACTTGAGGAAAGTACACCCTCGGTATTGCGGCAGACCGGGCGGGCCGATGCGCGCTTCGACTCGTCTGCGAGCCGTGTCAAACCGGGCATCCTTCAATCGGCATTAGGGAGGTCTGGAAATGATCGACGCTTGTAAGTTCGATAACGACGGCAACCCGCTGGCTACCTGTCACAAGCTCGCGACGGCAAGAGTCGAAGTCGAGCGGTGGCAGAACAAATATATGACCCTGCTTGACGAAATTGAGCGTCTCAAGTACATCGAGCGCGAGTTCCACAACATCGACGACGTTGCGGAGATCGAGCGGCTGCGGCCAGACGCGGAGCGGTATCGGTGGCTGAAGGCGCGGAATGAGTTGGCGTTGTGTGGTGTTGCATACGGTGTTCTAGCCGCATGCGAGTTCGATACCGCTGATGAAGCAATCGACGCGGCAATGAAGCCATGATCCCTGACGGCTGGATCGTGTTCGTTGATGTCGATACCGATCCGCGTGGGCGCTTCACATGGTACGTCGGCACGAACATGTCATTCCTGTTCGTCAGCCGGCGCACCTACAAGACCGAAAAGGGTGCCAAGGCAGCCGCGCGCAAGGCGCTGAACAGGTTTTTCAGCCGGTTTGGGGAGATGCCCTATTGCAGCGCGGGTCTTCGTCAGTCATCTCGGAACCTGTACGTCACCCCAGCCCGAATTGACCGCCCTGCACCATCCGCAGCACCCACAGCAGCAGGACGACGCCGACGACCACGTAAATTACCGTGACGACGACGGGCGGTAACCCCGGAATCTGCTTCACGCCCCACAAAATCACGCCGACGATGCAGAGCACAATGAACGCGGTCAGTAGTGTAGTAATCATCTAGTTCTCCGGTTGGAAAGTTGGCCACGCATGGCACACGCTCACTGCGGCGCTGGCGGCGCCGGCTCGATCCCGACTGATTCGCGCAAGTAGTTCGCCACCTTCTGCAAGTAGGTCTCTACCTCGGTCTGCGCGTCCGCGCTCGGCGGCAAGTTCGAGCACGCAACCGGCAATGTCGGTGGGCTGGGGCAGGGGACGGCGACGGGCAGCGGCGGCAAGGTCTTGCATGCCGCTAGCGAGAGTGCGATTGATGCCGCCAAGGCGCTCGATTTCAGTCTGTGCATCTGTGTACCTCTTGTCCTCTGCCACCTTACGCGCCTGCCGTGCCGCCGCTAGGGCCGCCTCGGCGGCTTTGGCGCGGTCTGCTTCCCGCTGTATCGCCAGCTCACGCCCGTCCCAGCGGGCCTGCACTTCAGCCTGACCGGCGTTGTATCGAAGGTGACCGAACCACGCCACGCCACCGAACGCGCAGGCGAACAGGATTAGCACCGGCAGCCGGCCCATGATCCACGACCAGATCATTGCACGCTATCCACGGGCGGCCAGGTGAACGGCGCACGCTCAGCGAAGTGCCGGCCCTCGCACAGCGGCTCGGTGGCTTGGTGGAAGTGCTGCTGATACCTCGAGCAACCGGGCGAGCCGTTCATATCGGTGCAGTACCGACAGCGCACGCAGCCATCTGGCGTGCCGGGGATCATGCGCCGCTGTCCTGGCCAGCGTCGTCGGGCTTTGGCATATTGGTGCCGGTCAGCTCCAGGTACGCCCGCGCCTTCAGTTGCAGGAAACTGGTAAGGCGGAAAAACAGGTTTCCATACAACGCGTACTTTGCATACTCAGGATCGGCGAACAGGACTGCCAGAATGGTCCACGCGCCTTCAAGCGTCCCGAGCCAGTAAACCGCCCCCACGCTGGTGACGATGCGGGCAAAGGTGGAGTAACGATCTGCTGTGGCAACGACTGCGGATTGGATCGTCATTTCACACCGTCCATTTCCAGGCTGTAGTGATTTCCGTCGTTAAAGCGCCCGCCCCATCGGGCCAGCGCGTGCTGTTTTTCCCACCATTCGCCGAGCGCGCGGTGTGCGTCGCTCCCCTCCATATATTCGCTGTTTCTAAAAATGTTGAGATCGATGGCCAAACGGACTTTGTGCGCGCTGCGCTCGTGCCCGTAGCCTTTTTTAACGCCAAGGTCACCATGCACCCGCGGGTCTCGGTAGGCGTCGCCTAATGTCACGCCGTACCCGAGCTTAAAAGCCTGATCGATCAAGCGCGGGACCAGCTTCGCAAACTCCATTTGCAGCTTCAGACGCGGGCTCATTTCATCGTCACTCGCGTGAGGATCGTGTCAAGACGCATGGTCACGTCGTGATGGTGTCGATCAAGCCGGTCCGACAACTCGCTGATGTCGCGCTGAAGTTCCGTTCTTGTAATTTCGCTCACACTCTTGTCTGTTTTGTTGCGCTCCAAATCGGTCACTCGCTCAAGCGTGCTTTTCGCTACCCACGTCAACACGGCAATGATTCCTCCGAACAGGAATTGCAGAACGTGCCACACGTTAGGCCCGCCGCCACTGGATTGGGGATCGAATGGTTCCATTCAGTTTCCTTGCATTGCATCGCTGCCACCAATTTTTGCGGCGGGTGTGATAAAAAAGAAAGATGGATATTGCAATAGGCATCGCAGTCCGACTGATAACAGCAATGCTGCTGTTACTTTCAGCCGCTGTAATAGCGAACTACGTCAAACGCTGGATTCCCGAGGGGCGCCTAAAGCGCATCCTCTACAAGCGACTCACTCGCTAGTTGCGGGAGAGACCAGCAATCCGCGACCGTATCGCGCGAGCAGGTCGCGTTCTGTGGCAGTCAATTTGGACTGCGGTTTAGCCAGCAGACTGAGCAAAGCCTTTTGCGGTGCGGTTTGCCCTGCGGCCATGCGACGCCCCGTCTGTGTAGCAGCCAGCCCAAGCAATCCGCCACCAACCGGGATGCCGAGAGTCGGCGCGAGCACGCCGGCACCAATCACGCCGAGTCGCGATCCTGTTGACGGTGCGCGCACTTCAAACACGTTCGACGCGACCCCCGCTAGGTTGCGAAGCGGTCCACCCCCGCCGCGCGCGTACAGCGATTCCGGCGTCGATTCCTTGATGGCCTGCGATAGCATTGTTCCGGTGAACCCCTGCGGTCTATCGCGAGCCTTGGCTACCGCAGACTCCAGCGTCTTATATGTGCCGTATTTTGCGTCTGCGGCGCGTACCGCGCTCATCGCGTCCGGTGGCAATTGCGAATCCAGTGCTTTGGTTACCGCGCTCTCTGCTTCGTCATATAGATCGCGCATCGCGGATTCTTTCGCGCCGGGACCGGAGAAATTGCGCTTTGCACTTCGCAGCGTCGAGCGGAAAGAGAGCAAATCATCGCTTGTCATGCCGCCCTTGCGTCGCGCGGCCTGTACCACCTCGTTTAGCTGGTCGCGCAGCACCCGGCTTTCATTGATACGCTCACCCGGCACCAATCCCGCGCGCGGCTTCTTGGCGAGCTTGGCGAAGGCATCATCCAGAGTCACATCCGGCCCGGTGTTCACTATTTTTGCGCCAACCGGAAACCCCTTGCCTGGCGTATAGGCGGGACCAAAACTCTTGTAAGCCTCGTCCAGCTGCCCGCTAATGGTGTTTGTCGCATTCGACAGCGGGGCCATTGATCCTTCCTGAATCGCGGTCCGCTGGAATTGCCCTTGCGCATTCTCACGCGCACTGCGAATCGCACTGCCGACCAAAGGCACAGACTGAATGGATTCTTCTATCTGATTGACGAACCCGGTTGGATTCATCTGGCCTGGTGTCAGACTGACGCCACGATTGAGCAGCATCTGCGCTTCTGGCGTGCGTTTCAGGCCGCGAGCTGCGGTGCCAATGGCCATGCCCGCAGCGGGTAACACGCCGCCGACAGCGCCACCAATTGCTGCGCCGCCCAAGCGGTTATCCGGTCCCGCCGAAATACTGCCCTGCACCGCGCCTTCAGCCATGCCGCGAGTGATTGGATTTCCAAAATACCGTGCCGCCACGCTACCGGCTTTCCCAACAGCACCAAGACCGGCACCCACCCCAAGAGTCAGCGGCGTGATGGCCGCAGTTTCGCCAATGAAATTGCCGATTGCGCCTGCAGTCGTGTTCAACAGGTCCGCATCCAGTGCGTTTGATTCCCGCACCGAATCATCTCTGACCGCTCCAACGATGTTTCCGACGTTGCGCCCGATACTCGACATGCCGCGCCCAATCCCTGACAGCAACTTGTCGCCACGCGACATGCCATCGGTTGCGTTGTATTCTTTGTCAAACTTGACACCGACAGCGGGATAGAACTTGTTGAGCGGGATGTCACTGTAGAACTTCTTATGCAGCAGGTTCGCCAGTTTCAAATCCGACAGATCATCATACTGAGGAAACTTGTCGCGCACTTCAGCAATGGTAGCCATCAACGCAGCCCCAGCGGGTCGGATTCATTGGACCCTCCACGTAGCGCCGAGTCCGCCCGCGCCGCCTCTGGCGAGCCGTTAGGGTACACGGTCAGCCCGCGATTAACGCCCGTCGGCGGACGACGGTAGCCCTGCGATTCTGCAAAATCCGCGATGTAGGCGTTTTCATCGATCAACGCCTTTCGCAGTTTCCCGAGCTTTGTTTTAATGACTTCAGTGTTATCCGCATCTGTCGGCAAGAATCCCCGTTGCCGTGCAAACTCTTGAACCGTCACGGCAGCGCCGCTGCGCTCCTTGACGACAAAGCTATTGAGATTGGAAACAATCGCGCGAACTTCTGTTCCTTTCGGATCGAAAACGTTTTTGGCGTTATCCGCTATCGCGTCCGGTAGAACCATGCCGACCACTGCGTTTCGCGCCCCGGTCGCCCGCTTGCCTGCAGTCGTGTTCAACATCGGCACGACTTGATCGATCATATTGATTACCTGGGCGTTTCCTTTGAGGTCGCCGGCAAGCCCCTGCGGTATCGGTCGCCCTTGCGGCTCAAGCGGCTTGGTTTCTGGGAGTATCGTTTCGGTGCCGTCGGGTGCGACACGCATAGTCCCGTTTGGCGTGCTGACGTAGCGAGTCGGATCGGGCTTTTGCAGCGTGGGTGGATTGACCATGCGCGAGCGTTTCTGCAGGAACTTGAAGTAGTCAGGTTCGCCGCTCGCCTTCCATTCCTGAATCATCGACGAATCGCTGGCCGATCCTTGCGGCTGCAGATACGGCGATTGACCGATGGCGTTCTGCTCGTCCACATAGACGGGCTTTCCGTCAGGCCCGGCCACCACCACGGGGCGGCGCTGTTTCGGTTCGCGCATCTGCGCAATTTGCGCCTCGCGATACTGACGCTGCAGCATCGCTTCTTCCTGCTGCTGCTTCATCTGCTGCTGCTGCAGAAGCGACTGCGCGGCGATCTCGCCGACGCTCTTGCGACGCGGGCTGTAGCCGCTGTTCGCCGCCAGCAGCAGTCCGTATTGCATCGCATCGGGACTGCTCAGCAGGCCGCGAATTTTGCCGCCCTCACCGAATTGATCCAAAAGTCCCATGGTGTTTACCAGCCCAACAGGCCGCCTCCGAGTGCTCCGATGATGGTGGCCCACGGGCTCTGGCTCAACTGGCTGCCGATGCCCGCACCCACCAGTGCGCCGCCCGCAGCTCCCGCCGCGCGGTTGCTACCGCCCGCCATGTCGTAGGTTGTCTGCCCCTGATTGCCATTCACACGGTTCAGGTACTGATCCAGCAGCGTGCCGGGCGCGTTCTGTTCGTAGTTGTAGCGGTTCTGCTGATCGGCCTGCACCCGTCCCGCAAGCCCCTCGACCTGCGAGCCAACGCCCTGTAGTTGCCCGAGGTCGAAATAGTCCTGCTGCGCCAGTGGGTTTGCGGACGACAACAGATTCTGCTGCCGCGCCTGCCCCGAGTCGTAGGCGTTGGCAGCCAGTTGCTGCGCCTGCAACCCACGGCTACGGTCGTTATCGTAGGAATTCGCGGCGAGCTGCTGCGCCTGCAACCCACGGTTGCGATCATTCTCATACGCCCCGCCGTAGAAACTGGTTGCGAGGTTGTTCAACTGGTCGCCGCGGATCGGAGCCGCTGCGTTGATGTTGCGTCCGGCGCGTGCAAACTCGCCCTCCAGTGCCCCGCGCGACTGCAGCGCCGCGCGTTGATACATCTGATCCAGATACGGGTTTCCGGCCTGCCCTCCGCCGTACTGACTCGCAGCAGCGGCGGCATACGGGTTGCCCGCCTGGCCGCTGCCGTACTGACTCGCGGCAGCGGCGGCATACGGGTTCATGGCAGCCGGGCCAGAGAGCCCCTGCGTGACGTACTGCTGCGCCGCGCGAGTGACAGGCGAACCGGTCTGCGCGCGGTTGCTGATCCCTGACAACGCCTGTTCGGTCTGCTGCGAGAACGGCACCACGGTCTGGCCAGGGTACTGTTGCGGTGCGCCCGCATTCAGCAGGTTCTGCGCATACTGCAGGCCCTGCCGCTGATACGGCTGCTGCCACGCAGGCGCTTCGGTTGAAGAGACCGCCGCGCCGGATGGACTATCTTGGCTCATGCGTAGTAACCCCCTAACAATCCTTGCATCTGTGCATAATCGGGCGGCGTCGGAATCGACGCGGTGCCATCGGCAATCGGTCCATCGGTCGGGCGCGAACCACCTGCGTACACGGGCCGCTCAGAGACGATGCGGAACTTGCTGTCATTCTTGATCTGCGCGTTGCTGATCGGTTTGCCCTGCATGAATGAGTTGATGAGGTCCGTCATCATGAAGTCCTGCACCGCGCGGGCCTTTTCGTCCTGCGGCCCCGGTCCCATTTCAGCCAGCCACGGCTTGATGGCCTGCTCGTAGATCGTGCCCGGCGTCGCATCGCGCGGCACCAAGCCGTTGGTCACCGCGCGGTTAACTTCCTGCGTCAGGTCAAACATGAAGTCCTCGTTGCCGGTGCGGCCATAGACCGCCTGGCCGGGGAACTCGTTTTTGTTCGTGCGGTAGAAATTAATGAAACCTTGCGCCAGCTCGGTTGGGTCGCTCTCGCCGATGTTGCGGCCCTGGTCAACCCCGCTCCAGTAGTTGCGCAGCGCCACGTCGCCAAACTCCTTGGTGTTCACCATCGATGCGCCGAGCGCCGCCACGCCCGCTGCCACCAGGCCCACCGGGCCCAGGGCTGCCAGTCCCGACAGGCCGGCAAGCGAACCGGCCCCAACACCTGCAATCGCGCCACCGAGTGCTGCCTGGCCTTCCCGGCCGCTCGAGATGCCGTGGTAGGCCAGTAGCCCACCGCCAACCAGCCCTGCCACCCCTGCCGCTGTCCCGAGCGCACCGGCACCACTGCCCGCAAACGGGGCCGGCGCGGGCGTGTTGGCGAGAAGCGAACTCTGGATCGCACCACTAGTGAGTCCGCCTGGATAGGCCCCTGCGGCTACGGCAGACGGGCTGAGAGCGGACAGCAGCCCACCCCCGCCCAGTGCACCTGCTGCGCCTGCGGTCCCTGCACCGGCCTGGAGCGCGCCGCCCATGCCGCCCGCTTGCGAGGCAATCGAGCCCGAAGGCCCGAGCATGCTGGACAGGCTCTGTCCCGCCGCCGCGTCCGCTACCGATCCAGTCGCCGCTGCGCCCAGTCCGGTCGATGAACCGAACCCAGGTGCGATGCCGGCCAGGCCCGACAGCGAGCCCCCACCGGAGGCCAGCAGATCAAATGCCTGCGCCGCGCCCATCGGTCCCGACCCGCCCAGCGTGCCGGCCGACAACAGCCCTGGCTGGCCGATCCCGCCCACGCCCGCGGTACTGGATAACGATTGCAGCGAACCCAGATTCGCCAGTCCCTGCGTCGGGTCGCCACCACCGCGGAACACGTCGCGAACCGAATTCAGCAACCCCGATGCCCCCTGCGGATTCTGTGCCAGCGCCGCCAGCAGCCCCGCACCGATCCCACCCAGACCACCACCACTGCTGCCACCGCCACCGCCACCGCCACCGCCACCGCTGGACGGGAACGGTGCGAGCGGCGCGCTGATGTTCATCGGGCCGGGCGTGTAGGGCGCACCGGGGCCGGCAAGCTCGTAAGCCTGGCGCGTCATCGGCCCCATCGTCGCGGGCTGCGCATAGGGTGCCTGCCGGCGTCGCAGGAACTCCGGTAACCCGCCCTGCGCGTCGCTGCCGACAGCGATGGAGTCGTATGGAAAAGACAGCGGGCCGCTTGATCCGTAAGGTTCCATTTAATGCAGTCCTCGCAAGTCTTTTTCTAACACCACCGCCCGCTGACGGTACTGCGGCAACCGCCGCAGCCAGCCTTTACGGCCAATCAGTTCTATTGCCACGCACCCGTTGGACTGCGCCCAGCGCTCAATCATCGCCAGCCCATCATCAATAATGTCATCCAACTCCCCCACGACGGCCCAGACGGTGCAATACAGGCCGTTGTCGTGTTTGTAGACTTTCGTCACGCACACCCCCAACACGTCGGGGCCGCGCTGGAATCCCCATATCTGCGCGTCATTGCGCAGCGCCTGTGCACGGATCGTTTCTGCCGTGGTGGTCTGCGTCTCGCGTTCGAATCGCTTTAAATGCGGTTCGATTTTGTCCCACAGTTCATCGACTTCCGAAATGTGAACCGCAAACACGTTACCCAAGCCGGACATAAAAAAAAGTGCGATCAGTTGTGCCAGTGTTAGCGTGCGTCAGCGTGAATGAGCCATTCGCGCGCGCGCTGATATACAGCCCCGCGAGCGCTGCAGCGGCATTCGCCGTCGTGGGCGACCACACTACGACCTGATCGAAATAGAAAAGGTTATCCGTGACCGTGGTTGTGGTTACACCCGCTGCCAGCGTGAACGTGCCGACGGCATCCAGGTTGCCGCGAATCGCGCGATTCAGCGCATCCGCAATCACAAAACGGTGCTGCGCTTCGTCCGCGCCGCTGGTGAAAACACGCTTTGCGCTCATACCGGGCTGCCCTTTTTCACCTGGTACTGCAGGCCGATGGCGGCCTCGAAGCGCCCGTTAATCGTGATGCGCGCGGAGTGATAACGCGCCTCACGGCGAAAGTTCACGAACGGCAGTCGCGTGGTTGGCGAACTCGTGCCGGTGTCGGTCAGCGCGGGCGTTGACGACAGGTCGCTGCGGTAGCGGACCGCGACGTTCAGTCCCGTGACCGTGTTCATTCCCGTTACAACGGGTGCAAGCCCCTGCAAAAACGCATTGCCGCCAGCGACATAGCCTATTTCCGCCGTCTCGATTACGGCAGCGTTGTAGCTCTGCGTGTCGGTCAGGATCGTATCGTCCAGGTATCCACCAGCGACTTGCGCTTTGAAACCGCGAACGAAACTGCGGCGCGTGCCTTGAATCTCTGCGCCCACCAAAACTTCGACGCTATCGGTTGCGCGCGTAAATCGGCCTTCTTCGTAGTTGTAGATGATGAGCGCATCCGAGGCGGCAGCATTTGCCGTACTGCTACCCGAGGTCTGATAGCACCAATAAATGCACTTGCTTGCCTTGTCGGCAGCACCATAAATTTGCGCGTAAACGTATTCGCCGCCAGGCTGGTTATCCTCCCCCAAGGTGCGGCGAAAGTAGTTATCGACCTTGCCGTACCCGATAGCCCGCGTTTGCACCCCGTCAGTAACGTAGAACCCGCTGTAATCCACGAAATACGCCAGTCGCCCGATCACGACCACCGAATCCGGACTCATCGTGCCGTGCTCGTAATCCATCGTTTCAAATTGAAATACCACGTTGCCGCCGACGTAAGTCATGCGGGTAATGGCGCGTTTCTGGAAAATCAGCGCGTACTGCCCGAGGTCCACAATCCGCATGATGTCGCCGTAGTTCATGTCAAGCGTCTGCTCGCCGCTCTGCAGCGACTGCGCTGTGGACGTGCCGGGAGTCGGCCAGTTGCGTGGATCGTCAATCGCGGACCACTGCACACGGGCGCGGGCCAGGTCAAACCCACCGACCACCACAAACCGATTGACCACCGCGACTTCGCGCGCCGCGTTAACCGTGCCTATCGATGCCAGTGTGGTGAACACCGACACCGACCCGACCGTCTGCACCTGCGGCAAATGGCCCGATGTGCCGGCAATCAAAAACTCATCGAATTGCGCAAAGCGCCACGAGTACAGCCCGCCGAGGCTGTTGGCTATCGCCCCATTAAGCGTCGTCCACGGTCCCGGAGAATCATTCTCCGCGGCGACCATCAGCGTATTGGTGCCGCCCACGTACCAGTAGGGCGATCCTGTCGTGGGGTCGGTCGCGATCAACGCACCGCGCACACGGAAGCCGGTCGCGGTGCCGCTGGTTTTCATCGTCGCGAACGAACGATAAACACGATTCGTCGGCAATACGTTCAGCGCTTCAGTCAAGCCGGGGTTTTCGTAGTCAGGCAGGTCCGGCAGCCATTCGCCAAACCTCACCACCCCGTCAGCGGCTTTCATGCGAGGCGCACCTGCAGCGGGGAACCTGAGAAGTTCTCGCGCCGGCTCTGGTTGCGATACGCCTGCAGCGCCTGGTCATAGAAGCTCTGCCACACAGGCAACCGCTCATCGTTGCGCATGAACGGTTCCGCCTCGAGCATCGCGCCGTACAAGCACATGTCAGGCGCGTTGGTAATCAACCAGTTGATGCCGTCCGCGTCCGTGCGCAGCACAGTCTGTTTCGCGTAGTACAACCCTTTGAGCACGTAATTCGCGTCAGGCTGCGGACCGAAGATGAAATTCGATCCCTGGCGCGCGATCCACACCGGATAACCCGTCGGCGCGTTGCGCGGGTAGTGCAGGCTCATCTGCTGTAGCGGCACACGCTGCAACGAGGTCGAGGGCGAACCGTCAATGTACGCTGTCCGCAGTTCCAGGTAATCCGAGGGCAGCGCCGCCACGCCACCCGACATAGTGACGTTGAGGGCAGTTTCCATCCACGCGGCCCAATTCATCGGCTCGCGATAGAAACGCTCTTCCCAGTTTTGAATAAATCCAGGGACAAAAGTCGTCAGGTCCGCTCTTGCCATGTAGTCGGTCACCGCTGTCTGCAGCGTCGCATAGTTCGTGATGACGGCCATTTAGAGTTTGTCCCCGTTCGGGGCTTCAAGCCTCGGCTTTGCGTAGCCAATGACATAGAAGCCGTGATCGTTCATGACTTGCACGGTGTGGATATCGAACCGCCCCCACAGTTTCGGCAACCACCATTCAAGCGGCTGCTGGATCAAGTGCGCATTGCGCCCGTCCGATAACGTCTTGACCGCAGGCCCTGTGTGGATGCTCAGGAACGCGACACCCTCAGTCAGCGATGTCAAGTGGTCGAGCACGAAATCAAGTCGGTCCGGCTCGATGTGCTCCAGCACGTCGATGCAGCACAACATCTGCGCCCGCACCGGGTCTTCCGCAAACGCAGGCACCGCGGGATCGTAAGCCTGATACGTGATCTGCTGCGCCGGCTTGATGTGCCGCGACAGGTTCGCCTGTCGTCCGCAGCCGTAGTCCAGCACATGAGTAATTCCCAGCCGATTGATGATCTCCGTCACCAGTGGTGCATATCCAATTGACGCAGTGCCGTAGTTGCCGCGCGCGTGCAGTGCTTCCTGCTCTACACGATATTCGTCGCTAATCCGCATTGCGTCGATTTTCATGGATACTGTTTCCCATCAGTTCTGCATAGCTGCAGGTTGACCCTGCAAATTTCGCCTCTTTGATCCACACGGAGTCCTCAAAACTGCCGCGAGTCTCAGGCCATATCGGGATACCCCGCGTGAAGTGCAGCAGTTTCGCGTGCGGGTCGGTCGGACCATACCCGCAAATCTGGTTCCATTCCTTCGGCAGCGGACCCACCGACTTGGCCCATTCAAAGGTAAATGGGTTGTGCGCTGGATTCTCGATCCATTCTGGCGTCAATGAGCGACACCGCGCGTTGTTGAAAACCATCATGGACGCCCACTCAAACCGCTCTTGCTGCTTCATCACCTGCACGTCATAGGCATAATCCGCGAGCGCAAAGAGTTCCTTTACGTCGCCCGTCACAACCATGTCTGCGTCCATGAAGATCGCAGAACCGGTATAGCCGCACAGATACGGCACGAGCCATCGTGAAAACGTAAACGCGGTCAGCCCGCGTCGTTTGATCGGGAGCTGCGGCAAATGCAGTGGAGTTATCGATACCGGCACGCTTGAGTGACGCCATATCGACGATTGCAGTGTGCTGAACGCAATGGGCTGGCGTTCGTCCACGCCAATGAATATCTGAATCATCGCTGTGAGCCAAACAAGGTATTGCGAATCGCATCTGCCGTTGAGCGAACGGTCTTGCTCCAGTCGCCAGTGTTTTCGATCAACTGCACCTGGGGGTGGAAACGCAGGCCACCCGCGAACTTCCAGCAACTGTGGCTGGATTTCATGCCGAACGTCGGCACGCCCAGCGCACCCGCTAGATGCACCACCGCAGTCGGCACGGCTATGACCGCATCGCACGCCGCCACCAGTGCCGCCGTGTCGTCATAGTCCTTGGTAAGCGTCGCTGCGGCGTATTGCCGTACCCGCGTGCCCGCCACTTCCTCTGCCGCGTCGCGATACTGCAGGCTGACCCAATTGGCGTCGATAGAATCGAAAATCGGTGCCCAGTCCTTCAGCGGAACGTGCCGGAACAGTCCCGCATTCGCAAACGTCCCGCCGCTCCAGGCCACCCCGATGGTCGGCTTGCGCAACGTCGCGAAATACGCGCGCCAGATGGCTGTGCGTTCCGGGTCGCTTTTCAAATACGCGCGGGAGTGAAAGTCATTGTCGCTCTTGCGGAACGTTTCACCGAGTTGCCCCGAGATGATCGACGCATCTAGTCGCTGATCCTCTAGCGCCCACGGCAAACCGTCCTTTTGCCCGCGGGTGCCGTACACCGAGGCACCGGGAAAGGATCGCTTGAACAGCCCCGTTAAACGCTTGTCACACTCGATGACGGTGTGCGCGTTGACCGCAATAGCCTCATCGAACATCGAAGCGAACGCGATTTCGTCGCCCAGCCCCTGTTCGCCATAGATTGCGACACGCTGCCCCGGTGTGCCGTCCCAATCGTTTTCGCCGCCAAAGCTGAACCGCTGCCGGTTCTCAGTGCCAACCGATGCGCCGTATTCTTTGAACCCTTCTGCCCACTCGCGCCGCGACATCAGGCACAGCCCAAGGTTGTGCCGGCTCTTGCCGTGCTTCGGGTTCACTGCCAACGCTTGCCGCGCGTAGTCCTCCGCTTCGCTGAAGCGCCCCTGATCGATCAGCAGGCTGGCGATGTTGCACAGCACTTGCACTTTCTGCGTCGGCCCCGCCACCAGTGGCAGCGCTCGGGTGCCGCAAGCCATCGCTTCGTCCATGCGCCACAGTTGCTGCGCGCAGCGCCCCAGGTTGATCCATCCTTCGGGGCGATCAGGACGCAATTCCGTCACGCGCTTGGCCATCGAATAGGCGTACGGTGCCTTACCCGCCGACTCCAATATCGCAGACGCTACCGTGAGCGCTATGGGGTGGTTAGGGTCTTCCGCCAGGACCCGCTCGCAGATCGCCGCCGCATCGTCCAGCTCGCCCGCATCGCGCAGCCGCGACGCTTCGCGCAGTCGCTCCAGCGTGACGCGCGCCGGGTCTAGTGATTCAACGTGTGCCGCTTGGTGGTGCATTTGAGATGAGGATAGTTTTCGTTGATTTCCCGCAGCGCCCGTTTCGGATCGCGGTACAGGTCGATGCCCTTGTGCCGCAACTGCAGGATCACAACCGGAGGGATGACCGCATACAGCCAGAAGTCATTTTTGATCCCCTTGGCGCTGAAGTCGCCATCGTCGCGGATGAGTTTTGCGTAATCCAGTATCGGCTCAACGTCCTGCCGGTAATGCACCTGCAGGCGGTTTGCCTCATCGCCATCAACCCAGGTTTCAACCCCAGTCGGGCTGATTTCCACGAACGCTGCCATTAGCGCCGACTCCCGAACAACGTGCGCGCCGTCTTGCGCTTGGGCTGCGGCGGTTTCTCTATCTCGCGTGGCTGCGGCACCGCTTTCTCGCGCTGCTGCCGACTTTCTCGCTCGCGTCGTTTCTTTGCGTTGTACATCATTGCTCTCCAATGCGTAGAAGCAGGGGGCCTTGCGGCCCCCGCCCCTTGCGCCTTTAGGTGCAGGCCGCAACCTTTGCCGACGCTTTTTCGTTGCGACTGATGAGGCAGTACTCTGCCAGCATCTGCCGCTTCTCACCGTCGCCGGTTTTCGCCAGCGGCTCCATGAACGGAGCACGCAACTGGCCGATTGCCCAGAACTGCGGATCGATGCACAGCACCACCGAGCTGCGCACATACCGGCTCAGCGTCACAACGTGCGGGCTGCCGAAGCCCGAAACGTACATGTTCGCCGCACCGATGATCGCCGCTTCCTTCTTCGGGCTGGAATCCACGAACCGCGTTGCGATGCCGGTAAAGGCGTCTATCGCCTTCTTCTGAGTGCTGCCAACCAGAATCACGCTCGGATCGCCACCCTGAATCCAGGCCAGCTCAAGCGCCGCCTTGAGATTGGTTTCCGACAGCGCCGCCGTGGTCGTGCCGTCCGTGGGGGCTGCGACCGTGCCGGCAGAGAAGCCCGTCGTGGTCGCCGATGCCGTCGTGGTGGTTTCCACCGAATTGGTGGCAATCCACGACTCCATGCTCGCCGATGAACGCGCCGTTGTTGCGCCACCCGCGGAACTGGCTTGGTTCTGCACCAGCGCCTGCTCCATATCACGCTTCAACTGCTTCATCAGCCAAGTGCCCTGGCGCGCAATCTCGCTCTTGCGTCCCGCGCGCTTGGTCGCCTCCAGCGTGCCTGAAATCAGGAACGTCTTGCGGCTGATCTGGCAGTAGTTGCCGAGCCGCAATGCGCCCTGCGCCGTGCTGAAAGCCGCATCATCGCCTTCGACCTGGCGGTTAGCGGTTGCGCCGGGCAGAGCATCGCTCAGCCACTCGTGATAGACGTTGCCCGCGCTGGTGCGATCCAGGTTGGACAGCGCCCACGTGTCAAGCGGGTCCAGTTCGTAAATAACATCCTCGAGCGATTCTCGGATGTTGGTAGCCATGCTGACCGAATTCGCAACCGAATTCGTCCAGGTAGTGCCGGTAATCTGTGCCATGAATAATTCACCTTATCTTTGACGCAAAGCGCGCTTGAATAGCCGCGTCACGTTGCGCCGGGGTTTTTGCCTGAGCGAGCGATTTCCGATAGTTCAGAAATTCGCCCTTCTCCTTGTTTTGAGCTTGCACCGCCGCGGGTTTCACCGTGGGGCTTGCCGCCGTTACTTTTTTGACCGCATCCGCTTTCTGCGTTTGCAGCAGATCGTATTCGCGCGCCTTCCAAAGCGTGCGAACCATGCGAGGATCAAGGATATTGGCGACTTCTTCGCTCGTATAACCGTCGTTCAGTGCGTGCTCGGTCACGGCTTTTGCGAGCTGGTCATCCCACTTGGGGATCGCCTTCCGCAAGAATTCCGAACCCTGCTTGTGCAGCGTCTGGCGGTGTTCTGTCATTGCAGCATCGAATTCGCTTCGCTTGCCGCGTAGAGTCTTGTCGATCAATTCACGCCGTGACCGAAGCTGGTTTATTTCCAGCAGGTAGCGGTTGGCGTCCTCTGCCGAGATGGAGCGCAGATCGACCGTGGCGTACTGCTCCAACTGCTCATCGATGCCCGCCAGCTCGCGCGCTTCCTTTGCCGTTGCCTGGCTAAACGCGTTCTGCGCGGCGACGCTCTTGGCTTGCTGGATCAGCGTTTCGGCCAATTGCCGTTGCGTTGCCAGTTCCTGCGTCTTGCGCGTGTAGTCGGTGGTACGCATCACGCCGTCTTTGAGCGCCTGCGGCCCCTTGAATGTCTGGCCGTCGAGTTCAAACTCAACTTCCGCCTCAGCGTTTTCGGCGGGCGCTGTCTCGCTGGCTTTTTCCGGCGCGCTCTCGTCCGCGTCAACTTCATCCACATCATCCGCGAGCCCCATCAGGTTCGCGACGCGATCATCCATCGTGGCGGGGTCCGAATCCGCACCATTCGGTACGGGCTGCTCGGTTTCAACGTTCATGCAGTCACCTCAAGTAATCACGAAACCGACGTTTTTCCTGTTCCACACTCAGCATGGCGACTTTGCCATCACGGATTGCGGTTTGCAGGTTTGCTCTCACGTCGTTTAAGAGCTTTAACATGATTCGCAGTTGCATCAGCCCTTCGGCATCACGCAGCGGCGTTCCTTCGATCTTGTCGAAGATCGCAGCGCGCACAGCGTTGAATGCTTCTATCAGCGTCTCATCGGCCAGCAACTTGCGGGCTTTTTCGCCTCGGTCAATTTCCGCCTGGCTCATGTGCCGCGCAGTTCCTGTATCGCTTGCTGGATCACCTGCATCAACTGCTCTGTCTGCTTCTGGTTGGCTTGCAGAATCTCACGCTTGAATGCTTCCATTTCCGAGTTGTGCTGCCCCTGCGCCATGCCGGCATCGATCTGACGCATTTCAATGGCCTGGCCGTGCTCCATGCGCGATGAGTGCATGTGACTGACCGCCTTGCGTTCGTCGGCCTGCACCTGCGCGCCGACCTTGAGCCGTTCCGTTTGCTCGTCCGCAGCGGCGATCTGCAGCTTAGTCTGGTTGTCCATTTCCGCTTTTTTCAGCAACGACTGGGCACGGAGTTGCTCTGCCGCCATCACGGTCACATCGGGCTGCGGAGGGGGGCGCGGCTGCGCTTGCGTTGGATCAGTCCAGAAGCGCTCTGGGGCGCTGAAGTCCGCGGCCTTGGTCAACTCCACCAGCGCCGCATACACGTTCTGCGGAGTCGCTACGCCAATCTGGATTGCTTCGCGCTGCGCCTGCAGGATCAGCATGAGTTTGTTTATCATCGCGTCTTTGTTGCCTGCGGCAAACCCGACCGAAATGCGAAAATCCGTGCGCTTGCGCCAGGTCGCCGGATCGACTTCGACCCATTTACCGGCGAGTTGCACCACCTCGTTTTTATGGCCTGACTTGAGGATCAGTTCGTGCACGATGCTGAACAAGTCCTCGATTCCCGACGCGAACACGCGCGCGATCTGCTCCACCCGCTGCGCCGCCATAGACGACAGTTGCTGGATGCCGGTTGCGGTCTTGTTCAACGCGTTCTGGTCAATGCCGGTGAAGTACCGGTTTGTCCCGGTGCGGTTCTCGCGCACCGAATCCATGTACTCCAGTCCTTCCATCGCCTGCGGAAAAACAAACGGTGTGACAAGCGGCATGATTTCGTTGGCTGGAAACCCGCCGTCCACCCGCACCAGGCCACCAGGGCGAGACACGAGCATGTCGTCCAGGTTCACTTTGTCTGTGACTGCGGTGCGCGGGTTGTTGGCCAGGTACAGGTTATCCAGCCCTTGCCGCAGGATCGCAGTCTTGATGCGTGAGATATCCGCAGTGATATCCGCTATCGACAGCCCCACGTGACGGTGTGGCAGTGGGATCGGCACCAAACACGCAACCGGAATGCGGCTCACTTCTTCGCGGTGCAGGATGCTGTTACCGACGCGAACCACGTATTGCAGTTCCGCGATACCGTCTTCGTCGTAATCGTGCTTGATCCAGATGCAGCGCGCGCGAACCCGACGCATCGCCGGATCGCTTGGTGCGCCTTCGGGCTGTTCGTTGAACTGGTCGCGCGCGGTGTCTTCTTCTGTTTCCAGGTCATCGCCAGTCGGGATGTCGTCATCGACCTCGAACCCTTCAGCGCGCAGATCGGATAGCGTCTTGTACTCGTAGTATTCGAAATACGGGCAATCCTCGCTCAGCCGCTGCGATGGCGTGGACTGCGATACTTTGCACCGCTCCGGAGGTATCACCTTGATCGAGATTCGCGGTGTGGTTTCGGTCAGCCGCAGTTCCACGTCGTACAGCAGCGGCGCTGCGGGTGCCGCCATCATCTGCCCGGTGGCAGGGTCCATCTGCGGCGCGGCAGGGGGCGGCGCGTCAGGGTCGGGGTACGCGCGCTGCGATGTCACTTCCACGTCGCGATCCTGCAGCAGCAGCGCGAGCCCTTCGGGCGTCTGCCGCTCGTAGCGCTCGATCTGCACGGAGCGGCGCTGATCGCGATAGGCGATGGCGTAGGCGTTTTTCGTCACCAGCGCGTCAGTCGCCCAGATGTGGAACAAGTCAAACCACGGATTCTTTTGCGTGACGATGAAATTCAGGTATTGCGCTTCCTGCTTTGCCGCCACCTCGTCATCAGGCCCAATCGGCGGGAGCGATACCACATCGTCGCCGTTCGCGAAAATTCGGCACAGTGACGGAATGATCCACTGGACGGTTTCAAATACGCTGCGATCCACCACCTGCGAGCGCCCCTCCGGCGCTGGGTCCATGTTACGCCCCAGGTAGTGATCGATGGCGAGGGCGCGATCCGCTGCGAGTTCAGAATCGCCATCTGAACCGTAGGCGGTTTCTTCAGCCGCGTTTATTGAGGCTAAGAGTCTGTCGATGTCCGGCATTCTCTGCCCTCATGGTTTCGATGATGGCGCGCAGTTCCGCCAGTTGCGATTGCAGCGCCTGCACCTGTGCCTCTAGCGCTTTCAGCCGGCCCGTCTCATTGAGACTCATGCGTAGCCACGCGAGTCGTACCGGATTTTCTGCATTTTCGGTTTCTCTTGTTGCAGGCTGATAGCCATGTAGCGCAGCGCGTCGCATCCGTGGGATGCCCAGTTGTGCAGCGGACGGTCTTTCATCTCGTCCATACGGGCGTTGTAGTCCCACTCGTACGCTTCTATCGCTTCTATTCCCGCGCGACACCGCACGGCATCGATGCGTACCCGATCCAGCATCAGGCGTGCCGCGTCGATGCCTTCTTTCACGCTGATTTTCGGCGTGATCCTGACGTTCAGCCCGTTCTGCCGGATCAGGTCTGCGAACGTGTTGCGCGACACCGCGTGCTCGTACTCCGCGTCGTGCGGCAACCACGCCGTATCGTAGCGGTAGCCCTTGGCTTTGAGCGCCGCCACGTGATCGACAGCGGTATCGCCGCTGCTCTCGTAGTAGTCGATGATGTTGAGGTCAGAGCCCACCCACTGATAGAACCAGATCGCGGTTGCGTCACCACGGCCGATGTCCCATGCGGTGTGCACGAGCTTGGTGGGTTCGTAAGGCACCACACCGAGCCGGTTCTGCTCACGCAGTCGCAACAGTTCCTTAGGGAATATCGCCCCGATGTTCGACGCAGCGAAGCTGCACATGTATTCCTGGTCGAACTGCGCCTGGCCCGCCGTTTTGCCGTACTGACCGATCATGCGCCGCAGTTCTTTATCCAACTGCTCCGCAGTGAATACGCCAGTTTCCCACGCGGTCAGGCGTTGCGTGAACGCTTCCCGTTCGCTTTGCAGAGAATCGAAAAAACGCTTCGCATGATTGTTACCGCGCGGCGTCGTTATGAACAGCGCCCAGCCGTTGTTCTGCAGCATGATCGGCGACAGATACGCCCAGCTCTGCGGTTTCGCCAACGCCCATTCGGAAAACACCACACCAACAGGCGGCGAGCCGACCAACGCGTTGTAGTTGTCTGAGCCCACCACCTGCCACGTGCTGCCGTTGCAGAATTTGATGAACATCTCATTCTCGCGCGTCGTTTCGCGCAACTCCAACGGAAACGCCTCGTCGATGCGGCGCATCCCGGTCTCTGGATTTACCGCGTCCCAGATCGCTTTGCGCGCCTGCGACGCCTCGGGCAGCATGTGCCAGTAGTTGCCAATGCGCTTGAACAGGCTAACGCTGGTCCAGCGCAACGCCATGTCGTCCTTGCCGCTGCGCCTGTGCCAAACCAGGTAAGCGAGGTGCCCCCCGCCTTCCATGAAGTCCCACGCTTTGCGCTGATACGGGCGCGGCTGCCAGTTAGCCGGTAGTGTGATTGCCAAAGTTCACCAGGTTGACGACAAGTTCCCGGCCGCCCTCGCCGCTGTGCTCTACGCGCGCCAGCTTCGGCAAGCAGAACTCAAGCAGGTTCAAATACAACCGGATCGCTTCTGCGGGATCTTTTGCCGCCACTTCCCCAAACCAGCCCTGCACCTGGTCAAAGTTCAGTTCCGAGAACTGTTGCAGCTTTTCTCGAAACTGGCGCCGCTTGATGCCCTCCAGCCCCGCCGATCCGACCCGGTCGGCGCGCATCTTGTTAATCGTGTTGCCTGGCGCGAATAACCCTTTGTCTGACCGCGCGGGGATGAGGTCTTGCACTGTTTCTGTCATGTGTTGTGCGAATCCCTTGCGGGCTGTTCGCTCCTTAACTGCGCTTGCGCGCAAATGCTTTCAGGCCCAGGGCCCTGATCCGTCGCGGCCCGAGCAACTGGCCGCTGGTGTCGGGATTGGGCTGCAGTGTAATCGTGATCGTGAATGCGTTTGATGCGGTGCTGCCAAAGTTGTTCGTGGCAATCACGGTAATCCCGGCGTACACGCCCAGCTCGGACGGGATGCCATAGATATCGCCCGTGTCCACGTTTATGCCCATGCCCGGTGGGACGTTGCCGGCAAGGCGGAACGTGCGCACGTCGCTGAAGAACGCTCCCGCCTTAACGCGATCCGTGTTCGTCCACTGGTACACGCTCTGATCCGGTATCGGCCCACTGAAAGACGGAAACCCGGTAACCGGCGGAATCGCGTTCGGGAGCGGTGTTCCAGTGAACGAGTACCGCACGTCGCGCCACTTGGGCTTGGGCGGATTCGTCCAATCCAGTTGCCGACCAGGCGGCAACGCTGGGGCCACGAACAGAGTCGTGAGCAGAAGGTTTCCGCGCGCATCGCCACGCACCTGCCACTTCGGCTGAGCGGGGTTCGGCCATTCTGTCTGGCGCCCGACCGGCAGTGCCGGGGGCGGCGTGGACAGCGTGCCCAGCAGCAGGTTCTGCCAAAGCTGCGGCTGCTGCGCGGCGCTTCGGACTTGCGGGTTTGGCCACAGAGCCGGCTTGAACGGGTCGGAAACCTCGTAGTAGCGGGCGTGCTCGACCTCGAGCCCAGTGAGCGACTTGCGGTAGAACGGGTTGGTCCAGTCCAGTTGCCGGCCGACCGGCAGCGGCGTCGCCTCAATCGGCGGATCGTAGCTGCTGCGGTGGATATTGACGCGCAGCAGCGACTTCGCCCGCGCCGGGTTCTGCCAGTCGAGCGGGCGGCCGGGCGGGAAGTCCTGCGCCGCCGCTGGTGCCAACGTCGATGTGAGCAGGTTCTCTGGCGTATCTGCCTGCCCAGCGGGTCGACGGGTAGCCGGGTTGGCAAACGCCGACTGGACGAACGGCGGGGCCGCTGCGGGGACCAGCGTCGAGAGCAGCAGGTTCTCGGGTAGGTCCGTTTGGCCTGCCGGCCGGCGCGCTACGGGGTTTGCCGAGTGCTCCGCGAGGCCGTCCGGCATCGGCGGGATGATCGAGCTTGGCAGTCGGCCAAACGTCGACTCGTCTGTGCGCGGGCTCGCCTTCCTTGGGACTGGGTTCTGCCAGTCGTGCTGTGACCCAATCGGTATCTCGACAACCGCCGCATCGACAAAGCCGCCCCGCGCAATCGTCGTTCGCAGGACGTACTTGTTCGTAACCGGGTTCGGGAAATCCTGCTGGCGGCCTTCTGGCAGCCCGACAGGCGCCAAGGTGGTCAGCAGCAGGTTCGACGCCGGCTGGACAATCGGCGTCGCCTTGCGCGTAACCGGGTTGTCGAGTTGGGCGGGGACGAACGGCGCAATGGCAGCCGCTGCCGCCAGCGTCGTTAGCAGTAGGCTTTGACCAATGAAACCCGACTCAGCCGCGCGCTTCGCAAAGATGCGCGTGATGATCGGCTCGCGGAACGTGTGTGTTGCAGCAGCGCCGCTGGAAATAGCGCCAGTCTGAAACGCATCAGGTTGGAATGCGTCTGGCTGAAACCCGGACATGCCTACACCTTAGTCAACGTGCAGATGAGTTCCTGCGCGGCTTCTTTGTAGAACGCCACGGCATGCTGCTGGTACTCCTGATTCTTGACGACGATGGCAGGATGCAAGCCATAGCCCAAGCCCGCGTCGAAGTTGCAGACGTACTGCGATGTCTTGACGCTGTTCTGCGCCTCGCGCCACGACTTGTTCAGCATCGTGAACCATGACTCGCTGATCGGGGGCCACTGCACGTCGATGTCGCCATAGGCGCGGTTCCCGCACCAGTAAGGTGTGATGATCTGCGCCTGCGCGCCAGGCTTCAACACCCGGTACAGCTCATTGACGAAGTGGACGCGCTCTTTCGGCGTGAAATACTCGACCAGATAGTGCGCGTGTGCCTCGTCGACCGAGTTGTTTTTCCACGGCCATCGCTGGCGAAGGTCGGCAACCGTCACGCCCTTGCAGGCGTACAGGTCCACGGGAATAAACCCTTCTGGCGTCTTTTGCGCCTTGCCTGCGCCGAGGTCAAGGCGGATCGCCTTTGATTCTGCCTGTTCCTTGAACTTGAGTTTCTTGCTCACGCCTTCACCACACTATGTCCGCAGACTGTTCGTAATGACCAACTTTCACCGAGCAGTCGATAGCGCAGCGAAACCCGTGCTTCCTGGCGTCATTCCAGAAATACAGGTCCTGGGTCGCTACCCCATCTTTCTTCTGCGTCACGAACCACGGCTTGCGCAGCCGCTTGTCCTTGAACATCTTGATACGCCAGAGATTGAAACCCATCCCCGTCCCGTTGCACTCGATCAGCCCGCCGCCTGGGTCCGGCATCTGCGGGCGGAAATTCAGCACAGGGTCTTTCGGATCGCCCCATATCTGCGGCTGCCCGCCGTAGCCCTTGGTGAAGTAGAGGCCACCGACACAGGAGAGTCGCGGGTTTGCTTCCATGCGCTCGATCAACTTGATGACGCCATCGGCAGGCGGCATGTTGTCGTGCTCGATGGTCAGCATGTACTCCCACGTTGAGAGTTCCGGGTGCGAGAGTATCTGCTCTACGCCGTTGCTGTACGCCTCGCCCACTTCCATGCCAACGGCCAGCATACGCACCACGGGATTGTTAGGCGGAAACGTCAGGTTCCAGTGCGACAACGCGACCTTGGCTGAGATCATGCTGTCCGTAGGCAGGATGACGACAATGCGCTGCTTCTTCCATGCCGCAGACTTCGACAGGCGCGACTGCGTCTGCTTGGGTGCACCGTTGTTGCGCCCAATGGTAGAAAGGTCCTGTATAAGCAGTTCAGGCTTCATCAGTAGCTCGTGGACATGTAGTTCCAGTAGCGACGATGGTTGGTGACCAAGTTGCGCATGTCCGACGTAGCAATGGTCGCAGGGGGCGTCGTGGATGTCGTTCCATAAGACCCGTGCCACTGATAAACCAACGTCGAAGCATTGGACACGGAAGTCCCGAGGCGCTTGTAGGCTTGATTCACATGCTCTGCGATGCCGACCATCGACTGCGTGGAGAACGCCGTACCCAGCGTGTAGTTCGTCCCGGCAGACGCCGACGTGCTGCGGATCATCATGCCCATCACGTAGAAGTCAGCCGCCAGCGTCGTGTCGAACGGGATCGGCATGAACTTTGAGCCGGACACGTAGGCAACGGCACCCGAGATGATCGAGTTGATCGACGACGACACCATCGTGCTCGCGCCCACGGACAGCGTGCCGCTCTGCGACGTAGAGCCGTAGGTCACTGCGCCCGAGATGTTCCACTGGGACGGGAACGACAATGACAGGTAGTTGGATGCTGTCAGTTGGCTAGTCGTCGTCGTGCCGACACGGCGCTCCCATGTCGCCAGTATCGAGATTTCTTTCGACCAGATGCTAGAAAGCCGGGTCGAATTCGCACCCGTGCCCAGCGTATAGAGCGCGACCTGAGTAAGGATCGTTTGGCTGATCGTGTTCGATCCCGACGATGCTGCCGAGAGCGTCGTGCCGTTCAAGAACCCTGCGGCATCGGCGGCGAGGAAGTTCAGTTGTCCGCTGCCCAACGTGTGCGGCAAATGGAAAGGGTCGAAGAACCACGTATTGACGCCCGGCGCGGACAGCGTACTGCCCAGTGGTGCGTAAGGCTCAAAGTAGGGTTCCCCGTACAGCTCGGACCCCGCCAGCGCAATCGTCTGCGCGTGCGAGCTATTCCAGTCGCTAGGACGTACCAAGTTGGTCGCTGCGACCGTCTGCGTGCCACCCGATGAATTGCCCACGGTCACCGTGCCGGTGAAATCGGCAATGGTGTTGGACTTTACATGGCTGATGGTGACTGGCATTAGATTCCCAACCTCTGCAACGCGGCCTTGGTGGGCCTGCCTTTGAAAGCGTAGGCATGCAAGTTGGCAGAATCGACTGCCGTATATACCGATACGAACTTCGCAGCGCGCAGCGCCTTGGTAATCGACTTCTCCGTGAACCCCGTCTTGTGAGCGTAGTAGACGTTCCCCTGCTTGACCTGGGCGCCCCATCCATAGATCACGTCATGGAAGCTGATCGGGCCGCCGCCCGAGACATACCATATGTCGTCGATGTCGCGGCCACGGGCGAGAGCCTCAAACAGCGAGGGCATGTCCGGTACGGCGATCTGCGCAAAGCCGGGCGGCTTCAGGACGTGTTGGAACCCGGCCAGGACTGCGGGGACTTCGTGCTTGTAGAAGTGCTCCAGGTTGTGCGAGCAGAACACCGCGTCGTACTTGTTGCGCGGCAGCTTGGTCATCAGCTTTGCGTCGCAAACGATGTCGGGCTTCACGCTGGGGTCGATGTCGAGCAAATCCTGATCCCAGCCCTTGAAGTGAACGGGCAAGTCTCTCGATCCGCCACCGCCGACGTTCAGCACCCGTAGGTTGCGGGCTACAGGCATGACTGTGCCCAAAGCGCGGCGCCGGCGGCCGCTGAAAACTCCCACGCCCCGATGTCATAGCCCGCGCCTGACGGGCGCGCGAGGTTGGAGATGTCGTTCGCGGCGTTGGTCGCGTCCGTCGTGCCGGTGTCGATAGCGGACGAGCCGCTTTTGATGCGGAAGTCGTGCGTGCCGTCAGTGATGTTCTCGAAATAGATGCCGCTGCTGGTCGAGTAGGCTGTCGTTGTGCAGCCGGTCGGGGGACTTGCTACGTCGGTGAGACACGTTGTGTAGGTCGGCGTGTTGCCGCCTGTCTTGACGGCGGTGCCGTTGAACAGGTTGCAGTTTTGAATGGGAGGCCCCGTGGAAGCCCCGCTCAATAGATTGGTTGCTGTTCCGTTAGCTGCGACGATTGTGCAATTGTAAACACCCGCAGCGCCACTAAGCGTAAGGACGACAGCCGGCGTGGCATTCCTATGCACAATCAGGCAATTTGAAATTTTGCCGTTATCGCCATCCCTTGCTACTGTCGCCCCAGAACCAACGGTTTCAAGTATGCAGCGGTCTAAAATGAGAGCCGGGGTGCTACCAATCGTATTTATAACGGGCCTATTGCTTCCAGATGCAATCGTTAGCTGAAGTTTATTGATCCTGATGTTGAGGTTAGCGGTGGTGGTCAGATCTAAGACGTTTTCATATGCTAAATTGTGTGTCAGCAGCGCCCCGTTGCTGGCGTTCGCGCGCAGCGCGTTGGTTCGCACATTCACGTTATCGAGGAACGACGCGCCCGTATCGGTCGTCAATTCAATATAGCGGGTCGCGTCCGTCGTTATGCCTGCAACAATAGTCTGGCCTGATACCGTCTCGTTCTTGACGCGGCCCTGCCAGATTTCATCGTTCGTCACGAGGTTCGCCGGGCAGGCGTCCTCCCACGCTTGGACGCTGGAATAATCCGCGCTTGTGCCAATGGTCTTTTGCGTGGTCGTTGGCATCAGATAACGACCGGGTTAGCGAGCGGTGCCTTACGCCGCCGATAGCCTAAGATTTGCGCCGCCGTGAACGGTGCGGAGCGCATCGGCTCGGCGCGAGTGCCGTCAGTCACCCAAGCGGCCCACACGGGCGGGAGCGCATCGAGGTCGATCTTGAACAGCCGCCGCTGGCGCACCAGGCTTGGTGCTTGCGGGTTATCTTCGGGTTCAGGCGACAGGAACGAGGCGGCTTGCTCTACCGTGACATTCGGTAGCTGCAGGATGCGCCAGTCGGGGTTGCGCAGTTCCTCCGTGCCCCACCCCCACCCGTCAGGCATGACCACGATCACATCGCCCCGCTTCGTGCATTTGGAATCCAGCACGGGGTCGGTGTTGATCTTGTCAGAGACGCGGAGCAGTAGTTCGCACACGGCTATACGTATCCCGGAGTCCAGCCATCGAATTCCTGCACAACCTCGCCCTGCGCGGTGCGATGCGCGTAGATGCAATGACCGACCGTGTCATCTTCAAGAGCCGTGATGCGGTGCTTCTTGCCCGCGCCTATCAGAATCCAGTTGAAGCCGCTGGTGGCTTTCTTCTCGACCGTGCGCAGCACATTGCCCGCATCGTCGAGCAACTCGATCCGCATGGCTCCGCGCACCACGTAGGTCGTGTGGTCGAAGTTGTGCCCGTGCCCGTCCACCACAGCGCCTGCTTTCTCAAAGCGCATTTCACGAACGAAGATGTTGCCGCTGGTGAATTCCATCGCCTATTCCTCTAGCGTCCCGCGCGCGATTCTGTTTTTGATTTCGTAACCAGAGCAACTGAGGTGCCGACCAAGTGTGTCAAGCGACCAGACGCACCCGCGCCAGACGATGATCTGGTCGCCCCATCGAGGGCGATCCGTCGCCGTTCCTTCCCCTGCAACAGCTGCCTGTGCGACAGAGAAACGACGCATTCTAGCGAGCATGCGATCCGATGGTTTTCCGGCAAGGGTCCGCTGCATGCTGGGCAGTGCGTCAATGGCTTTCCACGCAGGATTGCTGCGCCGAACTTTGACCGCTGGCTCATGTGGCTCGTGTTCACGGGGTTTTGGCGCAGACGGCGGCGGTGGCGGGCAGGACATCGATTGCCGCAGTGGCGAGGTTATCGCGACCTTCGACGCTGCAGTACTCGCCCTGCTGAAATTTGGTGCAGTCGCAGTCTTGCCCCACGCCAACGCGGCCCGCAACCGTTGATGTTCGGGTTCCAGCGCTAACCGCGTAGGCAGGTCGCGACGTAAGCGTGCCATTGGGTTTCACTTTGTCCGTAGCCACCACGATTGGGTTGGCGTCGCGCATCGCGTTCCACAGCGGGCGAACCGCAACGTACAGCGACTGCTGCGTAGGGCCTTTGATATTGGCATCCCACAGCGCGCCGAATGAGCCGGTAGCGGTTGCGGTTGCGAGTTGCCGCATCCAGTCTGGCTTGAGTTGCGACCACAGTCCGACAAACCCCGCGTGTTTCTTGCCCGTCGCCTCATCGCACTGCCAGTACAGGGCGAACCCTTCTGAGTTCTGCGATGCCTGCACCCATGAGCCTGCGCCCACCGGCTTAGGCCAGCAGCTGGGCTTGTGTTCCGCGATCCACTGTTCTTCAGTCTTGACTGCGGGCGTAGTCCACGCGCTCTGTCCGTTCACCGTTACATGCGCCGCTCGCCAGTACAGCACCGGATTGTTGGGTGCGGTGGAGTAAGCCCAACTGGTCGATGTGCCGGGGTTAGTCCACTCCAGCGGCTGCGCGAAGGTCGCCGTTGCCGATACCTGCACTTTGGTCGAGAGGATCGTCCCGATGGGCGATCCGTCTGTGTTGGTTGTGGCCGGGGTCCAAGTGACAACGTAGCGCGCGGTTCCAGCCGTCAGCACCTGCGAGAACGCGTTGGGCATCTGCAATAGCCAGCAGATAGCGAAGGCGATGGCGACCGTAGTATTTCTGAATGCGACGGTGCACGCCTGCCGGGAGCGCCTTGAAGCACTCCCAGCAGAGCACGCGGTCGTCCCACGTTTCAGTGAGGCAATCAATTGCGAGGCACTTCAGGCCGGCGCGTCTACTACGAGATCGTCAACGAGTTGCCCCTGAGCCTTGATCTCGGCCACCTTCGCCGCAATCGCCGTGAGGTTCGCGCCGGCTGCGACCAGCGCCTCAAGCTCGCTGATCTTATCCAGCAGGCTGCTGGTTTCGAGACCGATCTTGACCTGTTGCGCCTTGATGAGATCGAGGTCCGCAAGGATTTCCGCTTCGGTTGCCATGATGCTGCTCACCTTTCTGTCTAGTTTGAGAAGGAAATAGAGTGTCTCGACCAGGATTCGGTCGCTACTCATGAGTTGGCGCACCTCCGCGCACGCCGACAACATCGGCGGCGCGGACGGCAGCGACATCAGACGACTTCGTACAGAACGTGCCCGCTCGAAATGCCGGCGCCGGTCAGTGACGACAGCGACGCTTCGCCCAGCGGCTGCGTGGCAGTGACAACCGTGATCTTCTGGTCAGGGCTCGCTACCCAGCGCATCACGCCGCCGTAGGTGTTGATCGACAGACTCAGCAGCGTGCCCGTGCCACGCTGCGGCTTGGTGGTCGCGACGTTGCCGATGACTGCCAGGGTGCCCGGCGCCGTTGCCGATGCGTCAGTCAGCGTGTTGTTCACGCCGCTGATGCCGGTCGCAGCAACAGTGGTATCGCGCGAGAACTTGAACGTGCAGGCCAGCGCCGCCGCAGACTCCCCGCCGATGTAGATTTCGCTGATTTCCAGTCGCTGCGTGGCGCTGCCGCCCTGCAGGAAGAACGAGTACGTCGAATCGACCAAGTTGGTCGTGTTCGCCGTCGCCGTGTGGGTAATGCTCGTCCAGTTGCCTGAGTACTTGGCCATGATGAAATCTCCGATTTAAGAAAGAAGAATGACCCGTGAAGAGCCGCTTACATCCTGCTTGGTTGTTGCCTCGAGGACTTCATCGACTGTCTGATTGAACGTCTTACACTCAAAACTCATTGCTCGCAGTGCTTCGCAGCCATCGCACAGATAGCTGTCGCATTTGCGGCAATACCCCCGCTCTCGCGTCCGGTCCTGGTTCAGCACCACAAGAGCCTGGCAGTGCGAGCAACTGATCGTCGCTGACTCAAACAGCCCTTTGCCGGACCCGGCTGGCAAACCAGCGGCCCGCATCATGTCATCGGGAACGCCTTCGTTCACGCGATTGTCGATCATCAAGTAACCCTCTTTGCGTCGCTTGCTCGACATAGGCTCTCCTAGAAAACACTGGCCGCAAACAAAACCTGGCTCGAAAGCGTGATGGACGGGTTGCTTGAACTGAACGTCGCGCCGTTCACCGTCAGGTCATTGCTGCCCACGTCATCCGGCTCTGGGCTACTGTTGCTGGTCAACGGCCAATAGGCGTTCGCGCTGCCAACCAGGAGCGGTCCCTTGGTGTACAGCTCCAGCACTTGCGAATCCGACAGTGCAACGCCGTCCCATGTCGCCATGTAGGCGAGCAGGCCGTCGAATCCCAAAGTGTTGTCGTATGAGCGTTCACCAAGACGCACGCGATTGAGGTTCGATAACGTCATCGTCAGCGCGGTTGTCTGCGTCGCCTTGTTCGCGCCGTTGTAAAAAATTGAGTAAGACGTTGAACTATTTGCAACGACAGCGAAATGCTGCCACGAACCTGTGGATGGCGTACCGCCGCCCGTACCCGCGCTGATTTCCTTGAACGACCCGTCAAACATGTACAGCGTCGCGCGCCAGCTCGCATCCCATTTCAGCCCAACGTAGTACGCGAGGTTGACGCTTGGGTCGTCGTGTCCAGAGATAAGGCACTTGTCTGCGCTGCCCGAGAGCACATCGGGGTTGAACCAACCGCTGATCGAGAACGGGAACTGCGTGATCGGACTGACACTGCTGCTCAGGTCGTCAGTCGTGCCGTTGAGATTGCGACTCATATCACACGTCCACGACGCGCAGGAACCGCGCTTCTTGAGGCTTCAACGACAGGTCAGCGGACTGATCTGTTCCATCGTTCCACGAGTCCCAGTTGCGAGCGGCTTTCAGCGTCACCGGGTTGATGTAGCTCGATGCATTCATGCGCTGGAACTTCTTGCCGCTCGGTGCAGCAGGCAGCGGGATATTCTGCGCAGTGCCGCCAGGGAACGTGTCACCCGTCGTCACGCCGGTCATGTCGGTGCGCCACACCACGAGCACCTTCTCGAAAAACTGATACCGCGCCTCGGTGCTGCCGCTGATGTAGTCGGCCGTGCGGAAACTGACGGCGCTGGTGGAGGCGGTGACGGTGCCCAGCCGGCGATCCGTGGGGTTGGTGGCAGCGCCGAACTGCAGCTTCATCTCGTCTGGCACAAACAGCAGCGAGGCACCATCAAATTTCTGCCCGTACATCAGCCCCGACATGAACATGCACAGCGCAGCGACGTAGCGCGCGTAGGACAAGTCCGCAGCCGATGGGGCAGGAGAGCCGCCCGCCCATGCACAGAGGCCATTGATGTCGAGCAGCACAGCAGAGTGCCCGGCGCGCGTGCTGGCGTCCGGCTTCAACGGATAGCGCCACAGCTCGTAGAGCCGCACCATGTAGTCCCACGATTCGTAATACTTGTAGGGCGTCGCACTTACCCCGCCCTTCGCCCGCACGGTCATGTGGTTGTCGGCGAATTCCGCCATGATGAACGGCACCTTGCCCACGAACGGGTTGGTGTCGTAGTGCATCAGGCCGGTGTTCTCAGGAGACAGCGCCTGGCGCTTGCGCTCTTGGAAGTAGCCAGCGGGCCAGTTAACGCCGAACTCCCAAGTGCTCGGGATGGCAGCGTTGGTGTAGAAGTCGTCGAACCATTTTGTGTAGCCCGCAGCGATTTTCTCGCCCGAGGTCGACGCCGTGGGCGCGTCGTTTACGGTATCCCGGTCGTAGTCAACCGTGCCGTTGCCGCCCGCGTACTGCTGGTCAGGGTTGTCGAACACGTCGACCATGAAGCCATCGACGAGGTTCTTGACGTTGCCGTTTGGGTTTGCCGCCAGCGTCTCGGACAGCGTGCGGATCGCCGCTTGCGAGAATCGCTCGCCTAAGTTGTTCAGCGAGTTGAGCTGCACGCAGCGGCGCAGCTTCCACAGCGTCGATGAAAACGCGGCATCCAGCGCAGTTCCGGCCGTGTCGCGCTCGTACCAGTCCGCGTGACCGTTCGCACCGTCTACGAGGGTACTAAGCCATTCGGTCGTGGCGTCAGCGCTGGTCTTGTGCGCCTCAGTGAACGAAGCGTAGATCAGGATGCGGAAACGCGGATAGCTCGTGTTCATCGCTGAAAAGCCGTTGTACTCGTTGGCTTTTGAGCTTGTATTGGACATGCCCCACACGGCCAAGTCAGCGTCGCTCATCCAGCCGCGCAACGTGCTGGTCAGGAATTCAGCCCAGTTGTAGCCGTTCCAATATCCACCGACCATTGCCGGATAGTTGTCGAACCACGGATCGCCACTGGTTGCGGGCAACCCTATCGAGCGGCTTGAGAAAATGACAGGCATCAGCTTTCCAGGTCGGTCAGTGCTTTTCGCAGGGCGTTGCGATCTGCGGCGCGCAGGTACGTAAAGCCCAGCACGGAGCGCGCATGGATGGCGCCGGCCACCCGATATAGCGCCAGCCAGTGAGCCGCACTATTCACACACAGAACGGCTAGCTCGGCGTCATCGGGGCGCACCACCTGCGCAAGGGTATTGCGCCCAACGGGCGTGGTCTCACCCCATTGCCACGGTCGCGCAGTCGCGAGCATCAACAACGCGCTGATGCGGGTGGTTAGCGACATAGGCGCTCGTGTAGGTCGCCCGCTGGACGGCCTGATGTGTGATGCAGTGAGTGAGCCGGGCGGGCGAGAGGGGTGACGCTAGAGACAGGATCGCTAGCGTGCGCCGAATGTAGCGATTTTCGAGGCACTCAGTCAAGCGCCGCAAGCCGCCGATCAATCCACTGTTCCGCGACCTGCACACGACGGCACAGCGTGCGCGGCGAACACCCGACGCTCAGTGCGCGAAACCACAGCGGCCCCTCCCGCACGTAGTAGGCCATGATCGGTTGACGGTGCAGGTGCGGCATCTGCGCCACGATGCGATCCAGCTCCGCTAAATCGTCCGGCATGTCACGACCGCCGTCAGTGCCCCGCGCGCCTTCGTTCGCGTGCGTGAACGCCGCCGCACGTGGTAGCCCCAAATAGACCCCGCCGTGACGGCACCAGTAGCCCCATTGCGACAACCGCACTCGCGTCCAGTCAATCATCCGCAACCACACAGCGGTTATGTACCGTTACGTTATAACATTGCATCGCTAGGGCAGCCGTAGATAGCCAGCGGCTTGCAGGGCCTGCTCCGGCGTCTCTACACGCGCAAAGGCTGACCGGATCACGGCTGATTGGATGTACGCCTGAGAAGGCTTTAGCTTCGCCTTGGCGTCACGTTTGATCTCCATTGCGATCAAGTAGCCGTCCCTGTGACATACCAGCAGGTCCGTGGGCCAATTGATCTGCCAGTGGTGGCAGTTCACCGCCCGCAGTGCGGCTGTTATCTGCGTGTGGTTGGCGTCGGAGCGGGCGGCGCGTCTCATGCCGGGGCGCTTGCCAGCGGTTGCAGCGCCTCCCGAGCGCGTCTACGGCGCTCCCTGATCCGTTCTGGGGAGTCGGACGGAGACCGGCGTCTACCGGGCGGCTTGCGACGCACGATCTCCCATGCGGCGTCCACCTCCGCCCTGATGCGCTGTCTATCGGCCAGCGTCAGCGGGCGCGGTGGGGCGAGGCGGTGGAGGGTGTTCATGGCGCTAAATACCATCGCCGTTCTCGTGCTGCTCGGTCAGCAGTTGCCCCTCACCGCGCTCATGCACTTCGCACAAGTCCTTTGCCAGCGCGGCCGTGTCGCAGCAACCCAAGTTCAGCGGCGGTTTCCCACGCTGCCAGGCGGTGTAGCGGTAGTGGCCGTCCTTGTCGATTCGAGCGCGATCCACCGTGTATCGACCGTCCGCGGACTCCAGGTAGTAGGCGTCGAATTGGAGCCACTTCATGCGGCACCGGCTTTCAATTCTTTCCGGCGCTGGCGCAGCCATGAACGCTTTTCAGCCAGGATTGGCGATGATTGGTCTGGCTCGGTGTCGTATCGAGCAGACAGCGCTTCGCAGAGTTTCAGCTTGGTGCCGAGTTCGTCCACCTTGAGTTGTTCATCCCAGAAACGGCGCGCCACGTCATCGCATTCGGCCAGGGTCATGCCGCCCTTAATTTCGCCGGTCGATGCTGCGCGGTCCATTGTCGGCCTGAGGTCTGCCGGCGTCGGGAATTTCTTCCCGAAGCGCTTCCAGCGATCCACGCGCTCCGTGAATACCTCCATCGGCAAATCACTCACGCCGCGCCAGAACGAGCGCACGAAACGTTCATCGTCCTCCGGCGTTGTCTTGCGACGCGGGAACATCAGCGCCAGGTCGCGCAGCGCCTCCGAAAACTGGTCGAACTCATGCGGACGCACGGGCGCCCTCCGTGGTTGATTCGTCATCCGTGGGGCGCCACTTGACCGCCGAGAGAACACCCACATTGGCGGCGGATTCGATGGGCTTTGGCAGCTCCCACTGCTGCTGCCAGGGCTTGTTCGAGTCGCTGAAAAACTTCGCTGGCTGCATCACGTAAGCGTTGCTGCTGATGCCGCCGCCGTCGACCCACGCCCGGTATCGCTTGACGGCCGCGAGCAGCTCTGAAGCGCCGCAACCGTCATCGATTCGCAGATGCCAGTGATGCTGGGCGATGTTCCAGTTAGGCATGCCGGAACCCTTGGGATAGGCGGCCTTGACCGCTTCCCAATCGGCATTCGTCGGCCTCCCAGAACGTGTGCGTGTATCCGCGCGGGCGGTGCTGGCTGATACGCATAAATCTGGAGATGACGGAGGTAGAACTCTGGATTGGATTGGATTGGATTGGATTGGATGGCATAGCGGTTCTATGGCGCTCGCCATATGATCGCTATGGCGTTCGCTATGGCGTTCGCTATGGCGTTCGCCATCTTTCCCCCATCGCGACTCGGCACCCTTCCGCCCTGCCGTGCGGTTCTTCTCCGCTACCTCGTCAGCCTTGACGCGATGCTGCTCCAGACGCGCGTTGACTAGGCGACCGTCTTTCGCTTCGAACTTCGAAGACACTTGCGGCCAGCACTTCTCGAACGCCTTGCGTTCCCACCGCACGATTCGGGCGAGCTTCGCGGCGTCGGCTGGGAGCGTGCCAAGAGTCCACTGGTGGCCCAACAACGTCAGATAGAGCGACGCTTCCTCGCCGGACCACTCCGCTGTAGATGCCAGGAAGTCACCGAAGAACAGCGGCAGGAATGGCTGCTTGCTCATGCTTTGACCGGCCACCAGGTCACATGCGAGCGCCCACCGAACAGCTTGGGTGGGCCCTGCCGCGCGAAGTCCGGCGCCAACTCGGGCAAGCGGCGCGCAAGCTGCCAGCGGTCCAGGTCCTGCGACCGCCCGGCCAGTTCGATTGAGGTCAGCCCCGGCCAGCGGCGCACCAGCTCCAGCACCGCGGCGCGCTGCCGGCCGGCGACGCCGGACGCTTCGACCTGGGCGGCAGCGGCGTGGCTGGTTACCGGATCGGCCCGATGTGCGCGAGCCATGCCGGCGTCCCTGCGCATCCTGTAGGAACTCCCCGCGTCCGCCTTGGCGTGAAGGGGTGCGCTTGCACGTGAGGGCGACGGCGCGGGGGAAAAACTGAAACCGAGTTGCGCTTCCTGTAGGCGCATGGCTACGGGCTCCCCCGTGCGCGGCTGACTGAGCAGACGCCGCCCATCGGGCAGGGTGACGCTTGGGTAACTGCGCGTCCGGCCAGCGTGGGCAAATGTTGTGCGCGGCCGTGGGTCATGCGGCGCGGCCTTCTGTTCCGCGTGTTCCCGCAAATTTCTTAGTCCAATCGGCGTACACAGCCGGGTCGTAAACCAGCTTCCCGCCGCTCGACTGCTGCAATTGCATTGCGCGCAGCGGTGGCACGAGAGCCCCCCACTGGTTCACTGCGGACCGCGTTACACCGATGGCGTCAGCGACTGCCTGCTCGGTCCCGTAATGTTCAATCGCGCTTGCTTTCTGCATTGCGATGTGGGTATAGCATGCTGGACATGCCTTCCGCAAGCATACTTCCGTTCGCGCAACCTAGTTTCTGGGGCGTGACCCTCGGTGAACGAATCGCTGCTGCGCGCGAGATGGCCGGTTTGAGCCGGCCCGAACTCGCCAAGGCCATTGGCGTCACCAGGTCAGCGGTGGCGCAGTGGGAACAGGACCAGACAAAGAATCTGAAGCTGGAGCATCTGTTCGCTGTGTGCCGCGCTACAGGCGCCGATATCTACTGGTTAGGCGCGGATTCACAGCCTCCGCCGCACGCGAAATCCCTAGCGAAATTCGCGCGCCTGCCTGACTCGCTGCAGTCCTCAATCGTCGATCAAATCGAAACGCTGTCTCAATTCGCTGCGGCGAAATCTACGCCGCGCAAAGCCGGCTGACCCTTAAATTCGTGTCATCGGGTCCGTGATTCGCGACTGAAGCGGATCGCGTTTCTTGTCCTCCTGTCGGACAAAGGTACAGCATGCTTGCGCCCCGCGTGTAAGCATGCTTTACTTACATCCACCAACCCGGAGGCCCCAATGAGCACCCACACGATCACGGTTGAGCTTGAAGTCGAGGTGACCTACTCGACTCACAACGCCTATCGCGGCAAACGCGACGGCGGCCAGCAGCTCGAACCTGACGAGCCGGCCGGCATCACGATTGAGTCCGCGCGCATCGTCGGTGGTCCCGCCATCGACCTGAACCTGATTCCACACCTTGACGAGGTGGAACAGGAAATCATCGAACTGGAGTTCGACGACGGCAGCGACGCCGCCGACATGGAATACGACGCAATCCTCGAACGACGCGCGGAGGCGCACGACTATGGACGCTGACATCCTCGGACTGACCGCGCGCCTCGGCGAGCTGGTCGGCAAGCCGCACGAACCGACCCTGCGCGAAATTGCCGACATTGAACGCGAGCCGGTATACGTCGCGCCGCCCACGGACCCGCTGGCCGACCTGCGCGCGAACGTGGTCAAGCACATGCCGGAGGTTTACCAGCGCGTCGCCATAGCATGGATCGAGCTTGCGTTCGTTAAAGGCGGGACTGACGCACTGCAGAAGCAGCTCGCGCGGATGGACGCGCGATGAGTGCGTCGAAATCGATTGAAATTCGCCATCGGCTGACGGGCGCCATACTTTTCAGCGGTGACTATGCGTCTCTGCTGGAGTGCGTTCAGGCAGCGGTTAGAGCGGGCGCCAACCTCGCGGACGCCGACCTCGCGGGCGCCAACCTCGCGGGCGCCAACCTCGCGGACGCCGACCT
>JANLTW010000043.1:0-2392 GCA_031363155.1 Gammaproteobacteria bacterium | reverse complement strand
TTGTCCGAGGGCGACGAATCGTTGTCGTATATCGAGACCGTCCCGAAACGCGGCTATCGTTTTACGGCGACCGTCCTTGCTGCCGCTCCGCCTGGATCGGTGCAGTCCCCCGCTTCGCCAGCGCCGCCGTCCGTAGAGACTGCCGCGAATCCGACCAAGGTGCCAGCGCGAACCAGAAGTCTCAAGTGGGTCGCGACGGTGATGGGCGTGTGCGCATTAGCGCTGGCGGGATATTGGTGGCTGCGCCCTGTCGATCCCGTATTGCCCTACGCCGCACGCGATTGGCTGCTGGTCACGGACTTCGAGAATCAGACCGGCGACCCGCGCTTCGACCAGTCATTACTAACGGCTTTCACAGTGAGCCTGGAACAGTCCAAATTCGTCAACGTCTTTTCGCGTGCGCGGGTCGCAACGACACTCCAAAGGATGCGCAAGCCGCCGCAGTCGCGCATCGACGAAGCGATCGCGCGCGAGATCTGTGCACGCGAAAACATCCGGGCGCTGGTAACACCGACTGTGACCCGGTCGGGTCGCGAATATGCGCTGGCTGCGCGCCTCGTGGATCCCGTGACTGGCAATGCGGTGAAGTCCTACCTGATTAGTGCGAAGGACGAAAATGCCATTCTCAACGCGGTTCAGGAAACGGCGTCCCGTCTGCGTCGCGACCTGGGCGAGTCGGTCGCAGCGATCAGCGCGAACAACCGACCAATGGCGCGGGTCACGACGCCGGTGCTAGTCGCGTTGCAACAGTACAGTGAAGGAGTCCAGCTGTCGCAACAGGCGAAATTCGGCGAGTCGGTGCAGCGCTTCGAGGCCGCGATCGCGGCCGATCCTGAATTTGCGATGGCGTATGCAGCGCTCGGTCGCACCCAGTATGGGCCGGCTTTCAATCGGCCCGACCTCGGCGCCGAGTATTTCCAACGCGCCATCGCGTTGTCGTCGCGAGTCACGGACCGTGAGCGCATGCTCATCGTGGCGGACTTCGCGATGAACCGTGGCCATACCGAAGAGGCTCTGAATCTTTATGCTACCTACCTGACAGCCTACCCGAGTGACTTCGGCATTCATTCAAGACTGGGCGATCTGTATGCCAACGCCGGGCAATTTGCCAATGCGGCGGGCAGCTACAGTGCAGCACTGAAAATTGACCCCTCGAACGTCAATCTACTCAATAGCACGGCAGCTGCACTCGCGAATCTAGGTCAATTCAGCAAGGCTCTTGACTATCTGAAGCGCGCAATCCAGATAGACTCGACAGTGCTTGAGCGCTTCAACTTTCGCTACAATTATGGAATGATTTTGTTAGGCGCGGGCGAAACGCAGAAGGCGCGAGAATGGTTCCTGCGGGCGACCGACGGCTCTGGGCTTGGCCAGCAGTCGCAGCGCGCGCTCGGACTCATCGAACAATACAGCGGTCACTATCGCACCGCCGCACGATACTTTGCGCGAGCTATTGGCGCGCCCGCTGAGAATTCTCAGGCGGAGCTGAGCCGATCGCGAAATCACAGCTTTCTGGCCGCCACCCTGGCCGCACAAGGCGATCGGCGGGGTGCGCTGGAGCAGTTGCGTCTTGCCGTGATTGCGCTCGATAAGCACGGACGCGCGGGCATTGAATTTCGTGCACGTATTGCCAGGAGTTTTGCTCGCCTAGGAGATTTGAGTGCTGCCGCTGTGCAGGAGCGACGCGTCGTGTCCGAGGCCGATGCCAACAAACCGCGCGATCGAGCCGAAGTCCAGCATCTCGCTGGCGAACTGGAGATGGCACGCGGCCATGGGTCCAAGGCACTTGCACTGGTAGATGCAGCCGTCCAGGGTTCACCGGGAATTAATTCGCCCCTGGCGCTTGAGAGTCTAGGCAAGGCTGCTATTGCGGCGGGCGATCCCGCACGAGCCATCGCGGCCTATCGAGAATTGGTGGACATCAAAGGCCAATGGTTGGGTTGGGAAGCGCAAGAAGACTGGTTGCTCGCGCATTTGGAACTCGCCCGCCTGTATCGAGACAATGGCCAAATCCCCGAGGCGCGCGTGGCATTGGAAGGATTGCTAACGCGGTGGCGGGATGCCGACCCGGATCTGCCAGCGATGATGGCTGCGCAGAAATTGAAGAGCGAGTTGGCAGCGACACACTAAATGTGCAGACTGTAAAGCCCGGCAGTGTGGCTTGGCAGTTCTTTTGAGGAATCACACGATAAACGATTCGACGTTATTACGCGCTAAAAGCCCAGCTGCTGCTTGTTGGCCTCCTCATCGTCCTGGGCCGGACGAGCCCGGACATACCTTTCGCGCCAAGTGTTCAATGGCCGCTTTGGGGCAGGCGCTATCGAGTCGTCAAAGTCAGAAATGGGCCGACAGCTGCCTGATCGTCCGCTCCGAACCGGCCATTCACGCGGAG
>JANLTW010000158.1:0-5760 GCA_031363155.1 Gammaproteobacteria bacterium | reverse complement strand
CTGGTGCGCGACAACTTCATCAAGGGCGATTACACGAACTATGCGCGCGGCGTGTACGGCGCTTATTACCAGTGCACGGGTTATTCCGGCGCATCGGTCAACAAGTGCTACTCGCCGTCGTCGGTCTGGACTGACGAAATTAAGAACGTCAACCAGAGCCATGAAATCCGTCTGAGCACGCCGTCCGAGTGGAAGATCACGGCCGTCGGCGGCATCTTCTGGGAGAAGCGCAACGTCAACGACGACACCGAGTGGCTGTACAAGACCGTGCCCGAATGTACGATCGGCGGCCCAGGAAGCTGCTTCCTGGCGCTCGATCCGAAAAACACGCCCAAGTTCGCGACAGCGTCCTTGAATAATCCAAACCGGCGCAACGCGGCCACGGGCTTCTTCGACGACTTCAAGCGCACCTATGAACAGAAAGCCGCGTTCATTTCCTTGGACTGGCATGTCACCGATACGCTGACGCTGACCGGCGGCACGCGTTATTTCACCAGCGATAACCAGATGCTGGGCGCCAATGTCGGCAGCTTCTTCTGCAAGAACTACCAGTCGGTTCCGTCCACGGTGTCAGGTATCTGCACGGCGCCAATTGTCAACGGCGTTATTCCAAATGCTCCTTATGGCAGTAACCTGGATCAGCAGTCGGTCAATAGCTTTACCAGCAAAGGTTTCCGCAGCCGCGTGAATTTCAGCTGGAAGGCTGCTGACGATGTGCTCTTCTACGCGACCTGGTCGCAGGGCTTCCGTCCTGGCGGCTTCAACCGCGGCTCGTCGCAACAGCTGCGTTCGGTCAATCGTTCCACGCCTCTGCCGACCAGGGGCGCAACCAACCAGTGGCAGATTCCGTTCTCCTTTGATTCAGACGACCTGGTCAACAAGGAAATTGGCTGGAAGACCACGCTGTTCAACAACCGCCTGCAGTTCAATGGCGCGATCTACCAGGAAACCTGGGAAAATGTGCAGTCCGCGATCTTTGCACCGCAGGCAGGGTTTGGAAACCTGACGATTGGCGTGAATGGCCCGAGCTACGAAACCAAGGGCATCTCGATGAGCGCCATCTGGCGCGCCACCGATGCGCTGACATTTGAGACCTCGATGGCGTACAACAAGGCGGAGCTAACAAACTCGCCACAGTTCATCAACAACATTGCTGGCACGCCTGGCTTTGGCACCGCGATCACCGAAACGTGGGTGGGTTCGGCCACCAGTGGTGGACCGGTCGCGGTCGTCAATGTGTTCGGCGTGAAGGGTGACCCGTCGGCGCTGGCGCCGAAGTTCCAGGCGAACCTGCGAGCGCGTTATGAGTGGAACCAAGGCGATTACGATTACTACTGGCAGCTGGGAGCAGCCCATCAGGGTGCGCGGGCGTCATCGTCCAACAGGCTGCAGGCCCTGCAAATGCCGGCGTGGACCGATTTCAGCCTGTCGGCCGGCGCCTCCAAGGGCAACTGGAATGCAGAGCTGGTGGTTTCGAACCTGACAAATATTTACGACAGTCAGTACACGTCGGGTAGCCAGTTCATCACGGTGGAAACTCCGCCACGTCCGCGAACGATTGCACTGCAGATCGGCTACAAGTTCAGCGAGTAAACCGGGGAAATACGCGGCGGACCGGTAACGGTCCGCCGCTCCCTATAATGGCGGGCTTCGAGCCCGCTTTTTTTTGGACACACATGGAAGCCTCTGACGCTGCACAGTCCCTGCCGGATCTTGAGACTATTGTGCCGCGCCTTCGGGAGGCCCTGGGACGCAATCAGTTCGCGCAGGTCCTGCAGGTTGCCGATGCGCTGCTGGCGGTCTACCAGGGCAACAGGGATCTCCTGTACCTGACTGCAGTCTCGCAACGCATGTTGCAGCGGATTGCCGAGACGCTGACGACGCTGGCGACGCTCGAAACGTACCACCCGAGGTATTCGCGGGTGTTCCAGGAGCGCGGTCACTGCCACGTGTTCCTGCGCGAGGCGCCGAAAGCGATCGAGGCCTTCGAGCAGGCGGTACGCCTCAACCCGGCGCTGCCGGCCAGCTGGCAGGCCCTGGAGCGCCTGTACCGGATCGTCGGCCGGCCCGATGATTCCGCCAATGCCGCCAAGCATGTCGCCAAGCTCGCATCTTTGCCGGTCGAGGTCACGACCGCGCGCAGCATGGTCTCGGATGGCGATACCCATGACGCTGAATTGCTGGTGCGCGGTTTTCTGGCCAGCAATCCGGACGATGTCGAGGCATTGCGGCTGCTGGCCACTATCGCCCGCGAGTACGAATACAATACCGATTCCGAGGTGCTGCTGGATCGCCTACTGACGCTGGCGCCGCACTACAACGCGGCACGCTACGATCTGGTACTCACCCTGGTGGACCTGCACAAGCACCAGCGGGCCCGCGAGCAGGCGGAAACACTCATGGCCGCGGAACCTGACAATCCCGGCGTGCGCGTGACCTATGCCGGCATCCTGATGGCGCTGGGCGATGTGGATGGCGCGATCGAGCGCTACCGCACGCTCATCCAGGAGATGCCCGGCGATTCGGAACTGCAGCAATCCCTGGGGCATGCGCTGAAGACCAATGGTCAGCAACAGGAGGCGGTCGCGTCCTACCACCGTGCGACTGACATCCGCGCCGAGTTTGGCGAAGCCTACTGGAGCCTCGCGAATCTCAAGACCTATCGATTCTCCGACGCGGAACTGGATCGCATGCGGCAGTTTGAGGCCCAGGCCTTTATCCAGCGCGCCGATCGCTATCACCTGTGTTTTGCGCTCGGCAAGGGTCTCGAGGATCGCGGCGAATATGCGGAGTCCTTCCGCTACTACGAGCGTGGCAACGTGCTGAAGAAAGAGGGCAGTCGCTACCGGGCCACGATGCAGGAAAAAGCGGCGCTGCGTCAGCAGGAAATCTGCACGCCGGAGTTTTTTGCGACCCGGCGCGGCTGGGGTTGCAGCAGCGCGGCGCCGATTTTCGTGCTTGGGCTGCCGCGTGCCGGCTCGACCCTGCTGGAACAGATCCTGGCCTCGCATTCCGAGATCGAAGGCACGATGGAACTTGCCAACGTGCCGCGGCTGGTGGGCTCGCTCGGCAGTCAGAGCAGTTTCGGTGAAACCCATTATCCGGAGGCGCTGCGGGACCTCACGGCCGCGCAATGTCTGGCATTTGGCGAAGACTATATCCAGGGCACCAAGGTCTACCGCACCGGCAAGCCGTTTTTCATCGACAAGATGCCTAACAACTTTCGCAACATCCCGCTGATTCACCTGATGCTGCCGAATGCGAAGATCATCGACGCGCGGCGCGATGCCATGGACTGCTCATTCAGCAACTTCAAGCAGCTGTACGCCAGGGGCCACCAGTTTGCCTACAGTCTCGAGGACATCGGCCGCTATTACCGCTCCTACGTCGGCCTGATGGATCACTGGGACCGCGTGCTGCCTGGAAGCGTGCTGTGCGTGAAACACGAGGACGTGCTCGCCGACCTCGAGGGTAGCGTACGACGGATACTCGATTACTGCGGGCTGCCGTTCGAACCCGCCTGCGTTGAGTTCCACAAGACGCAACGCCGCGTGCACACCGCGAGTGCCGAGCAGGTTCGTCGGCCGATCAATCGCGATGGTGTCGATCAATGGCGGCCGTACGAACCCTGGCTGGGCCCGCTCAAAGAGGCGCTGGGAACGCTCGGGCGTTAGCCGCGCGGGTTGTCCATGTCCCAGGCTTTTAGCAGCTTCGGTTGCTGAATATTCCAGTCGATGACGCCCACCGACTCGGCCCAGCGGTTGTACCGGGATTCCAATTGGCGTACCAGTGGCGCATTTCCGGCGGCGAGATCGTGCAGTTCCGTGCGATCGGTCTCCATGTCGTAGAGCTCCCAGGGCTGATTGAAACGCCGCACCAGCTTGAGGTTGCCGACACGGGCTGCAGCGTTGCCCTCGTGCTCCCAGAACAGCGGCTGCTGCCGCAGCCAGGGCTTGCCCGACAGCAGCGGCATCAGGCTCTCGCCGTCGGGGCGTTGCAGTGCATGTCCGCCCAGTTCGGTGGGGTAATATGCACCGGCCGCTTCGAGAATGGTCGGCAGGATATCGGTGACATGGCAGGGTGAGTGCAGAACGCCCTGCGACCGCATGTTCGCGGGCCACTGTGCTAACAGCGGCGTCGAAATGCCGCCTTCATGCACAAAATGCTTGAAGAACCGGAACGGTGTATTCGAGACGTTAGCCCAGGGCTGGTCATAGGACATGAAGCTCTCGGGTCCGCCCGGCTGGATATCCGTGCGATTGCCGATGTCGATTTTGCGGCCGTCATTGGTGACGCTGGGGTAGAACTTGCCCCAGCCCTCGGCGCGCATCGGTTCGGCGCAGCCGCCGTTGTCCGAGAAAAACAGCACCAGCGTGTCGTCAAACTGGCCAAGACGCCGCAGGGTGTCGAGCACGCGACCGATCTGCTGATCGAGCCGATCGATCTGCGCTGCATACACCGCCATGCGCCGCGCTTCCCAGGATCTGGCGGGAGCGTCCTGCCAGGCAGCAACGTCCGGGTCGCGTGGTGACAGCGTCCAGTCGTGCTGCAGCACCTTCTTGCTGCGCATGGCCTCATGGCGCGCGCCGCGCAGTGTCTCCCAGCCCTGGTCATAGGCGCCCTGGTAGCGGGCGACGCTTTCTTCAGGTGCGTGCAGCGGCCAGTGCGGCGCCGCGTGCGCGAGATACAGGAAAAACGGCTTCTCGTCCCGCACGCTGTCTTCGATCATGCCAATGGCTTTGTCGGTGATCGCGTCGGTGAAATAAAAATCGGTCGGTGACACCTCGACCTTGCGGTCGTTTTCCATGATGTACCAGGGCGAAAAGTAGTGCGTAACCCCATCGACGATGCCGTAGTAGCGGTCAAAGCCGCGCTGCGTGGGCGTCGGGAATCCCGGGCTGCCCAATGTCCAGGTGGCGACTCGGGTGGCCCAGAGGTCACCGCCCACGTGCCACTTGCCAGCCATCAGCGTGCGGTAGCCCGCAGGCCGCAGCGCCTCGGCAATGGTGGCCGTGTCGTCGCGCAGATAGCCCTGGTACGCCGGCGTGCCGAGATTGGTGCCCATGTGTCCGATCCCGGCCTTGTGCGGGTACATGCCGGTCAGCAGCGCCGAGCGCGTCGGGCAGCAGCGCGCCGCGTTGTACATGGAGGTCAGCGCGGCGCCGCGCGCGGCGATGCTGTCGATGTTAGGTGTGCGGATCTCGGAACCCATGCAGCCCAGGTCGCTGAAGCCCATGTCGTCGACCAGGATCAGGATGATGTTAGGTTTTCGCGCGCTTTTTGGACTTGTGCCTTGCGTTGCGCAGCCGGCGAGCTTGGCGGCCGTGGCTGCAGACAGGCCCAGTTGCACCGCGAGTGTCAGGAACTCACGGCGACCCAGGCTGCCTGCCAGCAATTTTTCGTAGGCTGAGCTGATCTGCGACTGGTCCGCCATAAGCTATTTCCGATAGGAGGGGTCGAGTCGATCAAGCAGGCGCAGCAAAGCGTCCCAGGCGAGGTTCAGTGAGTCGGGGTCGGACACCAGATGCGAGGTTTCCGCGGGCTCGGGCGCGTTGAACTGGCGCTCGGCGCGGCGGCAGATCTCGTCCGGCGGCAGGATCAACGGCTGGCCCGTGCTAGTGGCGGCGAGCTGAATTTCACAGGCTTTTTCCAGGTAGTACATGCGCAGGAAGGCCTGGGCGACGCTCTTGCCAACGGTCAGGAGGCCATGATTGCGCAGGATCATCACCGGTTGTTCACCGAGATCGCGCACCAGGCGCT
>JANLTW010000119.1:0-4492 GCA_031363155.1 Gammaproteobacteria bacterium | reverse complement strand
GCGGCCAATGGCCGCAACCACATTCCGATCATCATTCCCTGTCACCGGGTGGTGAATTCCGATGGCAGTCTGGGCGGATTCAGCTCGGGTCTGTGGCGAAAACAAAAACTGCTCGAGCTGGAAGCGCGGATGAGCGCTTTGATTTGAAGCTGCAACCTGCCCGTCCGGGTTAAAGTGCGCAGATGTCCACACCCTTGCGCCAGGACCCACCGCCGATCATCACCGACAACGCGTCACGCCAGCGCGTCGCGTTTACGACCTGTTACATGTGCGCCTGCCGCTGCGGCATCAAGGTCACACTGGAAGGCGATCAGGTCCGGTTTATCCAGGGAAATCCGGACCATCCGGTGAACCGCGGCGTGCTCTGCGCCAAGGGCAGCGCTGGCATCATGAAGCAGAATTCCCCGGCCAAGCTGCGCAATCCGCTGCTGCGCCGCCCCGGCACGGCGCGCGGCGCCGGTCTGTTCGATGCGATTAGTTGGGAACAGGCGCTCGACCTGCTAACAGATCGGCTGCAGCGCATCCGTTCGTCCGATCCACGCAAGCTGGCCTTTTTTACCGGCCGCGACCAGATGCAGGCGCTGTCGAGCCTGTGGGCGCAGCAATTCGGCACGCCGAACTGGGCGGCGCATGGCGGATTTTGTTCGGTCAACATGGCGGCTGCGGGCCTCTACACCATCGGCTATTCGTTCTGGGAGTTTGGTGCACCGGACTGGGATCGCGCCAGATATTTCATGCTCTGGGGCGTAGCCGAAGATCACTCCAGCAATCCGATCAAAATCGGCCTCGATAAACTCAAATCGCGCGGCGCCAAGTTCGTGTCGATCAATCCGGTGCGCACCGGCTATTCGGCAATTGCCGATGAGTGGGTGCCGATCCGGCCCGGCACCGATGGTTTGTTAGCTCTGGCGATGGTGCATGTGCTGTTGCGCCGCGAGCTGTTCGACGCTGAGTTCCTGGTGCAGCAGACCAACGCAGCCTGCCTGGTGATTGATCAGCCGGGAACCGCGGAGCATGGCCTGCTGCTGCGGGACGCAGAAGGTCGCCTGCTGGTGGTGGACCAGACCGATGGGGTCGCGAAGCCGGCGACCGCCGGCGTGCAACCAGCACTCTTCGGTGAATATGAGTTTTCTGGCAAGCGTTGCCGCACCGTGATGTCGCTACTCGCCGAGCGTTACAGTGCCGATGAGTATTCGCCGGCAGCGGTGGCGGAGCATTGCGGCGTGGCTGCCGCCGACATCGAACGCCTGGCACTGGAAATGGCAACGGTCGCTTTCGAGCAGGTCATCGAACTGCCGATCGCCTGGACGGATATCCACGGCCGCCGGCACGACAAGGTGCGCGGCCGGCCGGTCGCGATGTTCGCGATGCGTGGCATCTCGGCCCATTCGAACGGTTTCCAGACCTGCCGGGCGCTGCATCTGCTGCAGATTTTGTTAGGTGCGCTGGAAGGTCCTGGTAATTTCCGCGCCAAGGCGCCATTTCCGCGGCAAATTCCCGGGTCCATGCCACCGGCGAACGATGCCGCGAGCTTTGGCAGGCCGGATACGCCGCTGGCGCGCGCACCGCTTGGTTATCCCATGCGCCCGGAAGATCTGGCCGTGGACGCCGCCGGACAGCCGCTGCGTATCGATCACGCGTACTCCTGGTCGGCGCCATTGGCGGCGCACGGCGCGATGCACAGCGTGATCCACAACGCCGTGCGCGGCGATCCATACCCGATCGATACGCTGCTGCTGTTCATGGCTAACATGGCGTGGAATTCATCGATGAACACGGCGCAGACGCAGGACATGCTGCGCGCGCAACACGCGGATGGCAGCTACAAGATCCCCTTCATTGTCGTGGTCGACGCGTTCGACTCCGAGACCGTGCGTTTTGCCGATCTGGTGCTGCCGGATACGACGTTCCTGGAACGATTCGATGCAATCTCGCTACTGGATCGCCCGATCTCCGAGCCCGACACGGCTGCCGATGCGATCCGGCATCCGATCCTGAAACCGGATCGGGATGTGCGTCCCTGGCAGGATGTGCTGGTCGAGTTGGCGGGGCGTCTCAAATTCCCGGCATTCATGGACGACAGCGGTCGCGTGAAGTTTCGCGGCTACGAAGATTTCATCGCGCGCTATGAACGCTCGCCGGGCATTGGATTTCTCGCCGGCTGGCGCGGCGCGTCCGGCGACCAGTCCCTGATCGGTGAGCCTAACAAGAATCAGTGGCAGGCCTATATCGACCACCAGGGCTTTTTCCAGCACCACTGGTCCGACTCGCAGCGCTATCACCGGCACATCAATCGCGATTACCTGGAAGCCGCGAAAGCGGCGGGATTTATCGACGCCGTAGAGCCGATCACCATGCAGATTTACTCGGAAACGCTGCAGAAGTTCCGCCTTGCCGGCGAGGGGACTTACGCCGGACCGCAGCCGGGCACCGAGGATGAGCGGCGGCGCCTGCGTGATTACTTTGATCCATTGCCGATCTGGTATCCGCCGCTGGAAGAACAGCTGACAAAATCGGCCGACTACCCGTTCCATGCGATCACGCAGCGGCCGATGATGATGTATCACTCCTGGGATTCGCAGAATGCCTGGTTGCGGCAGATCGTCGGTCAGAACCACCTGTACATGAATGCGGATCGCGCCCGCGAGCTCGGGTTCCAGGACGATGACTGGGTGTGGGTCGAGTCGCACAATGGCCGCATTCGTTGTCAGTTGCGGACCATGACGGGCTGCGAGCGCAACACGGTCTGGACCTGGAACGCGGTCGGCAAAATGGCGGGCGCCTGGGGACTGGACCGCAAGTCGCTCGAGGCGACGCACGGATTCCTGCTGAATCACCTGATCAGCCAGAGCCTGCCGGCCGGGGCTAACAAATTCGCCAACTCGGACCCGATCACCGGCCAGGCAGCCTGGTATGACCTCAAGGTCAAAATCACCAAGGCCGCGCCCGGTGAGACGGGCATCTGGCCCAAACTGGAGTTTTCCGCTTGAAACTGGGTCTCGCGATCGATCTCGATACCTGCGTGGGCTGCCATGCCTGCGCGGTCGCCTGCAAGGAATGGAACGGCGCCTCGCTGATGGCGGGGGGCGCGCCGGACTACGATCCGCAGGGCGCTGCGCCCTCCGGTGTCTGGTTCAATCGCATCCGCCACTACGAAGTCGTGGACGACGGCGCCCGTGGTGGCTGCGAATCGGCGACCCGCACTGTCAACGTGCCGATGTCCTGCATGCATTGCGAGGACGCCGATTGCGTCAAGGTGTGCCCAACCGGGGCCTCTTACAAACGAGCATCGGATGGCATCGTGCTGGTCGATCCGGATCGCTGCATTGGGTGCAATTATTGCTCCTGGGCTTGTCCCTACGGCGCGCGCGAACTTGATGAAGTGGCCGGCGTGATGCGCAAATGCACGCTGTGCGTCGATCGAATCTACGATCAGGCGCTGCCGGAGGCCGAGCGCCAACCGGCCTGTGTGTTAGCCTGCCCGACGCACGCGCGCCACTTCGGCGATTTCGATGATCCAAACTCGAAGGTGTCGCGCCTCAGTGCCGAGCGCGGCAGCGTCAGCCTGATGGACTCGCTCGGTTACAAGCCGGTCAATCAATACCTGCCGCTGCGTGCGGCGCCGCAGGTGGATGTCGCGGCAGCCGCGGCCCAACCGGTGCGCGATCGACTGCGCAGCTGGGTCAACAAGCTGATTCCGATCTGATGAAACCAGCGTTCTCGGTTATTTTTTTCACGGTAGCCAGCGGAGCGGGGCTCGGCCTGATGATCTGGCTCGCGCTGCTGCTGCTGGCGGGCGCGCCGATTGACCCGCGCGCCTTCCGGCGCGTGCTGTGGGTTGCCGCCGGCCTGGTCACCGCGGGACTGCTGTCATCGACGCTGCACCTCGCCAATCCGAAACATGCCTGGCAGTCGTTTCGGCGCTTCGGCAGTTCCTGGCTGTCGCGCGAGGGGGTATTCGCCGTGCTGCTCTATCCGGCGATGCTGTTCATGGTGTTGCAGATGCCGCGCCATGGCCTGATCCGCGATCTGGCTGCCACCATCGTTGTTTTGTTAGCAGCGGCGATACTGCTGTGTACGGCGATGATCTATGCGTGTCTGAAGACGGTCCCGCACTGGCACAACTGGCAAACGCGTAACGGCATGCCGCTGTTTGGCCTGATGTCCGGCGGCCTGCTGCTGCTGGCGTTGTGGCCGCTCTACCTGCCGGACCGGTCGGTGCGCGCAATCGTTGTGGTGCTGTTGCTGGTGGGACTGGCACTCAAGTACAGCTATTACCTGTCGTATCGGCGCATCGGCGATTCCGCGCCCACCATCAACGAGGCGCTCAAGCTCGGCCTCGAGCCCGGCACCGGAAAAATAAACGCGCGTGTACGCCTGCTGGATGTCGGACATGCACACGGCACCTTCCTGACCCGGGAGTTCGGCTATGAGGTGCCGCGCTCGCGTGTGTTAGGCCTGCGGCTGTGCGCGCTGGCCCTTGGCTTCATGC
>JANLTW010000081.1:0-13524 GCA_031363155.1 Gammaproteobacteria bacterium | reverse complement strand
GGTGACCGAGCGCGAGCAGTTCCTCCAGCAGGATCGTGACCTTGACGCCGTTCGGTGTGGCGAGCGAATAGAGCTGCAGCGGATGACGGCCGACCGGCAGCGCCTTGTCGTGCGTGGCGCCGGCGACCGGGCGGTTAATGTTCGCGAACTGGCCGCCGCTTTTTATGCTCCATTGCCAGATTTTCGGCGGCGTGTAGCCGAACACATCATTCATCGGTCAGACGGTGCCCAGCGGCAGCGAGCACTCGATCTTGGTTCCGCCGTCGCGTCCTGGGGCAATGCGGAACTGAGCGCCAAGCGCATGCGCTCGAAATCGCATTATGCGCAAACCGGCTCCGCCGCGCTTTTCGGCGTCCGCGGGACAGCCACGCCCGTTGTCGGCGATCGATAGCAAAACGCCTGCCGAATCAACGCCGAGAACTAAGTAGATCGATGTTGCGCCGCTGTGGCGCAAAGCGTTCGTGGTTGCTTCCTGCGCAATGCGGAACAGGCTGCTGGCCGCCGTGTCGGTCAGTGATGCCAGCGACTGACCTTCAAAGTATGTGAAGCGCACCGCCGTGCCCGAACGAGCCGTGGTCTGTTCGGCCAGATTGCGCAGCGCCGCCGGCAGATCACCGCCCGGCAGCGAGGCGGCAAAGATGCCTTTGGCAAGTTCGCGGGCACCTTCGATCACGTTGCTAACAATCGTGAGCGCCTCTTGAAGGTGTTGTGTGACTACTGGATTAGCAGGTCCGAGATTCGTTACGGCGCCGCGGAGTGTCAGCGCCAGTCCCGTCAATTCCTGGCCAAGCCCGTCGTGCAGTTCTCTGCCAATACGTTCACGTTCGCGCTGTTCGATGGCCACGATCTCACGCTCAAGCGCCCTGCGGTCCGTGATGTCGCGCAGTATCGCCAGTCGATGTGGCGAATTATTAATTCTTACCTGACGGACTCTGCAGTCGAGGACAACAGCCTCCTGCGCGCCACGTGATATTCCAATTTCTATCGGCATTTCGTCGCCACGATCCACTGCACTGGCCAGCGAAGTCGCGATCCCGGCGACCGGCTCGCCGACCAGCGGCCGGCCTTCCCACCCGAGCAGTCTTTGCGCCGCAGGATTGAATAACTTGACCACTGAATCGGCGCCGACCAGCAGGACGCCGTCGTTCAGGGCCTCGATGACGTGACTCTGCAGGCGCGCTGCCTGTTGTGTCGCGCGCCGCCCTGTTGACTCACTGCATCTGATGACGACGGCAGCAACACCAATATCGTCATTCAACGGCCGGAACTGATACTCGAAAGTTCTACGCCCCAACTGCGGGTCTTCGAAAATGCGGGTGGTCTGATGGCAGGCGCCGCGACGCAACACGTCATTCAGCAGATCGTGGGAATCACCGCGCTGCATGCCAATCAATTGCTCGGGGATTTCACCAAGTTCGCCGCGTTGCAAATGGACACAACGTTGCTGCTGATCGAGCAACGCAAACCAGTCCGACGGCTGTGAGGCGGCGGCGATCGCTGCGACAACACCCTCATTAACGGCCGGAACGTTAGTCTGCATGGGGTAACGCTTCAGGCGTGGTAACAAGTATCAGAAACTCATCCGCCGCCTGGGAGTTCTCGCGCCGCAACGTCAGGCGATATCGCCCGGCTGAAAGGTTGCGGGAATCGACATAGGCACGGACGAAACCATCCTTGCCGACGACTAGTTTTCTGAGGGTCGAAGCGATCGGCGTTGCGCCGACCGTGGTCGCCGCCAGCGACATACTGTAGGTGTCGCCCGGCGGCGCCTGGCTAACATCCGGCATGACTCGCAGTTCAATCGATTGCGGTTGCGTCGGCAGCTCCAGCACGCCCGACACTGGCGAGGCACCACGCAAACGCATGACGGCCACGGAATCGCCGGGCGAGAGTGTCTGGGCGGGCGTGAGCTGCAGTCCACCCGCAAGCCCGGCCAACTGCCAGGTCCACATCGCGATGCCGATACCGGCGACGCCAGCCGCCAATGCGAGAACGCGCAATGACTTGGCCCACCACGAACCCCGCATGGCGGTTTCGAGCTGTCCCTTGCGTCGCAGCTCGCCGAGACCAACCTTAAGGCGTGCATCGAGCTCCAGTTCCGCGGTCCAACGCGGATTGCGGGCCCAGTCACCCTCGAATTGTGTCGCGTCCGCATCGTTCAACTGGCCCGAGAGATACCGGGATAGTCGCTCGAACCGGTCCGCATCGGAGAGCGTCATAGCCATTACGAATACCTAACGAGTGTCAACAGCGACACGATTGCCAGGAGGGTGAACAGATCCGCGCGCCCCATGCCGATGTTCTCCAATAGCCGGCGCAGCCGCTCGCGAGCCCGGAAGATAACGCGATTAAAACCGAGCTCGTCGAGTCCAAGCGCCGCGCAGATGTCTTGCTTACTTTCCTCGTCAAGATAGAATCGCACCAACACCTCGCGATCCCGCAACGATCCGAGCCCGTGCAGAACGCGCCGCACGGCGCGCGTGTTAGCGTCACGTTGCGATTGGTCTTCTGGGGATGCTGTGTCAGTGGCCAAGTCTTCGACTGCTGCGTTGTCGCCGATCCGCAGCCGCTCGCGCCGCCGGTGATTGCGCAAATGGTTCAACGCCGTGCGAAATACGTAGCCTGCTATCTCGTCGGTGGCAGACAGCGTCCCGACATCCAGTTTCGTCAGGGTCGTGACAATGGCATCCTGCAAAAGGTCCTCGGCCAGTTGCGGGTCGCCCGCATGGCGATGCAGCAGTGCCGTCAGACCGGGATAGCCGCGGATCAGCGCACTCGCCAACGATTCTCGTTTTGCGTTCGAAAACCGTGCAGGAGGCGCTCCACGAACCTCGGCCACCAACTGTTCTGCGGCTACATTCACGTCACTGATTATAGGCCCAAGCGGCCCAAATCAGTCTGGTCGCGCCAATTTGCCAGGTTATGGCGGCTAAGCAACGGCCGTGCCATTGCCGTGGAACTCGTGGCATTGGGCCTGGCATTCGGTTTGTGTTCCTGCCAGGACGGGGCGAACAAACCTGAATTCGGTGATCAAATCGCTGTATCGGCTGCGCGTCTGGAAAGCACCGCCGGCGTCGAGGTGGCGTTTGATGCCATCGCAGGGTCCAGTTACCTGGCGCGGGTCGAGCAACTCGATTTCGATGCAACCCTGGCGCTGCTGGATCGTGAGGGAAGAACGCTGCAGACCGCGGCAAGTCCCGCCCGCGGTATCGGCCGGGAGTACCTTTTCTGGACCGCAACCCAATCGGCGCAGCTGCGCCTCGTCATCCGCGCACTCGCCCCCCCTTCGAAGTCAGCGCGATACCGCGCGGAAGTATTCAAGTTGCCGGTGGATCTCTCCGCCGATCACCTCAGGGCACTGCGGAGTCTGAATCAAACCGGGCCCGAATCGCCCGACCAGCTGTTGCAGTTGCAGGCTGCGGAGGATACCTGGCGCGCGAACGGTGAGCGGCGGTTGGCGGCCGACACCGCATTGCGATTTGCGGGGCAGCGCTATTTCAGTGATGAGCGCTGGAGCGATGCTTTGCGTGCCGCGCAGCGGGCTGCAACCGACTTCGATGCCTTGGGCGATTCTGCAGCGAAGGCCGGCGCACGGTTGCTGGAGGGGGCCGCTCGACTGGAGCTTGCGCAGGCAGGTCAGCAATCCGCCAGCAACTACCCAGCCGCTTACCGCGCCTTATCGCAAGCACGCGCGCTGTTCCTGCGTGAACAACAGCCCGTGAACGCGGCCGGCGTGTTGCGCTACCAGGGCGCCGGGCAGTTCTCCCAGGGTGACAATGAACGGGCGCTCGCATCCTACCAGCAGGCTGCCAATGAATTTTCTGCGGTGCAAGCGCACGGCGAACGACTGCGGGCGCTGACGAGTATTGCGGCCATTCGCACCAGTCGAGGCGAGTATCGTCAGGCGGTAACTTCATTCGAAGAGGCGCTGCCTTTAATGGCACGATCGGACCTGCAGCTGCGAGGAACAGTGCTCCAAAACAGCGCAACGGCATTGCAGGCGATTGGTCGCAGTGAACTGGCGCTGCAACGCTATCTGCAATCTTTGGATATCGCCAATTCGATCAGGGATACTTCGTTAGCAGCGCGAGCCTTGGCGGGTCTCGGCATTGCCCACATGCGCCTCGGCCAGCCGGCGTTGGCCGTGAACTATCTGACCCAGGCGGTCGCCATGATCCGGCCGCTGCAGGATCGCGATCGGCTTGCCATGGTGCTCAGCAGTCTCGCAGATGGCCATGCAGGAGTGCGCGACACGCGAAACGCGCTGCGCATGCGTCGCGAGGCAGTCGCCAGTTTGAGCGTCACAGCCACTCCGATGCGACGTGCGCGATTGACGGTCGCGTTGGCTAACCAGCTGGCCAACGACGCGCAACCAAGCAAAGCACTGGAACTGTATTCGAGTGTCATCCGCTCGCAATCGGCATTGCAAAATGCGCCGATCACCGAAGCGCTGATCGGCCGGAGCCGATTGCACCGCAGCGCGGGCCGGTTCGCCGACGCGCAGTATGACGCTGCGCGCGCCGTGCAATTGGCGCGCGGCAGTGGCGACCGTGAGAATCTGATACTCGCGACGCACGAGCAGGCGCTGCTGGCGCGTCAGCGCGGCGACCCTCGACAGGCACTGCGCGAGTCCGAGTCGGCTGTGGCACAAATTGAACAGCTGTGGGCGATCACCGCGAATCCGGACAATCGAGTGACGCTCGGTACGCAGCTGCGGGACGTCTACGACTTGAAGATCGACTTGTTAGCAGAAAGCTCGCAACGTGCGGCGCAGCGGCACGACAATGCAAACGCACGGGCTTTGATTCTGCAGGCGTTGCGGGCAGTAAGTCGCGCCGCAGAATTGTCGATCGCCGATCCTGTCGGGACCGGAACCGTACCCACGTCGCGGGCGATCGAAAATCTGTACGAGTCACTCGCCGGTAAACGTCAGCGCCTGCAGGACCTTGTCGAGCGTAATGCGACTCCCAACGCTGTGATGCTGACCCTGCAACAGGAGATCGCTGTGCTGCAGTCGCGGCTTGCCAGTCGGGTTCCCAGCGCCGCTGGATCCGACTTCCGCACCGGCAATTCGCCGGGCGATGCGGAATTGAATTTACGCGGCATGCCGGATAACGGCGCTGTGCTGGTGTTTCGCCTTGGCGCAAGACAGAGCTGGATGTGGATACTGACGCAGGATCGCGTGGAGCTGCGCCGCTTGCCCGCACGACCTGTCATAGATAGCCTGGTCGGCGAGTTGCTGCAGCGAGTGACCCGCCTTGCGTCACGAGCGACCATTGACCGAAAGCTAACGGCGTTGCGGGATGCTTTGTTCCCCGCGCAGTTGCCCGGCGTGTCAGACCGCCGTTGGTGGGTAATGCCTGATGGCTCGCTCGGAGCAGTGCCCTGGGCCCTGCTTGCGCAGGGTGCTGGTCGATCGGTGACAGAACTGGCATCGCTGCGCGCGCTCGGCCAACCGCGCAAGGCGCAACGGACATCGGGTGCGTTAGCTGCGCCGATGCGGATTGCGTTGTTGGGAGACCCTATTTTTGGTGCTGACGACGCGCGATTGAATGGTGCAGCCACGCCCGCCGATCTACCCGCAATGCCGCCGCTAACGCGGCTGCGGGGTACCAGCGCCGAACTGGATGCCATCGCCAGTCTCGATGCCGATTCGATCGTGTTGCGCGGTACAGGCGCTGCGGCGACCCGGTCCGCCGTGTTGAACCTGCATTCTGATGCGGTGGATGTCTTGCACCTTGCAACGCATGCCACGCTCGATGCCGAAGTGCCGGCACTGGCGGCGCTCGTCATGTCGCGCTTCGACGCCAGTGGTCGCTACCAGCCCGGCGAGTTGCGGCCACGCGATATCCTGCGAATGAATCGGCCGCCGCCGCTCGTCGTGCTGAGCGCCTGCGACACCGCGGCCGATCCGTCCAAGAATGCGCCCGGGCTGATGAATCTGAGCCGCGCGTTCCTGGGCGCCGGCAGTCAGAGCGTGCTCGCAAGTCTTTGGCCGGTCAGTGACGCGGGTGCGGTCGAATTCATGACGCAGTTCTATCGGGGTCTGTTGCGCGAGCGCCTGCGTCCCGATGCCGCACTCGCTTTTGCACAGGCGAAGTTGGCAAAATCGGAACGCTTTGCGGAACCGTTCTTTTGGTCGGGATTCGTGCTGGTCAGCGAGGAATTTTGAGCCTGATAACTGCCGCTGCGCTGTCGACTGCCGCCTTGCGCGCCGAGCTTTGGCGTCGCGAACAAGCAGGCCTCGGCCGTCACCGACGCCTCCGACTCATCGATGACGCGACGTTGCGACTCAAACTCGAGCAGCGTAGCGCGCAATTTTCTCAGGCTGCCTGGTTCCCGCCGACCGATGATCGCAAAGACCCACTCTGCACCGCCGGGCTGCCGGCGCCACTGCTTGAGCATGCGCGACGTTGTTGTTATCTGATTGGTGCCAGCGCCGCGCGCCGCGTCGCTGGCGGCCGCGTGCAGCTACAGCATGTGCACTACGGCACAGCTAACAGCCTGTGCCCCGGCGAACCATTTTGGTGCCAGCCCTCGGTGGTTGAGCGCCAGGGTGAATACGTCGGCGCCTTCGGCTACAGCGGCTACCTGCTGAGTCCGCGCCACATACTCACGTGCTGGCATGGCTGGGAACATTTCTCGCACGATACGCAAGTGGCCGTCTTCGATTATCAGGCGCATTCGCCCTGTGACAATCCCACGCTGTTGCCGGCGCGCTGCGTGTACCCGCTCAAACTCTATCCGTGGGCGACAGCCCCCACCAGCGGAACCGGCGGGCCTGGCGGCGGTGACTGGGTGGTGCTGGAGCTGGAGCACGCGGTGGACCACATGCCGGCGGGCAAGACGCCAGTGATCGCTGCCGCCAAGGCCGGTCGCCCGGTTTATGCACTCGGCTTCCCCTGTGGCCTGCCGCTCAAGCTCGCCGATGGCGCGACAATACTAAGCGCGAACAGCGCCGAGTTGCGCTGCGATCTCGATACCTTTACAGGCAACTCAGGATCGCCGGTGTTCGACGCAATCACCCACGCCTTGCTTGGCATTGTGGTGCAGGGCCAAAAAGATGAAGGCGATTTTGAACCTGCGGCGCGCTCGGGTTGTTATGTCGGGAACCGCATTGAATCGCGCATCACGGGTCAATTGGCCGTGCCCGCAATTTGCTTTGCGACCGCGCTGTCGCGGATCCGCTAACTACGGATCGAGGTGAATGTCGCCGGCATGCTGTTGATCCGTACACCGGGCACTGCCCTTGGCCGGCTCTTGTTCGCACACGACAGCCAGCGCATGCAACTTGCACAGCCCAAATCCGTCGGCGTCATAGGATCGCAGCCTGACGATCATCCAGTGCAACTGCAGCGGTGTGCCATCCAGCGAATCGTGGTCTAAGACAATCGGGCCCACGGCATTGCCGACGCCGTCCGAGCGCAACTCGTAGCCCTCAGAATGGGCGCGCCGGGCACCCAGCTTGGAGGGTTCGGCAGCGATGCTGAAGTTCTTGGCCCCAGAAACATCTTGCTCAAAGCTCAATTTGTCGCCGACCGAGAAGTGGGTTGCCTTACAAGCTGCCGTTGCGCAGCCCACTGAGGTGACCCGCCATTCGCGGGCCAACGCTTCGATCGGCGGAATCGGACACGCCGAGCCTGCGGCCAGCGCGGTCCCGACAAATGCGGAGGTTTGCGCCGGCGTGGTCGGGGACAGGTATTGGCGGGAGACATCCAGTACAAACATCACGAAGCCAAAACCGAGTATGCAAACGAAAGCCTTTATTCTGGTCACGTGACACCTCTGACTGCGATTCCAGCTCTATCGTAGGCCAGACGCCCGCGCCTACCCGCCGCACTAACCCATTTGGGTGAGAGGTTGCGCCGAAAAAATAGTCCACACGGGGTGGTATAAAAGCCGTGTTCAAGACAGATAGGGGTAATGGATGCTGCTTCTGGACCGGCCCAACCCCACGCACACGCTTTCTCGATCAACACGACAGCTGTTCGGGTTGGGCTGCCCGGACTCGACCAGACCGTCACGTCGCTACAGGCACGGGATGGTTATCTGGCGAAGCAAATCGATGTCTGCACCCGCGAGCATCGGGGCGCCGGCATCGTATGCCTGTTTGGACCCACGCCAAACGACAGCACCGGCAACGCCGCGTCGGCCAGGACTCGGCCGACCGTCCAAGCGATCATCGCCAGGGAGTACTGTCTGTTCGATTGTGGCCTGGTCTATCTGCCAAAGATGCCTGGCACCCTGGGGCCAGAGACGCTCGAGATGCTGTTGGACAACCTGATGTCCTGGTTGAGGCCGCGCGGCGAACTGATCCTGTGCGCGTTCAATGCGTTGCCCACGACCGCGGCGTCTCAATCAATCGTCGACGGGCATCCCAGCGCCAGAACGCCCGAACAATTGCTGCGGCTGGTGCGCGATATCGAGGGCGCCACCGCCCGCGTTCACCGCGATCATGCTAACAATCTGGCATATTTGCATGTTCAACGACACTAGACAGGGAACAGCTGTGAGCGCCCCTACATTCCACGACACACTGCGCATGCAACTCGAAATTGCACTTGATCGAGTCGCTGATGGGATGGTGTTGATCGATGCTGCCGCGCACATGCTGCATGTGAATAGACCGGCCCGGGAATTCCTGATCAAGCGTCAGCAGGGGGCAGGCAACGGCGGCACACTGACATTCGTTCATCCGCGTACGCAGTACGCGTTTCGCAAAGCGTTGCACTCGAGTCAAGGCTCGGACGAAGCGCTGGAACCCTCGCAGCGAGAGTTTCTGGTTTTGAACGACGCGCACGCGACCATCGCGCGTGCCGCCGTCGAACCGCTGTGTCGTGCTTCGAGCACCGAATTGGGCGCATTTTTGGTCTCGCTGCACCCGCAACCACAGGATGCGCAGGTCTCGCAGAAGACACTGACCTCGCTCTATGGCCTGTCGCCGGGCGAAGCGCGCGTTGCCTCGCAGGTGGTCACCGTGAAGTCGCTGGCGGATCTTGCAAATCGCCTGTCGCTGTCGCGAAATACCGTGAAGGCGCATTTGCGTCAGGTATTTCGCAAATGCGAGGTCGGTTCCTTTGCGCAACTGACGGCGCTGATCGCTACCGGTCCGGGAGTACGCTAACAAATAACTTGAATCGCCGGGCTTGCGTTAGCGCGTGCCGCCACTCTCATACTGTAGCGCTGCGCCTTCGTGAGCGGTGCGCGATCACATCGATCACCGCAATGCCTCCATAAGGAATCGCCGACACGCCGACGACCGTGCGCGCTGGACGAGGGTGGCTGAACCGCTGTTCGAACTGTTGATTGGCTTCGGTGCGCAGGCCGATGTCGATCAGGTAGTACGTGACCTTGACGGCATGCGCCAGCTCGAGCCCCACGGTCCCAAGCCGGCGCTCCACCTCAGCCAACGCCGCATCCAGCGCTTCGCGCCGGCCCGGGATCGGTTGGTGAGTGTCATAGTCAATGGTGGTCGCGCCCGACACGTACACGATGCCGTCCTGTTCGGTAACCAAGCTGTAGGGATGTTCGGTCTTGCTCATAAATCTCTCTGCGGCGACTCTAGATCACTTCGAAATTCCATGCCATGCACAAAATGCATGTTGCCCATCTTGCGCGACAGGCGAACAGGAAGCTAACTGTGTCGTGGTGTCCTTCAAACGACTCTCGAGAGCCCTGCTACCGCGGCCGTAGGGAGTTTGTAGCTGCGCCGCAACGCCCATATGCGCGCGCTGTATGGCTCCGCTTGTGAAATACATGATGGGCAGCTGCGGCGCCGGTTATCGTGACGATACCTGTCAATCGCTAATAGATCTCCTGGGGAACTAATGACATGAGTAACCAAAACGTGCCGCGCATTCGCGGTTTCAATCTGTTGCTCGCTGCCGCGCTGTTGTCGATCACCTCGGTCGGTGTCGGCCAGGCACAGGACAAACCGGGAGCATCCGAGGGCCTCGAGGAAATCGTGGTGACGGCACGCAAGCGGGAAGAGTCCCTGCAACTCGTGCCAGTCACAATCCAGGCATTTTCGGCCACGCAGATCGAAGAGCGCGGCGCTGAGTCGCTCTCGGACCTTGCGAAGTTCGCACCAGGTCTGACGTTTAACCAGGGCGCTTCGCGCGCGGCGGGCGATTTCTCGATTCGCGGCATGACGCAGCTTTCCCCGGCCGGTGACAACCGCAAAGACCTCGTGACGACCTTTGTCGACGGCGTGCCCTATGTCGGCAACCCCTCGACCATCGGCACCGAGGATCTGGCGCGCGTCGAAGTTGTCAAGGGGCCACAATCGGCATTGTTTGGTCGCGCGACCTTCGGCGGTGCGATCAGCCTGATTACCACGACGCCCGGCAATGAGGTCAAGGGCCGCGTCAGTGCGACCGCAGCCACCTATGGCGACACCCGGTTTCAAGGTTCGCTCGAGGGCCCGCTGATCGAGGACAAGCTGGCGGGACGCATCCTGTTCGACGGCAGCTCGTTCAACGGCTTCTACCGGAACGCATTTGGCGGGCGCCTGGGTGAGTCCGAGCAGCGCTACGGGGCGGTCGCGTTGAGCTTCACGCCGACCGAGGACCTTTCGATCAAGCTGCGCTACAGCAACCGTCATGACGAGGACGGTCCGGCGGCGACGGTGCTGATCGCGCGCTGGCCTGAACACACTTGCGGCCCGTTCCCGGGCTTCACGAGCCGGCCTCTGGCCGGGTTGCCCGCCGGGTTCACGCTGGCCATGGCGCGCATGCCGTTTTGCGGCGAGTTGCGCGCGCCGAGTGGTCCGGTGGGCATCAATACGGTGATACCGCTGTCCACTTTACCGCTCATTCCCCTGCAGGAGCACATGCTCGATTTCAACCACAGGCTCGCCGCACTGTCGGCAGACTGGTCCGTCTTCGGCGGCTACAAGCTGACAGCGATCGCGAGCAAGCAGAAGCAGGCCCTCAAGCAGGTTCGGGACTTCGAGATGGCGCCTGAGGACCGTTACCAGGTCTATCTCACGAACGAGCAGAAACAGGATACCTACGAGTTGCGCCTGACCTCGCCTGCGGAGCAACGATTGAACTGGATGCTCGGCGTCGCGCAGCTCAAGACCACGTTCGATACGATCGGCGCATTCATCAATGGTGCGCTGTTCGGTACGGCCGGCGCGCCCACGCCGGCTCCAGCTTCGCTCAATCCGCTGCGCAGCTCGTCGAAGGCCGACTCCATTTTCGGCAGCGTGGGCTTCAAGATCACGGACGCGCTGGACGTAAGTGTTGAAGCACGTCGCCAGAAGGACATACAGACCAGTGGCGTCGGGAGCCCGACCCAGCTGGCTGTCGAGACCACCGCGACGCTGCCCCGCGTGTTAGCGCGCTATGAGCTCAGCAGCGAGACCAACCTGTACGTCAACTACGCGAAGGGCAATCAGCCGACCCAGGGCTACGCGACTTTTTTCCAGCTAACACCGGCACAGCAGGTCGTCGCCCGGGCTAACGGCGTAAACCCGAATGCCCCCGAGGCCCAGATCAAGAACTACGAGTTCGGCATCAAGCATCGCGAAGATGACGGGCGCTGGTACCTCAACGCCTCGGTCTACTATCTCGAATGGGTCGGGCGCCAGGGCGTGCGCACGGTTCAGGTGGACCTCAACGGCGACGGCGTGATCACCAACCTACCGGCGCCGGCGGGCGAGAACTTCAATGCCGTCCCCTTTGCGGCCGGCGACAGTAATACCCGGGGCCTGGAACTCGACGGCGCGCTCAAGGTCGGGTCGCATTGGACCGTCGGCGGCTCGGCGGCCTACGCGAAATCGAACATCACCAAAGCCTTGAACGAAACGATCCCATTGCGCTTCCTCGGGGTCACGGACGCCAAGGGTTTCGAATTCCCGCTGGTGCCCAAATTCAGCGGCTCCGCCTATGCGCAGTACGACGCGGCCCTCAGCGACTCGCGCAGCTGGTACGCGCGCGCCGACATGACCTACATCGGCAAGCGCTACGACAGCATCGCGGACTTCGCCTGGGTGCCGCCCCAGGTGCGCGCCAATCTGCGCGGCGGCGTGCGCACCGACAAGTGGGACGTGTCGCTGTGGGTTAACAACCTGTTTGATGATGACACCCTGGAAGCCTCGCGCTACAACAGCGACAGCGCGGCGGATCCTTTCTTCTTCCAGCTCGCGGCATCGGAGGCGGTGTTGCCTCACAAGCGCCAGATTGGTGTCACTGCGACGATGCGTTTCTGACGCCCTGGCGACGATGAATCGTCGCGGCGCGCTGGGGTTTGGTGTTGGCATCGCGGCGCTGCTGGACGCAGCGCCGGCGATGCTGCCGGCAACGGCGCTGGCATCGGCATCCGGGCCGTCAGGCGCCAAGCTGGATCTGGCCGCGGCTGACGCCAACGTGCTGGCCATGGCCAAGCTAACAGGCGATCTCGCCGGCGCGGGGGTCAAGCACGGGTACTACAGCGGTGTACTCGCCGGGGTCGTCCCGGGCGAGGCGGTCCGCGAGCTGGTCGGCATCATCGGCCTGTCGAGCGCGCGGCTCAGCAAGCTGCCCGACGAACCCGGCTACCTCGTGCTGCAGAAAGAGGTCGGGTTTTTCACTGACCTTGAAACCGGCGCGGTGCTCGATCGCTGGCGCAATCCCTACAGCGGCGAAGAGGTTGAGCCGTTTCATATCGCCAATCCCGCGGTCAATCGTTTCATCCGTCCGGTCATCAAGGACGATCGATTTTATGATCGGGTCGAGGGCACGGCGCCGAAAGAGCGGCCGTTCGTGCTGCCCTGGCGGGTGGCCGGCGATCGCGCCTACGTCGAGACGCGCACGCACTTCTGGGCTAACAACCCGCTGGACCCGGCGGTGTGGGTGCGCGAATCCAGTGGCGCCCGGATCCAGGTGTCGGATTTCATGAGCTACTCCGCGAGTTACCGCGCCTTGTCGGACCCCAAAGCGACCAGTGTCGACTACTGGGGCCACTGGGTGCATGTGAGGCCGTGGCAACCGTGGATGCTGATGGGCGCGGCGCCCGGACACTGCATGTACAGCGCCATTACCGGCAGTGCGCGGACATTGGCCGACATTCCCGCTAACATTCTTACGATTGCGCGCCAGCGGACGCCGGAATTCCTGGTGCCACCGACCGAGCGCCGCGCCAGCGAACCCTCGATGATCCGTTACATGCGCGAGCGCAAGCCCGTGCCACTACCCGCGAAAGGAAACTGAATCATGTTGCCCCTATTACGCTCATTTGTTGCCACTGAGACTGAGTCAGTTGACGCTGGCCGGCGCGAACTGCTCGGCGCCGCACCCGCTGCATTGTTGTTAGGTGCCGGTGCGATGACGGCGGCGTTGCCGGCGGATGCAGCCAGCCCCAAGTCTGGAGGCCTCGATCCCATCGAGTCGTCGTTCGTGCAGTTTCCGGACGAGATGAGCCGGTTTCGCGCGCACATGCGTTTCGAGCGTGACTTGCGCGATCAGGCCGAGGTGACATCCTGGTATCACTTCACGCAGTACCTGGTGGCGCCGGGCTTCAGACCCACGCCGATTATCCGTT
>JANLTW010000065.1:0-1627 GCA_031363155.1 Gammaproteobacteria bacterium | reverse complement strand
CAACCGGTCAGCCTGGAAAATATCCGCGCGGTCACCGCACTCGCGCATCGTCATGGCATACCGATGCTCATCGATGGCTGCCGCTTCGCCGAAAATGCCTGGTTCATCAAGATCCGCGAGCCGGGCCAGGGCGCGCGCGGCGTCGTCGACATCGTGCGTGACATGTTTGCCGATGCCGACGGCATGACCATGAGTGCCAAAAAGGATGCCTTCGCCAACATCGGCGGCTGGCTGGCGCTGAATGACGATCAGCTGGCCGAGCAGGCGCGCACGCGGCTGATTCAAACCGAGGGGTTCCCGACCTACGGCGGCCTGGCAGGGCGCGACCTGGAGGCGATTGCCCAGGGGCTGACCGAGATCGTGGATGAGGAATATCTCGCCTACCGGATTCGCACCAATGCCTACATCGGCGAGCGCCTGTTAGCGTTGGGAATCCCGATTGTGCGTCCCGTGGGCGGCCACGCGGTGTTTGTCGACGCGCGCGGCTGGCTGCCGCACATCGAACCGCTGGCGTATCCGGGGCAGGCGCTGGCCTGCGCGCTGTACGAATACGGCGGCGTGCGCAGCTGCGAAATCGGCACGGTGATGTTCGGCATGTCCGCCGAGGGTACCGAGCGGCCCGCGCCCATGGACCTCGTGCGTCTCGCGATGCCGCGGCGTGTCTACACGCAATCGCATGCCGACTATGTCGTGGAGACCTTCGCTGAAATCTCCGCGGACCGGAAAAAACTCGGTGGTTACCGGATCGTGCAGCAGCCGCGCGCGATGCGGCACTTCACCGCGCAGTTCGCGCCGCTGAGCTGAAGCCATCAACCGCCCGGGGACGCGCTGTTAGCCGTCAGCTTGTCCTGCGTCTTGTTGTCGAAATCGCTGGCATCATGCCGTTCGTGCAACTGCTCCGCGGGATCGCCGTAGGTTCTGTTCACCATACGACCGCGCCGCACGGCCGGGCGCTTGGCAATGTCGTTGGTCCAGCGCTGGACGTTTGCATAGGTTTGGACCTGCAGGAACTCGCCGGCGTTGTAAACCATGCCCTGTGCCAGGGCGCCATACCAGGGCCAGACCGCCATGTCGGCAATCGTGTACTCGCTGCCGGCCAGAAATTGCGATTGCGCCAGGCGGCTATCGAGAACATCCAGCTGGCGCTTTACCTCCATCGCAAACCGGTCGATCGCGTATTCGATCTTTATCGGCGCGTAGGTGTAAAAGTGACCAAAGCCGCCGCCCAGATAGGGAGCGCTGCCCATCTGCCAGAACAGCCACGACAGGCATTCGGCGCGCGTTGCGGCGTCGGTCGGCAGGAACGCCGCGAACTTTTCCGCAAGGTACAGCAGGATCGCCCCGGATTCGAACACGCGGATCGGCGTTGCTCCGCTGCGGTCGAGGAGCGCCGGAATCTTGGAGTTCGGGTTGGCGGCGACAAAGCCGCTGCCGAACTGCTCGCCGTCCCGGATCCGGATGAGCCACGCATCATACTCGGCGCCGCGGTGACCGAGCGCGAGCAGTTCCTCCAGCAGGATCGTGACCTTGACGCCGTTCGGTGTGGCGAGCGAATAGAGCTGCAGCGGATGACGGCCGACCGGCAGCGCCTTGTCGTGCGTGGCGCCGGCGACCGGGCGGTTAATGT
>JANLTW010000034.1:0-29101 GCA_031363155.1 Gammaproteobacteria bacterium | reverse complement strand
GCTGTCGGAAGTGGCGCGCGCGCGGCTGGCCGCGATCCGCGACAGCAACGACGGCTTCGAGATCGCCCAGCGCGACCTGGAACTGCGCGGTCCGGGCGAACTGCTCGGCACGCGCCAGGCGGGGCTGGCGCAACTGCGGGTCGCCGAGCTGGTGCGCGACGCCGACCTGCTGCCCGCCGTGCGCACGGCCGCGGCACGCATAGTGGGTGACCAGCCGGACCGCGTACCGGCCCTGATCGCGCGCTGGATCGGCGCGCGGGAGCAGTATGGCCGCGTCGGCTGAGCGGCGCAGCAGCCGTCGGCAGCGGCAGCTGGCGCAGCTGCTGCGGCTGGCGCGACTGCACCGGCCGGTCGGCATCTGGCTGCTGTTGTGGCCGACGCTGTGGGCGTTGTGGCTCGCGGCCGGCGGCGTTCCGTCGCTGCGCCTGCTGCTGGTCTTCGTGCTCGGCACGGTGGTGATGCGCAGCGCCGGCTGCGTCATCAACGACCTGCTCGACCGCAACATCGACCCGCATGTGCGCCGCACCCGCGACCGGCCGCTGGCGGCGCGGCGCATTTCGCCGCGCGAAGCATGGGTGCTGTTTCTGGCGTTTGTCGCAATCGCGCTGTGGCTGGCCCTGCAGCTCAATTCACTGGCACTGCGCCTGTCGTTTATTGGGGCGGCTCTGACCATCAGCTATCCGCTGCTGAAGCGGTTTTTTCCCGCGCCGCAGTTTTATCTGGGCCTGGCGTTCGGCTGGGGCGTGCCGATGGCCTTCGCGGCGACGCTCGATGAGATACCAAGGCACGGCTGGCTGCTGTTTATCGCGGCGTTGCTGTGGGCCGTGGTCTACGACACCGAGTATGCGATGGTGGATCGCGACGATGACCGCCGCATCGGCGTGCGCTCCACCGCGGTGCTGTTCGGTGATCTCGACAAGCTGATGATCGGCGTGATGCAGGTGCTGATGATCATCGCGCTGCTGCTCGTGGCCAGGCGTCTCGGCTTCGGTCTTTGGTATTACCTTGGCCTAGGCGCGCTGGCGATCTGTTTTCTGCGGCAGCAATGGCTGATTCGCGGACGCGATCCCGAGCAGTGTTTCAAGGCGTTTGTCGAGAACCGCTACGCCGGCCTCATGGTGTTTGTCGGCATCGTGCTCGATTATATTTTCCGTTAGGGGTTCCTTTAGGGCGGTTCGCGCCAGCACCCAGTGCTCGATGTTCCTGACCCCCGTGGCACGCAGCGCGGCGGTTGCAGCCGCGAGCGTGCTGCCGGTGGTCAACACGTCATCCAGCAGCGCGACGTGCCTGGGTTCCCTGACAAATCGGCCGTCAATGACGGGTCGCGTAGCGAATGCGCCCTGCACGTTGTGGCGTCGGGCGGCGCCTGACAGCCCCGACTGCGGCGGCGTGGCTCTGGCGCGCAGCAACCAGTCTTCGAGCACCGGCACGGCGCACACTTCGCCTGCCCAGCGAGCTAACAGCAGCGTGTGATCGATGCCACGTTGGCGAAACCGCGAACGATGCATGGGCACCGGCACGATGGCATCGGGCAGAGGGTGCGAGTGATCCGAGATTCGCAGCCTGCCTAACAGCGTGGCCAGTACGCGTCCATAGGGGCGATCGCCGGAAAACTTGAACTGCCGAATCATGTGGTCAACCGGATAGCGGTAGTGCAGCGCGGCGAATTGGTCGCAGAAACTGCGCTGCAGCCATGCACGGGTCCAGGCTGGCGCAGGCCTCGGCATGGCAGCGAGGCAGTATTCGCAAAGGTCGAGCGGAATCTGGTGCCAACGGCCGACGAGCCCGGGCTCTGGACCCTGCCAAAGCTCACCCCGGCCGCCACAGAGACAGCAACTGGGCGGCGCCAAAGCCAGGCTGATCCAGCGCAGCAGTAAACGAGAGCTCGTCAACTAAATTGCCCTCCAAAAGTTGACAGTTGCCCAAGCAGGCATCGAAGATGGGCTGTCGTTTTGCAGCATGTCGGCGCCTGAACGGTAAGAACAGCCGCATTTCGACCCGGTTTGACCGGATTGCGTAACGGACAACGAGGTTTTGTTGCAGATGAACGCCCAATTGAGTCCACGTGCAGAAGTGCGCCATGACTGGGCCATCGCAGAGGTCGAGGCGCTGTTCGCGCTGCCGTTTGCCGACCTGATATTTCGCGCCCAGATACTGCACCGCGCTAATCAGCAGCCGAACAGCGTGCAGCTGTCGACGCTGCTGTCGATCAAGACCGGCGGCTGTCCGGAGGACTGTGCCTACTGCCCGCAGAGCGTGCGCTACGACACCGGGCTCGGGCGCGAAAGATTGCTGGCCGTCGACGAAGTTCGCGACGCGGCAACGGCGGCCAGGGCCGCTGGCGCAACCCGCTTCTGCATGGGCGCGGCCTGGCGCTCGCCCAAGCGCAAGGATCTCGACATCGTCATCGACATGGTGCGCGAAGTGCGGGCGTTAGGTATGGAATCCTGCGCAACCCTCGGCATGCTGACCAGCGCGCAGGCGCAGGAACTCAAGGACGCCGGCCTCGACTACTACAATCACAACATCGACACCTCGCCCGAGTTCTATTCCGAAATCATCAAGACCCGCGATTTCCAGGATCGGCTCGACACGCTCGAGGCTGTGCGCGGCGCGGGTCTCAATGTCTGCTGTGGCGGCATCGTCGGTATGGGCGAGACCACGCATGATCGTGCGCGCATGCTGCAGACGCTCGCCAATTTGCCGCAGCACCCGGAGAGCGTGCCGATCAATCAGCTGGTGCCGGTACCGGGCACGCCGCTGGCTAACGCCGCAGCGGTCGATCCTTTTGATTTCGTCCGTTGCATCGCGGTCGCGCGGGTGCTGATGCCGCGCGCCCACGTGCGCCTGTCAGCCGGGCGGGAAGAAATGAGCGACGAGTTGCAGGCGTTGGCATTTCTGGCTGGCGCCAATTCAATCTTCTATGGCGAGAAGCTGCTGACAACCGGCAATCCTGAGCTGGAGCACGATCGCCGCCTGCTGAGCCGTCTGGGCATGCGGGCCGAAAGTGCGCCGCACTCCTGAAGCGCTGCGCGACGGTCTCGCGGCGCTCGACGCCGCGCAGCTGCGGCGGCGGGTGCTGCTTCCCAAGGCCGATGCGATCGATTTCTCCAGCAATGACTACCTGGGTCTGGCGCGTCACCCGGCGTTAGCAAAAGCCATGGCCGCTGCGGCGGCAAGCTATGGCGCGGGCAGTGGAGCCGCGCATCTGGTGACCGGTCACGGCCCGGAACATGCCGCCCTGGAAGCGGAACTTGCAGACTTTGTCGGACGCGAAAGCGCGCTGCTGTTTGCCACCGGCTATATGGCGAACCTTGGCGTGCTCGGCGCGCTGGTCGGCCGCGGCGATCTGGTGTTGTCGGACGCGCTCAATCATGCCTCGCTGATCGACGCCTGCACCCTGTCACGCGCCGAGGTGCAGCGGTACCCGCATCTCGAGCACGCGTCGGCGGACGATTTGTTAGCTGGCTGGCGCGCCAGGCATCCGGCCGCCGCCGCGGCCATCATTACCGACGCTGTATTCAGCATGGATGGCGACCTTGCGCCGCTGCCGCAACTGGCGGTGTCCGCGCGTCGTCACGGCGCCTGGCTGCTGGCGGATGACGCGCATGGGCTCGGCGTGTTAGGCCTGCACGGTCGGGGCAGCTGCGAACATTTCAACCTCGACAGCGAGGCGGTACCGGTATTGATCGGCACACTGGGCAAGGCGTTCGGCAGTTTCGGCGCCTTCGTCGCCGGCGAGCGTGACCTGATCGACTGGATTCTGCAGAAAGCGCGCACCTATATTTACACCACAGCACCGCCGCAACCGGTCGCGGCCGCGACCCGTGCAGCGCTGCGCCTGGCCGATGCCGAGAGCTGGCGGCGCACGCGCTTGCTGGCGCTCATCACGGATTTTCGGGCGCGCGGCGCGCGCGCGGGAATTCCAATGACCAGCTCGACCACGCCGATCCAACCGTTGCTGTTAGGCGACTCCGGACGCGCGCTGCAGATCAGCGAGTGGCTGCTGGAACGCGGCCTGATCGTCAAGGCGATTCGTCCACCCACGGTGCCGGCTGGCGGCGCCCGGCTGCGGATCGCGCTGTCGGCGCGGCACAGCGACCGCGACATCGCGAAACTCGTCGAACTGCTTGCCGAGGCACTGAGTTTTTTCCCATGATTACCGCGCCGCAACCCGAACGCCGCGCGGTGCGGCGCAACTTCGGCCGCGCCAGCCGCAGCTATGATGCCGCGGCGCAAGTACAGGGTTTGGTCAGGCAGGAGTTGATCGAGCGTTGCCACTGGCTGCTGCAGGGACGCGCGCAACAGCCGCTGACCGTGCTCGATCTGGGCGCGGGAACCTGCGCGGCGCTGCCGTTGCTGCGCGCTATCTGGCCCACCGCAACGATTTTAGCCATGGATTTCTCGCCGCCGATGTTAGCTGCCGGCAGCGCACAACTGCGAGGTGCCGCGCAGGGGCTGTTCGGCAAGTTGCGGCGCCTGTGGCGCGCCGAGCCCTTGTCTGCAGCGGTTTGCACTGATGCCAGCTCCCTGCCGCTCGCCGATCAATCGGTCGACCTGGTGTTTTGCAATCTACTGTTGCACTGGTGTCGTGATCCGGATGCGGTACTGCGCGAAATGCAGCGTGTACTGAAACCGGATGGACTGCTGATACTGTCGACCTGGGGTCCGGACACGCTGCGGGAGCTGCGCGCCGCCTGGGCGCAGGTGGACACGCAGGAACACGTCATCCGGTTTTTCGACATGCACGACATCGGCGACGCGTTGCTGCGCTGCGGGTTTCGCGAACCGGTGCTGGATGTTGATCGGCTGCAGACTCAGCATCGGGATGTCATGGCGTTGATGCACTACCTCAAGGACAGCGGCGCGAGCAACGCGGCCGCTGGCCGGCGTAATGCGCTCACCGGGCGGCGCCGGCTCGAGGCTGTGTTCGCCGCCTACCCACACCAGCCGGACAGCAACCAGGTATCGGCCAGCTGGGAGGTCGTATACGCCAGCGCTTTCGCGGGTGGCAAGACAGCCAATGGCACCGGGGAATTCCTGGTAGACGCCGCGCAGCTAACAAACTCGCTCGCGACGCGGCGCCAGCGGCCGGCGCCCCCATGATAATCACGCGCGGATTATTTTTCATCGCCGGCACCGATACCGGCGTCGGCAAGACCTGGTGGACCACTGAGCTGCTGCGCCAGGCTAACAAAGCTGGCATCCGCAGCCTCGGCCTCAAACCCGTGGCGGCCGGCGCGGTACGCACACCGCAGGGATGGCGCAACGACGACGCCCTTGCGTTACAGGCCGCGAGCTCGCTGGCAATACCCTATGCAGACCTCAATCCAGTGTGCCTGCCGTTGGCAACTTCGCCGCATCTGGCCGCGCGGTCCGCAGCGGTTGCGATCGATGTGTATGCGCTCGCGAATTTGGTGCGCGCGTCCGCCCTGCAGGCTGAACTCGCGCTGGTCGAAGGCGCCGGCGGCTGGCTGACGCCGCTGGACAACCAGCGAACCATGGCGGATTTCGCGCTGCAGCTCGCCGCGCCGGTGATCCTGGTGGTCGGTCTGCGACTGGGTTGTCTCAACCACGCCCAGCTCACCGCAAATGCGATCCAGGAAAGCGGCCTGCCACTGGCGGGCTGGATCGCCAATGAGCTGGCGGATGATCACGGCGATCGGTCCGCCCAGATTGATTTCCTGACCCGCAGGCTTGGCCAGCCCCCGCTTGCCACCGGCAGCCGGTTACCGCCCTAAATCTTTGACTTGATTCAGCTTTTTGTCCCCACTAGCATCAGCCTCGGCATGCCGGAACCCGCACTGACTATCTCGATCCGTCCGAACTGTTCGCTGACACCGCGATCGGCCGCCTGGTTCTTTGGCAGTATCGCGGGCACGACGTTGCTGGTCGCCGCATTTTTCGCGGCTCAGGGATTTTGGCCGATTCTGCCGTTTGCTGGACTGGAGGTCGCCGGCCTGGGATTTGCCTTATGGATCAGTTTGCAGCGCCGCTTCCAGCGTCAGGACATCGTCATTGCCGAGACTGAAGTCGCGGTCGAGGATAGTGGACGTAAGTTCCAGTCACGATTGGTATTTCCGCGACACTGGGCACAGGTTAAAATGCGCGCTGGATATTCGCCGCTAGCAGCCAGCCGCCTCGTCATCGAGTCGCACGGCCGCAGTTGTGAAATCGGCAATTTTTTGAACGAGCAGGAGCGGCGCGGGCTGGCGCAACGACTCGCCCGACTGATCGGGCGTATCAACGAATCGCCCGCTTTGCCTCTTTAGATTTAGGAACACAACACGATGCTCAATTTCGCGCGACCAATGGCCGATTCCGGCTGGCATTTGCTCAATATGACCAAGGGGGTTACGGAACTCTCGGCCCAGATTTACGGCCTGCACATGACGATCTTCGGGGTTTGCGTCCTGATCGGTATCGTCGTTTACGGCGCAATGATCATCGCGCTGTTCAAATTCCGCCGCTCCAAAGGTGCGCAGCCCGACACCAAGATGGTTCACAGCACCAAGGTCGAAATTCTCTGGACCGCCGTGCCCACTGTCATCCTGATTTTGATGGCGATTCCTGCGGCGCGCGTGCTGATCGCAACCGAAGACACGCGCAACACCGAACTGACAATCAAAGTCACGGGTTATCAGTGGAAGTGGCAATACGACTATTTGGATGACGGTTTCAATTTTTTCTCGACTCTGAGCGCCAGAAGCAACGAAGCCCGTCAGCTGCAGTCCGGCATCGATCCGCGCAGTGTCGAAAACTATCTTCTCGACGTCGATAACGAAGTCGTGGTCCCCGTGGACACCAAGGTGCGAATTCTCCTGACAGCACAGGATGTCATTCACGCCTGGTGGGTCCCAGCCTTTGGCATGAAGAAAGACGCGGTACCGGGCTTTGTAAACGAAATGTGGTTCAAGGTCGATGCCGACAAACCTGGCACCTATCGCGGCCAGTGTGTGGAACTGTGCGGTCGGGACCACGGTTTCATGCCGATCGTGGTACGCGCCGTCAGCAAGGATGAATACAAGGTATGGGCCGCGGAGCGTAAGGCCGCGCTGGCGCCGCCAGCGGCCGAACCTGCGCAAGCGCCCCCCGCTGCCGATCCAAACGCGCCCGCCACGGCATCCGTTGCCGCGTCAGTCGCACGCGGCTGATTTCTTCTCCAGCCAGCAAGTTCCCAGGAAGCTAACAAATGTCTCACCACGAGCACCATGCTGCCGCCGCCCACGACGACCACGACCACAAGCCGTATGGCTGGAAGCGCTGGGTCTACGCCACCAACCATAAAGACATTGGCACGATGTACCTGGTATTTGCCTGCATCATGTTTTTCATTGGTGGCTCAATGGCGTTGGTCATTCGCCTCGAGCTGTTCCAGCCGGGGCTGCAATTCGTCGACCCGGCGATTTTCAATGAAATGACCACGGTGCACGCGCTGCTGATGATTTTCGGCGCGGTGATGCCGGCCTGGACCGGGCTCGCCAACTGGCTGATTCCGCTGCAGGTTGGCGCACCCGACATGGCGTTGCCGCGTTTGAACAATTTCAGCTTCTGGATTCTGCCGTTCGCATTCACGTTATTGATTGGATCGTTGTTTGTGCCGGGCGGTGGCCCCGCCGGCGGCTGGACGCTGTATCCGCCGCTCGTGCTGCAGGGCGGTGACAGCCTGCCGATGGCGATCTTCGCGATCCACATGATGGGCGCCTCGTCGATCCTCGGCGCCATCAACGTCATTGTCACCATCATGAACATGCGCGCGCCGGGTGTTGGCCTGCTCAACATGCCGCTGTTCGTATGGACCTGGCTGATCACCGCCTACCTGCTGATCGCGGTGATGCCGGTGTTAGCTGGCGCCGTGACCATGTTGCTGACAGATCACTTCTTCGGCACCAGCTTCTTCTCGGCTGCGGGCGGCGGCGATCCGGTGATGTTCCAGCACATCTTCTGGTTCTTCGGACACCCCGAGGTCTACATCCTGATCCTGCCAGCCTTCGGTATCGTGTCGGAAATCATCCCGACGTTCGCGCGCAAGCCGCTGTTCGGCTATGAAACGATGGTCTATGCATCGGCGTCCATCGCGTTCCTGTCGTTTATCGTCTGGGCGCACCACATGTTCACCGTGGGAATGCCGTTAGCCGGGCAGATGTTCTTCATGCTCTCGACCATGCTGATCGCGATCCCGACCGGCGTGAAGGTCTTCAACTGGTGCGCGACCTTGTGGCGCGGCTCCCTGACCTTCGAAACACCAATGCTGTTCGCACTGGCATTTCTGTTCCTGTTTACCTGCGGCGGCTTCTCCGGGCTGATGCTCGCGATCGTGCCGGCGGACTACCAGTATCACGACACCTACTTCGTGGTCGCACACTTCCACTACGTGCTGGTCCCGGGCTCGATCTTCACGATCATGGCGGCGGTGTACTACTGGCTGCCGAAGTGGACCGGCCGCATGTACGACGAGACTCTGGGCAAGTGGCACTTCTGGTTGTCGACCATCGGCGTCAACGTGCTGTTCTTCCCGCAGCACTTCCTCGGACTCGCGGGCATGCCGCGCCGCATTCCGGATTACTCGGTGCAGTTCTCGGACTGGAACATGGTGTCGTCCATCGGCGCTTTCATCTTTGGCTTCTCACAGCTGCTGTTCGTGTATGTGGTAGTGAAAGCCGTGCGTTCGGGCGCGAAGGCGCCGGCCCGTCCCTGGGAAAGCGCACATGGCCTCGAATGGGAATTGCCGACGCCCGCTCCATACCACAGCTGGACCGATCCGCCGTCACCCACACTGATTGCGCGTGGCGCGGAGCACTAGGCGATGACAGACGAAGCCGCCGGTCGCACGCGCCGCGTGCGCCGCAATTCGCTGTTGTTAGGTGCCGTGGCGCTGGCGATCTATGTCGCGTTTATCGCCAGCACCGTGCTGGGGTTGCGCGGCCCGTGACCGAAGCCGGGGATAAACTGGCCCAGGCAAACCGCCAGCTGACCATCAAGCTGCTGGCGATCGCCGGCGCGAGTTTCGCCTTCGGCTTTGCGCTGATTCCGCTGTACGACGTCATTTGCGATGTCACGGGTTTCGGCAATCAGAAAAATCTGCAGATCGCGGCGCGCATCGCCGAAAATCCCGACGACTCGCGCACCGTGACGGTGGATTTCATGGCCGAGTTGCCGTCGGTGGGCAAATGGGAATTCCGGCCGGTGGTCGCCAGCATGCAGGTACATCCGGGCCGGCTGTATTCCACCGAGTTCATTGCGCACAACCTGACCGGCCAGGATACGGTCGCACAGGCGGTGCCTAACATTTCGCCCGGCAAGGCTGCGGCCTGGTTTCGCAAGACCGAGTGTTTCTGTTTCACGCCGCAGTCCTTCAAGCGCGACGAGCAGCGCCGCATGCCGGTGCGATTCATCGTTGATCGCGCCATTCCCCCCCATGTGGACCGCATCGTGCTGTCCTATGTTTTCTACGATTCGCTAAGGTAATTCGACATGGCACAAGCCCACGCACACGACCCCGCCAAGTACTACATCCCGCATAACAGCCCGTGGCCGATCATCGGCTCGCTGTCGCTGTTCGTTCTGCTGGGTGGCGCCGCGGGCCTGCTCAACGGCTGGTTCCCGTCCTGGGTGATGTTTTTCGGGCTGGCGATGCTCGCCTACATGTTTGTCGGCTGGTTCCGCGTCGTCATCGGTGAAAACCAGGCTGGCATATTCAACCTGCAGGTCGACAGGTCGTTCCGCATGGGCATGATGTGGTTCATCTTTTCGGAAGTCATGTTCTTCGCCGCTTTCTTTGGTGCGTTGTTCTACGCCCGGCAACTGTCGGTGCCCTGGCTGGGCGGCGAAGGCGTCAAGGTATTCAACCCGATCGTTAACTGGCCCGGTTTTGAAAATGCCTGGCCGACCAACGGTCCGGCAAAACTGGGTCCGCGCGGTGACGGCAGCTTCGAAATCATCCCGGCTTTTGGTCTGCCCGCGCTCAACACGCTGATCCTGCTGACGTCCGGTCTGACGGTCACCGTGGCGCACCATGCGCTCAAGTCCGGCAACCGCGCGATCCTCAACATCTTCCTGTTCCTGACCTTCGCGTTAGGTTTTCTGTTCGTCGGTCTGCAGGCAATGGAATATGGCCATGCATACTCGGAGCTCGGCCTGCAGCTGTCGACCGGCGTTTATGGCTCGACCTTCTTCATGCTGACCGGCTTCCACGGCTTCCACGTCACGCTGGGCGCGATCATGCTGCTGTGTACCTGGCTGCGCACCATGAACGGCCACTTCACGCCACAGCGCCACTTCGCGTTTGAGGCAGTGGCCTGGTACTGGCACTTCGTCGATGTGGTCTGGCTGGGGCTGTTCGTCTTCGTGTACTGGATCTGATCGCTGAGGTACCTCCGAATCCCCTGGGTCACTGAGGAGTGATGTTGCTTCTCGACTCGGGGAAGCGGAGGCCCTCAGGCGAAGCGTCCGCCCGCGCAGTCAAGGCTGCAAGCATTTAGTTGCCCATTGTCTGCGATCGGAAACACTTGCAATCGCTGCAGTGCAACAGCACGGTACTGCACAGGTCAATGCTCGCGGTGCGCCGCGAAAGCGATCTTGTCCAGAATTCCTAACAACAGCGCCGATACCACAAACGTCATGTGCAAAATGACGTACCACATGAGCTTGTTGTCCGGAATGTCGCGCGCTTCCATGAATATGCGCAACAGATGAATCGACGAGATGGCGACGATCGACGCCGCCACCTTGAGTTTCAGCGTTCCGGCGTCGAGTTTGCCCATCCAGCCGGGTGCATCGGATTGATCGCCACCGGTATCAATGCGCGATACAAAATTCTCGTAACCGGAAAACATCACCATGACGATCAGGCTGCCGACCAGCGAGATATCGATCAGCGCCAGCACCGTTAGCACCAGATCTGCTTCGGTACTGGTCAGCACATGCGTTACTGCGTGCCAGGCTTCCTCGAAAAATTTGACGCTGAGCGCAATCAGTGCGAGTGACAAGCCGAGATACATCGGCGCCAGCAGCCAACGACAGGCAAACAGCAGTTTCTCAAGATATTTTTCGATCATGGTGTGGGTCCGTCAGGGCTGGGGTTGCACGCCATGCGGCGTCACCAGACCCAGCTTCCAGCCAATCATGATGAGTATGAAAAGCGCGATGGACAAACCGATGCGCAGCGTCAGCGCATTTACCATTTTCTTGGAATCGCCTTTGTCATTGACCAGGTGAAACAGCGCGCTGCCCAGGCTCAGAACCACGGCAGCCAGTACACAGATTACAACTACCTTGAACGCATCCATAACTGATTATAGCGACTCTTCACGCACTGACGGTCCTCGACTTTTCAGGGCTGAATCCGCAAAATGCGCGCCCCCGGACGACTCGCATGGATGCACCTGGAAAAAAACCGCCACGGAACTTTGCGCCCGGCCCGCTGCTGACCCTGGCAACAGTGTCGCTGCTGGCGCTGTTTCTCCTGCTGGGGCGCTGGCAATGGCAGCGCGGGGCTGAGCGCCAGGTGCAGTGGGACGCTTTCGCCCGCGGTGGCGGACCTGCGGTGCCCTTGACCGGGTCCGGACTTGCCAGGCTGGAGCGTTTTGCACGTGTGGCTGTGCGCGGCGCCTATGACGGCCAGAAGCAATTCTTGTTAGATAACCGCAGCCTCGAGGGCCGGCCGGGCTATGAAGTCCTAACAATTCTGCAACTTGCCGATGGCAGCGCGATACCCGTCGATCGGGGCTGGATTCCCTTCGATGGCTACCGTGACCGCCTGCCGGCGATTCCGGTTGCGAACGACGAGCGCCAGGTCCTTGGCCGTATCGATCACCTGCCGAGCGGTGGCCTGGACCGCGGCCGCGCGCCGCCTGCCACGGCTGGCCCATGGCCACGGCTGACGAGCTTTCCGGCCAAGGCCGATTTGCAAGCTGCCTACGGTGCGCCACTGCTGGATGGCATGCTGCTGCTCGATGCCGGCGAACCGGATGGTTACCTGCGAAAATGGCGGCCGCCGGGCCTGGAACCCGCCAAACACAAAAGTTATGCGATTCAATGGTGGGGGTTTGCGGTGCTGTTGCTGGTGCTTTACGTCGGACTGAATTTCAAGACCCGTGAGCCGCGTCCATGAACCGCGGTCAGTGGCAATTCCTCGGTCTGGCATCGCTGTTTTTCGGGCCGCTGGCGCTCGCGTTCTGGCTTTATTACGCCGGCGGCTGGCGTCCGCAGGGCATGACCAACCACGGCGAATTGATTACGCCGGCGCGCCCGTTGCCAACCGTAACGCTGCGTCTTGCCAACGGCGCAGCGGTGCCCGCCAGTGTGCTGCATGACCAATGGACCCTGGTCTATGTTGGCGACGGCGCCTGCGCCGCCGATTGCCGGATGGCGCTGTACTCCATGCGTCAGACGCGGCTGTCACTGGCTAACGAAGCCGCGCGTGTCAAGCGCGTATTCCTTGCCGCTGGCAATTGCTGCAACCAGGATTTTTTCACGCGTGAACACCCGGGACTCGAGGTAATCGATGCTTCTGGTGCCGAAGCACAGCAGCTGCTCGCGGTATTTCCAGCGCGCGCCGCAAGTGGCGCTAACTACGCTCTTTATATAGTGGACCCGCTCGGCAATCTGATGATGCAGCACGACGGCCAGAAGCCCACTCGCGGCCTGCTCGATGACCTCAAGAAACTGTTGAAACTTTCCCATATCGGCTGATGAACATACACACACTGCTTCGCCGTCTCGTCTTGCTGGGCATGTTGCTTTGCCTCGGCGTTGTCGTGTTAGGCGCCTACGTGCGCCTCACGGATGCCGGTCTCGGCTGTCCGGACTGGCCGGGCTGCTACGGCCACGTCACGCCAGCGGGTGCGCTTGCTAACGAAGACAGCGCTGAGGCGCGTTACCCGGGCTGGGAGCTCAATTCCGGCAAAGCCTGGCGCGAGATGATTCATCGCTACGCCGCGACCACACTCGGTTTCATCATCGTGCTGATCGCCGCCATGGCGATCGTCTATCGCGAGCGGCGCCTGGTCAGCGTCCGGTTTGCACTTGCGTTGCTGGCCACGGTTGTCGTACAAGGCTTGTTAGGTGCGTTCACGGTCTGGTGGCTGGTGAAACCGCTGGTGGTGGTGCTGCACCTGATGGGCGGACTGAGTACGCTGGCGTTGCTGTTCTGGATGTGGATGAATCTGCGTAACCCGGAAAAACAGGCGGCTACAGCCGCGGTGCCTCCGCGTCTCGCGGCGCGGCGTGCCGCGGTGCTCGCGACCGTGATGCTCGGAATTCAGATCGTGCTGGGCGGCTGGACCAGCAGCAATTACGCCGCCACCGCCTGCCCGGATCTGCCAACCTGCCAGAACGCCTGGTGGCCCGCAGGCATGGACTGGTCTGACGCCTTGCTACTCTGGCGGGGACTCGACATCAATTACACCGGTGGCGTTCTCGAGCATCCGGCGCGCGTTGCCATTCACCTTACCCACCGTATCGGCGCCGTGCTAACAACGTTAGCGGTGCTCTGGGCTGCCTGGCTCGCCCTGCAGGCGACGGTCGCGGACGGCGGGCGGGCACGCGGCGTACGGCTCGGTGCACAACTCGCCATCGCAGCCTTGATACTCCAGATCCTGGTCGGTGTGTTCATGGTGCTGCAGGCATTTCCACTGACGCTCGCTACCGGCCACAATGGCGGTGCCGCGGCGCTTTTGTTAGCCATGCTGAATCTGAACTGGCAACTGCGGCGGGACGGCTGACATGGAAGCCCAGTTGCCAGCGCCAGCCGCATCCTGGCGCAGTTACCTGGAGCTGACCAAACCCAAGGTCGTGCTGCTGATCGTGTTTACGTCAGTCGTCGGCACGCTGCTGGCAGTACCGGGCATGCCGCCGCTGGGCGCACTGCTGTGGGGCAATCTTGGCATCGGGCTCGCCGCCGCCTGCGCAGCGGCGATCAACCACGTTCTCGACCGGAAAATAGACCAGCAGATGGCGCGCACGCGCAATCGGCCGCTGCCGAAGGGCGCAATGACGAACACCCAGGCACTGACTTTCGCCGGCGTGTTAGGTGTCGCGTCGATGCTGATCCTGTGGCTGCTGGTGAATACGCTCACCGCAGTGCTGACATTCTGCTCGCTGATCGGCTACGCCGTCGTCTACACCGTGTGGCTCAAACGCGCCACCTCGCAGAACATCGTCATCGGCGGCGCCGCCGGCGCAGCGCCACCGGTGTTAGGTTGGGCCGCAGTCACCAACTCCATCGATCCCAATGCGCTGCTGCTGTTCCTGATCATTTTCATGTGGACACCGCCACACTTCTGGGCGCTGGCCATTGCGCGCAAGGACGAATACGCGAAAGCGGAAATCCCGATGCTGCCAGTGACACACGGCGTGCCGTACACGCGCCTGCAGATCCTGCTTTACACCATCCTGCTGGTACTGATCACCATCATGCCGTGGCTCACCGGCATGTGCGGACTCATCTATCTGCTGACCGTGATGATCCTCAATGGAATCTTTTTATACTACGCAATTGTGCTGAAATTCACCGAACGCGCCGGGTTGCCGTTCAAGGTGTTCAAGTTTTCAGTGAAGTACCTGATGTGGCTGTTCGCGGCGCTGCTGGTCGATCATTACTTTCCCATCTGAGCGACGCCAGCAGTGCGGCGCTGTCAGTTGACCTTGCGCTCCCGCCCCTGCCAGTAAGGCTCGCGCAATTTGAATTTCTGCAGCTTGCCGGTCGCGGTGCGCTCGAGTACGTCGCGAATCTCGACTGACGTCGGGCACTTGAAATGCGCCAGCTGCGAGCGGCAATGCGCGATCACATCCGCCTCGCTCAACTTCGAGCCCGGTGCTAACACTACCAGCGCCTTGACAGTCTCGCCCCACTTCTCATCTGGTACGCCGATCACGGCGGCTTCCTTGATCTCGGCGTGACTCAGCAGGCGATCTTCGACTTCGATGGAGCTGACGTTCTCGCCGCCGGAGATAATGACGTCCTTCTTGCGATCGGTGATCTGGTAGTAGCCATCGGGATCCAGATGCCCGCCATCGCCGGTGTGAAACCAGCCATCCCGGATCGCCTCCGCGGTGGCGGCCGGGTTGTTCCAGTAGTTTGTCAGCACGTGATTGCCGCGGGCCAGCAGCTCACCTTCCGCATTCACCTGCATCCGGATGCCGAGCACCGGTGCGCCGGCGCGGCCCAGTTTCTGCGCGCGCTCCTTCGCCGACAGTTCGTCCCACTCGGCGCGGCGCCGATTGATGGTCAGCAGCGGCGCGGTCTCGGTGAGTCCATACAGCTGCACGAACTCCCAGCCCAGCTCGGTCTCCATGCGTTCGATCATGCTGGTCGGCGGCGGCGCGCCTGCGACCATCATCCGCAGCCGGCCCTTGCCGGGAATGTCGCCATCGCGCTTGCGGTCCCATTTGGCAGCCGCATCCAGTATCGCCGACACGACCGCGGGTGCCCCACACATGATCGTGACGCCGTACTCGCGGACGCGTTGCAGGATTTCCATGCCGTCGACCTTGCGCAACACGATGGTCGTCGCGCCTACGCCAGCTAGCGTGTAGGGCATGCCCCAGCCATCGCAGTGAAACATCGGCACGACGCTGAGATAGACGTCGCGGTCGGAGATTCCCATCTGCCAGCCCCACACGGTCGAATTGGTCCAACGCGCGCGGTGTGTCTGCTCGACGCCCTTGGGGCGCGAGGTCGTGCCGGAGGTGTAGTCGATCGTGACCACATCCGTCTCGGCTGGATCGCAACGCTGCGGTTGGCCACTGTGGTCGAACCAGGCGCGATCGAAATCCTCACCCATGACGATGATGCGCGGTCCCTGGATGTCGCCAAATGACTCGGCCACATCCGGATCTAACAAAAGTACTTCCGCGCCCGAGTGCTGCACGATCCACTCGACTTCGTCGCGCTTGAGTCGCCAGTTGATCGGCACCACGATGCGGCCGTTGCCGCAGACGCCGTAGTAAAGCAGCAGAAACCGCGCGGCGTTCGGGCTCGCCACCGCAACGCGCGCGCCCATCGCGAGCCCCATCTTGTCCATCGCGACGCCCATCTGCCGGCGCAGATCCGCCACCTCGCGCCAGGTCAGATCCGGCAGCGCTGGCGCGGGCTGGTCGGGCTCATCGATAATGGCGATGCGATCGGGATAGACCGCGGCCGCACGATCCAGGAAATCGTTGATTGTCAGTGGTACGAACATGAAAATCTCTTTGTTAGCTTATTGTCATAGCCAGCGCCGTACCTGCGACCGGTACTGCGCGAACGGTGCCCCGAACTTGCCAAGTAGAATACGTTCTTCGGGAATTATCTGGAAACGGGTGATATAGGCGACGAACAGCGGCACTGCCAGCCAGGCCACGACATGACCGAGGTAGCAGGCCCCGCCGGTCAGGATCATTGCCAGGCCGACGTACATCGGGTTGCGCGTCCGGGCGAAAACGCCGTGGCTGACGATCAGCGCAGACTCGGCGGGTTTCAGCGGATTGATCGTCGTCTTGCTGCGCGCAAAGGTCCTCATCGCGGTGACGATCAGCGCTAAACCTGCAACGGCCAGGACGCCACCCAGAACCGTCAGCGCGGCCGATGGCCAGGACCACTGCGGCAGCCACCGGGCAACCAGCCACATCGCCAAGGCTGACAGCAGTAGCACGACCGGCGGCGGGATCTTCAGTTCAAGTGCATTCATGGTCGGCAAATCTACCGCAGAACCAGGCTCGTGAACCGGCTTGTTGCGGTTATTGACGCTCGCCGGTTGCGAGCCAGCGGTACGCTCTTAGTCGCGTTAGCTTTCATCCAGTCGAACGAACAGTAGTCGAGGATGCGCGGCCAGTCCGACTCCTTGACCTTGATTTCCATGAAGTCCGCCATGCGTTGCATTTGCGGCGCGAGGTCCGCCTTGAAATCCGCAAAATGCACCAGCATGACGTTCGGCAGGTCCCTGATGGCCCACCAGCTGCGAATATTTTCCCAGAGTGGCCAGAACGGATGGCCATCAAGAGCCAGCCAGTCATTCCAGTACTGCCTGATATCGGCCGGCGGTTTTTCAATCGGTGCGCCGACGCGCCCAGGTGTGTCGTTCAAGGCGTGATAGCAAAGCGCGTTAGCATTGACGTGATGGTTGTACATGCTCCACACGAAATCGCGGGCATCGCGGCCGATGTAGCGTTATTTGGCTTTCGGCGCAAACACCAGTGCATCCACGGGCAGGAGCGTCTTGAGAAAACGGCGGTGCGTTTGTGCCTGTATCAGCGGCAACTTCACCTGCTTCGGTGGCACGCGCAAATCCAACCATGCCGACATCTCGGCCACGGCCATTTCGGGATCCGGGCCAAACAGCATCTGGCCGATCATCTGTTGCGTCCACGTGGTACCGGATTTCGCGTCCGTGGACACGATGATGTCGTCGTCGCGAAATTCGAAATCGTTCCAGATGGTAGAATCGAAATGGTGGAATTCATATTGACCTCAGCTTGACTCAGATTTTCATGCCCGTCAGGTAAACAGCGAATCCGCTACGAATGGGTTGGTCAGGCGCTCGTGGCCGAAGGTCGAAGTTGGTCCGTGACCAGGCAAGAACGTGACGTCGTCGCCGAGCGGTAAAAGGTTGTCGCGGATGGAACGCAGCAATTGCTCGTGATTACCGCGCGGAAAATCCGTCCGGCCGATGGAGCCGGCGAAGATTACATCGCCGACGATCGCAAAACGGCCGGCTTCATGGAAAAAGATCACATGGCCGGGGGTGTGTCCCGGGCAATGGCGCACCTGCAGTACCACTTCTCCGACCGTCACGGTGTCGCCCTGGTGCAGCCAGCGAGTCGGCGTAAATGACTCGGCCACGCCCATACCGAACTGGCGCGCCTGCTCAGGCAGCAATTGGATCCAGAACAAATCGTCTTGATGCGGACCCTCGATGGGCAGCTTAAAGCGCTTCGCCAGCTCCGCGGTGCCGGCGCAGTGATCCAGATGCGCATGCGTCAGCAGGATCTTGCTCAGGGTCAGTTTCTGGTCCTCGATCACCTGCAGCAGCTGGTCGAGGTCGCCGCCCGGATCAACGATCGCCGCCTGCCGGGTTTTCTCGCACCAGATGACCGAGCAGTTCTGCTGGAAAGGCGTGACGGGTACGACGGCTATTTGCATAAAGGGTGGCCAAGATTTTAACACGCCCAACACCCTAACAAGGCGTTATGATATTGGCATGATCGTCGAAAGAATCTGGGCCGCTAACGACTACCGCAACTATCACTACCTGATCGCCTGCGGCGAAACCGGCGAGGCCCTGGCCGTCGATCCGCTCGAGTGGCGTTTGTGCCTGGACGCCGCCAAAGCCCACGGCTGGCGGATCACGCAAATCCTGAACACCCACGAGCATGCCGATCACACCGGCGGCAATGAGAGCCTGCGCGGCGCAACCGGCGCAACCGTGGCGGCACACGCGGGCGCAGCGTCCCGAATCGGTGGCGTCAATCGCGGACTCAGCAGGGGCGACGTCATCAAAGTGGGCCGCAGCGTCGAGCTTGAGTGCCTCGACACGCCCGGCCACACCATGGCGCACGTCTGTTTGTTAGCCCACGGCGCTGTGCCGGCGCTTTTTTGTGGCGACACGCTTTTCAACGCCGGCGCGGGCAACTGCCACAACGGCGGATCGGCGGAGGTGCTGTACGAAACCTTCGTCGACCAGCTGGCGCGGCTGCCGGAAACGACGCGCGTGTATCCCGGCCACGAATACTTTGCGCGCAACCTGGCGTTCACGCTGGATCGCGAGCCTGGCAATCGCGACGCCTCCATGACACTGACGCAGGTCAAGGACGTCGCGGCGGAGCACATGCGCGTGACCACGCTCGGCGAGGAGAAACGCATCAATGCCTTTTTCCGGCTCGCTAATCCGCAGATCATTGCGCGACTGCGCGAGCGATTGCCAGAGCTGCCTGAGAAACCAGACGCACGAACGGTATTCGTAAAGCTACGCGAGTTACGTAACAAGTGGTAGGAGCGCCAGGCTTGTTAGCGCCGGGGCCGCGCGACTTCGCCTATACGCCGGCGGGCCGACGCAGACATTCAGCGCAACGCTCATTTTCCGCGAGCGCCGCTGGCAATTCCCGCAGGTCAATTTTTCGCAGGCAAAGCCGGAATCCAGGTAATGGGTCCATGCCCGGGCTCCTGCGCGACCAGCGTCAGCCAGCGTCGTACCGCGGGATAGGGCTTGAGATCGTGCCCGCCTTCTTCGGCAACATGCGTATAGGCATAGAGCGCGATGTCCGCGATGGTGTAAGTGTCGTTGACAAAATATTGTCGCTTCGTCAGGTGTCCCTCCATCACACCTAACGCCGCGCGGCCGGTACTGAGGCGCGCCGGCAATTCAGCGCGGCGCGGAGAATCCGGCGGCGTGTGCTTCATGATGAAACGCGGTGTCGCTACATAGGGCTCGTGGCTGTATTGCTCGAAGAACATCCATTGCAGCACCTGCGCGCGCCCGAGCTGCGTAGCGGGTATGAAACGTGTGCCTTCCGCGAGATACCACAGGATCGCGTTGGATTCGGCGAGGAACGTGCCGTCATCGAGCTGCAGCGTCGGAATCCGGCCATTGGGATTTTTCTCGAGGAATTCGCTGGTACGCGAGGCGCCATGGAATATATCGAGCTCGGTCCATTCGAACTTGCGCCCGGTCAGAGCTAACAGCAAGCGGACCTTGTAGCCGTTGCCGGAATCAAGCGAATCATACAGGTGCAGCATGTCTAGGGCCCTCTGGGTTGCATGAGATCGACGCGCATGCCCGCCGGCGTGGTGAGCGACACGAGGTGCCCCTCACCTGACACGGTCGAGACTTTGCCGTGATCGGTGATCCCCAGCGCCTTGCCCCGCGCCAGGATCGGTGCGAGATCCTTGACCAGATAGCTGATCGACAGCATGCCGCGCGCCGGCGGCTTTGCGCGCGGATACAGATTGCGGCTGGTTGCACCGCCGTATTGCACGAATTCGAGCCGGCCATAGTGGCTGTCGGGATTCCCCAGGATGCGCACATCGAGACTGGCGCCCTTCGGCAGGCCGACGGCCTTTTCGATCTCCGGACCGGCAAAAGTGTTATGCGAGATCAACGCCAGGCCCAGCGTCGACTGGACGAAGGTCGTTTCGCGCACGTTGTCCGGCGTAATCACGACAATCTGCGGTGCGACGCCATATTGCTTGTCGCTGACCGGTTCCGGTCTTGAAGGGATGTCGACCAACACCAGGTTCACGTCATCCGGCCCGAACATGTGCACTTCCATGAATTCCATGTTCTCGGCTTTCAGGCGGCTGGGCGCCGAGCGGAACTTGTAACCGGCGGCTGTTAGCTCGGCGTAGCGCGCGCCTATTTCGCGCACCGAAATATCGACGCTCTTCATCACCAGGTCGGTCGGCGCCGCGCCCTCGCGCACCGTGGGACCCGGTGTCTTGAACCGCACCAGATGCACGCCGCCGTCAGTCATGCCGGGCGTACGCAGCAGGACCTGTTCGACGATGCCGTCGGCCGGGAGCCCCCAGGCGCGCGCCAGGTCCGGATCCGATCCGTCGCGGCGCGTCACCACCTGCATGCCGAACCGCTCCACCCACAGCCCCAGCGCACGGTCCATATCGGCCACGCTGATGACCACATAGGCAAAAGCGAGCGGCGGCTGTTCGGTCGTCATAACGGTCTCCCGAGCCGGTGGTTTGGCGGTCATTGCGGCTGGAACCAGCGCCGCGACGCTGAGGGCGACCAGGCAGCCCAGTCCGGTTTTGAGTTTCATCCCTGAAGTATGCCCTGCGGCGCAACCTGCAATCCGGCGCGGCAGCGGTAAACTCCACGCCATGGATGCAGATTTCTACCGCAAGGGCTTTTTCGTCGCGCTGGCGCTGCTGCTGGGCCTCGCGCTGGTCAAGATACTGGTGCCATTCGCCGGCGCACTGTCCTGGGGCCTGTGCCTCGCGTTTCTGCTCAGTCCGTTGCAGCGCGCTCTGACGCGCCGCTGCAGGGGGCGAGCCAACCTCGCGGCGGGCCTGCTGACCGGCCTGACGCCCGTAGTCGTGCTGTTGCCGCTCGCCAGCCTGGGCCTGGTGTTTGCGCAGCAGGTGCGCCTGTTGATCGATCTGCTGCGCGGCATCGACTTCAGCGGCAGCGCCGCCTGGATCTCGCGGATCGAACAATATCCGCTGATCGCGCGCGCGCTGGCATTGCTGCACGCCAACACTGTTGTTAGCACGGCCGACATTCAGTCCTGGGTGGTCAACGCCGCGCAATCAGTGCTGCAGTCGCTGGCTGCAACCAGCGGCAACCTCGTGTTAGGTGCGGTGGGCACGCTGGTGGGCTTCATGCTGATGCTGTTCCTGCTGTTTTTTCTGCTGCGCGACGGGCCGGACATGCTGCAGCAGGCGGTGCGCCTGATACCGATCGAAGCGCAGCGCCGCGACAGCCTGCTGCGGCTGATCGGCACCACCACGCGCGCAGTCGTGTTCGGCACCGGCGTCACGGCGCTCATCCAGGGCCTGCTGGTCGGCCTTGGTTTCGCAATCCTGGGCCTGCCGTCGCCGGTGGTGTTCGGCGCCATGGCGGCCGTCTTTGCGCTGCTGCCCGCCGGCGGAACGGCACTGGTCTGGGTGCCGGCCGTGCTCTGGCTGGCCGCGACCGGGCGGCCGGGCGGGGCGGTATTCATGGCAATCTGGGGCTTCGCCGTCTCGCTGTCCGACAACGTAATGCGCCCCCTGCTGATCGGCCGGCATGGCCAGGTGTCGACCCTGGTGGTTTTTGTGGGCGTGGTAGGCGGAGTCTCGGCTTTTGGCGCGGTCGGCCTGATAGTCGGTCCGGTGCTCCTGACCCTGATCGCGGCGTTGCTGAAGTTTGCGGCTGAAACCCTGCCACACCACCCTTAAGCGCGCTGCTAAGATGCGCGCCCTTCATGGACGTCTCCCCGATCTTAAGCCCGCTTAACGACGCGCAGCGCCAAGCGGTCACCGCCTCTATTGGTCCCGTGCTGGTGCTCGCCGGTGCGGGCAGCGGCAAGACCCGCGTGCTAACACATCGCATCGCCTGGCTGATCGAAGCCGAGAACGCCTCGCCGTACAGCATCCTGGCCGTCACCTTTACCAACAAGGCGGCGGGTGAGATGCGCGCGCGCATCGAAAATCTGTTAGGCATGCCGGGCGGCGCGATGTGGGTCGGCACCTTCCATGGCATCGCGCACCGCCTGCTGCGTTTGCATTGGCGCGAAGCCGGCCTGGCGCAGACCTTCCAGATTCTCGATGGCGAGGATCAGCTGCGCATCATCCGCAAGATGGTCAAGGCACAGGAGCTCGATGAAACACGCTGGATTCCCAAGGAAATCCAGTATTTCATCAACAACAACAAGGACGAAGGCTGGCGTCCGAAGCAGCTGAAGGACGGCAACGATCCGACTCGCCGCCAGCTGGTCCGCCTTTACCAGGACTACGAGGACATCTGCCAGCGCAACGGCGTCGTGGACTTCGCCGAGCTGTTGCTGCGCGCCTTCGAACTGTGGCGCGATCAGCCCGAGGTCCTGCAGCACTATCGCAGGCGTTTCCAGCACGTGCTGGTCGATGAGTTCCAGGACACTAACAACATCCAGTACAACTGGATACGCCTGCTGGTCGGTTCCACCGGCGCGCCCTTCGTGGTCGGTGATGACGACCAGTCGATCTATCGCTGGCGCGGTGCGCGCGTGGAAAATCTCGCGCAATTCCAGCGCGATTTCCCGTCCGCAACGCTGGTGCGCCTGGAGCAGAATTATCGCTCGACGTCTAACATCCTGAGTGTCGCCAACGCGCTGATCAAGCACAACTCCAGCCGTCTCGGCAAGAATCTCTGGACCAGCGGCGAACCGGGCGAACCGATCCGCATCTACGCCGCCTTCAACGAGCGCGACGAAGCGGATTTTGTCGTCAACAAGATTCGTGACTGGATCAACCAGGGTGGCTGCCGCAAGGATGTCGCCATTCTTTATCGCTCCAACGCGCAGTCACGGGTATTTGAAGAAGCCTTCATATCGGGCCGCATTCCTTACAAAGTGTATGGCGGCCTGCGGTTCTTCGAGCGCGCCGAAATCAAGGATGCGCTCGCCTACCTGCGGCTCATTGCTAACAGATCCGACGACGCCTCTTTTGAACGCGTGGTGAACCTGCCGACGCGCGGCATCGGCGCCAAGAGCCTCGACACGGTGCGCGATCAGGCTCGCGGCGCCGGCAGTTCACTATGGGTGGCAGCCGGAGCCTGTGTTGCCGCGGATTCGTTAGGCAGCCGGGGCAATGGCGCATTACACGGTTTCCTGCAGATGATCGAAAAACTCGCGCACCAAACCGCAACGCTGCCGCTGCACGAAAAAGTCGACCACATGCTGACCTGGTCCGGTCTTCTGAATCACTACAAAAACGAAAAGCAGGATCGCGGCGAAACACGGGGCGAGAACCTGCTGGAACTGGTTTCTGCAGCGCGCAGCTTCGAGCCCGAAAATGTCGACGGCGAAGAACTGCCGCCGCTCGAATCCTTCCTCGCGCACGCGGTGCTGGAGTCCGGCGAAGGCCAGGCCGAGGCGGGTGAAGATTGCATCCAGATGATGACGCTGCACACCGCCAAGGGCCTCGAATTCCCGGTCGTTTTCATTTGCGGCATGGAAGATGGTCTCTTTCCGCATCAGCGCTCGCTGCACGATCTCGAAAGCATCGAGGAAGAACGGCGCCTTTGTTATGTCGGCACCACGCGCGCCATGAAACAGCTGTACCTCAGCTTTGCGGAGCAGCGGCGACTCAACGGCATGGATACTTACGGCCAGGCCTCGCGATTCATCCAGGAAATGCCGGAGGAGCTGCTGGAAGAAGTGCGACCAAAGATTTCGTACTCGCGGCCGATGCGGTCTGATTCAGGGTCACGCTCCGATTACACGCGAGCCGTGCCTGCTCCGGCGACCAGTCGACCGGTCCGGGAGGAGCAGGTTGCGCCGGGACTCAAGCTTGGTGCGCGCGTGCGCCACGGCAGTTTTGGCCACGGTATCGTACTGAATATCGAAGGCCAGGGTCCCCACGCCCGCATTGAAGTCAATTTCGAGGGCGCGGGACGCAAGTGGCTGATGCTCGAACGCGCCAAGCTGGAAGCAGTGCGTTAAGCTTCCGTCCCGAGGAAGATCGCCCCATGAAAATCGTGATTCTCGGCGCCGGTCAGGTTGGCCGCACGGCGGCCTACCAGCTTGCCCGTGAAGAAGCCAATGAAGTGACCGTCGTCGACACCAACGAAGAGTTGTTGCGCGACCTGCAGGACCGGCTCGATATTCGCGGCGTAGCCGGATCGGCAACCTATCCTTCGGTCCTGGAGGCCGCCGGCGCCGCCGACGCCGACATCCTCATCGCGCTGACCAACTCCGATGAAGTCAACATGCTGGCTTGCGAGGTCGCGTACACGCTGTTTCGCACGCCGGTCAAGATCGCCCGCATCCGCGCAGCCGAATACACCAGGCATCCGAAACTGTTCAGCGCCGAGGCGCTGTCGGTGGATGTCTGGATCAGTCCCGAGCAACTGGTCACCGAATACATCGAACGGCTGATCCGCTATCCCGGCGCGCTGCAGGTTCTGGACTTTGCCGATGGCCGGGTACGACTGGTGGGCCTGCGGGCGCGCAAGGGCGGCCTGTTAGTCGGTCAGCAGTTGCGCAACCTGAAGGACCACATCCCCAACGTGGACGCGCGCGTCGTTGCCATCTATCGCGCCGGGCGCGGCGTGCAACCGGAAGGCAACACGATTATAGAAGAAGACGACGAAGTATTTTTCCTGGCGGCGACCGATGACATTCGCAAAGTCATGAGCGAAATGCGCAAGGAAGAGAATCCGGTCAAGCGCGTGGTCATAGCGGGCGGCGGCAACATTGGTTTCCGCCTGGCGCGCGAACTTGAATCCAAGAATCAGGTGAAGATCATCGAACGCGATCCGCGGCGCGCGCGTTTCATCAGCGAGCGCCTGGAAAGCAGCATCGTGCTGAACGGCGATGCGGCCGACGAGGAAATGCTGCTTGAGGAGAATATCGACTCCTGCGACGTGTTTGCCGCGCTGACCAACTCCGAGGAAGCCAACATTCTGTCAGCCATGGTCGCCAAACGCCTGGGGGCGCGCAAGGTCATGGCGCTGATGAACAAACCCTCGTACGCTGAACTGATCGAAAGCGGTACCATCGATGTCGCGATCTCGCCGCAGACGATCACGATCGGATCCTTGCTGGCTCATGTACGCCGCGGCGACGTGGTGCGCGTGCACTCGCTGCGCCGTGGCGCCGCGGAAGCGCTCGAGGCCATCGTGCATGGCGACAGCCGCAACTCGAAGGTCATCGGCCGTCGCCTCGATGAAATCCGGCTGCCGGAAGGCACGCTCATCGGCTGTATTGTGCGCGGCGACCAGGTGCTGATGGCGCACCACGACACCACCATCGAGGCCGACGATCACGTGATCATCTTCATACCCGACCGGCGGCATGTCGATCAGGTCGAGAAATTGTTCCTGGGCGAAACTTCACGCTGATTCGATGTTAGCTGTCGCGCATGTTCTGGGTTCGATGATGGCGCTGTTTGGCGTCACCTATCTGTTACCCATCGTTTGTTCGCTGCTGCTCAAGGACGGCATCGTCGCCGATTTCATTATCGCCGCCGGTATCAACGTTATCGTCGGCATCGGCATCGCGGCCGCGACCCAGCGCTACAAGCGCGAGCTGAAACCACGCGATGGCTTCGTGCTGGTGACGCTGTCCTGGGTGCTGATGTCCGGCTCGGCGGCGCTGCCGTTCCTGATTTCTATTTCAGGGCTTTCATTCACGGACGCTTACTTCGAAGCGATGTCTGGTTTCACGACCACCGGCTCGACGATACTCACTGGCCTCGACTCGCTGCCGCCTTCGCTCAATCTCTGGCGCGCGTCGCTGCACTGGTACGGCGGCATCGGCATCATCGTGTTTGCGGTCGCAGTGCTGCCATTGTTAGGTGTCGGCGGCATGCAGCTGTACAAGGCGGAAACACCGGGCCCGGTCAAGGACGCCAAGCTTACGCCGCGCATCACCGAGACGGCAAAAGCATTGTGGCTCACCTACACAGGATTCACGGTGGTCTGCATCGTGGCGCTGCGGGTAGCGGGCATGGGCTGGCTGGATGCGATCTGTCACGCGTTTTCGGTCTTGGGTCTCGGCGGCTTTTCCACCCACGACGCCAGCATCGCGTATTTCAATTCGCCGATCATAGAAATCGTGCTGATCGTATTCATGGTCGTTGCGTCGATGAATTTTGCGCGCCATTTCATCGCTTTTCGAAAGTTGAGCCTGCAACCGTATCGGACCGATCCTGAAGGAAAAGCACTGCTGACATTGTTAGCTTTGAGCGTGGTTGCAGTGACCCTGGTACTCGTTGTCCACAAGACCTATCCGTCGGTGCCGGAGGCGTTGCGTCACGCGGCATTCAATGTCGTGTCGATGGCCAGCACGACCGGATTCGTATCGCAGGATTTTGAGAAGTGGCCGGTATTTGCGCCGATCTGGATGCTGTTTCTGTGCTGCATCACCTGCAGTACCGGCTCCACCGGCGGTGGCGTCAAGATGTTCCGCACCCTGCTGCTGGCCCGGCAGGCCAGCCGAGAAATGCTGCTGCTCGTGCACCCCAGCGCGGTCGCGCCGGTGCGCATTGGCGGCCAGGTGATCCCGGACCGCATCGCCTATTCGGTACTGGCCTTCATATTTCTGTACTTCTTCACCGTGGTGCTACTGACCTTTGCACTGTTGCTATCCGGTCTCGATCTGGATTCGTCTTTTTCCGCGATAGTTTCGTCGGTAAATAACACCGGCCCGGGTCTGGGCGCCGTCGGGCCGTCGCAAAACTACGCATCGTTGAGCGACTTTCAAACCTGGGTATGCACGGCCGGGATGTTGTTAGGGCGACTGGAGATATTCAGCGTGCTGGTGCTGTTCACCGGCGTCTTCTGGCGCAAGTAGCGCCGCGGGAAATGCTGCCACTTTCGATTCTCGACCTGGTCCCGGTTCCCGAAGGGATGACGCCGCGCGACGCGCTGCATCGCAGCCTTGAGCTGGCGCAGCAGGCTGAGCGCCTGGGCTTCCGGCGTTTCTGGGTCGCGGAACATCACAACATGCCGGGCATCGCGAGTGCTGCAACCTCGGTCGTCATTGGCTATCTCGCCGGTGGCACGCGGACCATCCGCGTCGGCGCCGGCGGCATCATGCTGCCCAATCACTCGCCGCTTGTCATCGCGGAGCAGTTCGGCACGCTGGAATCCCTGTACCCCGGGCGCATCGATCTCGGTCTCGGTCGGGCACCCGGCACCGATCAACTCACCGTGCAGGCACTACGGCGCGACCCGCGCAGCGCCGAGTTTTTTCCGGATGACGTGCAGGAATTGCAAGCGCTGTTAGGGCCCTTGCGGCCCGATCAACGGGTGCGCGCGGTGCCCGGCGCCGGCCTCCAGGTGCCGTTGTGGATCCTGGGTTCCAGCCTGTACGGCGCGCAGGTCGCGGCGGCGTTAGGACTGCCGTATGCGTTTGCTTCGCACTTTGCGCCGGATGAGCTGCACGCTGCATTGAAGATTTACCGGCAAAGATTCCAGCCGTCCGAAGCGCTGCCGAAGTCTTACGCGATGATCGGTGTCAACGTCATCGTGGCGGACACCGATACCGAAGCACGCCGGCTTTTTACGTCCGTGCAGCAATCGTATGCGTTGCTGCAGCGTGGCGCGCGCGGCCTGCAGCGGCCGCCGATCGACGACATTGAATCCTTCTGGAGTCCGGTTGAGAAGCAGATTGCGTCTCAGATGCTGCGCGTTTCCGTCGTTGGCTCACCCACAACGATGCGCGCCGGCCTGGATAAGCTGATCGATGAGACCGGGGCCGACGAATTGATGGTCGTCTCCGGTATTTTTGACCGGGCAGCGAAACTGAAATCTCTGGAATTGCTGGCCGGCTGTTAGCTGAGGTCGAACGCAATACTGATGCGTTCACCACCGCCGGCAAAAGGCCGCGTGCAATGCCAGAACCACGACGGAAAGCGCAGCAGCATTCCAGCTTGCGGCCGTATTACGCGCAGCAGCGGCGGCCGCTGACAGCCCAGGCGCGCAGGCGGCCGTCCGAACTCGATCGCTCCGGCATCGTCCTGGCTGTTAGCTGCAGCGATCGCCGGGGGTATTGTCACGTGGAACTCGGCGGCGCCCAATGCCCGGGAGTGGTGATGCGACAATTGATGACCGCCGGCCGGCAACACAGTCGCCCAGAATCGCAAATGACTCAGCGCCGCGACCGGTTTCGTGCCTGCGCTGCCGACCACCGCATGCACCAGTTCTTGCAGGACAGTGTGCGTCGCTGGATCGAGTTCGCCGGTCTGCGAACCGCCGTGGGTTGTCTTGTTCGCAGGATTCAGCAGGAGCGATAGGTCCGCGCGGATCAGTTCAGCCAGGGTCGCGCGATCGATCTGCGGCAGGTGGCTGGTCGTGATGTCACGCTCAAGATCCATCAGCGCGTGGTGCTCTCCATCCCGTCCTGCCTCCCACAGCGCCGCGGCTTGCAGCGCGAGCAGCGCGCCTCCCGGGCCGTGCTCGGCAAGCCAGTCGTTGCTGAATTTCAGCGTCTCCTCGACTCTGCCGGCGCCGAGCAAAGACTCGGCGAGTTCCGTCGCCAGGCGCACATCAGCCGGCATGATCTCAATGCCGGCACGCAGTACCGCGAGCGCGTCATCCAGTTTGCCGGTTTCACGCAATGCAGAAGCCAGATTGACCGCGAGCAGCGCGTCCTCACCTTCGTTATCCCAGGCCGAGATCAGCGGTGCGAGCGCCGCTGAGTAGCGCCCGGCAGCGCACAATACCGCACCCCGGGCCGCCGACAGCTGGGGATCCGCGCGCAGACGCGCGGATGCGCTGGCCAGCACCTGTAGCGCGTTGTCGTATTGCCCCGCCTCGGCGAGCCCGGCGGCAAGATTGCAAAAACGTTCCGGGTCTTTGCGATTGCGCTCGAGCACGCGGTGCTGGCACTCGATCGCCGCGTGCAGGTGGCCGCGCAATTGCAGAGTCGCCGCCAACTCTGCCAGCGCGTCAATGGAGTCCGCATTCTCATGCAGCGCGGCCCGGAA
>JANLTW010000019.1:0-119046 GCA_031363155.1 Gammaproteobacteria bacterium | reverse complement strand
GCGCCATATGAACCGGTTCGGCACCCTCCAAGGCGCCACGCGCCTATAATATGCAACAAGTTAGCAATGCCCACCCGAGCGCCGATGGCAACCAGTCACATTTTTAAGGTTATGTTCGTGAATCAAGGCAAGGTTTACGAGATTTACGCCCGTAAAGTGAGCCATGGGTCGCTTTTCGGCTTCATCGAGGTCGAAGAACTGGTGTTTGGCGAGCGTTCCAGCGTCGTCGTGGACCCCGCCGAGGAGCGCATCAAGAACGAGTTCGAGGGCGTCAAGCGCAGTTACCTGCCGATGCATTCGGTGCTGCGGATCGACGAAGTGCGCAACCAGGGTGTTAGCAAAATCTCCGTGCTCGAAGGCGGCAACGTAACTCAGTTCCCGATGCCGATGTTCACACCGCCGGCCGGCGATTCGGGCAAGAACTAGACTCGATGCTGGAACTCAGAGGCGGGGCAGCGCTGTCGGAGTTCCGGCTCGCGAAATTGCTCGGGCGTTTGCGTGCGATCTGGCCCGGGCTGCGTTCACTCGAGACTCTGCAGGTCTATTTTGTCGATGCGTCGGGGGCACTCGCCGCCCGCGCGCTGCGTCAGCTGGCGGAATTGCTGCAGGCGACGCCGGCACCAGCTAATAACCCCGGGGGCGCGCAGACGGTACTGGTGCTGCCGCGTTTCGGCACCATCTCTCCGTGGTCGAGCAAAGCCACCGACATCGCGCAGGTCTGCGGTCTGAAGGCGGTGCGACGCATCGAAGCCGGCATCGAATACCACCTGGGTGCGAAACCCGCGGCGGATTCCGCCACCCTGGGCGCACTGGCCGCGCTGCTGCACGACCGCATGACCGAGACCGTTTTGTTAGATCGGCAGGCGCTGCCGCGGTTGTTTGGCCGCGATGCAGCGCGGCGCCTGCAGCGCCTGGCAATCGCCCATGATCCGCTGGCGCTCGCCGCCGCCAACCGCGATCTCGGGCTGGCGCTGTCGGCGGTCGAAATGCAGTATCTGCAAGACGCCTTTGCTGCGTTAGGCCGGGACGCCACGGATGCGGAACTGATGATGTTTGCGCAGGCCAACTCCGAACACTGCCGCCACAAGATATTCAACGCCGACTGGCGCATCGACGCTGCGCCGCGCGCCAAGTCGCTGTTCGGGATGATCCGCAACACCTACGAGCGCCACCCGGCGGGTGTGCTGTCCGCGTACAAGGACAATGCCGCCGTGCTCGAGGGCCCGGTCGGACTGCGTTGGTTTGCCGATCCGGTGAGCCATGTGTACCGGGCGGTCGAAGAGCCGATCGATATTGTCATCAAGGTCGAGACGCACAATCACCCGACCGCGATCTCGCCGTTTCCGGGTGCCGCGACCGGCTCGGGCGGCGAAATCCGTGACGAAGGCGCGGCCGGCTGCGGCGCCAAGCCCAAGGCGGGGCTGGTCGGCTATTCGGTTTCGCATTTGCGCATTCCCGGCGCCGTGCAGCCCTGGGAACAGACGATCGGCCGCCCGGAGCGCATCGCCTCAGCGCTCGAGATCATGCTCGAGGCGCCGATCGGCGCCGCCGCGTTCAATAACGAATTTGGCCGCCCGGGCATCGGTGGCTATTTCCGCACCTTTGAGCTAACAACGCCGGAGCAGCCGGCGGGCGAGGCCTGGGGTTACCACAAGCCCATCATGATTGCCGGTGGTCTCGGCAATATCCGTCGTGCGCATGTCGAAAAACAAGCGACCCCTCCCGGCTCGCGGGTCGTCGTGTTAGGCGGGCCGGCGATGCTGATCGGTCTGGGTGGTGGCGCCGCCTCGTCGGTGACGTCCGGCAGTTCGGCGGCGGCCCTGGATTTCGCCTCGGTACAACGTGGCAATCCGGAAATGCAGCGCCGCGCCCAGGAAGTGATCGATGCCTGCTGGGCGCAGGGCGCCGCCAATCCGATCCTGCTGATTCACGATGTCGGTGCGGGCGGCCTCGCCAATGCGGTCCCGGAAGCGGCCGCGCATAACGACTGTGGCGCGCGCATTGATCTGCGCGCCATCCCTAACGATGAAGCGTCGATGTCGCCAATGGAAATCTGGTGCAATGAATCGCAGGAACGCTATGTGCTGGTGATCGCCGCTTCGCGCCTGGAGTCGTTGCTGGCGCTGGCCGCGCGTGAGCGCTGCCCGGCGGCCGTGATCGGCGAACTGACCGACGATGGCGTGCTGCGGGTCGAGGATGGTCCGGGCGGCGAAGTCATCGTCGACATGCCGCTGGGCGTGCTGCTTGGCAAGCTGCCACGCATGCAGCGCGAGGCGCGCAGCGAGCCGGCGCCGCGCACGCCGCTGGTGTTAGCTCCCGCGATTGCTCATGATGCCTTGTACCGCGTGCTGCGCCTGCCGGCGGTCGCCGACAAGTCGTTCCTGATCACGATCGGCGACCGGTCGGTCGGGGGCCTCATTCATCGCGATCCGATGGTCGGTCCGTGGCAGCTGCCGGTCGCCGATGTCGCGGTCACCGCGGCGGACCTGTTCGGCCATGCCGGCGAAGCCATGGCCATGGGGGAGCGCGCGCCAGTCGCGGTGCTGGATGCGCCCGCGTCGGGCCGCCTCGCCGTCGCCGAGGCCATTACCAACATTCTGGCGGCGGACATTCGCGCGCTGGGCGACATCAAGCTGTCGGCCAACTGGATGGCCGCCTGCGGCGAGCCTGGCCAGGACGCGGCGCTGTATGCCACCGTGCATGCGCTCGGCGAGGAATTGTGCCCGGCGTTAGGTATTGCGATCCCGGTTGGCAAGGATTCGCTGTCAATGAAAACCGCCTGGGCAGAGTCGGGCCGCAAGCACGTGGTGCGCGCGCCGGTGTCGGTCATTATCTCGGCGTTCGCGCCGGTGACCGATGTGCGCCGGACGCTGACCCCGATGCTGCGGCTCGATGCGGGCGCGACGCGGCTGCTGCTGCTGGATTTTTCCGCGGGCAAGAATCGGCTCGGTGGATCGGCGCTGGCGCAGGTGCATGGCGTCATCGGCGAGCAGCCGCCGGACCTTGACCGCGCTCAAGATCTCAAGGGCTTTGCGGCGGCGCTGGCCGTGCTGCGGGCTAACAGGCAAGTGCTCGCGTACCACGATCGAGCCGACGGCGGGACCATTGTCAGCTTGATTGAAATGGCTTTTGCCGGGCACTGCGGCCTCGATGTCAGTCTGCCCGCGCCCGCGGGCGGCGAACTGGGCGCATTATTTGCCGAGGAACCGGGCGTCATCCTGCAGGTCGCCGCGGATCAGCTTGCCAGCGTGCGCGCGGTGCTGGCACAGCAGGGCCTGGCCGCCCTTTGCCATGATATTGGCGCGCCCACCACTGAGCTGCGGGTGCGGGTGCGCGCGGGCAGCTGCCGCATCGATGAATCCTGGGCTGACCTGCGCCGCGCCTGGAGCGAGACGTCGTGGCGCCTCAAGCGCTTGCGCGACAATCCGGAATGCGCAGATCAGGAATACGCCGCGCAATGCGATCCGGCCACGCCGCCGCTGCAGGAGGATCTGCGCTTTGATCCTGCCGAGGACATCGTTGCGCCGCTGATCGCCAGCGGCGCGCGCCCGAAGGTCGCGGTGCTGCGCGAGCAGGGCGTCAACAGCCAGGTCGAAATGGCGGCGGTGCTGCATCGCGCCGGCTTCGAGGCGCACGACGTGCACATGACCGATCTGATCGCGGGCCGCGTTTCGTTAGCTTCCTTTCAAACCCTGATCGCCTGCGGCGGATTTTCCTACGGCGATGTGTTAGGGGCGGGTGTGGGCTGGGCCGGATCGATTCTTTACCACGAAGCTTTGCGCGCCCAGTTCACGGCGTTTTTCGCGCGCCGTGACAGCCTCACGCTCGGTATCTGCAATGGCTGCCAGATGCTCGCGGCGCTGTCGTCGTTGATACCGGGCGCCGCAGACTGGCCGCGCTTCCGGCGCAATCGCAGCGAACAGTTCGAAGGCCGGGCCACGCTGGTGGAGGTGCTGCCGTCGCCGTCGCTGTGGCTCGACGGAATGGCCGGCTCGCTGCTGCCGGTCGCGGTTGCGCATGGCGAAGGTCGCGCCGTGTTCAGGGATGCTGGAGCTCAGCAACGCTTCGACAACAATAAGCTAACAGGAATTCGCTACGCACTGGCGCGCGGCGTGTCCGCTGCGACCTATCCGGCGAATCCCAATGGTTCACCGGCAGGTATTGCCGCCATCGGTACCCCGGATGGCCGGGTGCTGGCGGCCATGCCGCATCCGGAGCGCGTCTACCGGCGCATCCAGAATTCCTGGCTGCCTGAGCGTCGCGGTGAGGATTCGGGCTGGATGCGCGTGTTTCGCAACGCGCGCCGCGCGTTAGCCTGACGCGGGTTCGTCGTTGCGCAGGAACTCGCGCATCTTGAGCGCGCGTTGCAGCCGGGCCTTGCGCACGTAGACCTGGCTCAAAAGATCTTTCATCACCTCGAGCAGCACGCCGCATTCCATGGCCTGCATGCGCAGCGCCGCCGAACCGGGTTGTGGCTCCTGTCCGAACAGCAAATCCTTGAACCGGTTGAAAATCTCGTTAGGCAGGGTGGCGAGTTCGCGGATATCGTCCAGCTCTTCGAAGACCCGCAGGCGGCCCGAGGGCCCGAGATCTGCAAACATCGCCAGTGCGATATGGCGACTGAGCAGCGTGAATCCCGCATAGGCGCCGGCGGCATAACAGTCCAGCGCGGCCCGGAACAGCGATTCGATATGCCGCGGCAGGTAGGCAAACGCAAACTTCTCGCGCGGGTGCTCGACCTCGATGAATTGCGGCGCGAGCTCGATGCGGTCGGCGCCATGCGCGCGCACCGGATGACGCAGGAACACCGGGTATTCGCAGGCATCGCAGCGATAGACGACGCCGACATGGCCACTGCGGTGTTTTGTCAGTTCCTCGTGGGTCGGTGCTGCGATCGGCGTCATGTGCGACTGGGTGGCGCAGCCGGGGCAGACCAGCGACACGCGGGTGTCGCCGAGCTGCAGACCGAGGTGGGCGTCGATGAACATGCGCTGCCGGGCCTAACTCTCGAAGTCGTTGCTGCGCACGAGGCGCGCCGCCGCCGCGATATCCCGATCGAGGCGATGATCCTGCGGTTTGAACGGCGCGACCGCGCGCAATTTCGCGTGCAGTGATTCGATTGCGGGCGAGCTGCGCAGCGGCCGCATCGCATCCAGCGCCTGCGCGGCGGCTAGATACTCGATCGCCAGCACCTGCTCGCAGCGCTCCGCGATCAGCAGCAATTTTTCGCCGGCCCAGGGCGCCATGCTGACATGGTCCTCCTGGCCTGCCGAGGTTGGTATCGAGTCCACCGAGGCCGGATGCGCCAGGGTCTTGAGGCTCGAGGTCAGCGCCGCGGCCGTGACCTGCGCGATCATGTAACCGGACTCGAGCCCGGGCTCCTGGGTCAGGAACATCGTCAGCGCGGGATTCACCTTGCGTGCTAACAAATCGGTGCGTCGTTCGGAGATGGAGGCGCTGTCGGCGAGTGCGATGGCGAGAAAGTCCGCCACCAGCCCGAGTGGCGCGGCGTGAAAATTGCCGCCCGAGAGGATATCGTCGCCAAACACCAGCGGGTTGTCGGTGGCGCCGTTAATCTCGCGACCCAGTACCCCGGCCGCGTGCGCAATGGTGTCGGCGAGTCCGCCCAGTACCTGCGGCATGCAGCGCACCGAATAAGGATCCTGCACCCGGTCGCAATCCACATGGCTGTGGTGGATCTCGCTTTCCTGCAGCAGCGCGCGAAAACGCCGCGCGACTTCGATCTGGCCCGCCTGGCCACGGGCCGCGTGAATGCGCTCGTCGAAAGGCGTATGGCTGCCCTTCAGCGCCTCGACGGTCAGCGCGCCGATCGCGATGCTGGCAGCTAACAAGCGCTCTGCGGCAAACAAGCCTTCGATCGCCAGCGCCGCCGACAGCTGCGTGCCGTTCAGCACCGCGAGGCCCTCCTTGGGGCCCAGCGTCAGCGGCTTGAGGCCCGCGGCCTGCATCGGCGCCGCGCCTTCCAGGCGCTTGCCCGCATGCAGCGCTTCACCTTCGCCGATCAGGACCAGGGCCAGGTGCGCCAGCGGCGCGAGATCGCCGGACGCGCCGACCGAGCCGCGAATCGGAATCAGCGGCATGACCCCGGCATTCGCCAGAGCTAACAAAGCATGCACGACCTCGACCCGCACGCCGGAAAATCCGCCGGCAAGCGCATTGGCCTTGAGCAGCAGCATGCGCCGCACGATGCCCGGCGCCAGCGGCTCGCCGATGCCGCAGGCGTGGCTGCGCACCAGGTTGAGCTGCAGTTCGGCAGTGCGCTGCGGCGCGATGCGCTGCGTTGCGAATGCGCCGAAGCCGGTGTTGACGCCGTAGACCGCGGTGTCGCCGGCAGCGGCGCGGTTCACGGCCGCGTTGCCGGCTGCGAGACGCGTCACCGCAGCGTCATCCAGCAGCAGCTGCGCCGGTTCGCCGGCGTCGCTGCGCAGCTGCGCGAGGGTCAGTGAGCGTCCGTCGATGCGCAGCGTGCTTGGCATGGGTTATCGAGTGAGCGGCTTGTAACGGATGCGATGCGGCTGTGAGGCGTCTTCACCCTTGCGGCGCTGGTAATCCTCAACGTAATCCTGATAGTTACCCTCGAACCATACCACCTCGGAATTTCCTTCGAAGGCGAGAATGTGGGTCGCAATGCGATCGAGAAACCAGCGATCGTGCGAGATGACGACGGCGCAGCCCGGAAACGCCAACAAACCCTCCTCCAGCGCGCGCAGCGTTTCAATATCGAGATCGTTGGTTGGCTCATCGAGCAGCAGCACGTTACCACCGGACTTCAGCACCTTGGCCAGATGCACGCGATTGCGCTCGCCGCCCGACAGTTCGCCGATCAGTTGCTGCTGCTGCACGCCCTTGAAATTAAAGCGTCCGACGTAGCCGCGCGAGGGGGTTTCGTAGTTGCCAACCTTTATGAGATCGAGGCCACCGGATATTTCCTGCCAGACCGAGTTCTTGTCATTGAGCGACTGGCGCGACTGGTCGACATAGGACAGCTTGACCGTGGGGCCAATTCGAACCGTTCCGGCGTCTGGCACTTCAACACCGGTCAGCATGCGGAACAAGGTGGTCTTGCCGGCGCCGTTAGGTCCGATGATACCGACGATGCCGCCCGGCGGCAGGCTGAAGCCGAAGTTATCGATCAGCAGCCGCTCGCCATAGCCTTTGCGCAGTCCTTCGACCTCGATGACCACATCGCCGAGCCGCTCGCCGGGTGGAATATAGATTTCGTTGGTTTCGTTGCGTTCCTGGAATTCGCGTGAGGCGAGCTCCTCGTAGCGCTGCATGCGCGCCTTGCTCTTCGCCTGGCGCGCCTTGGGGTTCTGGCGCACCCATTCGAGCTCGCGGGCCAGGGTCTTGCGCAACGCATCGCGTTCCTTGTCTTCCTGGGCGAGGCGCTTTTCCTTCTGTTCCAGCCAGGACGAATAATTCCCCTGCCAGGGAATGCCGTGGCCGCGATCGAGCTCGAGAATCCAGCCGGCGACGTTATCGAGGAAGTAACGATCATGCGTCACCGCGATCACGGTGCTCGGATACTCCAGCAGATAGCGCTCCAGCCAGGCCACCGATTCCGCATCCAGATGGTTGGTCGGCTCATCTAACAAAAGCATGTCGGGCGAGGACAGCAGCAACTGGCACAAAGCCACACGGCGTTTCTCGCCACCCGAGAGCTTGTCGATCCTGGCATCCCAGGCCGGCAGGCGCAGCGCATCGGCCGCGATTTCCAGCTTGCGATCGAGCTCCCAGCCGTTGCCGGCGTCGATCTGGTCCTGCAGTTTGGCCTGCTCTTCGAGCAGCTTGTTCATTTCATCATCGTCGAGCGCTTCGCCGAAGCGATCGGAAATCGCGTTATAGCGTGCAACCTTGGCGTACAGGCCGCCGATGCCCTGGATGACTTCATCGCGCACGGTCAAAGCCGGATTGAGCTGCGGCTCCTGCGGCAGATAACCGATGCGGATGCCGGGTTGCGGCCGAGCCTCGCCTTCGATGTTAGGGTCGAGACCCGCCATGATCTTGAGCAACGTGGATTTGCCCGAGCCGTTGAGTCCCAGCACGCCGATCTTCGCGCCCGGAAAAAATGACAGGCTGATGTCACGTAGGATGTGACGCTTGGGGGGCACCACTTTGCCCACCCGGTTCATGGTGTAAATGTACTGCGCCATAGGGGCTGCGAATTATACGTGCTAGGCTTTAGGACGGTGGCGCAAGCAACAGCAAATAGCGTTCTGGTGGTTGCCGGCGAACGTCTGGCGCGCTATGGATTTGGCGCTGGCCATCCATTCGGAACCGACCGTCACGACGCGTTCTGGCGCGAATTCAATCGTCGCGGCCTGCAGCTGCGCACGCTGGTCGAGGAACCGCGCGCCGCCACAACGGAAGAACTGCTGCGCTTTCACTCGGCGGAGTATGTCGCGGAAGTGCGGCAGAAATCCCGGGACGGCCAGGGCTGGCTGGACAGCGGCGACACGCCCGCGTACCAGGGAGTATTCGAAGACGCCGCCACGGTGGTCGGTGCGGCGCTCGGGGCCAGCGAGGCGCTGATGACCGGGCGGGCGCAACGCGCGTTCGTCCCGATTGCGGGGCTGCACCACGCGGCGCGGCATCGGGCTGCGGGGTTCTGCGTATTCAACGATATCGGCGTGGTCATCGAGACGCTGCTGCGCGGCGGTGGACTGCAGCGGGTCGCCTATGTGGATATCGATGCCCATCACGGCGACGGCGTTTTTTACGGGTTTGAGACCGATCCGCGGGTGATCTTCGCCGACCTGCATGAAGACGGCCGTCACCTGTATCCGGGAACCGGCGCGGCCGCCGAAACCGGGCGTGGGCCGGCGCTTGGCACCAAGCTCAATATTCCGCTGCCAGCAGGCGCGGATGACGCGGTATTTGCGCAGCACTGGCCCCAGGTTCTGGCCCACCTGCGCTCGTTTGCGCCGGAATTCATCATTCTGCAATGCGGCGCCGACAGCGTGGCCGGCGACCCGATCACCCATCTGGCCTGGACGGCCGAGTCGCATCGGCGCGCCGCCCGGGATTTGGGCGCCATGGCCGATGAGCTCGGGCACGGCCGCGTGCTGGCGCTGGGCGGCGGGGGCTACAACCGCGCCAATCTGGCCACCGCCTGGAACAACGTGGTCGAGGCGCTGATTGCCGGCTGAGCGGTGTCCGATCGGCTAAAATGACCGGCTTCCCACCGCGTTACCGCTAGCCGTAAGGATTGCCGATGTTCCGGTCCCCGTTGACGATTGCGCAATTTGATCCCGCCCTCGACGCCGCCATGCGTGGCGAGTCCCAACGCCAGGAAGATCATATCGAACTCATCGCCTCGGAAAACTACGCCAGCAGGCGCGTGCTGGCGGCCCAGGGTTCGGTGCTGACTAACAAATACGCCGAGGGTTATCCGGGCAAGCGCTATTACGGCGGCTGCGAGTTCGTCGACGTCGCCGAGCAGCTCGCGATCGATCGCGCCAAACAATTGTTCGGCGCCGACTTCGCCAATGTGCAGCCACATTCGGGTTCGCAGGCTAACGCGGCCGTGTACCTGGCGCTGGTCAAGCCGGGCGAGACGATATTGGGCATGAGCCTCGACCATGGCGGTCACCTGACGCATGGCGCCAAGGTGAATTTCTCCGGCAAGCTGTTCAACGCCGTGCAATACGGCATTCGTCCTGACAATGGCGAGATCGATTACGCCAACGTCGAGGCGCTGGCGCTCGCACATAAGCCGAAAATGATCGTCGCTGGTTTTTCCGCGTATTCGCGCGTCATCGACTGGGCGCGCTTCGGTGCGATTGCGGACCGGGTGGGCGCGTATCTGTTTGTCGACATGGCGCATGTGGCCGGACTGGTGGCCGCCGGCGTGTATCCGAATCCACTGCCGCATGCGCATGTCGTTACAACCACCACGCACAAGACGCTGCGCGGCCCGCGCGGCGGCCTGATACTGGCCAAGGCCAACGACGAGATCACCCGGAAACTCAATTCGCTGGTGTTCCCGGGAACGCAGGGCGGACCGTTGATGCACGTGATCGCCGCCAAGGCGGTGGCATTCCTCGAGGCCTTGCAGCCGGATTTTGTCGACTACCAGAAGCAGGTGGTCACCAACGCGCGGGCGATGGCCGCGCGGCTGCAGGCGCGCGGGTTCCGTATCGTCTCGGGCGGCACAGACAATCATTTGTTTCTGCTCGATTTGTCCGACAAGGCGGTGACCGGCAAGGATGCAGACGCGGCGTTAGGGCGCGCGCATATCACGGTCAACAAGAACGCGGTGCCCAACGATCCGCGCCCGCCGGCGGTCACCAGCGGCCTGCGCATTGGCACGCCCGCCGCAACCACCCGCGGCTTCGGCGTTGCCGAGGTCACGCAGGTCGCGGACTGGATGGCCGACATTATTGACGCCAACCTGAGCGAGGCGGCGGTCGGCAAGGTGCGTGAGCAGGTGACGGCGCTGTGCCGGCGGTTCCCGGTCTACGGTACGTGAGCTGCTGCGCCGTCGTTAGCACGGCAATTTATGTACTGCCCATTCTGCGCGCATGTTGAAACGAAGGTGAACGACTCGCGTCTGGCCGCGGAAGGCCGGCAGATTCGCCGGCGTCGCGAATGCCTGGCCTGCGGGGAGCGCTTCACTACGTTCGAGACGCCGGAACTGGTCATGCCGCAGATTATCAAGAAGGATCGCAACCGCGAGCCCTTCGATGAGCACAAGCTGCGTGGCAGCTTCGTCAAGGCGCTGGAGAAGCGCCCGGTGTCGCAGGAGGCGATCGAGGAAGCGGTGGCCCGCATCGATCATCGCCTGCGCGCGTTAGGCGAACGCGAAGTCGAGTCGCGCCTGATTGGTGACCTGGTGATGGAGGAATTGCGGCACCTGGACGAGGTCGCGTACGTACGCTACGCGTCAGTGTACCGGCATTTCCAGGATATCGATGCGTTCCGCGAAGAAGTGGACAAATTGAAGCAGCGCAAGAAGCGCGAACCCGTGGCCGGGCAGCTGTCGCTGCTGGCAGGTGAGTTGCCGCCGCCGGGCGCGCGCCGCAAGAATTAGTTTTTTTGTCAGTAGAAGTTCAATATGGATCAGGAAGTCTTTACCGAACAGGATCGTCAGCACATGCGGCGGGCGCTGGAGCTTGCCGCGTTAGGTCTGACGACGACTCACCCGAATCCACGGGTTGGCTGCGTGCTGGCGCAGGGCGGGGCGGTGGTCGGCGAAGGCTGGCATCGCGCCGCGGGCGAGCCGCATGCCGAGGCACTGGCCCTCAATGCCGCGGGCGAGTCCGCGCGCGGCGCCACGGCCTATGTGACCTTGGAACCCTGCGCGCACCACGGCCGCACGCCGCCGTGCGCCGATGCCTTGATCGCCTCTGGCATCAGCCAGCTCATCTACGCCAGTGCGGACCCGGATCCGCGCGTCGATGGCGCCGGCGCGGCCAAACTGCGCGCCGCCGGCATCCAAGTGCGCGGCGGTTTGTTAGCGGCTGCGGCCGATGACCTGAATGCCGGTTTTCTCTCGAGGCTGCGGCGCGGCCGGCCCTTCGTACGCCTCAAGATTGCCGCCAGCCTGGACGGGCGCACGGCGCTCGCCAATGGCGTCAGCCAGTGGATCAGTTGCGACGCGGCGCGGGCCGATGTGCATCATTGGCGCGCGCGCTCCGATGCGATTCTGACCGGCATCGGCACGGTGCTGGCCGACGACCCGCAGCTGACGGTACGTTTGGGCGACGCGGCGCAGCGCCAGCCGCTACGAGTGGTGCTCGACAGCCGCCTGCGCCTGCCGCGGTCGGCAAAAGTCCTGAATTCGCCGGGCAAGGCGCTCGTCTTCTCGCGCCGCGATGCCGTGGGTGCGGAGTTGGCGGTCGCCGCGCAGGCCGCCATGCAGGGCGACGGTATCGGACTCGAATGGCTGGAATCCACGGGCGCGGGCCTGGATCTGGCGGGCGCACTCGAGCATCTGGCGAAAGCGCTGCAAATCAATGAACTGCTGGTCGAGGCCGGCGCCACCCTGAGTGGCGCCCTGTTGCGCCTCGGGCTCGTGGATGAGCTCCTGATCTACCAGGCGCCGATGTTGTTAGGACAGGAGGCGCGCGCGCTGGCGCAATTGCCCGCGTTGTCGCTGCTGGCCGATGCGCCACGATTCCAGTTCAGCGAACTTGCGGTGGTCGGTGGCGACCTGCGCATGCGGCTGCGGCCGGCCTGATGTTCACTGGCATCGTGTCCGGCATCGGGGTCCTGCTGACACGCGAGAGTCGCGGCGCAGACCTGCGCTGCCGCTTCGAGCTGGCCGGGTTGGCGGCGCGCGCGCCGGCGCTCGGCGACAGCATCGCGATCAATGGCTGCTGCCTGACGGTAACCGCAGCGACCGACGACAGCTTCGACGCCGACGTCTCGGCGGAGACGCTGCGGCTGACCAATCTTGGCAACCTGCACAGCGGCGATCAGGTGAACTGGGAGCTGGCGCTGCGTGCCGGCGATGCGCTCGGCGGTCATTGGGTCACCGGCCATGTCGATGGCCAGGCCGGGGTCGTGGGCGTTGAGCCGCGCGCCGATTCGCTCTGGGTGCGCTTCGAGGTGCCGTTCGACCTGGCACGCTATGTCGCCCGCAAGGGCTCCGTGGCGCTCGATGGTGTTAGTCTGACGGTGAACGATGTGTCTGGCATGGAGTTCGCGGTCAACCTGATTCCGCATACACGCCAGGTGACGACCCTGGGGGCGCTGCGCGTCGGGCGGAAAGTCAATTTTGAGGTCGACCTGGTGGCTCGTTATCTCGATCGGTTGCTGGAGGCGCGTGGTGAAGGCGCGGCACTATGAACAGCATTGATGAAGTGTTAGCCGATCTCGCTGCCGGGCGCATGGTCGTCATCATGGACGATGAGCAGCGCGAGAACGAAGGCGATCTGCTGATGGCCGCCGATCTGGTGCGCCCGGAAGATGTCAATTTCATGGCGCGCTTCGGCCGCGGCCTCATTTGCCTGACCCTGACGCGCGAGCACTGCCAGCAGCTGCGCCTGCCGCTCATGGTGAGCGAAACCGACACCAGTCACCGCACCAACTTCACGGTCTCGATCGAGGCGGCGGAGGGCGTTACGACCGGCATCTCGGCGCAAGATCGTGCGCACACCATTCGCACCGCGGTGGCCGCGAACGCGCGACCCGAAGACCTGCGCCAGCCCGGGCACATTTTCCCGATCATGGCCCAGCCGGGCGGCGTGCTGACCCGCGCCGGCCACACGGAAGCCGGATGCGATCTCGCCCGGCTCGCAGGCCTGACACCCGCGGCCGTGATCGTCGAGATCATGTCGGACGACGGCACCATGGCGCGGCGGCCGGAGCTCGAGGCGTTTGCCGCGCGGCACCAGCTCAAGATCGGCACGATCGCGGATCTCATCCGTTATCGCCTGCGCAACGAGCGCTCAGTGGAGCGCGTCTCGAGCCGCACGGTGCAGACCGAGTTCGGTGAATTTCAGTTGCACGCCTACGAGGATCATGTGCACCGCGACGTGCATCTGGCGCTGGTGCGCGGCGATCCCACCAAGGTCAGTCCCGCGCCGCTGGTGCGCGTGCACCTGGTCGATACGCTGCGCGATTTGTTAGGTATTCAACCTGACTTCCGAACCTGGAGCCTGCGCGCGGCGTTGCGTGCGGTGGCGGCGGCCGAGAACGGCGTGGTGGTCATGCTGCGCCAGGCCGAGTCGCCACGCATGCTGGCCGATGCGGTCGCCGGGCGCCATGCGACGGCCGATGGCCGCTTTGGCACCGAGCACCAGGATCCCGCGGCGCCGGTGCTGCGCACCTACGGCGTCGGCGCGCAGATCCTCAAGGACCTGGGAGTCAGCCGCATGCGGGTATTGTCGGCGCCCAAACAGCTGCACGGCATTTCCGCGTTTGGCCTGGAGATCGAGAGTTATGTCGACGCCGACACCTGACGCGCGCGGTCTGCGGGTCGCGCTGGTCGCGTCACGCTTCAACGATTTCATCGTCGCCAGCCTGGTGCAGGGCGCGCGCGCGGCTTGGGAGCGCCATGGCGGCGCCGCTGCCGACCTGACGCTGGTCAACGTTCCCGGCGCGTTCGAATTGCCGCTCGCCAGCAAGGCGCTCGCCGCGAGCGGCGATTACGCCGCGGTCGTGGCGTTAGGTTGCGTGATTCGCGGCGATACGCCGCATTTCGATTTCGTGGCGCGCGAAGCCGCCGCCGGCCTGATGCGCGCGGGGCTGGATACCGGCGTGCCCGTGATCTTTGGCGTGCTGACCACGGACAATGTCGAACAGGCGCTGGAGCGCGCCGCGCTGGCGCGCGCCGACAAGGGTGGCGAGGCACTGGTGACGGCGCTGGAGATGATCCGGGTGCTGCGTCTGGCGGCACAGGCGTGAGCGGCGGGCGGCGATTTGATCCGCAGCATGCGGCCCGCAGTGTCGCGCGCAAGCTGGCGACGCAGGCCCTGTACCGCTGGCAATTGAACGCTGCGCCGTGGCAGGACCTGGCGCAGGAATTCGACCTGGAGCCCGACATGGCGAAGGCGGATCGCGGCTATTTCCTCGGCCTGATCGAGGACATCGCCCGGGAGCGGCAAGTGCTGGACGAATTGTTAGCAGGCTGGCAGGACCGCAGCGCGGCGGCCCTCGATCCGGTCGAACACGCCATTTTGTGGATTGGCGTCCTTGAACTGCGCAACCGCCCGGAGACGCCGTGGCGCGTCGCGATCAACGAGGCGGTGGCGCTCGCCAAGCGCTTCGGCGCGACCGATGGCCACAAGTTCGTCAACGCGGTGCTCGACAAGGCGGCGCATGCATTGCGCGGCGCGGAGATCGCGGGCGCCGATGGGTGAGTTTGACCTGATCCAGCGTTGGTTCAGCGCGCTCGGGGCCCGGCGCGAGGATGTCGTGTTAGGTGTCGGTGACGATGCCGCGGTGCTCGAACTGCCGCCGGGCCGGCAGCTGGTCGCCGCCGCCGACACGCTGGTTGCCGGACGGCATTTTCCGCCCGGCTCGCCGCCGCGCTCGGTCGGACATCGCGCACTGGCCGTGAATCTCAGCGATCTCGCCGCCATGGGCGCGGAACCGCGCTACGCCTTGCTCGCGCTCACGCTGCCGCAGGCCGATGACGCGTGGCTGCAGGAATTCGCCGGCGGTTTCGACGCCCTGGCACAACAGTACGGCGTGGCGCTGATCGGTGGCGATACCACCTCCGGTCCGTTGACTATTTCAGTGACCGTGTTAGGCACGGTGCTGCCGGGGCGGGCGCTGAGGCGCAGCGGCGCGCAGCCCGGTGACCTGGTGTTCGTCTCGGGCACGCCGGGCGATGCTGCCGCCGGCCTGCCGCTCGCGGATCGGCCGGCGCCGCCGGCGGCGCTGCGCGCAAGATTCGAGTATCCGACGCCGCGCGTCACGCTGGGCCGGGCGCTCGCGGGGATTGCCAGCGCCTGCATCGACGTGTCGGACGGGCTCGCGGGCGATTTGGGCAAGCTCGGCGCCGCCAGCGGCTGTGCGATCGAAATAGAACCTGCGCTGTTGCCATTGTCCGATGCCTTGCGGGCGCTGCATGCGCTGCCGCGGGCGCAGGAACTCGCGCTGACCGGCGGCGATGACTACGAACTGGCCTTCACCGTGCCCGCGGCGGCGGCGGATCTTGCGGAAATCGCCCGGGCTGCGCAGACCCGCATCACGAGGATTGGCCGGGTCGTGCCCGGGGCGGGCGTTTGGCGGCGCGACGGCGCGCTTGTGACTCAGGTCGCGCATCGCGGCTTCGATCATTTCGGACCCTGAACGGACCCTGCAACCGGAACTGCGTCACAGCCGGCGAATTTCAGGCTACGTATTCTGGCCTCCTTGTCCAGGTGAGGCTGATGGCCGTAGAACCCAGAAATTCGAAATCCAATGCCCGGCCACCGGAACGCATTGGTAAATACGAGATCGTCAACGAGGTCGGGCATGGCAGCACCGGCACGGTGTACCTGTCTCACGATCCCTATTACGGCCGCGATGTAGCCATCAAGGTCTACAACATGGCAGCGGTGCAGGACGAGGAAAAAGCCAAGATTGCGCGCAAGATGTTCATGTCGGAAGCACACATGGTCGGGATGCTGCAGCACCCTAACATCCTGCCGATCTACGATGCCGGTGAAGAGGGCAGCCACTGTTACATCGTCACCGAGTTCGTGCACGGCGCACGCACCCTGAGCGCCTACTGCAAGCCTGACAACCTGCTGCGCATCGACGATGTGGTCGAGATCGTCTACAAGTGCGCCAAGGCCCTGCACTACGCGCATTCGCGCGGCGTCATCCACCGCGACATCAAGCCCTCCAACATCATGCTGACCCAGGACAACGATGTCCGCATCATCGATTTCGGCATCGCGTTGGTGGCGGATTCGGAAATTTCCCGCATCGAGGGCATTGCCGGCAGCCCGTCGTACATGTCGCCGGAACAGGTGCAGAGCTTCGACCTGACGCCGTGTTCGGACATCTATTCGTTAGGCGCCTGCATGTACGAGCTGCTGACCGGCGCCCGGCCGTTCAAGGCTTCGAATCTGGCGCGGCTGCTGCACCAGATCGTGTACGCAACCGCCGCCCCGATTCACACGCTGCGCACCGACGTTCCGGAAGAACTGGAAAACGTCGTCGCGACCGCGATGATGAAACACACCGAGAACCGCTACGCGAGCGGCCTCGACTTCGCCGCCGACCTGACGCGCGTGCACCAGAAGCTGCGCGCGGCCTATAACAAGCTCGACCAGCAGGAACAGTTCGGCGTGCTGCGGCGCCTGCGGTTTTTCCACGAGTTCTCGCATGCCGAAATCTGGGAGGTCATGCGTGCATCCGGCTGGACCGATTTCACGCCGGGCGAGGAGATCGTCAAGGAAGGCGAGATCGATGACCGCTTCTACATCCTGGTCTCGGGTGAATGCGCGGTCGAACGCAACAACATCAAGGTCGGCCGCATCGAGGCGGGCGACTGTTTCGGCGAAACCAGCTACGTCAAGGGCGCGCGGCGTACCGCGACCATCCGGGCGTTAGGTGGCGTGACCGCGCTCAAGGTGAGCGCGACACTGCTGGAGCAGAGCTCATCGGCCTGCCAGCTGCATTTCAACAAGGCGTTTCTGAAAACGCTGATCGCGCGCCTGCAGTCCGCCGATCAACTGACGGCCGCGGGACTCAGCGCAGCCGCCGCCGAACTGAGCGCAGCCGTCGCCTGAGACGGACGCAGTTCAATCCGCGACGCGCTTGTCGCGCTCGATCAGCGCGTAGGCCGAATGATTGTGGATCGACTCGAAATTCTCGGCGGACACGCTGTAGGCTGAAATCCGCGGATCGGCATTGAGCCTGGCCGCGACATCGCGTACCAGGTCCTCGACGAACTTCGGATTGTCATAGGCCTTTTCGGTGACGAATTTTTCGTCCGGCCGTTTCAGAATCCCAAACAGCTCGCAGGAGGCCTCGGACTCCGCAATCTCGATCAACTCCTCGATCCACAGATGCTCACGGGGCTGCACCGTGATCGTCAGGTGGGAGCGCTGGTTGTGCGCGCCATAGGCGGAAATCTTTTTCGAGCACGGGCACAGGCTGGTGACCGGCACCACCACGCGAATGGTCATGGTGTTGGCGCCACTGCAGCGTTCGCCGATCAGCGTGGCGGCATAGTCCATCAGGCTTTCAACGCCGGAAACCGGCGCCTTTTTGGTCATGAAAAACGGAAAACTCATTTCGATGTGACCGGCCTCGGCCTCGAGCCGAGCGGTCATCTCCGCCAGCATGGACGGAAAGTTCTCCACCGAAATCTCGCGTTCATGGTGCAGGATTTCCACAAAGCGCGACATGTGCGTGCCCTTGAAATGGTGCGGCAGATTGACGTACATGTTGAAGGTCGCGACCGTATGTTGCTCGCCGGCGGAACGATCGCGCAGCTTCACCGGATGCCGGATGTCCTTGATGCCGACCCGATCGATGGGGATGCGACGGCTGTCGCGCCGGCCTTGCACGTCTTCCACCGCGCCGGGGTCTCTGGCGCCGCCGCCGGCCAATTTGTTAGCGTCGTGATCCATCGATTTCCTTGAATTCACCGCAGCCCACGCAGCGTGGCTTGCGCGGGCGCGTGACGTTGCCACCAGCGCTCGATCGCGGATTGCATCGAAGCGCTGTCGAGTTCCGCAGCGCGCAGGCAATCGTCCCGCGACCCATGTTCAACGAATCGGTCCGGAATGCCGATCTGCAGCACCGGAGTGGCGAGCTCCGCGGCGGCCAGAGCTTCGATGACCGCGGAGCCGGCGCCGCCCGCGACCGCATTCTCTTCGATCGTTACCAGCGCCAGATGCTCGCGCGCCAGTTGCAGTACCAGGGCTTCATCCAGCGGCTTCACAAAGCGCATGTTGACGACCGTGGCGCCCAGCTCGGTGCCGATGTGGCGGCCACTGGCTAACAAAGTGCCAAAGCACAGGATCGCGAGGCCCGCATGCCCGCGCTGTACGACCTCGCCCTTACCGACCGGCAGCGCCGTCATCTCGGTGACCACCGCTGCGCCGGGCCCGCTGCCGCGCGGATAGCGCACCGCGCTGGGATTTTGCAGGGTCGTCGCGGTATACAGCATCTGCCGGCATTCGTTCTCATCGCTCGGCGTCATCAGCACCATGTTAGGTATGCAGCGCAGGAACGAGATGTCGTAGGCGCCCTGGTGCGTGGCGCCGTCGCCGCCCACCAGGCCGGCGCGGTCGAGCGCAAAAACCACCGGCAGATTCTGCAGCGCGACATCGTGGATCAGCTGATCGTAGCCGCGCTGCAGGAAGGTTGAGTAGATCGCGACCACCGGCTTCTGGCCCTCGCAGGCCAGGCCCGCGGCAAAGCTCACCGCATGCTGCTCGGCAATGGCGACGTCAAAATAGCGGTCGGGGAAGCGCTTGGAGAATTCAACCAGCCCCGAGCCTTCGCGCATCGCCGGCGTAATGGCGATGATGTCAGGGTCGCGTTCCGCCATGTCACAGAGCCACTGCCCAAAAATCTGCGAAAACGTCGGGCCGGCGGCCTTGTCCCTGAAGATTGTGCCACTGGCGGGATCGAACGGACCCGGGCCATGCCACTTGATGGGATCGGCCTCGGCCGGCGCATAGCCCTTGCCCTTGCGCGTCACAACGTGCAGAAATTGCGGTCCCTTGAGTGCGCGCAGGTTGCTCAGCGTCTTGACCAGCGCGCCGACATCATGGCCATCGATCGGGCCGATGTAGTTGAATCCCAGCTCCTCGAACAGCGTGCCGGGCAACACCATGCCTTTGACATGCTCCTCGGAGCGGCGCGCGAGTTCCCACACCGTCGGCATCTGCCGCAGCACCTTCTTGCCGCCTTCGCGCAAGGTCGCATAGCTCGGCCCGGACAATACCCGCGCGAAATAATTCGACATCGCACCGACGTTTTCAGAAATCGACATGTCATTGTCGTTCAGGATGACTAACAAATTTGCAGTGAGAGAGCCGGCGTGATTGAGTGCCTCGAATGCCATGCCCGCCGTCATGGCGCCGTCGCCGATGATTGCGACGATGCGCCGACCGGCGCCGCTGCGCTGGGCCGCGACCGCCATACCTAACGCCGCGCTGATCGAAGTGCTGGAATGCCCGACGCCGAAGGTGTCATAGGGACTTTCGGCGCGGCTTGGGAATGGCGCCAGTCCGCCGCTTTGCTTGATTGACCCTAACAAATCGCGCCGGCCGGTAAGGACCTTGTGCGGATAGGCCTGGTGCCCTACGTCCCAGACCAGGCGATCCTCGGGCGTGTCGTAGACAAAATGCAGCGCCACCGTGAGTTCCACGGTGCCGAGGCCGGCGGCGAAATGGCCGCCGCGGGTTGCCACGGTGTGAATCAGAAAACGGCGCAGGTCATCGCAGACCCGTGGCAGGGACTTGGCCGGGATGCGCCGCAAATCCGCGGGCGTCGCGGCCTGGTCCAGCCAGGGGTATTTTTCAGGGTCGTCGGTCACGTGAGTGACAGTTTACCTGCAGCCGCCCGGAACCGCGGCGCTGCAACAGCGCGTCCCTAGTGACTGCGGTCGACAACAAACCGGGTGATGGCCTGCAGCTGCCCCAGTTGTGAGCTATTAAGCGGCAGCTTGCCAAGCTGCATCAGCGCACTCTGGCGCAGCTGGTCGGCCGCCGCGCGGGCGGCTGCCAGCCCGTGAATGCTGGGCCAGGTTGGTTTGGCCAGGCGAGCGTCGGCGCCGGCCGCCTTGCCCATCGTTTCCGCCACGCCGTCCACGTCGAGAATGTCGTCCTGAATCTGGAACGCCAGGCCGACATCGCGCCCGAAACGTTGCAGGCCGTCGAACACCGGCCCGTCGGGCACGCCGGCGGCGGTGGCGCCGAGCAGCACGCTGGCCTCGATCAGGGCGCCGGTCTTGCGGGCGTGCATTTCCGCCAGCAGCTCGCTGGAAATTCGCTGTCCGACCGCACCGAGATCGATCGCCTGGCCGCCCGCCATGCCGCGTGTGCCGATGCGTTCTGCTAACAACCCGATCATGCGGACCGCCTGGGCGGGCACGATCGGTGCGCCGAGCGCCGGCCGGCCGCCCAACACCCCGAAGGCCAGCGCCTGCAGCGCATCGCCCGCCAGGATGGCGGTGGCCTCATCGAAGGCGCGATGGCAGCTGGGGCGGCCACGGCGCAGGTCATCGTTGTCCATGGCCGGCAGGTCGTCGTGAATCAGGCTGTAGACATGAATCAACTCGACCGCCGCGGCCGCGGGGTCCAGCGTGGCGAGGTCGGCACCCAACGCCTGACCGGTGCCATAGACCAGGCAGGGGCGTAGCCGTTTGCCGCCCCCAAGGGCGCTATAACGCATGGCCTCGATGAGTCTGGCGGCCTGGGAATCGTCAGCCGCGAGGAGGCGCCCAAGAACCACCTCGATGCGCTCGCGATAGCCGCGCAATGCCTGATGGTCGGTCACCAACGGGACTCAGGCGGGCTCGTCGTTGTCGGACTCAAAATCGACCAGTTCTTCGCCTGCCGGGGTCACGGTGAGCTGGCTGACCTTGGCTTGCGCGGCTGTCAGGGCTTGCTGGCAGTCCCGGGTCAGCTGGACGCCGCGCTCGAACAGTCGCAGCGATTCCTCCAGCGGCAGGTCGCCCCGTTCAAGTTTTGCCACCAATTTCTCCAGTTCCGCGAGGGCTACTTCAAAATCGGGGGCGCGTTTTTTAGCAGTCATGCAAATGGCGTCTGCGGCAATTGCTGTTGACGCTCCGGTGGCCAGGAACTAGAGTCTCATTGTATACTTAGAATGATTCTAAGGAACCCAGAACGAATCCGCTCAATATCCCCCACCCACTATTTCATGGAGACACACTGTGACTTTAAAGGGCAGCAAGACTGAAGGAAATTTGAAGGCCGCATTTGCCGGCGAATCGCAGGCAAATCGTCGTTACCTTTATTTCGCAGCCAAGGCCGATGTCGAAGGTTTCAATGACGTATCTGCCGTGTTCCGATCGACCGCTGAAGGCGAGACCGGCCATGCGCATGGCCACCTCGAGCACCTCGAAGCGGTGGGCGATCCGGCGACCGGACTGCCGATCGGCGACACCAAGCTGAATCTCAAGGCTGCGATCGCGGGCGAGACCCATGAATACACGGACATGTATCCGGGTATGGCCAAGACCGCGCGCACTGAAGGCTTTACCGAAATTGCCGATTGGTTCGAGACGCTCGCGAAAGCCGAACGTTCACACGCTAACCGCTTCCAGAAGGCGCTCGATTCCATCTAGGGAATTTCCTTCGGTGGTCAGCTAACTAACAAGGCGCCGGCCGCTAAGCTCTGGCGCCTTGTTTTTATCAGCGCAGGACTGTTGAGGTTTCTATGGGTGAAGCAGGAGCGGGCGGCCGCGCGGGTCCGGGCGTCCAGGCAAGTTCAGGCGTGCGCGAGGGCTCGCTGGCTGCGCCGATGCGGCACGCGTTGAACTGGCGCGATCCGTCCTTTTACGATGAGGCGGCGCTCGAAAAAGAACTGGAGCGCGTGTTCGATATCTGTCACGGCTGCCGGCGCTGTTTCTCGCTGTGCAATTCGTTTCCGACCCTGTTTGATGCGGTCGATGCCAGTCCCACCAGCGAGCTCGATGGCGTCGACAAGAAGGTCTACTGGGACGTCGTCGATCATTGCTACCTGTGCGACATGTGTTTCATGACCAAGTGTCCGTATGTGCCGCCGCATGAGTTCGATCTCGATTTCCCGCACCTGATGCTGCGTGCCAAGGCCATCAAGCTGAAGAAAGGCGAGGTGCGGGTGCGCGACAAGGTGCTGTCCGCCACCGATATCGTGGGCCGTATCGCCGGCATTCCGGTGGTGTCGGGAATCGTCAACGCGGTGAACAATTCCGCCGCCGGTCGCAAGCTGCTGGACGCTGCGTTAGGTGTCGCGACCGATGCACCGATCCCCGAGTATCACTCGCGCAGCGCCCGCAAGCAGCTCAAGGGTCGCGAGCTGGCAACCGTAGCGCAGGCGACGCCACAGACGCGCGGCAAGGTCGTGCTGTTCACCACCTGCTACGGCAATCGCAACGAACCCGACCTGAACCTGGATCTGGTCAAGGTGTTCGAGCACAACGGCATTGCCGTCAAGATTGTCAGCCAGGAAAAATGCTGCGGCATGCCGAAGCTCGAGTTGGGCGATCTGGAGACCGTGGCCCGGCACAAAGAAACCAACATTCCGGCGCTGAAAGCGGCGATCGACGACGGCTGCGACATCGTCGCGCCGATTCCGTCCTGCGTGCTGATGTTCAAGCAGGAACTGCCGCTGATGTTTCCGGAAGATGCGGCTGTGCAGGCCGTCAAGGCGCGCATCTTCGATCCGTTCGAATACCTGATGCTGCGCCACAAGGCCGGCCTGCTGAACACCGAGTTCAAGGCGTCGTTAGGCAAGGTCAGCTACCACGTGCCCTGTCACCTGCGCGTGCAGAACATCGGGCTCAAGACCCGCGATATCCTGCGGCTGGTGCCGGGCACCACGGTCGAGGTCATCGAACGCTGCTCGGGCCACAACGGGACCTATGCCGTGAAAAAGGAATTCCGCCCGGCATCGCTCAAGATCGGTCGCCCGGTCGTCGCGAAGGTGGAAGCGGGCGGCGCCGATCACTACAGCAGCGATTGCCCGATGGCGGGCCATCAGATCGAGTCCGGCTTCTCGGCCGCGAGCGCGCTGATCGGGCGCCAACCCGAGCATCCGCTTAAGCTGCTGTGTCACGCCTACGGAATCTGACGCATGCAGCAATTAACCCGTTCCGACCTGCTATCGCTGGAGCAGTACGCCCGCGAACGCCACGTGTTTCGCGCGCGCGTGCTCGCACACAAGAAGCCGCGCACGATTGCGGTCGGTCCTAACATGACATGGATCTTCGAGGACCGGCTCAGCGTGCAGTATCAGGTCCAGGAAATGCTGCGCACCGAGCGGATTTTCGAGGTCGAGGGCATAGCCGGGGAGCTCAATGTCTATAATCCTCTGATTCCCGACGGCGCCAACTGGAAAGCCACGCTGCTGATCGAGTTCCCGGATCCGGAGATCCGGCAGCAGCGCCTCGCGGCGCTGAAGGGCGTGGAACATCAGTGCTGGGCCCTGATCCCCGGCACGCCGCGTTGCGTCGCGATCGCCGACGAAGACCTGCAGCGTTCCAACGAAGAGAAAACCTCGGCGGTGCATTTTCTGCGCTTTGAACTGGGCGCGGCACGCGTGGCGGCCTTGCGCGCCGGCGCTGCGCTGCAACTTGGCGTCGAGCATCCGCAATATCCGCATGTGCTCACCGTGAGCGATGCGTCACGCGCTGCGCTGATCAAAGACCTGGCATGAAACCGTATCACTCACCGTGGATGGATGACGAACTGACGCTGTACCGCGATACGGTGGCGCGCTTTGTGGAAGCCGAAATGCTGCCGCACGATGCAGAGTGGCGCAAACAGAAGAACGTCGGCCACGAAATCTGGCGCGCGGTCGGCGCCCAGGGATTTTTGTTACCTGACGTGCCGGCCGAATACGGCGGCGCCGGCGGCGATTTCCGCCACGAGGCGATTTTTCACGAAGCGCTGGCGCGCCGCGGCATTTCCGGATTTGGACTCGGCGTGCACAGTATCTGCGCACACTACGTGCTCAATCACGGCAACGAGGAGCAGAAACAGCGCTGGCTGCCACGCATGGCGCGCGGCGAACTGGTGGGCGCCATTGCCATGACCGAGCCTGGCGCCGGCTCCGACCTGAAGGGCATCCGCACCCGTGCCGAGCTGGACGGCGATCATTACGTTGTCAACGGCTCGAAGATCTTCATCACCAACGGCTCGTTAGCCGGGATCCTGATGCTGGTGGTGCGCACCGATTTCACCGTGACCCGTGGCGGTCTGTCGCTGCTGATGGTCGAGACCCGCGACTTGCCGGGATTTCGCGTCAGTCGGGTACTCGACAAGATGGGCCTGCATGCGCAGGACACCGCGGAGCTTTTTTTCGAAAATGTGCGCGTGCATCGCAGCTGCCTGTTAGGTCAAGAGGGCCGGGGGATGCACCAGATGATGGCCGACCTGCCGTACGAGCGCATGATGGTGGCGATCGCGGGCGTTGCGGCCATGGAAGGCGGACTGCAAGCCACGCTCGCCTACGTCAAGGAGCGCAAGGCGTTTGGCCAGACCATCGGCTCGATGCAGACCGTGCGCCACAAACTGGCCGAACTTGCCACGGTGACGCGCATTGCGCGGGTGTTCCTTGACGACTGCATCGCGCGCCAGACCGAGGGCATGCTTGATACCGAAACCGCCTCGATGGCCAAGTACTGGATCACCGACCACCAGCAGCAGGTGCTGGACGAGTGCGTGCAGCTGCACGGCGGCTACGGCTACATGATGGAGTACCTGGTCTGCCGCATGTTTATCGATTCGCGCGTGCAGCGCATCTATGCGGGCACTAACGAAATCATGAAGGAAGTGATTTCGCGCAGCCTGTAGCGTCGCGCACTCTGCTATGATTTTGCCAGCCGCGTGTCTGACAGCACGTGTTCAGCCCCAGCTTGCGCAATCTCTGACCTATGGCGAAAGACTATAACGCCGCCTCCATTGAGGTGCTTTCCGGCTTGGACCCGGTACGTCGCCGTCCCGGCATGTATACCGACACGACGCGGCCCAACCATCTCGCGCACGAGGTCGTCGACAACAGCGTCGATGAGGCCCTGGCGGGGCACGCGAAGGAAATCTCCGTTACCTTGTACAAGGACGGTTCGCTGCAGGTGATCGATGACGGGCGCGGCATGCCGGTCGACATCCATCCAAAAGAAAAGGTCAGCGGCGTTGAATTGATTCTTACCCGGCTGCACGCAGGCGGCAAGTTCACGGACGAACACTACAAATTTGCCGGTGGCTTGCACGGCGTCGGCGTGTCGGTGGTCAACGCGCTGTCGAAGCAGCTGGATTGCTGGATCCGCCGCGGCGGCAAGGAATACAACATCGGTTTCAAGAACGGCAAGGTGGTCTCGAAACTCGAAGTTGTGGGCACGGTGGGCCAACGCAACACTGGCACCACGGTGCGTTTCTGGCCGGACCCGCAGTTTTTTGATACCGACAAATTCTCGCTGCCGCAGCTGCGCCATGTGCTCAAGGCCAAGGCGGTGCTATGCCCCGGGCTGCGCATCAAGTTCTTCAATGAAGCCGGTGGCGAGCGCGATGAGTGGTTCTTCTCGGGCGATCTCGGCGAATATCTCAGCAGCGAACTGGAGCAAGGCCTGCGCCTGCCCGATGAACCGATCACCGGCCACCGCGAGCAGGACAAGGATGTCGTGGATTACGCCTTGTGCTGGACGCCGGATGTGGAGCGGGTTTTTGCCGAGTCCTACGTCAACCTGGTGCCAACGGTCGAGGGCGGCACCCACGTCAACGGCCTGCGCGGTGGCGTCGCGGCGGCGGTGCGCGAGTTTTGCGAATTTCGCAACCTGGTGCCGCGCGGCGTCAAGCTAACACCGGAAGATACCTGGGACAAAGTCAGCTACGTGCTGTCGCTGAAGTTGCGCGAAGCGCAGTTCGCCGGCCAGACCAAGGCGCGGCTGGCATCGCGCGATGCGGCGCAATTGGTGGAAAGTTTCGCCAAGGACGCGGTGGCCCTGTGGCTCAACCAACATCCCGAGGCCGGCGAGAAGATCGCGCAATTCGCGATCGAGAATGCGCAGCAGCGACTCAAGGCGGCGCAGAAGGTGCAGCGCAAACGGATTGCGAGCGGCCCGGCATTGCCGGGCAAGCTGGCGGACTGCGCCGGCGATGATCCGGCGCGTTCCGAGTTGTTCCTGGTCGAAGGCGATTCGGCCGGTGGTTCCGCCAAGCAGGCGCGCAACAAGGACTTCCAGGCGATCATGCCGCTGCGCGGCAAGATTCTGAATACCTGGGAGGTCGACACGGCCGGCGTGCTCGCATCCCAGGAGGTGCACGACATCGTGGTCGCGATCGGCGTGGAGCCGGCCAGTTCCGACCTGTCGCGCCTGCGTTACCACCGCATCTGCATCCTGGCTGACGCGGACTCCGACGGCCTGCATATTGCGACCTTGCTGTGCGCGTTGTTCTTGCGGCACTTCAGGCCGCTGGTGGCTAACGGCCACGTCTATGTTGCGATGCCGCCGCTGTATCGAATCGATGCCGGCAAGCAGGTGTACTACGCCCTCGACGACGCCGAGCGCGACACCATCACTCAACGGCTTGAGGCGGAGAAAGTTCGCGCCAAGCTGGTGGTGACCCGCTTCAAGGGACTGGGTGAGATGAATCCTGACCAGTTGCGCGACACGACCATGGACCCGCGCACGCGGCGGCTGGTGCAGCTGACGATTGCCGCCAAGGATGATACGGACCAGCTCATGGACATGCTGCTCGCCAAGAAGCGCGCGGGCGATCGGCGCGAATGGCTCGAGACCAAGGGCAACCTGGCGCGGGTTGCAGTCTGATGTTGTCAGGCGACCGCCACCCCACTTTCAAAGGGTCGATTGCGTCGCTCCCCGTTACTCGCTTTGGCAATCGACCCTTTGAAATCGTGTTGTCGGTCGCCAAGAACCCAAGTCTGCAACCGCGCAGGTTGACTCCTGCCGACCCTGGGCGCCGAACGCGCACGCTGTTAGGGGGCCGGGCCTGGATCTTCGGTGCGATGTCATGCATGGAGGTCGAGCGCTTCAAATTTGTGAGCGGCAGCGGGTGTGGTGATGAAGGGCGCCGCGCCAAAGCGAGTAACGGGGAGCGACGCGCGGCGACCTTCATCACCACACCCGCTGCCGCCCATCTATTGAGATCGACAACCCCATGAAAGACCAGGAACTGAATTTCGAGGGCATCGAAAAGCTGCCGTTGCGGGAATTCACCGAGCGCGCGTACCTGGACTATTCCATGTACGTGATCCTGGATCGCGCCTTGCCGGCCATCGGCGATGGCCTGAAGCCGGTGCAGCGTCGCATCGTCTATGCGATGAGCGAGCTCGGATTGTCAGCGGTTTCCAAGCACAAGAAGTCGGCGCGCACGGTCGGCGACGTGTTAGGCAAGTTCCATCCGCACGGCGATTCCGCCTGTTATGAAGCCATGGTGCTGATGGCGCAGCCCTTCGCGTACCGCTATCCGCTGGTCGACGGCCAGGGCAACTGGGGCTCGCAGGACGATCCCAAGTCGTTTGCGGCGATGCGCTACACCGAATCGAAACTGACCCGCTATGCCGACACGCTGCTGCGTGAGCTTGGCGAGGGCACGGTCGACTGGGGTCCGAACTTTGACGGCACGATGGACGAGCCGCTGCTGCTGCCGGCGCGGCTGCCGAACCTGCTGCTGAATGGCACCACGGGCATCGCGGTCGGCATGGCCACCGATATCCCGCCGCACAACCTGCGCGAAGTCGCCGCGGCCTGCATCCATTTGTTAGATGAGCCCGAAGCGTCGACGCGCACGTTGATGAAGTACATCAAGGGCCCGGATCTGCCGACCGGCGGCGAAATTGTCTCGCCGCGCTCGGAACTGGTCGCGATCTACGACCAGGGCGTGGGCAGCTTCAAGGCCCGCGGTACCTACACGATCGAGGACGATTGCATCGTCATCGACAACTTGCCCTGGCAGACCTCGGGCGCGAAGCTGCAGGAACAGATCGCCGAGCAGATGCGCGCCAAGAAGCTGCCGCTGGTCGAGGACCTGCGCGATGAGTCGGATCAGGAACATCCGACGCGCATCGTCATCGTGCCCAAGGGCCGCAAGGTTGATGCCGAGCAATTGATGGCGCACCTGTTCGCGACCACGGATCTGGAGCGCAGCTATCGCGTCAACATCAATGTCATCGCGCTGGATGGCCGGCCGCGGGTGATGCCGCTGCGCGAGGTGTTGACGGAGTGGTTGCAGTTCCGCACCTCGACCGTGACGCGCCGGCTGCAATGGCGGCTCGACCGGGTCAACAAGCGGCTGCATATTCTCGATGGCCTGTTGGTCGCCTACCTCAATCTCGATGAGGTCATCCGTATCATCCGGCGCGAGGAAGAGCCGAAACCCGTGCTGATGAAGCGCTTCAAGCTAGCGGATGAGCAGGCTGAGGCGATCCTCGAAACCAAGCTGCGCAATCTCGCCAAGCTCGAGGAAATGAAGATCCGCGAGGAGCAGAAGGCGCTGAAAGACGAGCGCGAGGAGTTCGAAGGCCTGCTCCGGAGCAAGGCCCGGCTGAAGAAAATGATCGCCGCGGAAATCGCCGCCGACGCCGAAAAATTCGGCGATGTGCGCCGCTCCAAGATTATCGAACGCGAAGCGGCCCAGGCCATCTCCGAGACGGACCTGATTGCTAACGAACCGGTGTCGGTGGTGCTCTCAACCGGCGGCTGGGTCAGGGCGGCCAAGGGCCACGAAATCGATCCGTTCAGCCTGCAGTACAAGACCGGCGATGCTTACCAGCACATGGCTCGCGGCCAGAGCCTGCAGCTTGCGGTGTTTGTCGACTCCACCGGCCGCAGCTACGCGGTACCCGCGCATACTTTGCCGTCGGCGCGCGGCCTCGGCGAGCCCTTGTCGGGGCGGCTCAACCCGCCGGACGGCGCCAGGTTTGCCGGCGTTGCGATGGGCGATCCGGAATCGCTGTGGTTGTTAGCATCCGATGCCGGCTACGGCTTCACCGTGCGCCTCAAGGAGCTGATCACTGACCGGCGTGCCGGTAAGACCGTGCTGAATGTGCCCGCAGGCGCCCTGGTACTGCCGCCGTCGCCGGTGCCGGGGGCCGATGCGCTGGTAGCCGTTGCCGCCACGGGCGATGACAGCGGCCGGCTGCTGGTCTTCAAAGTGGCCGATGTGCCTGAGTTGCCGAAAGGCAAGGGCAACAAACTGTTCAACATACCGTCGAAGAAGGCCGAGGATCGCAGCGAAGTGCTGGCCGGCGCGGTCGTCATCCCTAACGGCGGTAAACTGGTCGTGGTGGCCGGAGACCGGCGCATGACGCTCGAATGGGCTGACCTCAAGACCTATCGTGGTGAGCGCGCGCAGCGCGGCGCAATGCTGCCGCGCGGCTGGCGCGGCGTGACCTCGCTCGAGACAGGCTGACGGCTCAGCCCTGTTTGGTGTCCAGCACCACTTCTTCGGGCTGATTGATGAAATAGCCCTGGATGTATTGCACGCCCAGCTGCCACAGCACCGCCATGGTGTTTGCGTCTTCGACGCGTTCCGCAATGGTCTGGATATTGCGTTTGGTGGCAGCGGTGACCAGCGCACGCACCGTTTCCTGCAGATCGAAATTGCCGGACAGGCCCTGGACCAGCGCACCATCGATCTTGATGAAATCGAGTGGCAGGCGGTTGATCAGTGCGATGGATTTGTCGCCCGAGCCAAAACGCTCCAGAGCGAATTTCAGGCCGTTTTGTTTCAGAGACCTGGCAAGCCGCAGCACTTCGCCCTCACGCTCCTCCGCCACTCTCTCGATCACCTGAAAGCACACACGTTCCGGCTGGACTTTACTGGAGCGAATCTGCAATTCGAGCCAGTCGGGCAGAGACCCATCGAGGACCGTATCGCGCGACAATCTGACAAACAGGCACCCCGGGCGTTTTTGCGCCGCAACGTGCAGGGCTGCGCCGATGACCCAGCGATCGATATTACGCAGCAGGTCGTTGCGTTCGGCGGCCGGCATGAAATCGGACGGCAGCACTTCCTTGCCCGCCTGATCCAGCATGCGCACCATGACGTCAAACATCCTGGGATCGTCGCCCTGCAGACTCGCCACCGGCTGCTGCACCAGCTTGAAGCGATTCTCGATCAGCGCCGACTTGATGTGTTTCACCCAGATCGTGTCGTAAGCTAACACGCGAGAATCTGCGTCGGCGCGGTCGATGTGCGCGATCTGCGCAGGGCCACGCTGACGCGCTTTGCGCACGGCCTCAACCGCATCGAAAATGGCGGCGTCGACATCCGGATTGCTGTGCGGAACGTTGCTGAGGCCGACGCTGCAGCTGATATGCACGGGTTTATTGCCGGTATTAATGACGATCTTGCTGACGTGTGCGACCAGCCGTTCGGTCCAGGCGTCCAGATCGCTGCTGTTGCCACGCTCGATCAGCGCCAGGAACGACGGTCCGCTGAAGCGGCCCGCAAGATCGTTGGCGGACAAATGCGATTTCAGCAGCGTGGCAAATTCGCTCAGTACGTGTTCGCTGGATTCGACGCCGATTTCTTTCTCGAGCGCGGAAAATTTGTCGAGCCGGATGCAGGCGATGGAGCGCAGGCCACCCGGCGCGGGCTGCGCGAGGCGGTCGCGGATCGCATCGATCAGCGGCCGGCGCTGCAGTAGTCCGGTCGCGGAGTCGCGCCGCATCGCCTCGGCCAGTTCGGCCGCGAGGTCCTTGCCGTCCGAGGTGCGTTTGCGTGCCGGTACGATCAGCCGCACGCTCGGGTCGCCGTCGAACTGGCCGGTCGTCAGCGTCACATCGATGGCCAGCGTGGACCCGTCCGCGACGCGCGCCAGCGCGGCGAGGCTGTGATCCTGCCAGCGCCCCTGCAAGGCCGAACTCAGCGCGCCCTTGAGTGCCGCGTGCGCCACTGGCTCGAAGAAATCCATCAACGGCTGGCCGAGAAAGACACTGGCGTCGGCATGGCCGAATAATTCCAGCCATGAGTTGTTAGCTTCGACCACGATGCCTTCCTGCACCTGCGCGATCGCATCGTGGGAACTGGCGAGTACGCTCTCGAGCTGCTTGCGATAGTCGCGCGCGCTCTGCAGCGTGGTATTCAGGGCCCGTTCCAGCCGGTAGGTGCGCAGCTCCCGCAGCATCACCGCTTCCAGGCGCGCCGGGTGCTGCAGCGACACCAGGTCCCGCGCGCCCATGCGCATCAATTCGGCGGCAAACAATTCACTGAAATCATCGCTGATGGCTAACAGCGGAACTTCCGGCGCCACCTGCTCACGGACGCGGGCCGCGTCCAGGGTGATCTGCGAATCATTGCCTACCACCAGCAGCAATTCCGGGTTGATCTGCGGCAGCGCATCGGCCAGGTCCGACAGCCCGGGAATCCAGGTGCAATGCGACGGCTGGCCGGCACGGCGCAATATGCCGTTGATCGACTCGACGGGATCCCGTGAAGCCGAGAGAACAATGACCGGTACTGCCGAGTTGTCGCCCAATTGTGCCCCGTAGTCAATCTGTTGCGCTGTGGTCGTTCCAGCAATTGAACTTTAATCCGGCGGCCGCCCCCCCCCCTGTGAGCCAGCGCACAGCTTGACGGTCAGGTTGGGCCGAGACCCGCTGAAATGATGGTTTTCGCTGCCCGGTTAGCTATTTCCCTGACCAGTCGCGGCAATAGATAGCCAGGCAGTGTGCGCGCCAGCTCATTCAGCAGTGCGCGCGCACGGGTCTCGCTGACGTCAAAATGGGCCGCGCCGCGCACCGGATCCAGCAGGTGCAGGTAGTAGGGCAGGACGTCACAGTCAAACAGTCGGCGCGACAGCGCGGCTAACACCTCCGCATCGTCATTCACGCCAGCTAACAAAACAGACTGATTGAGCATGGTCGCACCGGTCGCGCGCAGGCGCGCGCAGGCGGCGGCGACCTCGGCATCGATTTCGTTAGGGTGATTGCAATGCAGAACGATGGTCGTTTTCCACGGCAAAGAGCCGAGCCAGGCTGCGAAACCACGATCCACGCGCGCTGGCAGCACGATGGGCTGGCGGGTGTGAATGCGAAGTCTTTTGAGGTGTGGTATCGACTGCAGTCGCGCGCTCAAGTCAGCGAGACGGGCGTCGCTGAGTGTCAGCGGATCGCCGCCACTGTGGCGATCAGCAGCGCACGGCCGGCGTATTTCTGCAGCAGCCCGGGGGCGCGCTGCGCCGGGGACTCCGCCACGGGATCATCGACGAAGCCGGCCCAAGCGATGCTTTCCAGCGCCAGCGGCAGGACCTGTCTCAGCAACGGATCGTTAGCATCGCCGTGGCGCAGGCGGCGCACAAAATTCCACGGCACGCGCAGCGGGAACTCCCGCAACATCTCTGCGCCCGCCAGTCGCGGACCGAGTTCGTCGACCAGGCCCAGGTCGGCCAGCAATTCTAGCGGGCGCCGATAGCCGGCGGCCTGTTGCTGCTGCCAGTTTGCGGAAGTTTGGCGTCTATCTGTGCTTGCCGGTATCATGCGCGGCCTTTGTGGCCCCGGGATCGGGGCCGCGTATTGTGCTGATTTAGGAAACGCCATGTCGAGCTATAACACCAACGAATTCAAGTCGGGTCTCAAGATCCTGATCGACGGCGACCCGTATTCCATCGTCGAAAACGAGATGGTCAAACCGGGCAAGGGCCAAGCCTTCAACCGGGTCCGCGTGCGCAATCTGCGCACCGGCCGCACGGTCGAGAAAACCTGGAAATCCGGCGATTCGGTCGAGGCTGCCGATGTCGTCGACATGGACATGCAGTACCTCTACAAGGACGGCGATTTTTATTACTTCATGGTGCCGGAGTCGTTCGAGCAGCACACCGCGGGCGCTACGGCGGTGGGTGACTCTGCGCAGTGGCTCAAAGACGGCATCAGCTGCGTCGTGACGTTGTGGAATGGCGAGCCCTTGCAGGTGGTCCCGCCGTCGCACATCGAGCTAACAATTGTTGAAACCGATCCCGGTCTGCGTGGCGACACGGCCACCGGCGGCACCAAGCCGGCGAAGGTCGAGACCGGCGCGGTCGTGCGCGTGCCGCTGTTTATCAATCAGGGCGAAGTCATTCGCATCGATACTCGCACCGGCGAATACATCTCGCGCGCCAAGGGCTGATGCCCCGCGACTAACAGTCGCTGGCGGCCAGCCAGATGGCGGCCAGTGCTTCGATGCCACGCTGATCCTCGGCCGTGAAGCGGCCCGGCAGCGGACTGTCGATATCCAGCACGCCGATCAGTCGCCCATCGGCGGCGATCAGCGGCACCACCAGTTCCGAGTTCGAGGCGCTGTCGCAGGCGATATGCCCGGGGAACGCATGCACGTCGTCGATGCGCTGCGTGCTGCGCGTGGCCGCGGCGGCGCCACACACGCCCCGGCCCATCGCAATGCGCACGCAGGCGGGTTTTCCCTGGAACGGACCTAACACCAGCGTGTCGCCGCGCAGGAAATAAAAGCCCAGCCAGTTCAGCTGCGGCAGCGACTGGTACAGCAGTGCACTGCAATTGGCGGCATTGGCAATCGGGTCGGGTTCGCTATGCAGTAATGCCGCCAGGTCCATTGCTAACAAGCGATACGCGGTCGCCGGGTCCGTGGCGAACGGGTAGTCAGTGGTGGCGACAACCGATTCCATGCTCAGGCCCGGTCCAGCGTAAAGCTGATCACGGCGGCGAGCTCTCTGGCGCCCAGAGCTAACATGACGAGACGGTCAAAGCCCAGCGCCACGCCGGAGCAGGGCGGCAATCCATGCGCGAGTGCCGCCAGCAAACGCTCATCCGGCGAATGTACGCGCAGCCCCAGCCGTGCGCGCGCCGCGCGGTCGGCTTCGAAACGCCGCGCCTGTTCGGCGGGGTCCACCAGTTCTTCAAAACCATTCGCAAGTTCTATTCCCTGCCAGTAAAGCTCAAAGCGCAGCGCGTAGCGCGGATCCTCGGCGTCGAGGCGCGCGAGTGCGGCCTGGCTGGCCGGATAGTGCGTCAGGAACTCGGGCCCCTCGGCACCGAGCTGCGGACCGACAACCACCGCCATCAGGAAATCCAGCAGTTCATCGCGGCTGGCGCGGCGCGCGCTCCCGGCCGCCAGGCCCGCAGACACGCAGCGCTCGACTAACAAGTCCTGTGAATCGCGGCCGACATCGACTTGCGCAAACTGGCGCAGCGCCACGTCATAGCGCAGGCGCGCAGCCTGGGTCAGTTTGCGCGGCGCGAGCAGCTGCTGCAGCAGCGCATCGACTTCGCTCATCAGGCCGTGCATCGACATGCCGATCCGGTACCACTCCAGCATCGTGAACTCGGCGTTGTGCTGCGCGCCGCGCTCGGCGCCGCGGAATACCTTGCACAGTTGGTAGACATCGCCGCTGCCGGCGGCCAGCAGCCGCTTCATCGCATACTCGGGCGAGGTGTGCAGGAACAAGCGCGTGCTGACCCCGGGCAGTTCGACTTCAGCGGAAAATAACTGGCTATCGGTGACCGCGCGCTGCACCAGTGCAGGGGTCTCGACTTCCAGGATGGTGCGTGCCGCCATGAATTCGCGGGTTCGGCCCAGCAGCACCGCCCGCTGGCGCAGTGCCGCGAGACCGGCGGTCGGCTGCCAGGCGATGCTCACAACCAGGTCCCGCGGGCCGCTCGCATGGATCAGCTCAGCCGCTCGGCTAACGCCTCGCCCATGCGAACCGTGCTGCCGGGCTTGAGATCGGCGCGCCAGTGGCAAGTGCCGCGCGGGAACAGCAGGACCACGGTCGAGCCCATATTGAACCGCCCTAATTCATCGCCCGCCCTGGTCGAGGGCGGGGCTAACAGGCTGGTATCCGGCAGCCGCTGCACCGTGCCTGGCCGGCGCGGCGCGACGTTGCCGTGCCACACCGTGTCCATGCTGCCGACATTCAGCGCGCCGACCAGAATCACCGCAAAAGGCGTCTGCTGCTGCTCGAACAGGCAGACCACGCGCTCATTGCGCGCAAACAGTCGCGCCACGCTGTCCACTGTGGCGCGATTGACACTGAACAGGCGGCCCGGCACGTACCAGGCCTCCAGCAGCCGGCCGTCGGTGGGCATGTGGATCCGGTGGTAGTTGTACGGCGCCAGGTAAATCGTCGCGAATTCGCCGCCCGCGAACCGCGCCGCCCAAAGCGCGTTGCCTGCTAACAAATCGCCGACCGTGTAGTGATGCCCCTTGGCCTGCAGCACGCGATCCTGCTCGATGGACCCGAGTTCGCTGACAGTTCCATCCACGGGGCACAGGATCTTGCGGGTGCTGTCGGCCAGTGGGCGCGCGTCCGGGCGCAGGGCGCGCGTGAAAAACTCGTTGAAGCTGCCGAAACTCTGCGGGTCCGGCTGCAGTGCGTCCTGCATCTGTGGCCGATAACCACGCACGAACCAGCGAATCGCCAGGTTCTTGAACCAGGGCACGCGCACACGGCAGACCGCGCCCACGAGGCGCGACAGGCTGTGCTGTGGCAGGACATATTGGAGCAGGGTAAACATCTGTTTGTTAGCTCAGGTGATCCTGCAGCCCGTCCAGGTCCTGGCGCATTTTCTCCAGCGACAGCGGCGGCGTGAACACCGCGACCAGGCGACCCGCGTGATCCAGCAGATAGACGGTCGCGGAATGATCCATGGTGTAGTCGCCGCCCGGCAGCGGCTCGCGCTGCGCGACTCCCGAGAACTCCTTTGTTAGCGCTTCGATCCTGCCGGGTTCGCCGGTCAGGCCGATGAAGGCCGGGTCGAAGCCGCCCAGGTAACGCCGCAGTTGCAGCGGGGTGTCACGCTCCGGGTCGATGCTGACCATGACCACCTGCAGGGGCTTGAGCGCGGTCGACTTGCGTACGCCGGCGAGCAGCGCCAGCGTCGTCGGGCACACGTCGGGACAGTTGCTGAAGCCAAAGAACAGCAGGGTGGCCCGGCCCTGAAGCAGCTGCTGACTGGCCGCGCGGCCCTGCTGGTCGGTCAGAGAAAAAGGCAGCGTGGGGCGCGCCGCGGGCAGCCAGGTGCCGCTCTGCAGTTGCGGTGCCCCGGGCGTTGTCAGCCGGGCGACCTGCACGCCGGCGGTTGCTGCGATAATCGCGATAACGACCGCCAGCCCGACCTTGGTATCGCTTTGCATGCCGAAATTATCCCACACCGCCCGTAGTCTGATCGTCACGACCGCACGGCAACTGCGGCGTGCCGGGCTGCATTTCGGTCACGGCACCGACAATGCCGATGACGAGGCCGCGGCGCTGGTGTTTCACGCCCTCGATCTGCCCTGGGACGGCGGCGCGGCGGTCTACCGCCGACGACCCACCAATGCCGAACATCGCTATCTGCAGTCGTTGGTCAAGCGCCGCATCCAGGAACGCATACCGGCGGTCTACCTAACAGGCGAGAGCTTCTTCGCCGGCCTGCGGATGCAGGTGGATGAGCGCGCACTGATCCCGCGTTCGCCGTTCGCAGAATTGATCAGCCAGGGGTTCGCGCCGTTGGTGGACATGAGCCAGGTCCGGCGGGTGCTCGACATCGGCACTGGCGGCGGCTGCATCGCCATCGCCGTGGCCCACTATTTTCCGCACAGCCGCGTCGATGCGATCGATATTTCGGCGCAAGCCCTGTCGCTGGCGCGCCACAACCGCCGCCTGCACGGCCTCGCAAAACGCGTGCGACTGGTCGAATCTGACGTCTACAGCGCGCTGGCAGGCCGCCGCTACGATATGATCCTTGCCAACCCGCCCTATGTCGGCGCCCGCGAAATGGCGCGTTTGCCCGCGGAATACGCGCACGAGCCGCGCCTGGCGCTGGCATCGGGCCGTGACGGTCTGGATATTGTTAGGCAGATCCTGGCGGGGGCCGGTCGGCATTTGCGGCCTGCTGGGGTCTTGATAGTCGAGGTCGGCAACAGCGAGCGCGCGGTCAGGCGTGCGTGGCCGCAGCTGCCGTTTACCTGGCTGGAATTCGAGCGCGGCGGCGGCGGCGTGTTTTTACTGACGGCGGAGCAATGTCGGGCAATTCGTTAGGCAAGCTGTTTACGGTCACGACCTTTGGCGAAAGTCATGGGCCGGCGCTGGGTTGTATTATCGATGGCTGCCCGCCGGGCCTGGAGCTCACCGCTGCCGACATCCAGCCCGATGTCGACCGCCGCCGCACCGGCACCTCCAAGTTTGTTAGCCAGCGGCGCGAAGGCGACGAAGTGCGCATCCTGTCGGGCGTTTTCGAGGGTCGTACCACCGGCGCGCCGATTGGAATCCTGATCGAGAATACCGACGCTCGTTCGCGCGACTACGACAAGATCAAGGATCTGTTCCGGCCCGGTCATGCCGACTACACCTACCAGCAGAAATATGGGTTGCGCGACTACCGCGGCGGCGGGCGCTCGTCGGCCCGTGAGACCGTCATGCGCGTGGCCGCCGGTGCGGTCGCACGCAAGTACCTCGCGACCCGCGCTGGCATCCGCATCTCCGGCTACCTGTCGCAGATCGGTACGCTGCGCATCGAACCCGTGCAGCCCGAGTTTGCCTACCAGAACCCGTTCTTCTGTCCGGATCCGTCGCGCATCGCGGAGCTCGAGGCGCTGTTATGGCAGTTGCGCGAGGACGGCGATTCGTTAGGCGCCAAGCTGGTCGTCATGGCGACCAGCGTGCCGCCGGGCCTGGGCGAACCGGTGTTCGACCGCCTCGATGCTGACATCGCCCACGCGATGATGGGCATCAATGCCGTGAAGGCCGTCGAGATCGGCGCCGGCGTGCGCGCCGCCAGCCAGCGCGGCAGCGAGCACCGCGACCTCATGACGCCGCAGGGTTTCAAGAGCAATAACGCCGGCGGCGTGTTAGGCGGGATTTCCACCGGGCAGGAGATCCTGGTCGAAATCACGCTCAAGCCGACCTCGAGCATCACGATTCCCGGCGACACCATCGATGTTGAGGGCCGCCCGGTGCAGGTCGTGACCACGGGCCGCCACGACCCGTGCGTGGGCCTGCGCGCCACGCCGATCGCCGAGGCCATGCTGGCGCTGACGCTGCTGGATCACTGGCTGCGGCATCGCGCGCAGAATGCCGATGTGCGCTCGCGCACACCGGTCATCACCAAATAGTTTTTTGTTAGCACCCGGGAAAGGTCAGGACGTAGACAGATGACAGCGGAGCACAAGGCCAGGACATGGCGGGTTGCGGTTCTCGGCGCGACCGGCCTGGTAGGCGACATGATGATCAAGGTGCTCGAAGAGCGGGATTTTCCGGTCAGCGAGTTCTATCCGCTGGCGTCGACGCGCTCGGCGGGCAAACGCGTGTCCTTTCGCGGCAAGAGCTATACAGTCATCGCCGTCGACCAGTTCGATTTCAGCAAAGCGGACATCGGTCTTTTTTCCGCTGGTGGCGAAGTATCCCGGCAGCAGGCGCCGCGCGCGGCCGCCGCCGGCTGCGTGGTCATCGACAACACCGCGGAATTTCGCTACCAAGATGACATTCCGCTGGTGGTGCCCGAGGTCAACCCGCAGGCGATCGGGGACTACAAGGCCCGCGGCATCATTGCCAATCCCAACTGCTCAACCATCCAGATGCTCGTGGCGCTCAAGCCCATTCATGACGCCGTCGGCATCGAGCGCATCAATGTCGCGACCTACCAGTCGGTCTCCGGCGCCGGCAAGGAGGCGGTGGAGGAACTGGCGTCGCAGTCGGCGCAATTGCTGAGCGGCCGGGGGCCGGTTCAGGCCAAGATCGTCGCCAAGCAGATCGCGTTCAACTGTGTGCCGCAGATCGACAAATTCCAGGACAACGGCTACACCAGAGAAGAGATGAAGATGCTCTGGGAAACGCGGAAAATCCTTGGCGACAGCCAGATCCGTGTCAACGCTACCGCGGTGCGGGTACCGGTCTTTTACGGGCATTCCGAGGCCGTAAATATCGAGACCCGGCGCAAAATCAGCGCGCCCGAGGCGCTCAGGCTGCTGGCCGCAGCGCCGGGTGTGACGGTGCTGGATGAGCACAAACCGGGCGGTTATCCGACGGCCGCTACCGAAGCTGCGAATTGCGACACAGTTTTCGTGGGCCGCGTTCGTGAGGATATTTCCCACGATCGTGGACTTAATCTGTGGATCGTGTCAGATAACATCCGCAAAGGTGCTGCCACGAATAGCGTCCAGATCGCAGAGATTTTGGTACGGGACTATTTATAAGTTATATTGCAGCCCGACGTAGACTACAGCGCGTGTGTGGCGCTCAAGTCTCTGTTTTGCTTCGAGAACCGCATGCTTGCGCGGGGAGTCGAGATGGTCGCTAAACGTATTTTCTGGGCCCTGTGCGTGGCTTTGGTCGCGCCGTCGCTGGCTCATGCCCTGGGTTTGGGGGACATTCGCTTGTCTTCCGCCCTCAATCAGCCTCTCGATGCCGAGATCGACTTGCTCAATGCAACGCCGGAAGAGCTGGCAGGTCTCAAGGCCAGCCTTGCGTCGCGCGAGACCTTTACGCGTTATGGCCTCGATTACCCGAACTTTCTCAGCTCGGTCGCGCTGACGCGCGGCAAGTCCGCCAGTGGCCGGGATGTGCTGAAAGTCACCTCGGCTGAAACCATGACCGAGCCTTTTGTTAGCTTGCTGGTCGAAGTGAATTGGGGCCGCGGCCGGCTGGTGCGCGAGTACACCGTGCTGCTGGATCCGCCGGTGTTCGCCCCTAACACGCCGCGCGTTGCCGACGCGGCGGCGCCAGTCACCGCCAGCCCCAGCGCCGGCAGCCCCAGTGCCGGCAGCATCGTGCGGCCCGACCCTGCGGAACAGGCGCCCGAGCCGGGCGCAGCATCAGGCACTGGCGGCGCCGATGAAACCTATGCGGTGCGTCGCGGCGACAGCCTGAGCCGCATTGCGCAGCGCCTGGCGGGTTCCCAGAACACGGACCAGCTGATGCTCGGCATCTATCGAAACAACCCGGAAGCTTTTCAGGGCAGCATGAATGTGCTGCGCGCCGGGTCGGTTCTGCGCATTCCCGACAGCGCCAGCGTTCAGGCCATCCCGGGCGGCGAAGCGGCCGACGAAGTGCGCCGCCAGTTTGCGAGCTGGCGCGGTCAGTCTGGGGGTTCGACGGGCAGCGGCACCGGTCGCCTGCGCCTGGTCGCGCCGAGCGAGGCGGGCAGCGGTGGCGGTTCCGGTGGTGGTGCGACTGCGGCTGAAGTAAAGAGCCTGCGCGACCAGTTGACCCGATTAGAAGGCGATCTGGCGCAGTCCAAGCGCCTGCTGGAGCTGCGTAACGGCGAGCTTGCAGCACTGCAGAAGCAGCTGGCCCTCGCGCAAGTTGCAGCCGGCACCCGTGTGACAGCGCCTGCACCCACAGCGGCTGTTCCCGCACCTGCGCCAGAAACGGCGCCACCGCCGGCGGAAACCATGCCGGCTCCCGCCGCGGCTGCGCCACCCGCTGAGGCCCCACCTCCGCCGGTGGAAGCTCCGGCGGTGGAAGAACCGATGCGCGCTCGCGTCCGTGACGCTGAGACTACAGAATCGACCGGTCCTTCGCTGCTCGACACCGTGACCCAGCTGCTGAGCGAGTACTGGTACCTGCTGGTCGGTTTGTTAGCCGTGTTAGCTGGCTTGTTCGGGTATCGTAAATTTGCCGAGCAGCGTGCCACCAGCGACCTCGACGATCAGTTTGCAGAACCGGAGATGTCGCAGGAAATGGCGCCGCTGCGATCGGCGGAGACCGCGAGCCGCAGAACAGTGGCCCCCGTGGAGAGCCGCATGGTGGTCGAGGAGTCCGCCGACCGCGAACCGTCTTCGTCCGCGCGCAATGCGGATGACGGCGCCAGCCAGACGGCAACGCTGCCGGGCTCAGACTCGCTGGAGATGGATCCGGGCGCAACGTTGAGCGGCGACACGGGCTCTAATCTGGACAACGCCGACCCGCTGGCCGAAGCGGATTTTCACATGGCTTACGGGCTGTACGACCAGGCGGCTGACCTGGTGCGCGGCGCCACCCTGCGTGAACCGCAACGACTCGACCTCAAACTCAAGTTGGTCGAGGTGTTTTTCGTCTGGGGTAATCGCAACGAGTTCGTGCGACTGGCCAAGCAGATTTATGACTCGGGTGAAGCCCGCGGCACCGGCGACTGGGAAAAAATTGTCATCATGGGCCGGCAGATCGCGCCGGAAGAATCCATGTTCAGCCAGAGCGCAGATTCACCCGCCATCGCCGCCGCAGGCGTGGATCTCGATCTGGCGGGCGGCGGCGACAACCGCATCGATTTCGATGTCGCTGGCGAGCCCGATGACGAAGTCGTCGATCTCGACCTGGGCGCTGCGCCGCAAGCGGCTGAGCAGGCGCTGGGCGACAATGAATTGACCCAGCAAGCCACGGTTAATTTCGATATTCAGGCAGCGCGCGATAACCAGGGCAACACCACCCGGCAGATGGCGCCGGAATTCGAGCTACCTGGGTCGGACACTGTCAACCGCTCGATGTTGGACGATGGCGATGCGCCGACCGTCGAGCAGCCGGCACTGCGCACGGGCAGCCCGACCATTCGCGAAAAAATCGACGCCGCCAAACGCTTCACGCCGGTGGTGGACGATGAGTCCTCGACGACGGCCGAAGTCGCGATCGATGATCTGGGCCTGGATATCGGCGAAATCGAAGGCCTGGACCTGCCGGATGACGCCGCCGATACGCCCGCAGATGCTCCGACCCTGATCGCCGGCCTCGATGCGGATTCCCGCCGCATGATGGAGGACGCCGCGGAGCGCCATGAAACCGGTGCGACCGCGACGCTGGCGGCACTCGATGGCGCGTCGGCGCTCAACCTTGATTTTGAAGTGGGTGACAAGACGGTGGAAACGCCGGCCATTGCAACCAATGGTGGCCGCGGTCCGGCCGTCGATCACGGCTTCGACCTCAACAGCGAAACCGCGATCACCAAGGGCCCCGCGATTGGCGACACCGCGATTGGGAACACGATGTTGGCAGATGATCTGACCTTGCCGCCGCTGGAGCCTGTGACCATGAGTGAGGTCGGCACCAAGCTCGACCTGGCGCGCGCCTACGTCGATATGGGTGATCCCGATGGCGCCCGCAACATTCTGCAGGAAGTGCTGCAGGAAGGCTCGATGTCACAGAAGCAGGAAGCCCAGCGCCTGCTCGATTCGATCCCCGGCTGACCTGCGGTTAGCCGACCTGTAAGCGCAACTGTAATCGAACAATGCCCCGGGTTGCCGTCGGACTCGAGTACGACGGCAGCGCCTATCGCGGCTGGCAGGTACAGTCCGCAGCGCCGTCGGTTGCCGCAGTTGTTAGCCAGGCGCTCGGCAAAGTCGCCGATCACCCGCTGGAGCTGATTTGCGCCGGGCGTACCGACACCGGCGTGCACGCGCTCGGGCAGGTGGTGCATTTCGACACACCGACACGGCGCACACAGCGATCCTGGGTGTTAGGTGCGAACAGCGAGCTGCCGGCCGATATCCGGGTGCAGTGGGCACGCGAAGTGCCGGAACATTTTCATGCGCGTTTCAGCGCGCTGTGGCGCGAATATCACTACCGGATCCTCAATCAGCCGATCGCGAGCGCACTGCAGCGCGATCGGGTTGCGTGGATCCGCGAGCCGCTCGCGATCGCACCGATGGCGGCAGCGGCGCAGCTGTTCATCGGCGAACATGATTTCGCGGCCTTTCGCGCCACGGAATGCCAGTCCCGCACCAGCGTGCGCAATTTGCATATTTTTGAAATCCAGCAGGACCGCGCCATCCTGACATTGCGGGTCCGGGCCAATGCCTTTCTGCATCACATGGTGCGCAACCTGGCAGGCTGGTTGATTGCCGTCGGCAGGGGCGAGCGCCAGGCCAGCGAAACCCTCACGGTGCTGCACGCCAGGGACCGCCGGCTGGCGGCCATCACCGCCGCCGCGGCCGGCCTGTATTTCTACCAGGTCGGCTACGCGGCGGCCTTTGGCCTGCCGGGGCCGGTGGATGCGCTGCCCTAATCCGCTATGATCCGGGCCATGTCGTGGTTCGAAAAAATCATGCCTTCGCGCATCAAGACCGAGCGCCGCACGCGCTCAGTCCCCGAAGGCCTGTGGATCAAGTGCGCCGCCTGCGATTCGGTTCTGTATCGCGCCGAGCTGGAACGCAACCTGAATGTCTGCCCGAAATGCAGCCATCACATGCGCATCGGTGCGCGCGAGCGTCTCGCGACCTTCCTCGATCCGGAATCGCCCGAAGAGCTTGCCAGCGAGATCTCGCCCAAGGACCCGCTGAAATTTCGCGACAGCAAGAAATACAGCGACCGGATACTGCAGGCGCAGAAAAACACCGGCGAGAAGGATGCGCTGGTGGTCATGCGTGGCCAGCTGCAGGGGATGCCGGTCGTGGCGGTCGCTTTTGAATTCAGTTTCCTGGGCGGATCCATGGGCTCGGTCGTGGGCGAGCGATTTTGCCGCGCGGTTCATTACGGAATCGAGAACCACTGCCCGCTCATCTGTTTTTCCGCGAGTGGCGGCGCGCGCATGCAGGAAGCGCTCTATTCATTGCTGCAGATGGCCAAGACGTCCGCGGCGCTGGCGAAGCTCGCGCAGGCCCATGTGCCGTTTGTGTCGGTGCTGACCGATCCGACCACCGGCGGCGTGTCCGCCAGCCTCGCGATGTTAGGTGACATCAACATCGGCGAACCGCGCGCGCTGATCGGGTTTGCCGGTCCACGTGTCATTGAGCAAACCGTGCGCGAGACCTTGCCGGAAGGCTTCCAGCGCAGTGAATTTCTCCTCGACCACGGTGCGCTTGACATGATCGTTGACCGGCGCGACCTGCGCGACCGGATCGGCGGCGCGCTGCGCATGCTGTTGAAGCAGCCGCCCGCGCCGCGGGAGTGAGCACTTTATCGCTGGCTGACTGGCTATCGCGCCAGGAGCACAGCCACCCAAGCGCGATTGATCTGGGACTGGAACGCGTCAGTGAGATCGCCCGGCGACTGGGCCTGCTGCCCTGGAGTACGCGCGCGATCCTGGTCGGCGGCACCAATGGCAAGGGCTCCACGGCAACCATGATCGCGCGCCTCGCGCAGGCCGCCGGCGTGCGCACCGGGCTCTTTACCTCTCCGCATCTGCGGCGCTACCAGGAACGCATTGCGATCGATGGCATGGCGGTCGATGACGCCTCGCTGTTAGCCGCGTTTGCGGCCATTGAAGCGGCCCGCGGCGCAGTGACACTGACGTTCTTCGAGTGGAACACGCTCGCGGCATTGTGGCTGCTGCGCCGCAACCAGGTCGAGCTGGCGGTGCTGGAAGTGGGACTGGGCGGGCGCCTCGATGCGACTAACATCATCGACGCAGACGTCAGCGTGCTGTGCTCGGTTGGCATCGATCACACCGAGTGGCTCGGCCCGGACGTCGAGTCCATCGGCCGCGAAAAAGCCGGCATTTTTCGGGCCGGCCGGCCCGCCATCTTCGCGGCGCCGGATCCGCCGCAGTCGGTGCGGGCGGCGGCGCAGCGCCTCGGCACAGAGTTTTACTGTGGCGGCCGGGATTATCAGTTTGCCAGCAGGGCCGATGGCCGCTGGCGATTTCAGTTCCAGGATCGGTTGTTAGATGATTTGCCGCAGCCCGGGATGCGGGGCCCGCGGCAGGTACAAAACGCAGCGGCGGCGCTGTGCGCATTGACCCTGCTGGCGCGCGCCGATCGCAGCCGCGCCTATTGTCCCGATCGGGTCACGCTTGCGCGCGTGCTGGCCGGCCTGGAACTGGCGGGGCGGCTGCAAACGGTCCCTGGCAGCCCGCCGTGGTTGCTCGATGTCGCGCACAACCCGGATGCGGCGCAGGTGTTAGCCGAGCAATTGCGCGCAACGCCGTGCCAGGGCCGCAAGCTGCTGCTGTTCGGCATGCTGGCGGACAAGGATGTCGCCGCGGTCGCGGCGCTGCTTGCGCCCGAGGTTGATGGCTGGGTGGTGTGCGGAATTACCGGGACGGCGCGCGGCCTGTCGCACGCGCAGTTGTCGGCGCGCATGCCGCCCGGTTTGCCAATCCTCGGCACGGCCGATTCGGTTCTGGCGGGCTGCGATCGATTGCGCGCGCTGGCGTCGCCGGCCGACCTGTTGATCGTATGCGGTTCATTTCACGTGGTAGGACCGGCTCTCGACTGGCTTGGCCTATAATTCAGCGACGTGGATTCCTCTCTCAAGCAACGACTGGTAGGCGCGGTCATTCTGGTGGCGCTGGTCGTCATCGTCGTGCCGGAATTTCTGCGCGGCAAGGCGCCACCGCAGGGCGAGCCGATCTTGCTGCCGCGCAGCTCGACAGAAACTGCGGCCAACGCTGATGCTAACGCCCCGCTGCGTTCGGTGACGGTCGACATGCGTGAGTCCGCGGGTGCGCCGCCGCCCACCGGCAATCCATCCAGCGCGTCAGTGCCGCCGCCAAGCCCGGCGTCGGCTGCGAGTGCGACTCCGGTACCCGCTGCGGCCCCCGAGAGGGCGTCAGCGCCTGACAGCGCGACGCCAGCCCCGGCAGCGCCTGCTGTAGTCGCGGCTCCTGCAGCGACTACAGCGTCGTCCAGGCTGCCTAAACCCGTCGCCAACGGTCCCTGGGTGGTGCAGCTCGGCAGCTTCGCGTTGAAAGTCAGCGCGGAGCGCCTGGCGCGCGAGCTCAAGGCGGATGGCTATCCCGCTTATGTTTCCCCGGTGCAGCGCGGCGCGCGCGAGCTGTTTCGGGTGCGCGTGGGTCCGCTGGCCGACCGGCAGTCTGCCTCGGCCTACTTCACAACGCTGCGCGCAGCTGGCAAAGATGTGGCCATTGTCCCAAATCAGTGAGCGCCAGTTTGAGTACAATTCGCGTCGTTTCCAAGGCAAGACTCCCGGGAGCAAGCGCCGAATGACCCCGATTGACTACACCATCATCGGCATCGTTGTGCTATCCGCCTTGTTGGGCCTGTTCCGCGGACTGCTGCGCGAAGTCTTGACGCTGCTGACCTTGTTGATCGCGCTGTGGCTCGCCTGGCGCTTTGCCGATGCGCTGCTGCCGTACCTGGGTTCGGGCGCGCTGTCGAAGCCGCCGCTGCAGATGTGGGCGGCCCGCGGCCTGATGTTTCTCGCCGTGATGCTGATCGGCACCGTGATCACTGCCGTGGTTGGACAGCTCGTACGCACCTCCATATTCAGCGGCCTCGACCGGTTTCTGGGCTTCCTGTTCGGCGCACTGCGCGGGGTTCTGATTGTCGGGGTGCTGGTGATGCTGGGGCTGCGTTCGGGCCTTGACGGTCAAGCCTGGTGGGGCAAGTCGAAATTGATTCCCGCTGGCAAGAGTGTGGCGGCGTTTGTCGGCGGCCTGGTTGGCGAAAGTTTGCCGCGTCCCGCCAGTTAGCTAACAAACAACAGGACCTGCAGTATGTGTGGCATTGTTGGCATGGTCGGCACGAGCGCCGTCAATCAACGCATCTACGATGCGCTGCTGGGGTTGCAGCACCGCGGCCAGGATGCGGCCGGCATCATGACCTCGCAGGATGGCGAGCTGTATCAGCACAAGGGCGCGGGCCTGGTGCGGGACGTTTTCAGCCAGGATGCGATGCTGGAACTGCGCGGCAATGTCGGCATCGGTCATGTGCGCTACCCGACCGCGGGCTGCGACTCGGCGGCGGAGTCGCAACCGTTCTATGTGAACGCGCCGTATGGCATTTGCCTCGGCCACAACGGCAACCTCACTAACGCCCGCGAGCTGGCGGAAGTCATCACCCGCGAAGAACGGCGCCATCTCAACACCAACTCGGATTCCGAAGTGCTGCTCAACGTGCTGGCCTCGGAGCTGCAGCGCATCGGCACCCCGCGCATCACCCCGGCGGACCTATTTGCCGCGGTCACGGCGCTCAATCGGCGCTGCCGCGGCGGCTACGCCGTGGTGGCCATGGTCATCGGCCATGGGGTGTTAGGTTTTCGCGATCCGCACGGCATCCGGCCGCTGGTGTTGGGGACGCGTGAAACCAGCAAGGGCCGCGAGTACATGCTGGCCTCCGAGTCAGTGGCGCTCGACCTGCTGGGCTTCAAGCTGGAACGCGACATCGCGCCCGGCGAGGCCGTGTTCATCGATGAGCTCGGGCGGCTGTTTTCGGCGCAAACGGTGGCGACCGTGCGCCACACGCCCTGCGTATTCGAGTACGTCTATTTCGCGCGACCCGATTCGATCATCGACAATATTTCGGTGCAGCGCGCCCGCATGCGCATGGGTGACCGGCTCGCCGAGAAAATCCGCCGCGAGCGGCCGCAGCACAATATCGATGTCGTGATTCCGATCCCGGATACCAGCCGCACCGCGGCCCTGCAGCTGGCGCAGTTGTTAGGTATCAAGTACCGCGAAGGCTTCATCAAGAACCGCTATATCGGCCGCACCTTCATCATGCCGGGGCAGGAGCAGCGCCAGAAATCGGTGCGCTCCAAGTTAAACGCCATCGATCTTGAGTTCCGCGGCAAGAACGTGCTGTTGGTGGATGACTCGATCGTGCGCGGCACCACCTCGGCACAGATCATTGAACTCGCGCGCGAAGCCGGCGCGCGCCAGGTCTATTTCGCGTCCGCGGCGCCGGCGGTGCGCTTTCCGAATGTCTATGGCATCGACATGCCGGCCGCCAGTGAACTGGTTGCCGCCGGCAAGACCCACGATGAGGTTTGCGCGGCGATCGGCGCGGACTGGCTGATCTATCAGGATCTCGAAGACCTGGTGCTGGCCTGCCAGCACGACAATGCCAAGATCAGCGAGTTCGACACTTCCTGCTTCTCGGGCGAATACGTGACCGGCGATGTCAGCGCCGAGTACCTGCAGCGGCTGCAGTCGGAGCGCTCCGATGCTGCGAAAACACGGCGCCGCGGCGTGAGCCTGCGGGTCGTGCCGCGCGGCGCGTCCTGACATGCGGCTGCTGGTGATCGATAACAACCCGCGCTTTCGCGCCCTGGTCCGTCACCATCTCAGCTGCGATATTCCCGACCTCGACATCGTCGCGCATAACCCCACGCAACGCGGGGAGCTGCACCGGGCTTATCTGGCGCAGGGCTTCAGTGTCGTGATTCTCGATCACAGCTGGGCAGGCGGCGACGGCCTCAGCTGGTTGCAGGACCTCGCGCAACGCGATGGCTTTGCGCCCGTCATCTTCATGGCGCCGGATGCCGGCGGGCCGCTCGCCGCGAGTGCGCGCGCGGCCGGCGCCTTTGCGGTCGTCGCAGCGGACAAGATCAATCACGAGATTCTGGTCAACCAGGTGCTGGCCGCCCATCACCAGCAAAATATTGCACAAGCCAACTGGCGCAGCGCGCCTGAGGCACGGGAAAACCAGACATTTGGTGGCGCCTACGTCAAAGGCTATCGGCGCGTGCGCAAAATCGCCAGCGGCTCGGTTTCTGACCTGTACCTGGCTGAAAGCGTGCAGGCGGGAATCCTGGTGGTGCTCAAGGTGTCGCGCGATGCGCGGCGCGAGGACGGCGTCGATCAGTCATTCGTGCGCTTCATCCAGGAATATGAAATTGTGCGCAGCATCCGCCATCCGAACGTGGTGCGCGTCCTGGATCTTGGCGTGGCGGACAATTTTGCGTATCTGGTCATGGAGTATTTTCCGCATGGTGACCTGCGCCGTCGCATGCGCAAGGGCCTGACGCTGCATCAGTCGCTGGATTACACGCAGGCGATTGCCAGCGCGTTAGGTGCGATTCATGCCGCCGGCATACTGCATCGCGACCTGAAACCGGGGAACATCCTGCTGCGCGATGACGATTCCATCGCGCTGATCGATTTTGGGCTGGCCAAGCACTCGGGCCTGGAGATGGAAATTACCGACCAGGGGCTGATCTTCGGCACGCCGCATTACATGAGCCCGGAGCAGGGTCATGGCAGGCCGATTGATCTGCGCACCGATCTGTACGCGCTCGGCGTGATCCTGTTTGAATTGCTGACCGGCAGCAAGCCATTTGATGCGGAAAATCCGATGGCGGTGATCTACAAACATGCCAAGACACCGATCCCCAGGCTGCCAGAAGCATTGTCCGGCCTGCAGCACATCATCGATCGTCTGTTAGCCAAGAATCCGGACGATCGCTACGCGAATGCGGAGCTGGTGGCCAATATTCTCGGCGATACCCGCGATGCATTGCCCGATTGCGAGCTGGCTGCGTGACGGAGTTGCTGGCGGTGGCGACTCCGCCGCGCTGGCGTTGATGTTTGCCTACCCGGAAGAGCATGAGGCCTGCACGCTCCTGGCGCGCCTGGCACGCGAAGAGCTGCGGCATTTCGAGCAGGTCGAGCGGCTGCGGCGCCGGCTGAACCTGCCATTTCGGCGTTTGCAGCCCAGTCGCTACGGCGCGGGCTTGCGCCGCCTGCTGCGCAGCAGTGAACCCGGGCGGCGCCAGGATCTTTTTTTGTTAGGTGCCTTTATCGAAGCGCGTTCCTGCGAACGCTTCGAGGGTCTGAAACAGGTTCTGCCGGCGCCGGTCGCGGCGCTGTATGCGCAGTTGCAGCAGGCGGAAGCGCGTCATCAGGGCGTTTATCTGCAGCTCGCCGAGCGCGCAGCGCAGCAGAATGGGGTCGCATCGCTGCGGCAGCGGATTGCCGTGATCGCTGCGGCGGAAGCCGAGCTGGTTATTGCGCCCGATGCGCAGTTCCGCTTTCACTCAGGTCTGCCAGCGGCCTGACGCCGCCAGCCATCCGATATTCGTCGATGCGACCGGCATCGACACGCAGGCATTGACCACCGTCATACCAGGCATCCAGCACCACCCGCGTGCGACGCCTGCCATCAACGACGTGCTGGTGAACGCCCGGCCGGTGGGTATGGCCATGGATCATCAGTTGCGCGTTGGCGGCGCTGAAGACACGGTCGACCGTTGATAGATTGACGTCCATGATGCTGGGGCGCGCCTGCGCCATGTGCTTGCGGCTGCCGGCCCGGGCGATCGCGGCCAGCGCGTCGCGGGTGCTCGCGCTGAGCGCCAGCAAACTGTGGCGCCAGCCGGGTTCATTGACCAGGCTGCGCAGCTGCTGGTAGTTGCGATCATCGGTGCACAGCAGGTCGCCATGTGTTAGCAGGGTCCTGACCCCGTCGATCTCGAGCACCACCGGATCCGGCAGCAGGCGCGCACCGGTCAGGGCGGCAAATTCCCGGTCGAGCAGAAAATCGCGGTTGCCGCGCATCACGAAGATCGGCACGCCACTGGCCGTGACGCTGCGCAGGGCCTGGCAGACACGCGCGCGCGGCGCATCGATCAGATCATCGCCCAGCCAGGTTTCGAACAAATCGCCCAGCACATAGAGCGCGCGCGCGGATCGGGCCTGAGTGCCCAGAAATTCGACGAATTGCTCGATGGCGCGTGGCTGTGAGCCATCCAGATGCAGGTCAGAAACGAATACGTAGGCCACGTTGATTTCCCGCGGGCGAGTTTAGCCTACCGGCCCTGGGGCGACAGCCGTAAAATGGCGCGATGCTTGCCGGTGCCCAGATAACACGCTTTGCCCCCAGCCCCACCGGCGAGCTGCACTTGGGCAATGCGCGTACTGCCTTGTTCAATTTTCTGCTGGCGCGCCAGAGTGGCGGCCGATTCCTGCTGCGCATCGAGGACACCGATCGCGAGCGCAGCAAGCAAGAATTCGTCAACGCCCTCAAGCGCGATCTCGAGTGGCTGGGGCTCGGATGGGACGGCGCGCCGCTGCGACAGTCCGAGCGCGGCGCCGAATATCAAAGCGCGTTTGCCGAGCTCGGCAAACTCGGGCGCGTCTATCCCTGCTATTGCAGTGCGCAGCAACTGCAGTTCTCGCGGCGCGCACAGCTGGCGTCCGGACGGGCGCCGCGCTACGCCGGCACCTGCCGCGAGCTAACAATCGAGCAGCGCGCGGCGCAGGAGCGGGCCGGCCGCATGGCTGGCTGGCGGTTTCGCGTCAACGCCGGCGAAAAAATCGAATTCGACGATCTGGTGCACGGCGCGCAAGCCTTCGCGAGCGATGACATTGGCGATTTTGTGATCCAGCGCGCGGATGGCACGGCCGCGTTCTTTTTCGCAAACGCGGTCGATGATGCCGCGATGGGCATCACGCTGGTGCTGCGCGGTGAGGATCACCTGGCTAACACGCCGCGCCAGCTGATGTTGCTCACGGCGCTCGGGCGGCCGGCGCCGCGCTACGCGCATGTCGCGCTGATCAACGGCATGGATGGCACGCCGTTATCGAAACGCAACGGTGCGCGCAGCGTGGCCCAGCTGCGCGCGGAAGGCTACCTCGCGGAGGCGATCAACAATCTGCTATTCCGGCTCGGGCACGCCAGCGCCGAAGGCGAGCTGCTGAGCCTTGCGGCCATGACGCAAAAGTTGGACGCGCGACATTTCGGGCGCGCGCCGGCGCGCTTCGATGTCGCGCAATTGCAGTCCTGGCAGAAACAGGCGGCGCATGCGCTGCCCGCGGAACGTTTCGCCGACTGGCTCGGCACCATCCGGCCCAGTCACCGCGATGCGCAGCAGTTGCAGCACTGGTACCGGGCGGTGCAGGCTAACACCGTGCTGCCGGCGGATGCCGCCACCTGGGCGCGGGTCATTGACGGTCCAGCGCCGGCGCTGGAGGCGAGCGCCCTGGAAAAAGTGCAGGTGGCAGGTGCCGGGTTCTTCGCCGCCGCGGCGGCGGCGGCGCGCGAGCACGGCCCGAACTGGCAGGCGATCTGCAAGGCGGCGCAGGCCGCGAGCGGCGCCAAGGGCGCGAGTCTCTATCGCCCGCTGCGGCTGGCGCTGACCGGCAATGAACAAGGGCCCGATCTTGGAACATTTTTGTTAGCGATGTCCGCTGACGAGATCCACCGCCGACTGCAAAGATTCGCGACATGAGCGCTGCACTGCCGACTATTTCGATTTTCAACAGCCTGACCGGGACCGAGCAGCCACTGGTGGCAATCACGCCGGGCGTGGTTCGCCTGTACGTCTGCGGCGATACGGTCTACGACTTCTGCCACATCGGCCACGCGCGTTCGAAAGTGGCATTTGATGTGGTGCGGCGGCATCTGATGTGGCGCGGCTACCGCGTGATTTTCGTGCGCAACATCACCGACATCGATGACAAGATCATCCAGCGCGCCGCCGAGCGTGGCGAAACCATCGACACGCTGACCGCGCGCTACATCGAGGCGATGCACACCGATTACGCCCGCCTCGGCCTGCTGCCGCCGGATCACGAACCGCGCGCCACCGAGCACGTCCCGGGCATCATTGCGATGGTGCAGACGCTGATTGTGCGCGGCCACGCCTACGTCGCGGCCGATGGCGATGTGCTGTATTCGGTCAGCTCGTTTGCCGACTACGGCCGGCTCTCCGGCAAAAAGCTCGCCGACCTGCGCGCCGGCGCGCGCGTCGAAATCGATGCCGACAAGCACGACCCGCTGGATTTCGTGCTGTGGAAGCGCGCCAAGCCGGGCGAGCCGTTCTGGGAGTCTCCCTGGGGGGCAGGGCGCCCCGGCTGGCACATCGAGTGCTCGGCGATGTCGACCGATTTGTTAGGTCCGCATTTCGACATCCATGGCGGCGGCATGGACCTGAAGTTTCCGCATCATGAAAACGAGATTGCCCAGTCCTGCGCCGCGACCGGCGACCAATTCGCCAACCTCTGGATGCATAACGGCTTCGTGAATGTCGATAGCGAGAAAATGTCGAAATCGCTCGGCAATTTTTTCACCATCCGCGAAGTGCTCGACTCACGCGATGAATCCGGCGCGCTGCGGGTGCGCCATCCCGAGGTGCTGCGCTATCTGCTGACCGCGAGTCACTACCGCGGCCCGATCAACTATTCGCTCGCGATGCTCGAGCAGTCGGACGCCGCGCTCGGCCGACTCTACAACGCGCTGCGTTCGGCGCCGCAGGACGCGGTCCTGGCGCCGGGCGAGGCGACCACGCGCTTTGCCGCCGTGATGGACAGCGACTTCAACACGCCCCAGGCGCTCGCAGTGCTGCAGGGACTGGCCACGGAGATCAACCTGTTGCGCACCGCTAATGATGCGGGCCGCGCCGGCGCGCTGGCGGCGGAATTGCGTTCGCTGGCCGGGGTGCTAGGCTTGCTGCAATTGCCGGCCGGGGAGTGGTTCCGGCTGCGCAAGGCAGGCGACGGTTCGGGCCATGAGCAGCTGCCGCCGGAGGAAATCGAACGCCTGATCGTCGCGCGGCGCGAAGCCCGCGCTGGCAAGGATTTTGCGGGAGCCGACCGGATTCGCCAGCAACTCACCGGTGCCGGCGTCGTGCTGGAAGACAAACCCGGTGGCCAGACGATCTGGCGGTACCGCTGACCTCCAAATTATTGGAAAGGACTCATATGCTACGGCGTCAATTTCTGAATTCGAGTTCCGTCCTCGCGCTGGGCGCAACGGTGGCGCCACGTGTGTTGTTTGCCGCGGCCGCGGCGGGGCCGTTGCCGGACCTGCAGGCCGTGCGCGGCGATCGCTCACCGGTGACGATTCCGGGCGCGGTGCTCAAGGACCTGAAGGAGAGCCTGCGCGGGTCCCTGCTGTTGCCGCAGGACGCCGGTTACGACCAGGCACGGCGGGTGCTCAACGCGTCGATCGATCGCCGCCCGGCGCTCGTTATCCAACCCAGCGGAGCGGCCGACGTGAGCATGGCCGTCTCGTTTGCCAACAGCCTGGGCTTGCTGGTGGCGGTCAAATGCGGTGGCCATAGCTTCTCCGGGCAGTCGACCTGCGATGGCGGCCTGCAGATCGACTTGAGCCCGATGCGCGGCGTGCAGGTGGATGCGCAGCGCCGACGCGCCTGGGTCGAAGGCGGTACGTTGTTAGGTGCGGTGGACCACGAAGCCATGGCCCAGGGCCTCGTGACACCGCTGGGCACGGTCTCGCATACGGGCGCCGGCGGTTTGACGACCGGTGGAGGATTTGGCCGCAAGGCGCGTATCCACGGCCTGGCGCTCGACAACGTGACCGCCGTCGATATCGTCACCGCCGATGGCAAGCTGCGTCGCGCCAGCCCGAAAGACAATCCGGACCTGTATTGGGCAGTGCGGGGCGGCGGCGGCAATTTCGGCATCGTGACCGCGTTCGAATTTCAACTGCACCCGGCCGAGCGCAAGGTGGTCGGTGGCAGTCTGGTGTTTCCGCTCGATCGTGCCCGCGACGTGCTGCGTGCCTATGCCGATTTCCTGCCCACGGCGCCGGACGAGTTGTACCTCGATTGCTGGGTCGTGTATCCGCCGGGCAGGCCCGGCGTCTGCGGTTTCGACGCCTGCTACTCCGGGTCGGCGCAGGACGCCGAGCGCGTGCTGGCGCCGCTGCGCAAGCTCGGCACGCCGCTCAAAGACAGCCTCAAGTCTATGGACTATGTCGCCGTGCAGCGCTCGACCGATCAAACCGATGCGCGCAACCGTGGCGATTACACCAAGAATGGCTTCGTCACCGGCATCAACGAGCGGACCATCGACACGCTGCTGGCAGGCCTGCAGGGCGGCGCGAAGCGCACCACCGTCGCGTATTTCCAGCATTGTGGCGGCGCGATCGGGCGCGTGAAATCCGATGCGACCGCGTTTCCGCACCGTTTCGCGCTGGCTAACATGATGGTGATGACCCAGTGGGACGTCGCCGACGGCAACGTCGAGCCCATCGAGTGGTCCAGGACCTACTGGAAAACGCTGGAGGCCTTTACGCGCGGCTTCTACGTCAACGAGGTCGAGGGCAACGAAGGCGCCAGCAAGATGAACGCCAACTACCTCGGCAATTACGCGCGGCTCGCGGCCATCAAGCGCAAATACGACCCGACCAACCTGTTCCGGCTCAACGCCAACATCACGCCGGCGTAACAGCCCTTAACCTAACGCGACTGGCGCCGCACGCGGGCTTCCAGCGTGTTCCACATCAGCATGGCGACGGTCATCGGGCCGACGCCACCCGGCACCGGTGTGATCCATGCAGCGCGTTCAGCGGCTGCCGCGAACTCCACGTCACCTACCAGCGTGCCATCGGGCAGACGATTGATACCCACATCCAGCACGATGGCGCCCGGCTTGATCCACGAACCTTTCACCATGGCAGGCACGCCCACCGCCGCGACCACGATGTCGGCGCGACCGACCACGCCGGGCAGGTCACGCGTACGACTGTGGCAGACCGTGACGGTGGCGCCAGCGTTGATCAATTCCAGTGCCATCGGCCGGCCCACGATGTTCGAGCGACCCACCACGACCGCATCCAGACCCGAGGGATTGATGCCGGCGCTCTGCAGCATCCGCATCATGCCGTAGGGCGTGCAGGGGCGCAGCGTGGGATCGCCCTGCGCCAGGCGACCCAGGTTATAGGGATGGAAGCCGTCGACGTCCTTGGTCGGGTCAATTGCCTCGATAACCAGGCGCGAGCGGATATGCGCCGGCAGAGGCAGCTGCACCAGAATGCCGTCGATGTTGGCATCGGCATTCAGCAGGCCGATCAGCGACAGCAGCTCGGCCTCCGGCGTATTGGCGGGCAGGTCGTGCGCACTCGAGACAATGCCGGCTTCGGCGCAGGATTTTCGCTTGTTGCGCACATAAACCTGCGAGGCGGCGCTATCGCCTACCATAACCACGGCCAGACCAGGCCTGCGGGAGCCCTTGGCTTCGAGCAAATCGGTCGCTACCCGCACTTCCCGCTTGATTTGCTCGGCTATCGCCTTGCCGTCGATCAATTTTGCCGTCATTTTGCTCACTCTGGCCAAAAAAAGGTCGCTATTGTTGCACGTCACGCGCGCGTTTACGTACCATGCGCGGCCCGGGGCGTTGTGGACGTCGCGCGGCGCAAAGGTGAGGTCCCGGCGAGAGCTTCAAGGATAGACAGCGGGGTATGGCGCAGTCTGGTAGCGCATCTGCTTTGGGAGCAGAGGGTCGCAGGTTCAAATCCTGCTACCCCGACCATTTTGAGTATTTATTTGCGATAGGCTTTAGCCGCTCGAGCGCCCGTAGCTCAGTTGGATAGAGCAACGGCCTTCTAAGCCGTAGGTCGCAGGTTCGAGTCCTGCCGGGCGCGCCAGGCAAATGCGAATGCGTGCGATGATGGAATTCGATGGTGGGCGTAGCTCAGCTGGTAGAGCCCCGGGTTGTGATCCCGGTTGTCGCGGGTTCGAGCCCCGTCGCTCACCCCATCGATTGTTAGAGTCGATTGTTAGATTAAGAATACGGGCCGTTAGCTCAGCTGGTAGAGCAGGAGACTCTTAATCTCTTGGTCGTAGGTTCGATCCCTACACGGCCCAATCCCCAAATCAAATCTAACAAGCGCAATACTGTTAGGAATTGTAAGGTGCGCGTCGTACCCGGGTAGAACTACCGCCTTGCAGACGTAGTAAAGATTTCAAGACCAAGGGTTGACCAATCTTACCGGCGTACCCTTGTAGTCACGCGAGCTTCGAGTAGCGAGAATGAAATCGTGTGCTATCGCAATGGCAGCGATTGCGGCGTTCGCGAAATGAATCGGATTGCCTGCCGCAGCGGCGCTACTAACAACCAGAACGTACGCCTCGGCCGCACGCTCATCAAAAAGGAGAATACGATTGGCGAACAGTGACGCCAGTTCGTTGTTAAGAACCCGCTGCAGTTCGGCGCGCCGCTTTCCCACCGGCAAGGCAAGCACGCTGGCTAACAGTTCGGCCTGACTGATGGTTGTGAGAAAAAGTGTCGCGGACCCTTGTTTGTCGAGCCATTGCAACACCGCTGGGTTGGGGTCAGGCTTTAGCGGTTCGGACACCACATTGGTATCCAGAATGATCATGACGCAAATTTCGCCACTCGGGCCGGGCTAAGCTTACGCGCACGCGCGAGATCTACGCCGCCAACGCGTTTTCCGAGAGCGGCAAGTGCCGTACCAAGACCCAAAGGCGGTCGAACCGCCGCATTCAAAATCTCTCGCACTTCCGCTTCGGTGCTGCGCCCAGCGATAATCGCGCGCGCCTTCAGCGCTCGCGCAGTTTCTTCAGGCAGGTTTCTTATGGTAATTGCCGCCATTGGCATCACTCCAACTGTTTGATGGCGGTATGATATCAAAATCGGTAATTGATATCAAATTCAGCATACTGTGGAATTGGGAAATCTTTAACTAACTGCGCTTAGTGTCTCTTTTGGAGTCTGACAAGCTGAGCGCTCGGTCGAATTTCTTTGCATGCCGGCACCCAGCGCGGACGATAGAGCGGTATGGCCGAATGCGGGACGAGACCTGCAATTTGAGCGGCCGACAATTCAACGACTTACTGTGCCAGTGTGGTAGTTACACGGACTACCAATTACCCCTTCCGCCGCCGTTCGCTACAGTCCGTTCCAGGAACCAAAGTGACGACAAACCCCTGAAAAACAAGGCTTTTATCGTTCGCGAGCGTCCGGGCGGGCTCCTTGACTGCCAACCCCTGATGGGGGCCTTTATCTGCAGGCAGCAATCAGTTAGGTGTCCGCATTGTCAGTATCTGAGATTAGGCTGGAAGTGTGTCGCTGCGACGGCAGCTCGCAGCGGTTAGCGGGCCGCGGCCAGCCAATGCGGATCGACAATGGGTCGAAGGTGCTCGCCCGGCAATGCGAGTGGCTTCGAGTCGCGGATGGCCGGTTTATGAATTGGATTCCCACGGATTCATGACTTCAACCGTCAGATCCGAGAAATGTCTCACGTTGCGAGTGGCGAACCGCGCCTGTCGAGCGAGAACGATACCGGCTATTTGCGTGTCGCGCATATCAACCGGCTTACCATTGCACTGACGCTCTGCTGCCAGGTCGGCCGCCGCTTCGGCTGCAGGGCGGTCAAAATCCAGCACCCGTCCTTGCAAGTCCTCGGCCATCAATTGCTCAAACGCGGCTTCCAGCGTCTGGCGGCGTCGACCTTTCGGCAGGAGTGCCAGTCCAAAGCGCGCTTCAAACAGCGTAATGCTGGTAATCCAGACCGATTCAGGTGCCTGGCGATCCAGCCATTCGACGACTTGCCGTTCTGGTGACCGGCGCATGAGTGCCGACAACACGTTCGTGTCAAGTACGATCAAGGCTTCAGACTAACAGGGCGTGCCGCCTGGCCACGCAGCTCCGGCAGATCGCTCGTAATACCTGTGCCCGCGAAGCGCCCCGCAATCCGCGTACCGAGCCTTGCAACCGGCCGGGTCTGATCTCTGGCTGCGCTGCGCAGAATTTGCCGGATCTCCTCCTCCATGCTGCGACCATGACGCTCGGCGCGCCGTTTCAGACGCACCTTAACTTCCTCCTCGAGGCCACGCACTACAAATTGTGCCACTGGCAAATACTCCGCATAACAATTGATATCATGATATCATCGTTGCTGCTGGTGCCGCAACTCGAAGGTGAAATCCTGTCGGTAGCACATCATCTGTCCGGTTCACGGAAGCGCCCCAAAAGGGGTGCGCCGTGAGAAGGACAGAGTGGCTACAGGAGTGGAGTTACCCCGTTTTCGTGGACGGGTAATTTTCTAAATTCCCAATTCCTATCCTGCAAGTACACTCCTCTCGGAATTGTTCCGTGACTAGCTGCAAAATTCCCAGATTAGGGACCAGGCGATTTCCTGAGTTGGGACCAACTGACCTGCAAGCCTGTTGACAATGAAGTGCTGAACTTCCGAGTGGAATGGATCGAAATGCAGCTTGCCCATGAGGTCAAAGACCCGAATGGGCGGGCTTACAACCGGACCACGTTTCTCGAGGGGCGGACCCAGATGATGCAGCGCTGGGCAGACTATCTGGATGAACTGTGCACTGCGAGACCCAACGTCGTGACCGTCATGCAAAAAGCGGCGTGATTCGGCCATGCCCACGCGATGCCGGCTAGGCGTGACGCGTGGGCGCGAGGGATTGGCTGTTTTGATTTCGTGAGGACCGCGTTATGTCCCGTGCCGCAAGTAGCTTACGGCCGGCAAGTGGTGACGCGAGAATTGAATTCGTCGTTTTGTTAGCTTTGACGACAATAGTGTCTTAGCGGAATCGAACTGTCGGGACTCGAACAAATTTTTACCCGCTGAGTTACCCGCCGAAAAATGGTGGCAAGTGGCGGACGCCTGCGTACGACTACGGGCTTGAAGATCCTGCTCCGATGCTTAATCCCGACGCACTGGCGCTAACGACCCCAACTGCTTCGAACGCCGCTGGGCTGTAGCGAATTCGGTTGTCGGTGCCCGGCAGAGGACCCGAACTTGAAGCGCAAACGGTTGATTCAAAACTGATAACTGTCGATCTTCGGATCGATTACCCGCTGGATTACCCTCTGCGTTTTGTGCGCATCAAAACATCTCTTAATGTGATCACCACCAACGCACGCGCGCGAATCTAACGGTCCGCTGATGGCTTGGACGAACCCCACGATTTAGAACTTTGAAATCAACAGCCTGCGTGCGCGTCCAAGATCGCGTCGCCTTTTCGCCGCGACGCGACGCGACTTCCCGTTCGATTCGCGCGCACCGCAAGCCCGGAGCTTTAGCGCCCCATATTCATGCCATTGCGCCGATGGCAGTAACCCCGCCAGCTAGAATCAACGCTCGACGGCCGTGACACAATAAAGTGATCGCGGGGCGGCGAACGAGCCCGTCCAGCGTCCGACCTAGATTGTCCAGGAGCATCGTCCATATGCGGATTCTTGTTTGCTCACTACTGCACTTCTTGCTGGTTCCAGTTGCGCATGCCGATATGTCGGCGCCGACTGGAATCGTCCAGCAGGTTGTCACGTTGACAGCGCACGATGGACAGTCCGTGCCCGGTATCCTTATGTACTCGTCCGCCGGCCTCGATCCCCACTCTCCGGGCGTGGTGCTGCTGCACGGCGGCCCTTTTGGTCATCCGATCCGCACACAGAGTGCTGCCAGGTTTGTCGCCGAGCGGCTGGCGGCTCGCGGCTACACGACACTGTCGATCCTGTCGCGCCATGCTGCCGGCTACTACTCGATTCCTGTCGAAGCTGGTAGCGCCGACCTCCAGGCAGCGATCGACTGGTTGGCCGGGCTGGGAATACGCAACGTTGTGCTCGCCGGCCACAGTTTCGGTTCGGCACGTGTTGCCTTGTATGTCGCCGAAACTCGGGATCCTCGCGTGAAAGCCCTGGTGCACTACGCGCCCACGCGCGGCTCGTCGGAGCACTTGCCGAAGGGCTTCGGCGAGATGCGGTATGCGGAGGTGGTCGACCAGTTACGAGGGATGGTCGCTGAAGGTCGCGGCGACGAACCGACGTTCATCGAAATTCCGTTCCCGCCGCCAGCGCCGGCCGGCGCGCGGTTCGGCTATATCATGACGGCGGTTAACTGGCTTTCGTGGTGGGGCCCGGACGCCAAGGCTCAGAACCAGCTTCTGATGCCGCGCCTCTCGTTGCCGATGCTGATGATTACCGGCGAGAAGGACATGTTCGTGTCGCGCGAGTATCAGGAGCGTCTTGCGCGGTTGGCCACGTCCAGTCCTCGCGTCGACACGCTGATGTACGAAGGCACCGGCCACGAGCTCACAGGTGCGGAAGATCGCGCGGCGGCAGATACCGCAAGCTGGTTGGCCGGAATCGGACTCGGAGTGCGGCCGCGCGTGACGATGCGTCTGGTCGACGTGCGGGTCGGTGTGCAAATCACTGCACCGTCTCTGTTGCAGGCCGGCCTAATGTACGAACCCGCCTCCGGTTCGACGGTCGACTCTCGGGACGTCATATTGCTCTACGACCGCGGGCGGGACGTGTTGACCAATCCGACCGAATGGCTCGCTCCAGCGCTCGCGCAGCGTGGCCATCGCGTGCTCGTGCCCCAGGACAGTTCGTACGGACCGAACGTCGACCGGGTCGGTGAAGCGGCCACCGACGCCGACTTGAACGCGTGGATTGACTGGCTCGGGAATGCCGGGCGGCGTCCGGTGGTGATCGCGGGCGCTGGCTGGGGCGGCGAGCGCGCCGCACGATTCCTGCGCCGCCATCCCCGGTCAAACGTCCGCGGCCTCGCGCTATTGAATCCGCCGCCCAACGGAGCGCGCTGGGCGCGGCGCGAACTCGGCGATGAAAATTACGACGCGGCTGTCGCGCGCGCAATGAGAGCCGTGGCGGATGGTAAAGGTGCCACCACGCTGATCGCAGCACGCGGCAGACAGTCGGCGGCCGCGAAGTTCGAAGCTACCTATCTATTCCACCTGCTCGCCGACGCATTCCTCGCACAGTACGGTCCTCAGCGCGAACCGCTACCACAGGTGTTGTCGAGGTTGGCACAGCCGGTGTATCTGGTGCGTGGAGAGCCCGCGGACCTACTCGCGTCGGCCGAGTTCACCGCACTCGAATTAGCCGCCGGAAAGCGCGCGACGGCCTATTCGTCGACCGCTGGAACATCGGCCGATCGACCAGAAGATGCTCTCGCCGACGCCTTCGCGCGTTGGTTGCGTGAATTCGCCAAGCCGACGCGCCCATGAATCGCGCAGCACAAGCGTTAGTCGATCGTGCTTGCCCGTCGCCGCGGCGGCGTGACGAGCGCTTGTGGCTGGCGCTTCTGCAGATGCGAGAGAAACGGTCGCGGCAGTTCGTCGAGTGATTGAAATTTGTAGCCATTGGCATGCCACAACGTCCATCCAGGTCGTGAGCCCATCTCGAGCCAACGAAACCACGGCAGCACCGTCGTTGAGAAAAAAGTCGCGGGAAGGAACGCGGTCTTGCTGCGGCGAAATGCATCGCGCGGCGCGTGGAACGTCACGTACTCACTGGCGGGTTGACGCCAGGCGTCAGGGTACGTGCGCCGGTAGCTCATCCAGACGTGGGTTGCCGACTCCGCCCAGCTGGCGCCGAGGCCTCGACCAAGTGTCGTATATTGCCCGAACAGCGGCTTCGCATCGGTCGTTGAAAAGTCATAGGACTCGCCGGACGCAGCGTTCACTGCGACCTTGTTCAACTGACCGGTGATCGGGTTGCGGAATTCGTCGATGAACTCGCCGCTGGCGACGTCGGTGAAACATGTCGTCATGGTCTCCACCAATCGAAACGCGCCGTCCGGCTGGCGTTCGAGTCGGGCGTATTCAAGCCCCTGAAAGCCGAGTAGGGGGGTCGCCGTTCCGTCCGCCGTCTGCGCATAGAGCGTACCGAAGTACCACAGCGGCACATCGACGGGTTGTAGCGCGCCTTTCATTCGAACGAAGGCGCGCAGTTCCTCGTCGGCGGATGTGAAGGACAGCGGGCTCGTCGAGGAGCTGGCGCCAGCTTTGGGCGCTCCGCCAAGTAATGCCGGCAAGGCGCCCATCGTGCCCATAATTTCACGCCGATTCATCGATTCGTCTCCGTCCAATGTTCAACGGGCATCAGGATAGCAGGATGCACTCGGGCAATCCGTGCGCGGAACTCGCGCGGTAGATCGGACCTACCGGACTCGAGCCTCTGCCCCGTACCGCAGGAAGCGGTATCGCGCAACTCGGCGAGCGATGCTGTGTAAGGTGGCGAGGGTCATGGGTTGCATCTTTGAAGCCGGCATCAAGGGCAGCTTCCTCGACGGTCGCGTGCGTGTTGCCCTGAACGGCTATATCGGAGAATACAGCGGCAAATATCATGCCGATGCCACCAACATCGCCTCGTCGGGGGCCGCAGAGCTAGTCAATGCACGGATTGGCGTTCGCAAGGACAATTGCAGTATCGAGCTGTTCGCACGAAATCTGTTCGATGATCAGTCGCTGGGCATTACACTCTGCGCGTCGCGTTACCGGATCAAGCGCTAGCTTCTACAGTCCAGCAAGAACGGCCCCGAGTAGGATAATTGGCATGTGCAATGTTTCCGTGCATCCATCGGCCCGCGGTAACGGAGTAAGAGCCACGTGACAATCGCTGCACCCCGTTCGCCCGGAGAAGGCGCTGCCCTGGCGCCGCTCGCCACGGCGCTGAAGGCTGGCTGGGGTTTCGGTTCGGTTGGCACCCAGGTGCTACTGTTCTCGCAGTCGCTGCTGCTGCTGTATTTCTTCACGACGGTACTCGGGCTGCAGCCCGGCGTCGCCGGTGCGTTGCTCTTCGCCGGCAAACTGTTCGATGCGTTCATCGCGCCGCTGGTCGGCAATGCGTCCGACCGCGCCGTCACGCGATTTGGTCGCCGGCGGCCGTTCCTGCTGGCCGGCGCGGTGCTGTGCGCGGCCGGCCTTCTGCTGGTATTCCATCCGCCGGTGGTGTCTGTGCCCGCGCTGTTCGCCGCACTGGTCGTGATCTCGATCGGCTATTCGTGTTTCAACATCCCGTATCTCGCAATGACTGCGGAGATGACCGACTCGCCGTCGGAGCGCACGTCGCTGATGTCCTGGCGGATCGCGTTCGTCGGTGTCGGCACGCTGATCGCGACTTCGCTGCTGCCGCTGGTCTCCCGCACGGGCGGCGGCGGCGCCACCGGATACTCACGCGTCGGCATCGTCGCTGCGGCGGTGGTTTTCGTCGCGATGACCGTGGCGTTCTTCGCCACGCGCCCGGCACGCGCAACGGCGACGCGCGGTGAGTCGGTGTCGCCGCTCGCGATGTTCGCGGCGGTGGCCGGCAATCGGCCGTTCGAATGGCTGCTGCTGGCAAAGCTGCTGCAGCTGGTCGGGCTCGCGGCGAGTTCCGCATCGATGCTGTTCTTCTTCAAGGATGTGATCGGCGGCGATGAGTCGATGCTCGCAATCTGGGGCGCCGCCGCGAACCTCGTGTCGATCGCGTCGATGGCGTTCTGGCCCGCGATCGGCCGGCGATTCGGCAAGGTGCCGGTCTACGCCGCGAGCGTCATCGGTTTCGCCGTGGTCGGCTTCAGCTGGCTTCTGGCCGGCCCGGGTACGGAACTCGCGGGCGTGGTGGTCCGTGCGGCGGTGTCGGGCGTGTTCATCGGCGGGTTGCTGCTGATGGGCCAGTCCCTGATCCCCGACGTGATCGCGACTGACTTCGCGCGCACTGGTCTGCGTCGCGAAGGCTTGCTGTCAGGTGCCTACAGTTTCGTCGAGAAGGCTTCCTCCGCGCTCGGCCCGATGGTGGTCGGAGGCCTGTTCCAGTTCCTGGGGTTTGGCGTGCCCGGCGCCGCGGCGCGGACCGATACGCAAGCCGTGTACCTCGCCGCTGCGGTGGTTCCCGCGGTCGCCTATCTGCTGAGCGCCTGGCCGGTATGGCAAATAGGGGTCAGCCTTCGCGCCGAGGCGGCGGCGACGGCCGAGTTGCGACGGATCGCGGATGCTGCGTCGCGCCCGGACCTAACAACGGAGTGACCGGGCTTGCGCTCTCCAGCGTCGCGGCAATTTCGAGACATTGCTGCTCACGCTGCGGGTGGGTCATCAGTTGGATGCCGACCGGAAGGCCTTGCGTGTCGTGACCGGCGGGGAGGCTGATCGCGGGGACATCCAGCCACGTGCCGGCGCGCGTAAATCGGCTCAGGATCGCACTGTTTTCATCGCACGAACCGACCGCTGGCGCCGTGACCGGTGTGGTCGGCAACATCAGCGCGTCGAAGGATTCCAGCCACTGGTGCTGCGCATGCTGATCCCGCTCACGCTGCCCGAGTGCCGCCGCGTAATCAGCCGCGCCGATCGAACTGCCCGATCTGAGTCGGCGTGCAATCACAGGATCGAATTCAAACTCTGGATCGTCCAGCATGTGGCCAAACAAATGCCAGGCTTCGTAGCCGAGCACCACGGAGGAGCTCGCATAAATGGTGAGCGGATCCCACGGCAACGTGACCGTCTGCACCGCGTGGCCCGTTTCGCGAAGTGCTTCGGCGCACATCTCCAACACGCCGCGCACTGCGGGCGGGCATTCCCACGACGGATCGAGGCGAGCGACGGCGATACGACCAGCCGCCGGCAGGTTTGTGGCATGCGAGTCACCAAGGCCGGTGCGATCTCGCAGCAACTGCCAGCACTCCTGCGCAGCGGCGACATCTCGCGTCAACACGCCGACCGTATCGAGTGATGGTGCGAGCGGGAAGACTCCCGCTATAGGAAAAGTTGTTCGCGCCGGCTTGAATCCGACCACGCCGCACAGCGAGGCGGGAATTCGAACGGAGCCACCGGTATCCGTACCGAGTGCGATATCGATGATCCCGGCTGCCACGGCGACCGCAGACCCGCTACTCGAACCCCCGGGCAGACGCTCAACGCGGGGATCACGCGGATTGATTGGCGTCGGCTCGATCTGACTCGCTCCGGAGCCGCCGTAGGCCAGCTGCGGCATCCGCGTTCGACCCAACAGTGCAAATCCAGCGCGAATGAACCGGTCCACGGCCTCCGCGTGCTTCGTCGCCATGGCGATGACGGGTTGGCGACTGCCGGCATACGTGGCCAGTCCGCAAACGTCGAAGTTGTCCTTGGCGACGAACGCGCGGTCGGCGCGGCCAGCCTGCAGTGGTACATCGAACAACTGCGAAAACGCGTGCAGCGACTCGTCGAGTCGCCGTGCAGCCGCGAGCGAACGCGCAACGTTGTCAGACTCCATGGTCTCCAATGCAGCCTAGAGGCGGGCCAGCACGGGACGACAGGCGCGCACGATCTTGGCGTGCTCCGCACGGATGCGCGGCGTCGGCCCGCCGACGACGAGCGAGAAGCTTCCGCCAGTGGCCTGCACTGGCAACGGAAACGCCACGGCGGCGACGCCATCGATCGCGAGGTTGAAACTGACCAGATGCTGCCGTCGGCGCGCCGAGCGGACGTCGCGCAGTACATCACCCTCGTTGAACGTCAGCCGGGGCTCGCGCCGCCGCGCGGTCGCAATGATCTGCTGCACCTCCGCATCGGACAGTGTCGCAAGCACGGCCCGGCCGGCGCCGCTGCACGGCAGTGGCGCGGACGGCCCGACCTGCATCAGGATACTGCCGGGGCGCACGCCGGGTGCGAAGTACTCGATCTGCAGCAAATGACCGTTGCGGCCGCACAGGGTGGTGGTCTCGAGTGTGACGCGCGCGATCTCATCGGCGAGCGCCGAGAGCCGTCGCACCGGCCGATTGTACTCGCGCATCCAGCTGGCCAGATCGCCGAGCCGAGGCGACGGAAAGTAGGTTCGCAGCTTCGCATCGAATGTCAAGTAGCCCAGTTCCGCAAGCTCCCGCGCCAGCACCAGCGCGCTCGCCTGGGGCAGGGCCAGCGCGGTTTCGATCTCGGTGGCCGTCAGCGCACGCTGCTCGCGACGGAAGAGTTCGAGCAACGCGAACGCGCGACTGACGGATTTGCTGATGACAGTGGACATGCTCGCCTCGACAACGGACAGTCGCGGCTTGCGCGCGCGGACGTGAGTTCTGGTATTATATTGCAAGTGCGAAATATTATCAAACTAATGTCTGGTCTCGACTGGAGTACGCTGACACATGCAACCCGAACTGAAGCAACGCGGACGCGCTTCGATCGACTTCGTCGCAGCGCTCGGTGGGGCGCTGCGCTCATCCCGAATGCAGCTATCGAGTGAAATTGCTGCGGCGGGTGTTGGTAATGAATCGCTGCCGGCGGATTTCGATGAACGCATGGCGGCGTTCGAGTCCGCCATCTCTGTCGCCGCGACGCATCCACGCTACGCAGCGCTGCGCGACTGGCTGGGCCGCCACCACGGGCCGATCGCGATGGAAGCGTTCGACGAAGTGCGCGGCGAGCTCGCGCCCGCTCTCGAAGCGCTGCGCAGCCGGGGGCCCTGCACACTCGCGCTCGCAACCGAGGATCCGTCGCCGGACTACATGCGCGGCGTTGCCTTTCACGGCACCAGCACCTGGGACGCACACGATCACATGGGCTTCATCCATGGCGAGCTCGTGCATCGACGCCTGGTCGCGCGCAACTTCGGCGGGGACATCTACGCGCAGCGGCGTCAGATGCTGGCCGAGCTGCAGCACGGTCCCTACATGCGTATCCTTGAGGTCGGCACCAGCTCCGGCAACCTCACGGTCGCGCTGTCGCAGCAGTTTCCCGAGGCGGCGATCACCGGAATCGACGTCAGTCGGCGCATGCTTGAGCAGGCTCAGCGTGTCGGCAACGAGCTCGGCTATTCCTGGCAGCTGCTGCAACGTCGCGCGGAACAGACCGGCTTACCCGCAGCGTCATTCGATCTGGTCGCGGCCTATTCACTCCCGCACGAACTGCCGGAGACGGCGACGCGCCAGATACTGCGCGAGGCGCTGCGCGTGCTGCGTCCTGGCGGCGAGTTTATCCTCGGCGATGTCGTCCCGTTCGGCGCGCAGGACCGGCTGACACAATGCTGGGCACAGCTCGAAGCCGTGCATGGCGGCGAGCCGTACTGGCGCGAGTTCTGCAGTCTCGACATGGCGGCTGTCGCGCAAGAAGAAGGCTTCGCCGAAGCACGCTATTTCGGTCACGGTGTGCAGCAGTTCCCGCACATCCTGCTCGCTCGCAAGGCTACCCAATCATGAGTACGCCATCGACAGCGGCGCCCGCCTGGATGGCGGCCTTCCTGGGCATGGCGCGTGAGATGTGGGTTCTGAAGGACCGGCAGCGCGTACTGGAGGAACTGCTCGCGGCTCAAGGCATGATCGCGCCTGAGTCTGTGTCGAGTCATCAACCAGATGCGCCACTGCAGGCGCAACTCGATGCCGACTGCCGCGCGTACATTGAACGATTACTCTCAGACGTCAACTTCTGATTCGCGGGACTCGATGTGTCTGTCCTGGGAGTCACAGAGGAGAAGGCCACGGTGTCTACGAAGCCGCATGCGATGCTCGCCGATCTGTCGCACGATGAAGCTGCCTTGCAGGCCTATGCTTCGACGCTCCGCAATTTCACGATGCGCGTGCTGGACGAGGCGAACGGCACAATCTGCAAGCAGATCATCGCGCCCGCGGTGGTCGCGAAGGGGCTGACCGGCCGCGAGGCGGAGCGGGCTATCATGGCGGGCATGGAGGCGCGCGACGAGCACCGCTTGTGGCAAGTGTTCACCCAGACCTGGCAAGATCTCATTTGGCACTATTGCATGGACTGTGTGGATCGTCAGTTGCCGTCGCTCGTCGACCGCTTTCGGCACATCGCATCGGATGCGAAGGGCACGCTGTCATTGAATCCGACGCTGCCGCTGCCCAGGTACCAAACCGCTGCAGACAATCATCGTTTCCCAGGCAGCTACTTTACGGAGACCTGCGACGACGATGTGCGTCAGGGCGCCGTCCTTGATCGTGCTGCGCATACCTACATGGGCAACCAATTGGGTGGCGAGATTCACGATTGGCGCGGGCACACCTTGATTTCCCACGTCAACGAACGGTTTCCAGACCTAAAGATCACCCGCATGCTTGACTTGGGGTGTCAGAACGGGGCGTCGACCGTGCCCTGGGCACGCGCCTACCCGCAAGCGCAAGTGCATGCGATCGACACGGCGGCGCCTGTTCTGCGCTACGCGCACGCACGCAGCGAATCGCTGGGCGCCCAGGTGCACTATTCGCAGCAGAATGCCGAACATACCGATTTCCCAGATGGAACGTTCGACCTGGTCGTTTCGCATGTCATGCTGCACGAGACGAGCCTCAGCGCACTGCGCACCATCTTTCGCGAAAGCCATAGGCTGCTGAAACACGGTGGTGTCATGGCGCATCTCGAGGTGCCGTTTCGCAAGGAAATCATGACGCCCTGGATGAAGATCAAGAGCGCCCGTGAAGGGCGCTACAACCAGGAACCGTTCTGGATCGGCTTGACGGGTGCGGATCTCGTCGGCATCGCGCAAGAGGCCGGCTTCATTGAGGCTCAGATGGGCTTTCAGCCGGCGGCGGGCGGCGGGGTCGGTGCGCGACCGGGCTTCGTCCCCGTCACCGAGGGCAAGTCTGATCTTTCGAACTGGTTGGTCGTGTCTGCTGTGAAGGCTTGACGACCATGGCAGAAGAAAAAGTCTACGACGCGATGCGGGCGCGCGTGCCGAAAGGTGAGAGGCCCACGTTCTTTCCGGATCCTGCCGTAGATCGACTGTGGTGGGTGATCTTGGCGATGCTGGGCGAGATTACGGTGCTTCGCGATCGCCTGGACGCGCACGAGCGGCTGGCGGCGCGGCGTGGACTGTACACGTCGACGGACGTCGATGACTTTCAACCGACACCGGAGGAGGCCCAAGCGCGGAGTCAACAGCGCGAGGCCGTGGTTGAGCGGGCATTATGCAGCATCACGATTGAGGTTGAAGCGGCGCGCCGATCTGGTGCGAGTGGACAAGCGCGTGTGCAGGAAAAGGACGAACCATTTCCGGGTTAACGAGACAGTGCGCCGTTCGGCGTTGCGACGGAACAAAGGGGAACGAGGCTATGGACATCGAGTTGGACCGCCGTCGGGTGCTCTTGGGGGCGTCGGGTATCGCAGCGTACCTGATGATGCCGTCATGGACTGCCGCAGGCGTGGCCGTGCCGGCGTCGCCAGTATCGCCGGAGCGTGCTCTTGACTCATATCGCCGGATGCTCTGCGGCGCTGAGGGAGAAGAAGTCCTCTGGTGGTTCATCGGTGACCTCCACTTCCACGTGCCCGGCAAGTCGCTGCTTCCCGTCGCGCGGTCGCTGACGATCGGCGGCTATACGGCTGGGAAATCGAGCGCCCGCGCGTTCCGGTACCGGTTCCGCGAAGCGGGCGTGATCGTAGATCTCGCAAGCGGCGAACGATTGCAACACAATCCACTCAGCCATGAGGCCGCTGAGGTTCCGCTGGTCGACGAGCCGCCGCACGACATCGATTGGGTTATGCAGGACGACGGTAGCATCACGCGATCGGTACATGGCCAGGCTTCGACACTCCATCTGCACTGGACCGAGACTTCAGCGAACCTGCTCTTGCTGGAAACGCAACCCGGCGAGAACGCCTTCGGCCTCGCTCCCGGCGACCAAGGCAGCGATTGGAAGGTGCCAGAATCCACCCGCACGGTTTACGTCAAGCGAGCGAGCCTGGCGCGTCCGGGCTTCGTTCCGGCCGAAATGATCTTCAATGTTGCTCTCAAGATGTCGCCATCGTGGCTCGCGACACAGTCTCCCGGCGATCACTGGCTGATCGTTCGCGGCCTCGGGCAAAAGAGCCGCGCGAAGGACGTTGTCAACCTGGATGCGCTCGAATTGGTGCGTCGCTACTTTCCGAAATTCCTTTGACGATGCGAGAGTCTCGCAGTCGGCGTTCGGCCTCCCAGCATTGTGCCATCGCTTTGGCGACTACCCTGTGTCTTGGTTCGGGAGCCACGCCAGCTCCCCTTGCCGTGACGCAATCAGCGACTGGCGATTGCGATGCGCTGATGAAGGCGGACTTCACGATGATTCAAGACGCGCCGACGCGGCTCTACTCGGCAAAGGTCGTCGCCGCGACCGGCGGCACGCCGGCTTTTTGTCACGTCACTGGATATGTTGCGCCCCAGGTCGGGTTTGATCTCAAACTTCCCATGGCCAATTGGAATGAACGCATCCTGGGGATCGGCTGCGGCGGGCTGTGCGGAAACACCGCGCTCTTCTACGACGCGTTGCCGCGCTGGCGGGCTCCGCTCGAACGCGGCTATGTCACGTTCGGGACCGACATGGGTCATCACGGCGCCGATTCTCAAGACGGTGCGTGGGCGGCCAACAATCTTTCGGCCCAGATCGATTTTTTTCACCGGGCGACTCATGTTTCTACGGTCGCGGTGAAGGCGATCACGCAGCAGTTCTATGGTAGGCCGATTCGCTACGCATATTTTTGGGGCAATTCGACCGGCGGCCGCCAGGCAATGATGCAGGCACAGAAGTACCCGAAGGACTACGACGGCGTCGTCGCACTGTGTCCCGCCATCGATCCTATTGGCGCCGTACAGCTGACCTGGTATTCCTTGCAGTTGTCGCGAGCCTTCATCGATCATCGCAGCAATCCGAGGAAGATCCGCCTCCTGTCAGACGAGGTCATCAAGCAATGTGACTCGCTCGATGGGCTGAAGGACAGCGTCATTCAGGATCCGACCGCTTGTCACGTTGATCTCGCGCCGCTGCTGTGCGGCGCAGGCGAGTCCGGCGGCAGTTGCCTAAACTCCGTGGAGGCGGCGGCGGTGAAGTCGGTCTACCGCGGACCGCGGGATTCTCAAGGCAAACGGATTGCGAGCGGCTTGCTGCCGGGATCTGAGGCAGACTGGATTGGCCGCTATCTGACGGCTGACGGCAGCGAAAGCTTTTATTACAAATTCATGCGCGACTATTGGCGCTATCTCGCCTTTCGCGATCCCCAACCCGACTTCGAGCCGTCCGAGTTCGATTTCGACCGGGATGTCCAGCGGCTCGACTGGGCGCGCGCGATGCACAGTGCGATCAACCCGGACCTGCGGCGTTTCCGTGACCACGGCGGCAAGATCCTGATGCTGCACGGATGGAGTGATACGTCGGTTATTCCGGGAGGAACCATCGACTACTACGAAACAGCAACCCGCACCATGGGCGGTCGTGAAGCCACCGCAGAATTCTTCCGGCTGTTCATGATGCCCGGAGTGGGCCATTGTGACTTTGGCGGCCTGACTGGCGCAGACGTCGTTGATGGCGTCGATAACCTTGCGGTGCTCGAGGCTTGGCGCGAGCGCGATCAAGCGCCGGATATTTTGACCGCATATCGGCTGCGCAAATATGAAGGCACTGGCTCATTCTGGCCGCAGCGGACTCCGCCGGATCCCGCGAACGTGGCCTTCAGTCGCCCGCTCTTTCCGTATCCCGCCGTGGCCGTCTACAAGGGCAACGGGGATCCCGTCGTGGCGTCGAGTTTTGGACCGATTCTTCCGACGGATTAAATCGCGTGCCCCCCATCGCGCCTGTGCGTATGAGAAGCGCCCGCCTCCGTTGCAGGAGGCGGGCGCAAGATCGCAGAGGCTTGCCCTCGATGCAGTGTGCAAGAAATTCACGGCCAAACGGAGGCCGTACACGCGAGGTGCCCGATAGGACGCCGTGAACGGAACCGACGGCGGTCCTGCCGCGGATGGCCGAGCCTCTCCGCTTCCAGCAATAGTCTTGCGGGGCACGGTCAAAGGGCATGAGGCCGCGGCCTGGCTATGCAACCGATCAGCATCGGCGCTGTCGCGATGAAACACAGGAGACCTGGTAGTCGGCGATCGCAACGGATTCGTCGTCATTCCGGCCGCGCTGGTGCGCTATTACTTCGGCAACCGGACCGCGTTGTTGATCGCAGTGGTCGGCGGTGTGACTGCCTACGCGATGCATGGCGTGCCGCGAAACGGTGAGCCGGCTGTCGCGCTGACCGACCACATCGGTGCGACTATCCAGCCCGTCCGCTCCCCCGTCGGAAAGGTCGGAATGTGTGCGCAGCGCGCTGATTCCCAACCGCGCGCCAGCTGATGCGGCATGTTCGATGCGATGCCTAACGAGCTAACAGCTGAGGGGGAATGTAGCGGTTAAAACGCGACAACGTGTGTAAGGTATTGAAATATGTTGAAATCTGGTGCCCGGGAGAGGACTCGAACGTCGACGGGAAGATATTGATATTGTTGGATTACCAGTATCGCGTGTTCAGATTTACCCCTTAATTTGCCCGCTATCTTCGCGTTAAGCTTCGCGACTTTTCGACCCGCGAAAACTGTTCAAAATACCGGGGCCACTTCTGTTATCAGGTGTGCATGCCGACCTGGACTGACCCTCTAAGCTTGGACCGTTGAGCAGCGCGAATTAGGCGGCCGGTGACCTGGCTTGGTCATTGTCAATGCATTGATATGATTTTTGGCGTGCATGGCGCCGAAATGGTGGCACCATGCATTTCATGAGTTTCTCGAATTTGCAACGCCCTAATGCAAGCACTGATTCGGCCGAATTGCTGCCGCAACTGGTCAGTGTGCTGGGCCCCGCGCATGTGTTGACCGATGCAGCTCAACGCACTTTTTTTTCCACTGACATTCTGTCCCAGGGCCCAGTCGTTGCAGCAGTCATTCAGCCGGGTACTGTGGCGGAGCTGCAGGCCGTGCTGCAACTCTGCGCTCATGCGGGTGTGGCGGTCATTCCTCGCGGCGGCGGGTTCTCGTATACGCAAGGATATGTACCGTCTGTCCCTAACAGCATAATGGTCGATCTGCGACGCCTGAACGAGATTGTTGAGATCAATGCTGAGGACATGTACGTCACGGTCGAAGCAGGCTGCACCTGGAAGAGCTTGTACGATGCTTTGAGTGAGCGCGGATTGCGCACGCCATATTTCGGTCCCATGTCCGGCTACAGCGCCACGGTGGGCGGCGCACTGTCACAGGGCAGTTTTTTCCTGGGGTCGACTCAGCATGGCTCCGCCGCCGACTCGGTGTTAGGCCTGGAGGTTGCACTGGCGGACGGTAGGCTCATCAAAACCGGATCGGCGGCGGGGACCGAGTCGCCAGCGCCTTTCTATCGGTGGTATGGCCCTGATCTCAGTGGCCTTTTTCTGGGCGATACGGGCGCGTTCGGATTCAAAGTGCGAGCGCACTTGCGCCTGATTCCCAAGCCGGCGTCACAGCGCGTCGCCAGTTTCGCGTTACGCAATATCGAGGCGTCGATCAAATTGCTGTCGGACATTGCCCGGCGCGGTCTGGCCGCCGAGTGCTATTGCTGGGATCCGGTTTTCGTGCAGCGCATGGGAGCTCAATCCGATGTCGCGCAAAATCTCCGGTATCTGAAAGGCGTTGTCGGTGCAGCGAGCAGCACGCTCAGGGGCCTGCGGGATGCGGCACGTACGGTCTGGGGCTCACGCAATGTGCTGGATGGCGAAACCTATCTGGTGCATGTCACCGTGGATGACATCAGCGACATCGCGGCCGATGAAAGACTTAGATGCATCCGCGAGATCACCGAGCAGCATGGCGCGCTGGAAGTGGAACCGGTGATGCCGCGCATGATGCGTGGGACTCCGTTTAACGAATTCAATCGCAAGGAAATGCTCGCGACCGGGCTGCGCAATTTGCCGGTCAATGGGATAGCACCACATTCTCGCGCCTGCGCGCTGGCGGCCGATCTTGTGGCACTGTTCGACCAGCAACGCGCAGCAATGAACGAGCTGGGCGTGACGGTAGGCATCATTGGATTCGCGGTTGGCGCGAGCGTGGTTTGCGTCGAACCGGTGCTGATGTGGCGCGACAATTTTAACCAGCTGCACGATCGTGTGGCAGAACGAAGTCGCGAGGACCTCGCGTCGCAGGCACCTTCGTCGGCGCAGCAGCTCGTGACACGGTTGCGTGGTCAGGTTGTTGGGATCATGTCACGGCGCGGTTGTGCCCATGTGCAGATTGGCAAGTCCTATCCATGGCTCGTGACCCGTGAGCCCGACTCGGCGCAATTGCTCGGGGAGCTGAAAAAACTCCTGGATCCCGACGGGCGGATGAATCCGGGGTCGCTGGGTTTCAAGCCGTAACGGGGCGCAGGCGGCATCTCATCGGCGCGCGTTTGTCGCCGAACAAAATTGCATGTATATTGCACGCATCAGAAAACATCTGGCAGCGTGAGTCGCAATTACATGAAACTGACCCCGTCCTATCTGGTCGTTGAATCCAGCATTCACTGGCGCCCGCTGCGGCTGCCAGGCGCCACCGGCAAGGCGTGGATCAAGGTTTTTGGCCGCGATCCAGCCACGGGCGCGACCGCCTGCATTGTGAAGTACGCAAAAGGGTTCCGCGCCCCCGCGAGCAATTCGCAGGTCTATAGCGACACCTTGTACTTGAGCGGCAGCCTGACGGAGGGAACCCGCAAATTCGGCAAGTACAGCTACCAGTATCGGCCGCCCGGTAACCGCATCGGCGTGACAGTCGCCAAAGAAGAAACGGTGAAGTTTGTCATTACCGGCGGTCAGGGAGAGAAATGCTCCAAAAAGCCGGTCTACATCCGGGACTGCGAGAAGGCGGCGACCGAAGCGTCCTATATGGGCGATGCCTGGGCCATCAAGAAGCTGCGCGTCGACAAAGAATCCGATTGTGTCCTGTTGTTCCAGATCTGTTTTAACACCGGCATTGTGGATGAGGGTTGGACCTGGGTGCACCCACATCTGGAGGAAGCGTATTTCCTCGAACACGGTCCGGAGCCGACGCTGGACTGGCTGGAGGAAGTGGGTGGCTACATGCGCTATGACGAGCCGTGCTACCTGTACCGTCATTCGGGCAGCCGGCATGGCAGCGCCCATTACGCGCCCTGCAAACTGTTCGTGAAGTACTACTCAACTGATTTTCCCAAGGAAATTTTTGACCGGCGCAACATGGTCAAGAGCACGCCCCTGGGGTACTTGGTCGAGTAAATCAGTCCAGGTCGCGCGCGACTCGCAGGCCTAACACGTCGTTACGCATGTCCGTGACGTCGGCATGCCGCGCGGCCGAGCGCAGGTATTTGGGCGAGTTGACCCAGGATCCACCGCGGTTCACATGCCGGGTGCAGTCGCTTTGCAGGCAATCCTGCATCCACTCCCAGACGTTGCCCTGCATGTCGTAAAGCCCGAACGCGTTAGCTGCCTGGCGGCCGACTGTGCTTGTCTGCACGGCGCCATCGTGACACTGGAAAATCAATTCAGGATCTCTACCATTCAAGTGTTGTGCGTCGGCGCGCGTCTGGTCAGAGACATTGGCATGGTGACAGGCATCATCGCGTCCGTTGCCCCAGTAACGAATCGTTCGGCTGCCGGCACGCGCGGAATATTCCCATTCGGCCTCGGTGAGCAACCGATACCGATGCCCCGTCACTTTTGTTAGCCATGCGACGTAGCTTTGGGCATCGTGCCAACTGACACAAACAACCGGGTGGCGATCCGATTGTTCGAACCCTGGATTGCGCCATGCGCGGTCGGCCCGACTGACCCACCGCTGAGTCGCCACATCGAAAGTCTCGCAACCACTTTGTCCGCCTGCGGGTTCGGCTTTGCGAAACGCCGCATATTCGCCGCGGGTAATTTCAAAACGGCTGATCGCAACGGGCTTCGCAAGCGCAAATTCATGCGGCGGTAATTCGATCGCCGCCATCGCCGGTGTCACGCCTTCACTAGATTGTTCGTCCGCACCGGCACCCAGCAGGCTGTTGCCCGCTGGCACCACCACCATGGCCGGGCAGCGGGGACAATCCTGGAAACCTTGGCCGGCGCGCCTGTCGGCAGGGGCCGTCGCGCAGCCCGACCCCAGGGCTAACGCCGCGGCCAGCAGGCTGCTAACCAACGATTGACTCTGGTGGAGCTTCACCATGGCACTGTGCGCTACGGCTGCGCCGGTTTTACCGAGTCGGTTCGTTCGCCAGGCCAGCCGCTGCCGGCGCCCTTGCCATTTTCCACGTGCGCGATGATTTCGATCTCGGTGATGTAGCCATTACGCACGCGAAACCGCTCTGCCTCATGCACGGTGTAGGTGCCGGCAGGCACGGTAACGGCAACGCGGTATTCGGCGCCACCCGCCCTGGTCGTGGTGTCGCCGGCGCCTTCGTTTGGCTTTAGGTCGATGTCCAGGCGGAATAGCACGACCACATCCGAGGTTCGCGTATCGACGATGAATCGCGGCTCTTTGACCGCCTCCACCATCAGCGTGCGCGCAAAACTTTCACGAACCTGGTGCGGGCCACGCGCGTTGGTGAGCGCATTTTCCGTCCGCCGGATATCGGGCGCCAGCGGCAATTTGGAGCCATCGTGTGTGCGTAATGCCTCAAGGTAAAGCGTCGCAATCTTTTGCAGACAGACGGCGGTGTTCGCCGTGCACGGCGGCCGCGGATTGGCATCGGGCACTGGCGTCTGCGCCGCGACGCCAGCGCCTGCGAACCAGGCTATGAGGATGCCGCAGCAACGAGCTAAAACGGTTGATGGGGTCATGGGAGGGTCCTTTGTCTAAAGAATGTTAGTGATCAACGCGGTCGAACCGGCCTAACAAAATCCGCAATTCCTCGACGTCCTGCGGCGACACGCGCCACTGGCTCGCAGCTGCATTGGCGTGAATCTGCCCGGGGTGCGTCGCCCCGGTGACGACCGAACTCACCGCAGACTGAATAAGGAGCCCGGAAATCGCCAGGTCCAGCAGGCTGTGCGAACGGTCTTGCGCAAATTTCTCAAGCGCCTCCAGGAGATCGTAGGTGCTCGCAGCGATCGGTCGTCCTGACAACCTGGCGCCCGCGCCGACCGTGCCACTGCGCCTATACTTGCCTGTCAGCAGGCCGTTTTCCAGCGGGAAGTACGCTAACAGGCCAACGCCCAATTGTCGGCACATGGGCAGCAGGTCCTGATCGGCATGCCGGTTGAGCAAACTGTAATGATGTTGTTCGCTGACAAAGCGCCGTAGTTTCCGGCTGCGTGCGACCCGGTCCGCTGCGGCGATCTGCGGGCCTGTCAGGTGCGATGTCCCTGCATAGCGGATTTTTCCCTCACCGACCAGTTCATCCAGGGCGGCCAGCGTTTCTTCAACCGGTGTGCGCGGATCTGGCCAGTGCATCTGGTAGAGATCAACGTAGTCCGTCTGCAGGCGCTGCAGGCTCGCCGCCAGTGCTGCGCGCACAAAGGATCGCGAGCCCCAACGGACATCGGGTTGATTCTCAAGACCCGAGCCCCACTTGGTCGCGATAATGACCTCATGGCGTCGTGCACGCAGGATCGCTCCCAGAAATTTTTCCGACCCGCCCTGGCCGTACACATCGGCGGTATCAAAAAAATTAATGCCCGCTTCAAGCGCCGCTTCGACCACGGCGCGCGTGGCCTGCAGGTTCATGAATCCGTAGCGGGTGCCGTTGGCGGCAACGAGGTCGGCGCCGCCGAAATTGTTGCAGCCGAGACTGACACTGGAAACCCGTAAATCTGAAGCGCCAAGCGGGCGAAATTGCACGCGCAGAGTCCTCGGAGGAATGCTAGTTGCTTGTATTATGCAACATTAAATATCAGCGTCTTCGCGCAATTGGAACTGCGCCGTCAGGCGACTGAGCAGGCGACCAAGCTCCGCAATATCCTGCTCCGGCCATTCGGTCAGCAAGCCGACAACAATATCGTGCCAGGCAGTCGCCAACTTGTGCCGGATCGCCTGACCCCGTGCGGTCAGGGTTAGCAACAAGGCTCGCGCATCGATTTCGTCGACGGCGCGCTCGACATAGCCGGCACGCACGACCGCCGCCACTTGCCGACTGATGGTCGAGCGGTCGAGGCCGATATCGTCAGCGAGGTCGGACAGGCGCAACGGTCCGAGGCGATGCAGTGTCGTCAAGATGACAATGCCGGAACGATCCAACTGCACACCCGCAGTGTCGGCAATTAGATTAAACGATCGCAGACGTGCCCAGCGAATCACGATGCCCAGATGCTGCACAATGGGTTCGGCGACGCCGCGCGAGGCGCCTTTCGACACCTCGGCCGCCCGGCCGGCGCGCGTCGGCGTGCCGGCAGTCCGGGGTGCGTGACGGCGACGACGTTTTCCGGCAGGCGCCGGCTTTCTCAGTCGTTTCATAGCAGCGCATTGTACCGCCAGCGCCCGGTTCTTGACGCTTCCGAAAATTGAATGCAGTCTACACATAATTGGCTGCGGGCCGTTCTGCCAGGAGAAGCACATGAATAATTGGGCGTTTCGTTTATCACTGGCCGGCATGCTGGCCGCGGGGTGCACAGCCGGGGATACGGCGGGCAAGGTCTATAAGGGCGGCGATAAGATCGTCGACTGCCCGAATTGCCCGGAGATGGTGGTCATTGCGGCCGGGGAATTTGACATGGGCTCGAGCGACGAGGAGCGGGCGCGGGAAGGGGTGCCCGAAAATTTCGGTAATCGCGAGCGACCGGTGCATCACGTCAGGATCGGCAAGGCCTTTGCGCTGGGACGCACCGAGGTCACCAAAGCGCAATATGCGGAATTTTCCAAAGTGACCCGCCGGCCCGCAGACAACAATTGCATCGGATTCGATCGCGAAAAAGACAATTGGGCCCTGAGCAAGGGATCCTGGCAAAACCCGGGTTTTGAACAAGGCGACGATGAACCTGCAGTCTGCCTGGGGTGGAATGATGCGCGCGACTACGTGGCCTGGCTGGCGAAAAAAACGGGAAAACCGTATCGGCTGGCGACCGAAGCCGAATGGGAATACGCGGCCAGAGGGGGCACGAAGACTGCGCGGTATTGGGGTGACGCGCCACGCACCGTGTGCGAGAACGCCAACGTCATGTCCACGGCGACCTTTATCGACATCGATTCGCCCGAAAGTTGGCAGGACAAACTCATGTGCTCGGGCCGTGACGCGTGGACCACGGCCGTTGGCAGTTTTGAAGCGAATCCATTCGGTCTGGCTGACATGTACGGCGGTGTATGGGAATGGGTCGCCGACTGCTCCCATGACAATTACGAAGGCGCGCCGACTGACGGATCGCCCTGGGTCCGGCCTGATTGTGACAAGCGACTGGTGCGCGGCGGGGCTTTTCATAGCGAGTTCTGGCTGGTGAGGTCGGCGACGCGTGGCGCCGGCCTCAAGCCCGAAGTGCGACCGGTCGCCTCCGGCATTCGTGTCGCCCGAGACGTGGGCTGATGCCCAGGGAAAGACGTTGCCTGGGCGTGGGGGTGTTGCTGTGGCTGGCAGCAGATGCTGCGACAGCGCACGCGGCGACTTCCGGCGGCGATCCTGTGGTGGGTAAGGCTATTTTTGCGCAGTGCGCCGCGTGTCACGCCATCTCCAAAGGCGCGCCCAATCTGGTCGGACCCAATCTGTTTGGTGTGTTAGGTAAGAAGGCCGCAACCAATCGCAAGGATTTTGCCTATTCCGCCGCACTCAAGAAATCGGGATTAGTCTGGGACGATGCAGCAATCGACAATTGGATCAAGAATCCCGCTGCGTTTGTGCCGGGATCCACGATGGACTTCGTTGGCCTGACCAAGAAAGACAAGCGCCAAAACGTCATTGCCTATCTGAAACAGGCCGCGCGTTAGCGCCGGCGAACCGACACGTGCGCGTTGCAGTTCTCGCGGCGATTCTGTTAGCACTGGCGGCCTGTGCCGCCGCACCCCATGCGGCTCGTCCAGGTCACCGTTTTCGTGATCGGCCGTTTGCGCCTGCGATGGTCGTGATACCGGCGGGCCGGTTCCTGATGGGCGCGGCCGAGGACGAAACGACCCGTGCTGGACGCCGCGCTGAAACAGCTGCCTGGGAGCGTCCGCGCCATGAGGTGCGGGTCGCAATGCCGCTGGCAGTGAGCCGTTTTCTGGTCACCGTGGCCGAGTATGACTATTTCATCCGCGCGAGCGGCTACCCCATTGGGCGCAACTGTACGGTGATCGCCGAGGGTATATGGCAGGCGCAACTGCAGCGCGACTATCGCGATACGGGCTTTGTGCAGACGCGCAATCACCCCGTCACTTGCGTCACGGTTGCGGACGCCGAGGCCTATGTTGCCTGGCTGACAAATAGCAGCGGTCACTCCTACCGATTACTCCACGAAGCCGAATGGGAATACGCGGCGCGCGCTGGCACGCGGGAGTCGCGCTGGGCCGGTGATGACCCGGCGGCGCTCTGCCGTTTCGCCAACGGTGCGGACCTCAGCTACGACCGTGCTCGTCCCGGGGAACCCAATACCAACAAGTCCTGCGACGACGGCTATGTGTTCACGAATCCCGTCGCTGCGTTGCCCCCGAATCCCTGGGGCCTGCATGACATGCTGGGCAATCTCTGGCAGTGGACCGCAGATTGCTTTACGCCGAATTATGCGACGGCTCCATCGGCAGCATCTCTTGCGGTTACCGAGGGCGATTGCTCGCAGCGCGTGATCCGTGGCGGCTCCTGGCACAACTATCCTGATGCATTGCGGTCGGCGGCGCGTTTTGCCCTGCCTGACAGGTTGCGCAGCAGCAGCATCGGTTTTCGGGTCCTGCGTCAATCCGGGACAATCAGACCTTGAGCGCGAATGGCGGACACAATGAATCGTTCGTCGTTCTCAGGCGACGAGCCGGCCACAGCGGCGGCGCCAATCAGATCTCCTGCGGCATCCTTGATGGGTACGCCGCCACCTAACGGCAGAAACCTCCCGCCGGTCACGCCACTCAGGGCGGCGACTGCGCTCGGATTCGAACCGAACGTTTTTGACAACTGCATTGAGCTGCGATTGAAACCGAGCGCCGTCTGGGCCTTCGCATGGGCGATGTCGACGCCAAATGCGCCAACGCCATCGGCGCGCAGCGCTACGCGAATATTGCCGCCGGCATCGGTTACCACAGCGGACAACGCCGGAATATTTTCGACTCGGCCGGCTTCGAGGGCACTCTGGGCAATCTTGAGGCAAGTGGCGAGGTCGAGCGGCATGGCAGGCAGTCCAATGATGAATTAAGTGTAGGCTGCAAGTATGACGGATCGGCGCCTGCCGCGCATCAGTGAACCGGCGCAGCACCGGGCATAGTTTGCGGTCGCTGTGCTGCTCGTGGCCTATGCCTATCATTCCTCGACCGCCAGGTCATCAGCCTGCTGGTGGAGCCCATCAAGCATGATCTTGCGATCAGCGACACGCAGACAGGCATTGTGCAGGGCCCTGCCTTTGGTGTGTTCTTCGCCATCCTGTTGTGGAGCGCGATGACCATTGCCAGCGGCCTGGCGAAAACCTTTGCCGATCTGTTGCTAGCCCGCATCGGTGTGGGTGTGGGTGAAGCGGCATTGGTGCCCGCCGCCGTGTCATTGTTGAGCGAGTATTTTCCGCCCGAGCGCCGTGCGATGCCGCTCAGTATTTTCACCTCGGGAATATCGTTAGGACTGGGTCTGTCACTGGTGTTAGGTGGGCCGCTGCTGCTCGCGACCACTTTGCTCTACGTCTTGTCGACGGCATTTCGGCTGGTCTGCGGTCGAGACGGGACCCACGCTGGGATTTCCGATCATGCTGGTGGCCATGTCCTGCAACCGGGCAAGCGGCGCACTCGGTTGGGCATTGAGCCGCACCGGATTGCCTGATGCGCCGTTGCGCACGATGTTGTTTGGAGCTGCCTGCTGGTTCCTGCGGCTGCGATCACGCCTGCGTCGTAGCACGGCCAGGTCGTGGTGACCTATCTCTTGTGCGGCAACCTGTTCGGGTTGGGGGTCGGGCCGCCGCTGGTCGGCGCCGTGCAGGGATGATCGAATGATCGAGCGACACGTGCTAACGCCTGAGGCGGTGATACTCCACGAGTTCCAGCGTGTTGCCATCCGGATCGGTAATACGCGCCAGGCTGTAATCGGCCTTCGCGGTGCGGCCGCGCTGCAGTGGCATCAGGATCCGGCCGCCACCCGCGGGGACTCGTGCCAGGATGCCGGCCAGATCGCGAACCACCAGATTGAGGGAACTCGCACCGCTGCCGCGAACCGCAGGCTGCTCGCGGCGAACGGTCAGACTGATGCCCGCAGTCAGGGGCTGATTGTCAAATCCAAGCACGACTTCGAAATTGTCCGGGTTCGGCATCGCCCGGCCGCGTTCGTGCAGTGGCAAAACCTGGGTATAAAACGCGAAGGCACGATCGAAATCGCCAACGACAAGGGTCACGAAATTGAAATGGGGCGCCGGGTAGCGCGGCAACGTGTCGCGCGGCGTGAATTCCGATGCCGGGGTGGCAACCGAGAGGCTGCTGGCCACGCAACAGGCAAACGCTCCCAGCGCCCAACGCGGTCGGCGGCGGGCTGGCGCAGGTTTGGGCATGTTGTTTATCGAACGGTGCGCCATGGGGTTGTAGTCTACACAGCCTGGAGCCGTCGCGTGTTTGTCGTGACGCTGCAATTATGTGTAGACTGCATCGATCATCGGGCGATCAGCAATGAGACGCAAACTGTAAACGGGTCGGGGGGTCGCATATGCGCGTTACCAGAGTCGGTGTTGGTCTGCTGCTGGGTTGTTTGGCAGGCACGGCATTCGCGGCTGAGACGCCGCCGCCAGTGGTTCGATATCGCGATGCCACACCCGCCAATACGGTCTATGCCTGGGAGCGATGGGGCAATTTCATCAACGCCATGCCGGGTGATGGCAAGGAAATTCCTTACGATGCCGCCAAACTGAAAGCGCGTGTCTTCGCCTTTCCCGCCGGTGAAATACGCGTGATCGATTTCAACGCCAAAGTGCGCACCCATGAGCACGTCAATATGACGGACACGATTCTTTACACATGGACGGGACGTCGGGTCCAATTTGTCAACGATCAGGCCGAGCACAATCGTCCGGGGGACGCGGCGTTTCATCCGCGCGGGGTGTTCCATCACGGCGAAGCTGTCGAGACGGGCAGGGGCATTGAGTTCGCGATGTTCGTTGACCGGCTACGACCAAATCCCGAGGCCACTTGGCGCTTCGCTGCCGCAATGCCGCTGCAGGCGGTGGCGGCCTGGATCGCCGATGGCAATTACTACGAACAGTTCGACGCCGCCGCGGCAAAAGCGCCGGCCAGCGCAGCGCGTTTTCAGGCCCGTACCTTCGAGTTTCCTCCCTATGTTGCACGTGAGCTGCGCCTCGCCAAAGGAACGGTCCTGCCGCTCGATGTTCGCAATCAACAACTGCTGATCGTGCTATCAGGCGCGATTTCAATAAAGACGGGCGGGCAATCCTTTGAGCTTGGCGTAGAAGACACGGCTTACGCGAAACCTGATGTGGCATTCAGCGTGCGTGCGACCGACGATGCGAGGTTGCTCACTGCCTTGGTATCGCGCGATACGCCACCGCCGCCCGCGTTTCGTCACTGATCATTGCGATTCAAGCGTGTTGAGAAAATGGGAAGAGTATCGGCGCGCCTGGCCAGTACTGTTAGCCTCGGCGCTCGGAACCGGGTCCGGGGTGGCGGTCTTGATGGCCTACAGCATCGGATCGTTCATGGCCCCGCTGACCATGGAATTCGGCTGGAGCCGCGCAGAGGTTGCGGCAGCGCCGCTGTTTTATGCGATTGCAACGGTGCTGATCGGGCCGCTGGTCGGCGCGCTGGCCGATCGATGGGGGTGCAGGCGGATCGTGCTGTTGTCGCAGCCATTGCTGGCGCTGGCATTGGTCCTGCTGACACAACTGCGGACGCCGATCGGCTGGCTGTATGCTGGCTATGCCGTATTGGCGTTGTTAGGCGCCGGCACTTTGCCCGTGGTGTTCAGCCGGGCGATCACGGGCTGGTTTGTCAGCAGTCGTGGCTTCGCGTTGGGTCTCTCGCTGATCGGCACAGGCGTTGTTGGTGCGCTGTTACCGACCTATGTTAACGGGCTGGTACAAGCCTATGGCTGGCGGGGCGCTTATCTCGGACTTGCGGCGCTGCCCTTGCTGTTAGGTCTGCCGCTGTCGTGGTTGTGCTTCCGCGATCCGCCAGAGGATATGACGCCATCGACACCAACAGCCCAAAAGCCTGCGTCAGTCACGGCGGCGGGATCCTTCCACTTCAGTGAAGCGCTCCGCAGTCTCGCGTTCTGGCAGATGGCGGTGTCCTTCATGGTGGTTGCGATCGCCGTCAGCGCGGTACTGTCGCATACCCAGTCATTGCTAATCGATCGCGGTGTGACGCGTGCTGCCGCCGCCGCCTTGTTAGGTCTTTTCGGCATTGCTGTCAGCTGCGGGCGTTTAGTGAGCGGTTACATGCTGGATATGCTGCGCGCGCCGCTGGTGGCCGCTGCAATGTTCGCAGCACCAGCCCTGGCCTGCGTGCTGTTATGGACGTCAGGTAACAACCTGTTGCTGTGCGGCGTCGCGATCATGCTGGTCGGCATTGCGGGCGGCGCCGAGCACGACATTGCCGGCTTCTTTGTCGCCAAGTATTTCGGGCGCGCCCATTTTGCGGCGATTTATGGATTGCTGTACGCACTTTACGGACTCGGCGGTGGATTCGGGCCACTGCTGGCGGGCACCATTTACGATGCGACGGGCAGTTACGACTCCGCGTTGCTTGGCGGCGTTGGCATTTTTGCCTTCGCGGCCGCGTTGATCAGTTGTCTGCGACCACCGGCGAAACATCGTCCGGCCTGAGGGGCGGTAGTAATGTCAAAGTCAGCGCAGTCGTCACCCGCGCCGCTGTCGGCAACGCGTTAACCTTCAGGAGTAAGTGCGCATGACACCCGCCTATTTCGACTGCTACCCTAGCATCGCGCTGCAGCGCGATGCGCTTGGCATTCTGGAGATGCGCCTGCACACCCACGGCGGCGCACTGAAGTTCTCCGCCAGCGTGCGCAGCCAGCTCATCGAAGCCTGTCACGCCGTGGGCCGCGATCGGGACAACCGCGTCGTCATCCTGACCGGCACGGGCGATACCTGGTGCGGCGAATTCGATACTGACCCGGCCTCGATGCCGGACCCGGCCCTGAGCCTCGCGCAACGCTGGGACAAGCAATTCTGGGAAGGGCGCAAGTTGCTGCAAAACCTGCTCGACATCGACGTGCCGATGATCGCCGCCGTCAACGGTCCGGCACTGATCCACAGCGAGTATCTGCTGACCTGCGACATCCTCCTCGCAGCCGACCATGCTGCATTCCAGGACTTGCCGCATCTCAACAACAATGTCGCGCCGACCGATGGTGTGCATGTACTGTGGCCACATGTACTGGGGCCCGGTCGGGGGCGCTATTTTCTGCTAACACAGCAGAAGCTCGATGCCGCGCAAGCGCTGGCGCTCGGTGTTTGCCAGGAAGTGCTGCCACGTGAGCGCCTTATGGCGCGCGCGCGCGAAATCGCGGAAAAGCTGGCGAGCCAACCGACCGCCACGTTGCGCTACGCGCGCTTCGGACTCACACAGCGGCTCAAGCGACTGCTCGTCGATGATCTGGCCGTTGGCCTAGCCGTAGAAAGTCTCTCCGCACTCCACAAGGCCTTGGACGCCACACCCCGTTAGTCATTGTATTGCTCCGGCATGACATATCCATGGAGTACGCGCCACCCGTCGCGGACCCTCGGCTATGCTGCGATCCGGCAATAGGAGAGTTGGGTGAGTGCGTTTATCGACGTGGAAAATAGAGCGGGGCTGACTCGCGTGACGTGCGGCTGGAAGAAGCCACAGCTGTCGCTCGACTGGGTACGGCTTTTTTGGCGTGATGTCCACAGCCCTGCGATCGCGCGTCGTGCGGGCGTTTACGACTATCGACACAGCCAGTTTGATCCGGTGCGAGGTGACGTATTCAGTCCGTTGCGCGGCGTGGACTATGTGTGCCCCATCGGTGAGCAGCTGATGTGGGTGTCCGACGTTCGGTACCGCGACGACGATGCGCTCGCGGCCTTTGGGCGCTCACCCGCCGGCGAGGTCAAGACCTTGCTGCTCGCGGACATTGACCTCATCGTCGATCGCAGCACGACCTACAAGTCGGTAGGCACCAATACGCGTACGCTGCTCGACTCCACGGGCATTGCGGCGCCGCAAGGCCCGGTCACGTCGCCGAGCTTCGCGGTTTTTTTTCGGCAGCGCTCGAACGAAGCGCAGTTTCGCGATTGCCTGCGCACTATCGCGGCCCGCTGGGCGGCCACTGCAGGCGTGTTGCGCGTGCGTCTGACAATGTTTGACGTGCCCGACATGGAAGCTGAGCGCAAGGCGGGCTATCCGGTAAAGACCCATCCAGTCGAACAGCAGTACCAGGGCTGGATTGATTTGGTCGTGCAGACGGAAACGGTGGCGAGGCAATTGCTCGGTGGCGTGGAGGCTGTGAATGACGCGCGGCACCTCAAGGCGGTGCATGCGTATCCGGTGCGGGTTGTGTACACCTCGGTGTATGGCGGCCGACCGACCCTCGTTGGGCTACGGGGTTACGCGGCCTACGAAGCGATCACTGCGTTAGGCGCCGCCAATCACCAACAGGCGCCGCTGCTCGAATGGCTGTACGGGCCCGTCGCACAGGGCGGTCCCGTGTCAGGCCCTCAGGCATGAACGCCAGTGTGTCGGCCAGTGTGTCGGCCAGTGTGTCGGAGAGGCTGGTCGCCTTTGCGCGTCATTGGCAGGCAGAGCGCGTGCCGGCCAATGTGCTGCACGAAACCAAGCGGCTGCTGCTGAATCAGCTCAAGGCGTCGGTCGCTGCCACCACCCATCCGGCGATCGGCATTCTGCATGACTGGGCGACCCACAATGCCGCTGGCGCGAGCGGCGCTCACATACTTTGGCTCGGCACGAACACCGGCGCTGCACAGGCCGCGATGGTTAACGGCGCGTTGTTCGAGGTGCTCGATTTTCACGACACTTACATCCCTTGCTTCATGCATGCGGTGTCGGCGGTATTGCCTGCCGTCCTGGCCGAGGCCGAAGTCGCCGGGCAGAGCGGCGCGCGGTTTGTTAGCGCACTCGCTTTGGGACTGGAAATTGAACTGGCGGTGGCGACCTTGGTGATGCCCTCGGGGTACTACCGTGGCTTTGTGCCGGCCGGGCTGGTCGGTGGTGTCGGCGCCGCGGCGGCCTGTGCGGTTCTGGCCGGCCTCGACGACGAAAAAATGCGCAACGCGATCGGCATTGCAATGTGTACCGCTTTTGGTACCTACGAATCCGTGGGCAGCATGTCCCTGTCCTATATCACGGGCGCCACGGCGCGCTCCGGTTTGACTGCGTTTCAGTTGGCGCGCGCCGGACTCGATGCACCGCGGACGGCATTTGAAGGCGAGCGCGGCATGCTCGCCTGTCACTCCGACGAAAAAACCGAAAAAATTGCGGCGGTGTTAGGTTCGTTAGGCCTAAAATGGCGAATCTTTGACCAAACCTACAAGACGGTGCCGACCGAGACCATTACCCACGGCCCGGTCGAATGCGTGCTCGAACTGCTGCAGCGGGCCCGCGGTCGCCGCATCGAGCGCATGCGCTTCGGCGTCGCACCGATCGTGGTGAAAATTGCCGACGAACGCCGCGACCGTTTCGGCATCCCCAACAGCGAACTCACGGCGCGTTTCGATACGCGCTTTTGTGCTGCCGCTGCCTGGGTGCGCGGCCGGTTTACACTGGATGAGATGCGCGAGGGCGCCTACACGGACCCGCACATTCTGGACCTGCGCACGCGCGTGGAATTGCTGCCGGACGAATCGCGCAAGACGTTCGAGGGTTGCTGGCTGGAAGTTTTTTTTACGGATGGCAGCATCGAAAAGCACAACGTCGAATTCTTTCTGGGCACACCCGGCAATCGCATGTCGGATACGCAGCTGGCGGCGGCGTTCCGGGTGGCGGCCAGCGACCTGCTGGCCCCAGGCGCCGCCGACCGGATTCTGGATGCGGTGTGGAGCCTGGATGGTGCACCTGATGTTAGCCGCCTGACACAACTGGCGAAGTTGCGATGAGCACGGTCACTCTGCCTAACGGCGCGATGATCTGGTATCACCAGCAGGGCCGAGGGGCGCCGCTGCTGCAGATCCACGGTTCAGCGTTTGGTCATCGAAACTTTGAGAGGATGACTCCGTTGATGGCGCCGCATTTCACGGTTATCGACTTTGACCTGCCGGGTTACGGCGCGAGCCGCGGCGGGCCGCCGATCCGCGATTTCCCGGGACTTGCCGAGACGGTGTTTCAATTGATAGGTTCGTTGGGCCATGCGCGTGTACACGTGCACGGTACTTCCTTCGGCGCGATGATCGCACTGACATTGGCGGCCTTGCACCCCGAGGTGATAGATCGGCTGGTGCTCAGCTGTTTTCTGGCCCGTTATGACCAGGCCGCCCGCATGATGCGCGGCACGTGGAAACGCGCGGCGCGCGACAGCGGCATGGAGGCAGTCGCTGATCTAACGTCGGTCGCCGGGTTCGCCCGCGGCTTCTACGAAACTCCGGGTGCGCAGGCGCAACTCGCGTCGATGCGCGAGGCATTCAGCCACACCACGGCAGATGCCTTTGTGGCGGGCACGGAAATGATCGAGCGTACGGATCTCAGTGAATTCGTACCAAAGGTGCTTGCCCCGACGCTGATGATTGCGGGTCAGGAGGACAATATGACGCCGTTTAATCCGGCACCGAGTGGGGTCGGATTCGAGCAGATTCGCTTGCTGCGACCGGGGGCCGAGATTGTCGTGCTGCCGCAGTGCGGTCACTACCTGGTTATTGAACAGCCGGAAAAAGCAACCGAACTCATCGTCAGGTTCGCTTACAAGCGTTAGTGTTGCGATGTCGCGGTGCCATATCCATGCAATGTCGGCCTGCAGGGCCGTGCATTGCGGCGACGGCAGGTACATCGTAGCACCTGGGCGAGATCGTGAATCAACAGGGGAGACTTCCATGACGTTGGCACGCTGGATGTTAGGCATTCTGATTCTGGTCGCCACTGGAGTGACGCCGGGGCGGGCCGAACCACTTGCGGCGACCCCCGCGGATGCGGCGGCCGCGTGTGCGGCGCTGCGCAGTGCCGACAACGCCGCGAAGTTTGCGCTCATTCCCGACGCGCCCGCCGGCATTCACTCGGCACAAATTGTCGCGGCGGGCGGTACCCATGGTTTGGCCGATGACGATCTGCCGGAAATCTGCCGCGTCGAAGGCGTCATTTCGCCCACCGTCGGTTTCCTGGTACGCATGCCGACCAAGAACTGGAATGGCAAATTCATGATGGGGGGTTGTGGCGGGCCCTGCGGTAATTACCTCGAAGACCGTATCGACCCCGCGCTGGTGCGCAACTACGCGGTCGTTAACACCGATATGGGTCACAAGGGCACGACCTGGCTTTTTGGATATAACAATTTGCAGGGGCAGATTGATTTTGCATATCGCGCCACTCACCTAACGGCAGTGGTAGCCAAGGAAATAATCCGTGCCTTCTACGGGACGGCGGCACGCCGTAATTATTTCAACGGCTGTTCCACGGGCGGCCGCCAGGCCATGATTGAGGCGCAGCGGTTTCCTAACGACTTCGAGGGCATCATTGCCGGAGCGCCGGTCTATGACGAGGTTGGCGATACACCCTATTTTCTTGACTGGAACACGCTCGCAAACACCGGCAAGGACGGCCGTACAATATTTACTGCCGACAAGATCGCGGTACTGCACCAGGCGGTGCTTGCCAAATGCGATGCGCTCGACGGCCTGCGCGACGGTCTGCTGATGAATCCGGCACGCTGCAATTTCGATCCGCAGTCGATTGTCTGCAAGACCGGCGAGGATTCGCGGCAATGCCTGACAGCGGAACAAGCGGTCGTCGTGCAGAAATTTCGCGATGGCGCGCGCAATTCCAAAGGCGAAAAGCTTTATTACGGCATGCCGTGGGGGTCGGAAGATCAATGGACAGGCTTCGGCTGGATAAATCCGAGTGGCGTGCAGCGCCAGCCGACGGGCCTGTCCATCACGGGCTATCTGGGATTTGCCAGTGGTTTGCCGGCCGGACCGACTTTCAAGGCCGGTGATTTCGATATGGACCAGCATCCGGCGCGCCTTGATTTGACCGGGCAGCTCTACAACCCCGTGAATCCCGACTTGTCGCGATTCCAAAAAGCGGGTGGCAAGCTGATCCTCTTCACCGGCTGGCACGACAACAACATTCCTCCCGAAGCCTCGATTGCCTACTACGAGGCTGCCATGCGAGCTAACGGGGGAGAGCAGGCGACCCAACAGTTTTTCCGATTTTTCATGCCACCTGCGGTCAATCACTGTCGTGGTGGCGACGGAGGCGGCGAGATCGACTGGATTACAGCACTCGAGAACTGGGTAGAAAAAGGTCAGGCACCTGATAGGGTGCTTGCACACCACCTGACAAAGCCCTATGTGTCGATGCCGCGTGCGGTCGAGGACTACGGCGCGCCCTACATGAAACTCGGACGGCACCCACTGCCACCAGGCAGTTACGATCGTGTGCGCCCGGTGTACCCCTTCCCGGCATGGACGCGATATGCCGGCAAAGGCGATCCTGCGGATCCGCGCAACTGGGTTCGGGTACCCTAGATTGCCAAAGGATGAGCATGGCAGTCAAATTGGATTCGACCCGCAAACGCGGCAGCAAAGCGCAGTTGGCTGCGCCGAAGCGTCGGTCAGCTAACAAATCGCCGCGGAATTCCAAGGCGCGGGTGCCCATGCACGACTTGCTGCCACTGCACCACAGAATCTACATCGTGTTGCGACGGCGTTTGCTGGAGGGCGCCTTCAAAGGGGATGCACCGCTCCCGGGTGAGCATCTCCTGGCCGCGGAGTTCTCGGTATCGCGCGAGACCGTGAGACGCGTTCTGGATCGACTGGCGCGCGAGGGGCTGATTACACGGCGCCATGGCGTCGGCACGTTCCCGGCTTTGATCAGTGACGCGCCTGCGTCCAGGCAAAGCCGCATTTCGTACTACGATTTCATTGCACTTTCGAGCCAGCGATATGACGACACCCTGCTGGAATTTGCGCAAGTCAGTACGCCGGCAGAAGTGCTGCGCGAGGTTCAGGATTTTGGCCCACTCGCGCTGAAAGTGTCGCGGCTGCGCGCCAATCAAGGCAGGCCCGAGCACATAGTCGACAGCTATGTGCCTGCGGCGCTCGCGACCCTGCTGGCGGGCGAGTTGACGCCCGCAACGCTTGGCAACCGCACCGTTCTCGAGCTGTTGAAACGCCAGGGCGTGGAAGCCGACAGTTCGGAAATGTGGATCAGTGCCGTTGCAGCTGATTCATTCGAGGCGGGCCATTTGAGTGTGTCGATTGGTGCGCCACTTGTGCACGCGATTCGTGTGTCACTCGATGCCCAGGGGCGGCCTATCGAGTACAGTCGTTTCCACAGTGTGGCCGATCAGTTCGGCTACCGTTTCGCATTCGACCGAAATTCGATCTGGGCGCGAATTCCGCCTAACAAGGACCGCGGGCGCTAAATCGCTCCGCAGTGCGCCATTCAGTCTGCGAGGAGAAAGTCGGCGATGCAGCGCGTGTAGAGTCGCCGCGGCTTCTGGTAGTGCGCGTAATCGCCACAGCCCGGGATAATCAGCAGGGCCTTGTCGTTCGTCGCCAGTGCCTCAAAAAACTGCGCCCGCTTTAATCCGCCGTGCATGTAGTTCTGCTGGCCCGCCGCACAGCCGTAGATCATCAAGGTGGGCCGCCGGATGGCGCCGGCATTGCTGGGCGTGCTGCCACGCGCGTTCTCGCGACGAATGCCGTTGGGCGAACGCGGCTCATGCTGCGTGACAAAGTCCGCGAGCGCGCAGCGCGCGGCTTCATCGGTGAATTCTGGCTCGAGGCGGTCGTGAAAATAGTCCCAACCGCCCACAAACCAGGCTTCTAGCGGCTCCGGTGGGATGAGATTGCCGCCGCCGAGTGCGGGATCCAGCAAGGCGAGGCGATTGACGCGCTGCGGCTGCTGTTCGGTGTAGCGTGCAGCAATACGTCCGCCCCAGGACCAGCCCGCCAGATGTGGTTTTGCAATGCCTTGATCGCGCGCCCAATCCATCACACTGGCGAGATCCTCAATCGCGGCATCCGTATCGATGCTGAGCGGATCTGGCGGGCAATCGGAATTCGCATAGCCACGGACCGAAAACGTGATTGCGCCGATGCCGCGCGCATTGAACATGTCCATCATCGAATAGTCTTCGCCACCGGGGAACGAAAAATCGTAGCCGCCCTGGCCGGAAATGTTAGCGCCCTGAACGAGCACCACCACATGCTTGGGACGGGGCTGCAGTCCTTTGCTGCGCACCGACAGGCGACCCGCTCGGCCCGGAAGGGTGAAGTCAACAGCTGCGTGGTGCACGGGAATCCTTGGGTCTGGCGCGGGTAAATCCCAGCGCTGCGCCCCATTGTTGCTGCGGCGCGCTCGGCACGGCAATGCATAAAGTCCTGCGATACGCAGGAATTGGCATGAATATGCAATGGTGCGGATTCGCGCCGCTCAGTCTGCAACACAGTCGTTAAGCTGCGGCAGCGAGCTCCTGGAATATCCCTTTTGCAAGAGGCAGCTATGAACAGCAGCGACACCTTCAGCGCGTATCGACGGATGATCGCAACACATGATGATTCGGTCGTGAACTGGTGGTATTCAGGCTGGACCTTCGTGCAGATAGAAGGCCAGCCGCACATACCGCTGATGCAGATCATGGCGATCATGACCTACCGTACGGAGACGTTGTCCGAGGACAGCTTTCGAATTCACTGGAGTGAAATTGGTGTGTTCAAAGATCCAGCGACCGGGGAGATTCCCGATGTCTGGGTCAATCCGCTGACCGGGGCGCGCGTGCAGCCCCCGCGCAGGTTTCAGGAAGGGCCGGGTCAAACCACCATCACGTCAACGCCTAACGGCTTGCGCTTCAACATTGTGCAGCCGCGTGCGACGCTGCGCGACGCCAGTGTGCGTTTTGAGGAAGCGCATGGCCGCTTGAGTTTTACGCAACGCGAAATGAAGTTGCGAGGATTTCCGACCCCCGAGGGTCGCCCGCCGCCACCGGAGTCGCCCGCAGGATTTGAAGGCATCACCGAGCTGTCTTTTTTTGTAAGTCTCGAGGATCTGGCAAAACCGCCTGACGAGATGTTGGCGGTCCAGGGCATTTACAGTTTCGTCCTCATGGGACTGCCGCCGTGGATGGGCTTTGGCGAGTTGGTTGGGCGGACGGTCACGCGTGGCCGCATTACGCGTGGCGCCCCTGATGAGCGATTGGACACCGTTTCCTGGCAGCGCCTGGCGACGCTGTTCCCCGGCGAAATTTCGAATCCAACGGCAACTCGTCGCTGAGCCGCCGGAGCGTTAATCGCTGCTGCGTCGCAGCAACTGTTGCTCTGCCGCTGCGTTTTACGCCATTGCCAAGATGTCTAGCGTATTGTACATCTAGGGCCTATGATCGGCACGCAGGCAACCAAAGCGAGTCGTTCTGGCTGCCGATGCCGTGCTGGAGGGGCCCCGTATGCTGACTGTTAGCCGATCAGTCGACCGCGTCTTTCAGATCATGGAAATTTTCTCGACCCGGCGCCGGCCGTTATCGGCCACCGAGATTCGGCGGGCGCTGCGCATGCCACACTCCAGCGCCGTGTCAGTGCTCTCGCGTTTGGTGACCCTGGGCTATCTGGATCAGAACGCCGATACCAAACGCTTTTTTCCCAGCCTGCGCCTGCATCGACTGTGCGGTGCCGTGCCGGACGCCATCATCGGAGGCAATCCGCTGGCCGACCTGGTCGATTCCATTCAGAGTCGCGTGGACGAAACAACCTCGATCAGTCGCCTCGATGGGTTGTTCACCATGCCCATCTACGTACGTTCTGCCACGCACGCGGAGGCGGTACGCGTGATTCCCGGACTGTCGGGTGGCATGGCGACGCAGTCGGTCGTGGGCCGGGCGCTCCTGAGTACGCTTGGCGACGCGGAACTGGCGCGCTACGCGGAACGCGCGGCCTACTGGTCCAAGCGAGCACGCGTTGGCTTGCCACATGATGCCGAGCAGTTGATGCGTTCGGTTGAATTCGTGCGCGAGCACGGTTATCTGTGCGGTTTCAACCAGCTGTTACCCGGTGTGGGTGCGGTGTCGTGTCCACTACCGATGTTGCACGATGGCGAACAGCTCGCGATCACCATTGCGGGAACCAGTGAACGAATCGAGAACCGCGGCCGAACGATTATCAACACCTTGTTGCGCGCCTTGCAGGCATTCCAAAATGCCGGCGCGTGTCCAGCCAAGGACGTCGCCGCGCTGCCCGTGGTCGAGCCTGTTTTCCTGGCTACGCCGCTAGCAGCATCGCCAGAACGTCAGCAACAGCGTCCGCAACAGCGGGCGCAGCGCGCGTCAGCACATTGAATTTTTCGCGCAGGCGTGCGTCGTCGAGTACGAAGCTCGAGCCCGTGGGAAAGCCGGCCCTGGGCGGGTCGAGCGTTGCGCTGCGGCGGTACGCCAATTGCAAATGTTCCTGTTCTGAGTAGACGCTAAGATCAGCTGACAGCGTATCCGGCAATAACCGATCCAGCTCGGGCGCGTGCACCACTTGGATGCGCTGCGCCAGCGCAAGGGTGTCTTTGTTAGTCTCCAGTGCATGATCGATGTCATAGCAGCCGTGCAACAACGCGCACGCGACGCCCCACCGCAAACTCATGAGCCGATCGTAGAGCTCGGGGCCTCGCGGCCCGTGGCCGACCAGCGCCAACATCCGATTGGGCAGCCGCAGGCTGACACGTCCGATGTGATCGCGGTTTACGAGCGGAATCTGCAGCGCCGCTTCGATGGCCGCCAGCGAAAAAAAACAGGCGGGAAAGTACTTCCAGCACACCTCGTCGATCGTTTGGCCATGCCATTCTTCGGGCTGCAGACTGTGAAGTTGGCCACGCAGGAATTGCATCAGTCCGGGGCCCGTCGCGTCGCCCTCCAGGATGTGCCGGCCCGCATTGCCGGCGCGCGCCAGGCTCGCCGCTTCATACCCGGCGCGAGCGGCCAGCCCGCTGTGCAACGGCGCCAGCGATCCGTGCGCGCGCATGCCCGCCGTAGGTCCTGCCTGCATCAGCATCGCCGCGTTAGCAATTGCATCGCCAATGCCGCGCGCGTCCAGCCCTGCAACCAGCGCGGCCGCCACGGCCGCGCCAATGGCGCCGCCGGTGGCCGTTGCCGAACTGCCGGCGTGTGCTTGGCCGGGAGCACATGCGACGGCAAATCGGTTGGCGGACTCATAGCCCGCTGCCACCGCAAGCACGAAAACCTCGCGCCGGCGTGCGCCGGCACCGTGCAATGCGGACCAGGCCGCCGGAATTACCGTAGAACTGGGATGCAGGCCTGCGGGCACGTAGACGTCGTGCAACTGCAGTAACGCTCCGGCGGTGCCGCTCACCAAGGCCGCGCCCGCCGGATCAAACGAGTCCGACAATCCCCATACCGGTACTGCGCCGCCGTGCGCGAGCCACAATGCGGGGCGCAATTCACTGCGCCGTGTGCCGGCGACGACGCATCCCATGAAGTCTCGAATCGATGCGCGTATGCGAGCGAGTTGCGCCGCCGAGGGTGCAAAATTGGCCGCCCAAAGGCCAATACGCTCAGCGAGATCCTGCGACATGCGCGGCCATCCATCCGTGTAATGCCAGCGCAGTCTAGACCGGCATTCGCTACGCTCCACAGTGCTTTCCATGGAGATGACAGATGCTTGCGGGCGATGCTAACGCAGCAGAGCATGCAGATCTTTTAGCATGACAACTAGCAAGCAGATCCTGATCGTTGGCGCCGGTCTCGGTGGGCTCACCGCCGCCATCGGTCTCGCGCGTGCGGGCCATCGGGTGCGGGTTTTCGAGCAAGCGGCGCAACTCGGTGAGGTGGGGGCGGGCCTGACGCTGAGTTCCGGGACCATGCGCTGCCTGGAAATGATCGGTGTCGATAAGCTGGTCCGTGAACTCGCAGACGAATCAAGCAACCTGCCGTTTCTGCATTATCGCACCGGTGAGGTGCTGCGCCGCGGTCTGGCCGCAGTGGCGCGCAGTGGTGCTGCGCGGCCAGCGCAGCAAATTCACCGCGCCGATCTTCATGGGCTGTTAGTCGATGCGCTGCGGCACATCGATCATCACGCAATTCATCTCGATCACAGGGTAACGAGTTTTGAAAGCAATACGACTGGCGTTTCACTGCGGTTCGCTAACGGCATAATTGTTCACGGCGACCTGTTGATCGGTTGTGACGGCGGGCGCTCAATCGTTCGTGCGGCCCTGACGGGAGAACCGGCGCTGACATTTACGGGTCAGGTTGCATTTCGGTGTCTCGTGCCGATGGATATTGCCCGGCCGCATCTCGCGCTGAGCACAGGTGCGGTATACATCGGACCCGGTGCGACCTTCAATCGCTACCCGCTACGGCATGGCGCCATCATGAACTGTGTGGGCCTGGCGCGCAGCGGTGCCTGGCAGAACGAGGGCTGGAACATTCCAGCGACCAACGCCGAAATGCTGGCGCCGTACCACGACTGGCATCCGGAAGTTCGAGCCTTGATTGAGTTGGCGCCGCCGCAGAGCATTATCAAATGGGGGCTGTTCGTGCGCGAACCGCTGCCGCACTGGAGCGCGGGGCGTGTCAGTTTGGTAGGGGACGCGGCGCACCCAATGCTGCCATTTCTCGGACTGGGCGCCGCGATGGCCATTGAAGACGGAGCCATGCTGGTACGCGCGATGGCGACGCACGACGACGTCGTGCAGGCGCTAACAAATTACGAGCGCGTCCGCCGACCACGGGCCACGATGATCTACCGGGAATCGGTGCGGCAGGGTGAAATTGTGCAGGGCCAGAATCCCGAGAACTATGCAAACACCGACTCGCCGGCGCACGATCCGGCGATCTTCGATTTCGATCCGCTCGCTGTGCCGATTTGACGGGCGAGCGCTGTCAGGACTTTGCAGTCGCTTTCAATGAGGTTTCTGTCAGGGTGTAAAACTGCAGCAACACCACACAGACAAGCGTTGTCACGGCCGGCACAATTGACACGCCCCAGTACACCGCGCGTATCGACTCGGGCGTCAGCATGACAGCCGCTCCCGGCGCTGCCGCGTGATAGCCGCCGGCGCTCAGTAAAAGGCCGACCACCAACGGCCCAAAAGCGAAGCCGGCTTTTTCTACCAGCGAATACACGCCGGAGAATGCGCCTTCACGGCGGGCTCCGGAGCGGCGGTAGTCGTATTCCATCGTGTCGGGGAGCATCGATTGTCCCATCAACAGTGAACCGCCCGCAAATGCGCCGAGCGTGAAGCCGCGCAAAATCAGGAGCGTGGTGGGTTCGCCCGGTGCGACCAGCATCCAGCTGAAAAGAACGGCCGCACTGCCCAGGCTCGCGATCACGAACAAGTGCTGTTTTTGATAGCGTTTCGCCAGCCACAGCCAGGGTGGCAGGCCGACTAGCATGCCGAGCGTCTGCGCGAGGCTGATGTTGGATGCGACGTCCAGGTCCCGGTGCAGGACGTGCTGCACCATGTACCACAGGGAACTGGTGAGACTGGACATTGACAACAGCAGCATCAGCTTGGCTAACACCAGAACAATGAACGGTCTGTTAGAGGCGACAATTGCGAACTGCGCGAGCAGCGGGGTCTGCTCCTGCGTCGCAGTCGTGGCGCGCGCGCGGCGTGTTGCCACCACGCAAAGGAGCATCGAGGCGAGAGCAATGACCCCAATGACTACCGCTGTGAGCTGATAACTGTATGCTCCGCCGCCCCAGGCCTTGATCAGTCGCGGCGCCAGTGCGGCGCCGAGCGCGCTCGATAAGGACACGAACAGCACGCGCGCGCTCATCAGCCGTGTGCGATCGTGAAAGCTGTCGGTCATTTCCGCAGGCATCGCCATATATGGCACGTTGAACATGCTGTAGCCGGTGAAATAAACGAGCAGGGCGAGCAGCGTCCAGGCAATCAGCGGCGCCTGGCTCGCGGCTTCGCCGGGCACAGGCACGCTGAACATCGCGATACTGCCGAGCGTTGTTGCGATCGCTCCCGCCAGCATCCACGGGCGCCGTCGTCCCATGCGCGTTTGCGTGCGATCGGACATGAAGCCCACCAGCGGGTCGACGAACATGTCGTAAATGCGCACGCCGAATAGCAGCGTACCCGCAAGCGCCGCCGACACGCCGAGCACGTCGGTCATATAGATCAGGAAGCCGCTGCTGACCAGATACAGCACCGTGACCGGTCCCACGGTGCCGACCGACCAGGCGAAGATATTGGCCCACGACAATTGCGGGGGGTGGGCGGCGGTCGCTGCGGTGGCAGCCGTTGCCGGCAAAGTCGTTGCGCTCATGTGGGCTATGTTCTACTCAGGGCGCGCGCGCCGCGCAACAAAATTATGGCGCCGCGCTGCATCGTCATGATTAGGACAGTGCCTTTGACACAACCCGGCGCTCCGAACATGCTGATCCTCCGTCAGGTTTCCTGGCGCCAACCGAGGGTTCCGCCATGAAAGCCGCATGCCTGTTAGTCGCCGCGCTGTCGCTGGCCGCCAGCAGCTCGCAGGGGCTGGGGAAGTCGCCGCGTTGTCGTGCGGCGGTGGTCGATCTCGCTCGCCTGGGCAACGACATTGCGGTCAATCGCGTGTACACCGGCACGGACGGCAAATCGCATTTGGACAGGACGACCTGGGACGCCGTTAACACCACTTACCTAGGCCTGCAGCTCGCTCATTTTGAATTGGGCGATCCGTCTAACGTGGTGATTGTTCGCGGCCCGCCCAATTTCGATATCCCGTTTCACGCCGCACCGTATCGCGAGATCTTTATTGTCCTGAGCGGCAGCTCGACCTCGATTCTGTCCGACGGGACGCGCATTGAGCTGACACCCGGTTCGATTTTATTGTTTGAAGATGTCACGGGTCCTGGCCATGGTGGCAAAGCGGGCCCGTGCGGCTACGTGGCGCTCGACTTGCAGTTCAAGCCGGTGGCTTCGCCCGTGGCTCGTTAGATATTTTACAATTCAGCCGCGGCCGGCCAATTGCAACCCGTTATCAAGCGACAATTCGCTCTGATTGGCACGCGACGCGTGCATTACCGCCGTTGTGGCGCGGGGCCGCCGGTCATTCTGATACACGGGTCACCGGCCAGTTCGGAAATCCTGGCGGGTGAAATGCAGGCGCTCGCCGGTGAGAACACGTGTTTTGCATTTGATACCCCGGGTTATGGCGATTCCGCACCGCTCGGGAACGGTGAGGCCGGCATTGCAGGCATGGCGGATGCATTGGCGGAGACACTGCGCAGCTTGAACTTTCCCCCTTGCCCTGTGTTTGGCAGCCACACCGGCGCGGCGATTGCGCTGGAGTTGGCGCGGCGCCACCCGGAGCTAACAACCGGGCTGATCCTGGATGGTGTGGCGATGTTCACGCCGCAGGAGCAAATCGAGATATTCGACGGATACTTTGCGCCGCTGTTGCTGGATGAATTGGGCGGGCACTATGCGCACACCTGGACGCGCTTTCGCGACCTGTTCATCTGGTTTCCGTGGACTCGCAAGTGCCCGGAGAATCTGAACGATGCTGATGCTCCCACGGCTACTCGCCTGCAGCTTTGGGTCAACATGTTTTTCCGAGCCGCCGGGAATTATGCCGCCACCTATCGCGCCGCCATCGCCTATGGCAGTGACGCGGCTGACGCGATCCGTCAACTACGAACCCCGGCCGTGTTCATGGCGCAGCGCAGCGACATGCTGTTTGCGCATCTCGACCGGCTGCCGCCGCTGCGCGCGGGGCAGCGTATCGAGCGCGTCAGCCGCGAGGACAAGTCTTTGGCGATTCATTGGGCAGCACGGCAATTTGCGGCCAGCGACCCGCCACCGCCGGATCCGGTCCCGACGTTCAACGCCAATGGTGTTAGCCGCGGGTTCCTCGATTTACCGCACGGTCAGGTGCTGGTTCGCTTGGCGGGCGCGGCAGCCGGGACTCGGCCGTTGCTGCTGTTGCATGATGCGCCGGGTTCCAGCCTCGCGCTTGAGCCGCTCATGCAGCAGCTGGCAAGTCGCCGACGCGTGGTGACACTCGACCTGCCGGGCTGTGGTGAATCGCCGCCGTTGGCTCCGGCGCAGGCCTCGCTGGCCGATTTTGCCGCAGTCGTGGAACAGGTACTCGACGGCCTGCGTCTCGCGGATTGCGCGGTCTATGCTCAGGGCTTTGGGAGTTCGTTAGCGCTCGAGCTCGGCGCGTCGAACCCACGGCGATTTCCGAAATTGCTACTGCACGGACTCTGTTTGCCCGCGAGCAGCCAACGCCCGGAGTTGCTCGATCGCTACGCGCCACCGATTGATCTCGCCGCCGACGGCAGCCACTGGTATCGCACATGGCTGATGCTGCGCGATTCGTTGATCTATTTTCCGTGGTATGCAGGCCGGGCAGCCGCACTGCGGCGGGTGCCGGCGGATTTTGACGCGCAGCATCTGCATGAACGCACGTTCGAAGTACTGAAGCAATATCAGGGGTACCAACAGTTGATCATGGCTGCTCTGACGCTGGACACTGAATTGCGCTGTCGCGATGCACAGCGCGCCGGCGCGGCACTGCAGCTATGGGACGATCCTCTGCATCCTTTCGCGGCCTGGGCAGATCGACACGCGGCGCTGGCACAGTCACTGGAGCTGCCGGTCATGAGCGCGACGCCGGGCCATTTGCTTGATGCGTTGTTCGCACTTGCATGATCATGCCAGTAGCATGACTGTGGGCGGGCGCGTGGCAGCATACTGATTCCGGCCGTTCTAAGGATCCGCGTCATGTCGTCCAAAAAGAAGTCTGTTGCGCCGCGCCTGCGACGCAAACGTGTGGCGATAGGGCCGCCACGACCACAATATTTGGACAGCAAGGATGCAGACAAGGTGGTCATGATGCTGCTCGCCCTGGCCGCCGATGTCTCGGCGCTTCGGGACCGGATAGACACCCATGAGGCGCTGGCGGAGAAGGGGGCAGCACCGACCGCCAAACGCGTTGAATCGTACAAGCTCGACGGGCGCCGTCGCAGTGCGCGCGAAGCGCAGCGCCATGCGATGATCGGACGTGTATTGCGGGTGCTCACGGAAGAGGTGGATGCCATGCGCGACGCGAAGAAACCGTAAGGAGATTTGCCATGTTCCAAGCCAAACACGCGATGTTGCCCGTCGCCACTCACGATGAGTTCGCGCGCGAGGAGTTCTGCAGCACGCTGCGCCAGGTGTTTACCTCGGAACTCTGGCCCGCCAATCGCGAAGTCTATGATCACCAGTTGCCAAAATATGTCGCACAGCATGGTCGTGAGCCCGCGTCGTTTCGCGAAGCACGCGAATTGATGAACGAAACTTTTTACTGGCGCGGCACGCAACTCGTCGGTCGCGCCGCGCAGGAAATGTTGTGGGACACCGTGGGCGAAAGCGTTGAACGCCAGCTCGATACACTGAATGCGAAGGCGGCAAAGCCACCGCGCAACCCGTTAGGCTCGTTGCGATTGAACCCCAGGTTGAAGATCCCAAAGTACATCGAATCGGTCGACATCCATGTTATGCCCGGAAATTTTCACACAGAACTCTGCGCGGGCGATGTGTTCGCGGGCGCGCTTTATGATCGCGGCGTGTACGTGTTCTCGTTCGGCGGCCTGGGTCCGTACAACGCCGGATTGGGCACGACCATGTCGGGCTACATCAAGTCCACGTTTCCGGCGTTCAAGCCCAGGCGCATCCTCGATATTGGTTGCGGCCCGGGATTCACGACCACTGTTTTTGTGGACGCATTTCCCGGCGCGGAAGTGCATGCGCTCGATATCGGTGCGCCGCAGGTGCGCTACGGTCATCTGCGCGCCGAATCGCTCGGTAAGCGCGTACATTTTTCGCAGCAGGATGGGACGCAGACGGACTATCCCGATGGCCATTTCGATCTGGTGTACAGCTGTCTGGTGACCCACGAATGCCCGGTGCCGGTCATTAAGGGAATTTTCCGCGAGTGCCACCGCCTGCTGAAGCCAGGCGGCATGATGATTCACGATGGCGCAACGCCCAAGCCGAAAGATCCCGGCACGGACCTAATGAGCAGCTATTTCGGCCACAATATCAATGAGCCTTTCAGCGTCGGCATGACGGAATTGGATTACCGCAAGGCCTTTGGCGAGGCCGGCTTTGCCGATGATAAATTCTTTGAAGGTGTGTGCCCGCCCGCTTATCTCAAAGAGCAGCTCAAGTTCGTTAGCTATGTCGGCAGCTTTAAGAAGTAGTGACATCTCACTACGGTGCGCACCGAACTTTGGGACTATATTGTCGTAGGCGCCGGTAGTGCGGGTTGCGTGGTCGCCGCACGACTGGCACAGGATCGGGATCGGCGCGTCCTGCTGCTCGACGCCGGCCGCGACCTGCGATCCGCGCTGCTACGCGTGCCGGCCGGCGTCCGTTTTCTAATCGGCAACCCGCGGTTTGATTGGAACTATGTGTCCGAGCCCGACGCCTCGCGCGCCGATCGACGCGTCGCCTGGAGTGCCGGTCGCGTGGTCGGTGGCGGCAGTGCGATCAATGGCATGGTTTTCAATCGCGGGCTGGCGCGTGATTACGACGGCTGGGCGGCGCGCGGCTGCGTCGGCTGGAGCGCGGCGGAGGTGGCGCCAGTATTCGCCGACCTGGAAAATTTTTCCGGGACAGGTCATCCATTTCGCGGCCGCGAAGGGCCGCAGTCGGTGGAATTCAATCGATTTCGTACCCCATTGCTGCAGCCGTATCTTGCGGCCTGCGCCGAAATGGGTGTTCCCATCGTCGCCGACATCAATGCGTTTCCCGAGCGTGGCATCGGGATCGCGCAGGCGTCCACGCGCCGCGGCAGGCGGTGCAGTACCCGTGAGGCGTACCTGGCGTCGCCGCCCGGCAATCTCGAACTGCGATGCGAATCGCGCGTGGTGAGCCTGTTAGTTGACGGCGGTCAGTGCCACGGCGTGCGCTACCAGCGCGCTGGGCAGATGCACGCGGCCAAGGCCGGCTGCGAGGTCGTCCTATGTGCGGGCACCTTTGGTTCGCCGCAGTTGCTGATGCTATCCGGTATTGGCGACCCGGAAATGCTGCAGCGCTGTGGCGTTGTGCCACGACTGCGCCTGCCCGGTGTGGGCGCCAATCTGCAGGATCATGTCGGCATATCTGTTAGTCTAACAATTAATCAACCGAGCATTACGCGGCGCGATCAGCGGCCCTGGCGCATGGCCGCGCATGCGCTGCGCTGGTGGCTGCGCGGCGATGGCGTCGCCGCTGGCGCCGCGATGCTGGCCTGCGGTTTTGCGCGCAGCGATGCAACGGCAGGGCCACCGGATCTCTACCTGCAGCTCGCGGGGTTTGGCATGGAGCGCAATGCTGACAATGGCTTGCAGGTTGCCAACGATTGGGCGCTAACAAGTGTCTGCAGCGTGTCGCAACCCAAGGCTCGTGGGCGGTTGGAACTGGCGTCGTCAAATCCACAGCAAGCGCTGCGCGGGCGCCTGGAACTGCTGGGCGAGGGCGACGATTGCGAGCGGCTGCTGGCGGGTGTGCGTCTGCTGCGGCGCATTCATAACGCGCCTGCGTTGCGACCCTGGGCGCGCGCGGAACGCTTGCCGGGGGTTGACGTCCAGAGCGACGCCGAGCTGCTCGACTATCTGCGCGCTCACGCGGGGTCGCAGTACCATCCGGCCGGCACCTGCCGTATGGGGGTGGACGACACGGCGGTGGTCGATCCGCAATTGCAGGTACGTGGCCTCCGTGGATTGCGCGTCGCCGACGCGTCGGTCATGCCACAACTAACCAGTGCCAACACCAATGCGCCGGTTATCATGATCGCAGAGCGAGCCGCCCGCTGGGCGCGGGGCGCTGCTCCGCGATCGATTCCATAGGCATGACAGCGCATGGACATTCTTCGGAGACTCTTCCCATGATCGACCCATGAAACACGGTTACGTCGACATCGTCTGCAATCTCTATACGCCCGACGCGGTGCGCCAGAAGCGTACGGGGCTGGACGACAATTTCAAGGAACAGGTGCGCATGCCCTTAGGAATGCGCCGTGGTGTGTCGATCGCACAGTACCTGAAGCGGATGGACCGGGCAGGCATCGAGCGCTCGTTGCTAATTGCCGTTCGTTGCGGCGACCTGCGCGTCACCGGCTCCTTTGAAATCCCGTATGCGATGGTAGCCAAAATCTGCGCCAGGTATCCCGATCGTTTCTCGGGATTGGCAGGCGTCGATCCCACCCGCGGGATGCAAGGCCTCTACGATCTGGAACAGGCCGTCAAAAAAATGGGATTTGTCGGTGCGCATTTTTATCCGCACTGGTTTTCCATGCGGCCGGACGCTGCGCAAATGTATCCGTACTACGCGAAGTGTTGCGAGCTCGGCATTCCCCTCATGATGCAGGTCGGCCACAACCTTGTTTACAGCAAGGAGCGACGGCTGCCGTCGGTCGCGCGACCGATTCTGCTTGATCAGGTGGCGATCGATTTTCCGGAGCTAACACTGATCGGTATTCACATCGGCGTGCCCTGGACCGATGAGATGATTTCAATGTGCTGGAAGCATGACAACATCTTTACCGCTGGTGACGCCTACGCGCCCAAACACTGGCCCGAGCCCTTCGTGCACTACGCAAAGACCTACGGTCGTCACAAGGTGTTGTTCGGTACCGACTGGCCGGTGATCGACCCCGAGCGCGCCGTACGCGAAGTGGCCGATCTGGAATTCAAGCCCGAGGCGCACCGCCTTATGATGCGTGACAACGCCTTGCGTATTTTCCGCAAGATCAAGCGCTGAAAGCAGTCTGCTGATGACGCCGCAGCACCCACGATCGGTCGAACTGCCGGACACTTTTCGCTCCATGACCATGGGATCGGGCGTGCGTGCCGCCTGCGTTCGGGACCCCGGCAAAGTGGCGCTCATTCACGGCGATCGCCAGCGCAGCTTTAGCGAGCTGGTGCGCCGCATGGATTGTGTCACCCACGCCACCATTCAGGATTTGCAGCTCAAGCCGGGCGTCAACGCCGCCATTATCGCCCGCAATTGCATGGAATATATCGAGCTGGTGTGCGGGCTGCCCGAGGCGGGCGTCGCGGCTGCGACCATTAATTCACGCTACACGACGTCGGAGATCGAAGCGGTGTGCGCGGACGCAGAGGTGCGTGTGGTGTTCACCGACCGCGCCAGCGAAGACCTGGTGCGCGCCGCCAGGATTCCCTCGGCGCAGCGCATCATCGTGATCGGACCGCAGTACGAGCAGTGGCTCAAGTTGGGCGAAATGCCGGTGGCGCGCCCTCAAATCGACGAATGGCACACCTGGTGCATTCCCTATACGTCGGGCACGACCGGCAAGCCCAAGGGCGTGCTGCTCTCCCATCGGTCACGTTCGCTGGTGGCCTTTGGGGCGGCTGCTGAGTTTGGTTGCTTCTCTCCCGACGATCGCTTTCTGGCGATGACGCCGATGAATCACGGCGGCGGGCTCGGTTTTCCGCTGGCGGCGCTGCTGATGGGCGGGTCCATCGAGATCATGGAAAAATTCGATGCCGAGGCGGTGCTACGGAAATTCAAACACGGCGGCATTACCGGCGTTTTCATGGTGCCTACGCATTTCCATCAGATTTTTGCACTTGATCCGCAAACCCTTGCGCAGTATCGCCATCCGCCGCTCAAAACCATCATTTCCAACGCGGCGCCGCTGCCGCAGGCCATGAAGGAAAAAATCGTTCCCTATTTCGGTGCGGATGTCCTGTTTGAAATCTACAGCTCGACCGAAGCGGGTCTGGTCTGCAGTCTGCGTCCCGCCGATCAATTGCGAAAGCAAAGTTGCGCCGGTGTTCCGCAGGCCTTCACACAGGTGCAGATCCTGGACGACAGCGGCAACGAATGTCCGCCTGAGCAGGTGGGTGAACTTTTCAGCCGCTCACCCTACCTTTTCAATGGCTACTGGAAACGCCCGCAGGAAACGCAGGACGCGTTTCGCAACGGCTGGCTGTCGGTCGGCGATCTCGCGAAACGCGATGCCGAAGGCTATATCTACATTGTCGATCGCAAGAAAGACATGGTGATTTCCGGTGGCGTGAACATCTATCCGCGCGAGATTGAAGAGGTGTTGCTCATGCATCCCAGTGTGGTGGATATCGCCGTCATCGGGGTGCCCGATGAGAAATGGGGCGAGCGCCTGCGGACTTTTGTCGTATTGCGCGGCGACAGCCAATTCAGCGTGGAGGATATGGTGAACTATTGCACTGGAAAAATCGCGACTTACAAGATTCCGCGAGAGCTGCGCACCATCGATGCGCTGCCGCGCAATGCCAATGGCAAGGTGCTCAAGACCGAATTGCGTCAGCGCCCATGAGCAACACTCCCGCCAGTCGCGCCGGCTGGTACGCCGTATCGGTGCTCATCGTCGCCTACACGTTCTCGTATGTCGATCGCACGATTCTGACGCTGATGGTGAAACCGATCCGCGCCTCGCTGCAGATCAGCGATCTGCAGCTGAGCCTGCTGCATGGACTGGCGTTCGCCATCTTCTACACGTTGTTAGGTATCCCGATTGCGAGACTGGCGGACCGCGGCAATCGTCGCAACATTATCGCGGTCGGCGTCGCCTTCTGGAGTGTCATGACGGCGCTCTGCGGTCTGGCGCGCAATTTCGGGCAGTTGTTTCTGGCGCGCGTGGGCGTCGGTGTCGGCGAGGCGGCGCTGTCGCCGGCCGCATATTCCATGCTCAGCGATTATTTTCGGGGCAATGCGCTGACACGTGCGCTGAGTGTGTACACCGCGGCGATTTACGTGGGCGCCGGTCTTGCGCTGATGATCGGCGGCGTGGTGATTGCCTCGGTCCCGGCGTTGGATTTGCCGCTGGTCGGGCATCTTGAGCCCTGGCAAGTCGTATTTCTTTGTGTAGGCGCGCCTGGCGTGTTGATTGCATTGCTGATGTTGACGGTTCGCGAGCCACCGCGCACCGGGTTGTTAGCCGGGGCGGGCACGCCCCAAACCCTGAGCTTTGGCGATGTACTTGGGTACATGTCGGCACGCCGCGGCGCCTATTACTTCCTGATCTTTGGATTCGCAGTACATAGCCTGGTGTGGAACGGCGCGATGGGCTGGATACCCACCTTTTTCATTCGGCATTTCGGCTGGACACAGGCGCAGACGGGTTTGCAATTCGGCGCTGTGCTGATGACCTTCGGGACCATTGGTATTGTGTTCGGCGGATTTCTCAGCGGCTGGCTCAAGGCACGCGGCCGCGTGGATGCCAATCCGCTCGTGGGCCTGATCTCGGCTCTCCTGGTTTTGCCGGCCGGTGTTCTTGCGGCACAGTGCGACCATCCGGCTATGGCGCTGACGTTGTTCGCAGTTTTTGTGTTTTCGGGCAGCATGCCGTATGGCGCGGCGGCCACTGCGTTTCAGGATATCAGCCCGAATCAGATGCGAGCCCAGGTTACCGCCATCTATTTCTTTGCACTCAACCTGTGCGGCATCGGACTCGGGCCCACGGTAGTTGCAGCGTTCACCGACAAAGTTTTTAAGTCCGATGCGGCGGTGGGCGATTCGCTGTCACTGGTCATCGGTATCGCAGCGCCGATATCCGCGCTATTGCTGTGGTTGAGCCTCAAACCCTATCGGCGTGCGCTCACCGAGAATCGCCATTCAGGAGCCGAGGCATGAAATATGCTCTGACATTTTTGTTGTTAGCAGTCCTCACTCTAATTCTAAGCACGCAGACAATGGCCCAGACTGTCGCGGCGTCGGCGGGGCGATGTGCGGCCTTGCCGGCCAACGACTTTGGCAGTCTTGCCGATACGCCGACGCAGATTATCGCCGCAAAAGCTATTGCTGCGGCCGAGGACGTGCCGGCCTACTGCCAGGTGCAGGGCTACATCACACCTAACGTTGGTTTCGAGATGCGGATGCCGCTCACGGATTGGAACGGCAAGTTTATCCACCAGGGTTGCGGCGGCTGGTGTGGTTCCTTGTCACATGCTATCGCCTGCGACCTCGTGGTGCGGCGTGGCTATGCCTGCATCGTTACCGACATGGGTCACAAGTCGACGGCGCTGGACGGCAAATGGGCCTACAACAACCTGCAGGGCGAAGTCGACTTCGGATTTCGCGCGACCCATGTGACAACCGTGGCCGGCAAAGCCATCGCGGCAGCATATTATGGTGCCGCGCCGCGACGCGCCTACTTCACCGGCTGCTCCACGGGTGGCCGCCAGGGCATGTTCGAAGCCCAGCGCTTCCCCTACGATTTTGATGGCATCGTGTCCGGCGCGCCGGTGGTCGATGAAACGGGCGATGCGGTGGTGCTTTTGTGGGCGGTCAAGTCGCTGCACGACGCGAACGGTGTCGCTTTGTTAGGTTCGCGCGAATTGAATTGGGTGCACGATGCGGTGATCGCCAAGTGCGACTTGAACGACGGTGTGCGCGACCGACTGATCGGCGACCCGCGCGCCTGCAGTTTCGATCCGCATGCGCTGCTGTGTCCGCGCGACGGCGATGCGCGGTGCCTGACCGAAGTGCAGGCGAATGCGGTTGCCGCGGTCTATGCAGGGCCGCAGGATTCCAAGGGCCGTTCGATCAGTGTCGCGCATGCGTTTCCCGGATCGGAGCTCAACTGGATCAACAACTACGTCCGCGACGGTGGTCTGCCGTCGATCTATGCGGGATTCATGACAGAGATGTTTCGTTATCTGAATTTCTCGCCCGATCCGGGTCCGAGCTGGAAGATGAGTGACTTTGATTGGGATGTTGACTACAAACGCATTGCGATCATGGAGGCGCTGTACAACGCGCAGAATCCCGATCTGCGCAAATTCAATGCGGCGGGCGGCAAGCTCATCGCGTATCAGGGCTGGGCCGATCAATCGGTACTGCCGCCTTGGGTAATCGACTATTACGAAACAGTCGAAAAAACGATGGGCGGGCGGGCAGCGACGCAGGACTTTTTCCGACTTTTTACGCTGCCGGGCGTCAACCACTGCCTCGGGGGTGAGGGTGCAGATCAGGTCGATTATCTCGGCTATCTTGACGCCTGGGTTGAGCAGGGCAAAGCGCCTGACATGATGTTGGCGGCCCACATTGCGGTGGGGCCGGGACTGGCCGCCTATTTGATACGCCAGCCGATCGACCCCGCGACATTCGAATTTTCGCGGCCGCTGTTTCCCTATCCGCTGCAAACCGTCTACAAAGGCAAGGGCGATCCTCGCGACGCCAGCAGCTACAAGGCTGAGGCACCGCGTTAGCGGGCTCGGGATCAATACCAATTCGGGTCGCGTTTTTCGAGCGATGCCGTATAGCCTTCGCGGGCAATGGGTTCATTGCCCATGAAGCTAACAAAGTTGCTGATTTCAAATTCGATGCCGGTCCTGCGATCGAGCAGCCGGCTGGCATTCATCGTGCGTTTGAGCGTCGCCGAGAGTGAGCGCGGACGATGCACGAGTACCGCCAGCATCTCCTCGGTTGCCTGCTCGAGTTGCGCCAGTGGCACCGAGCGCAGCGCAAGGCCGTAGTCGACAGCCTCCGGGCCGGTCAGCCAGTTGGCCATGAACACCAGCGCCTTGGCTTTCTGCAGGCCGATGCGTTGCGGCAGCCGTTGCGTCGCGCCGCCGCCCGGCATCACGCCGACCTGCGCGTGGTTGTCGCCGATCTTGGCTTCATCCGCGATGAGTATGAAGTCGCAGGCGAGCGCCAGCTCGAATCCGCCGGCACGAGCGTAACCATTGACCGCCGCAATGACGGGCACCGGCAGTTCCTCGATGTCAAGCAGCACCGCGTTCAGGCGTCGCACCACCGATTCGAAGTAGCCGATGTCGGCAAACGCTTTCTTCAGCAGCCCGAAGTCCAGGCCCACACAGAAGCCGCGTCCCGACCCGGTGATGGTAAGCGCGCGCACCGCGGGATCCTCGCGCACGGCACGTACCACGGCCTGAAGATCCGTGATGCGATCCTCACTGATGCTGTTAAGTGACTCGGGGGTGGTGAACCGGACCCGCGCGACTCGATCGCGGATTGAGAACTCAAGTGACTTGTACATCGCGATGCGCCTCGTCAATAAATGGTTGCGCGGCATCATAGCCGGACAGGCCGGGCGCAAGCGGCGCCCGGCATATTCATGAATCAATTAGCAGCGGGCCTCACGACCTTTTCGCCCAGCGCGCTGACTGCGGACTCAAGTGGGTATTGCGCATAAGTCGCTTCAATCTGCGGCAGGGCATTGAGGCATTTCAGCACATCCAGGACACGTGCGTGAATGTGCGCCGGGTCCAGTGCGGCGGCGCTTGGGCTCCGGACGTTGGCACGCTTGCGCGTGTGCCAGAGGCTGTAGAGCTGTTGATCACGGACTATGTTCCAGACGCGCAGCAAGTGCAGGCCGTAGTCGTCGAGCTCAATGCGGCATCCAAAGAACTGGGGTTGTTGCGGTGTGAGCAATAGCTTGTTGACCAAATGCGGTTTCAACCGCGTGAGTTCAACCGCAGCAGCGGCGCCACCGCTAGGTGCCAGAATGTCGATTTCGCGAAAACCGGCACATTCGACCGCGTCGGCCAGCCATTCGGCGTGCTGCGTCACGCTAACATTATTGCCGGTCAAGGCATCCGACTCGCCGTTGCCGGGAATGTCAACGGCTAACAACGGTCGTTGTCCCACCCAGGGCACCATGTCATTTTGGATGCCCAGCGCAGATCCGGTCGGTCCGTGACAGAAGAGCAGAGGTCGGCCCCCGCCGGTGTTGCTGCGCAGGGCGAACAGCGAGCCGTACGGCGTATGCAGATACTCGCGCCACAATGTCCCGTCGATCGGCCGGGTGGGAGCGACCGTGGTTTCTGTGCGGTTGCTGTTATGAGCCGCCAGCGTTTCACGCAGCAGCTGACGGGACTCGACGTGATCCGCGGGGCGCTGCACGCTTACGTGGACACTCGGGTGCGGCATGGCATCGAGGTACCGGTACAGTGCATCGGTGCGCGCCGTCATGATGACAGTAGGCGCAACTATTTTGCTAACAACTGCCGCTCGGTCGTATTCCAACGCGGCACGATAAGCCTGCGAATAGCCATTGCCAGCCCGCATCAGATCCATGACGGCATCGTGTAGCGCCTGAGTGCTCGGCATGCCAGACGCGAGGCGCGTCGCTGGCTTGCGGGCATACCAGGGAAAGAAGATGAATTGCTCGCGCATGCGCGACCAGGCCCAGAGCAGATGCGCGCCGTTCCATTCGATGGTCAGGACTGGCAGATAATGGTGCAGGATGTCGGCGAGCTCGTCGGGTTGCATTTGGGTGTAACCGTTGGCAATCGCCACGTCGATGCGTCCGGCGTGCCGGTGCGCGAGCGCCATCGCGCAGGCGGCCCCGGAATGAAATCCATAGACAGCTGCCCGTGGCAGGCCGATCTCGTCCATCAAATCGACAATGTTGTTAGCATAGTCGTCCATACCAGGGTGCGGTAAGGGAAGCGGGTCCGACAGGCCGTTGCCGGGCGTGTCAGGTGCGATAACTGTGTGGCTTGCGGACAGTTCTTTGATGAGCGGAATCAGCTCGGCCGAGGAAGCCGGTGACTGATGCAGGAGTAGCACCGGTGGCCCGCTACCGGCACGCCGATAATGGATCTGTCGCTCGCTACGAATCGTCGCAAAATGGCGCGCTATGTCAGGGCTTGTCATCTCGTACCCAGCTCGACGGTAGCGTCGGGTCACCGCCGCGATAGCGTGCCACGCCGGGCCATGCGTACACCGGTCGCGAGCGATCGTAACTGTTCGAATCGAGAGGATGTCGCGGTATCAGCGTGTTGCGCTGTTCGCTGCCAACGACCGGCACCGACGGGTAGGGTTCCTGCTTCATGTGAAACGCAATGACCTGGTCGGGTGCCTGGCCTTTCTCGACCCAGTTCTCGAGCGCCGTCAGCCAGTCGACTTCACCACCGCCCTCGCCGTAGCGGCAATGGTAAGCGCCCGGCAACATGAATAGTCGTGCGGTCTGCGCAGCTGGCTGCGGCCCGCCGAGGGTGTTTTGCACCAGTTGGTAATAATCAATCGCCAGGTCGGGTGGAATATTGTTGTTGTCGTTCCAGCCGTGGAAGATGATCAACTTGCCGCCATGATCGCGGAATTGAGTGAGGTCCGGATTGGCGTGCGCGAACAGCACGTCATTGCTCGCGAGCCTCGGCGGGTCTCGGTCAAAATCGAACTTCTGAATTGTGTAGCCTGGGCCGGGCGCGGGCAGAAAAGCCAAATGATGCAGAGTCGTGTCTGTCAGCGTCCAGAATGGCCCCGGCTGGCCGTTATGGCCCAGGTAGTTGGTCCAGGTCATTTCGCTGCCTCGGGCCTGACCACGATAGAGCCTCTGGCCGGATGAATTGACGGGGCCCTGATAGATTTTGCGAACCACCTCGGCTTCGTCGGATGTTAGGCATGACGAGGCATCGGCGCCAGCCCGACAAATGATCGCAGTCGGTTGCCATTGGCAAGCTGCGGGATTTTGAATCACACCGTCCTTGAGCCCGTCGCGCGCATCACAGGCATCGAGCACCGCTCGGTGAATCAGCGGCAATTTGCTAACATCAAGTATCGGCTTACCGGCTTTCATATTGGCGAGCGTGGGCCAGTACGATGCGTAGGGCTGATGGCCCGTCTGCCTCCACGGTGGCGCACCAGCCACGATGCCATCGAAGTCCGTGGGGAAGCGCTGTGCCTCGACCAGGCCCTGCCGGCCGCCGGTGGAGCAGCCCACGAAGTAATTGCGTCGCGCCGCGTTGCCATAGAACTCGGAAATGACAGCTTTCGCAGCCAGCGCGGTGACATGCGTGGCGCGATAACCGAAGTCCACCATCTGCGCGAGATTATTATCGGCGAACATCCATCCTGAGCCTTTGTGACCCATGTCCGTGACGACGACGGCGTAGCCGCGGACCAGCGCGGGATCGGCGCGATCGGTGAGGTAGAGTCCGCAGGGACCTCCGCAGCCGCCCATCAGGAATTTGCCGTTCCAGTTTTTGGTCGGCATGCGCAGCAAAAATCCGACCGTGGGGGCAATTTGGCCCTCGACGCGGCAATGCTCCGGGTAGTCCCGTTCCACCAGATCGCCACTACCCCCGGCTGGTATCAGTTTGGCGCTCAGAATTGTGGTCGGCGCATCCTGCATATTGGCGAAGCGACGTGCAACTTCCGGCCCGCCCCGGATAAGGGCCTCACAACGCACGGATCCGTCAGGCAGGTCATACGCAGCGGGCGCGACCGCGGCGCTCGGCGCGGCTGGCAACTGCGCCGCAAGCGCGGCGGCCGGTAGCAGCAGCAATGCTGTCGGTACAGCCATTGTTAGGAAGGCATTCATTTGGTCCTCTGCGGATTGAGTACATCACGACAGAATTGATTCATGACGGCGGCAATGGCCGCCGTCTGTGTGAAAAAGCCGCCAGCGGCAAAAGTCTCCGGAGTCACGTGCACGTTCTTGAATCGCGTTGCGGCATCGCGTGTAGCCTGAGCGAGTCCGTCATCCAGGGGCAGCAACAGAACCGGTTGTTGTATCAATGCCAGGCGCGCCGCAAAACGCGGCGCATAGCGAAATGCCGCTTCATGGCCGAATTCCTGCCGGGTGAGTCCGCGCAGGCTGTCGATCCGAATGCGGCCCCATTGCTCTTCGCTGAGACCCTGCCTGGCGTAGTAGTCACGGGTCTGCGGCAACCGCTCGTGAAAGCGCTCCAGTAAGTCGCTCACGGATGACGGGTGGCGCAGGTCTGCCAGGGCCCGTGCCAGTTGCTCGGGCGGCGGATCATAGAGACCGGACAGAATCACGTGGCGAATCATGCGCGGCTCGGCGAGCGCAAGTTCCGCGACGATTTTGGAGCCCGTGTGGTAGCCAAATACGTCCAGCGGTTTCCGCGGTCCGAAGCCGAGGTTTCGCAAGCCATCCGCGATCGCAGCGGCAAAGTCTTCGATGCTGGGTATTGTCGCGGGCCCATCCGAGCCACCATAGCCGGGCGTGTCGATGGCAATAGCGATGCGCTCGCGGCCGAGCATCCGAACCAGATCGTGAAACTCTTCGGAGGAATTTGGCGACTGATGAAACAGCACCAGTGGCGGCAGACCACTGCGCCGCTTCGGTGTCGCAATGCTGAAATGAAGTTGGCCGTAGCGATTGTCGACGTAACCGTGCCGTAGTGGTGGCAGGTCGTCGTGTGGCGATGGCAATGCCTGAGGTCCGGCCAGTACGGCAATTGCTGCAAGCGTGGTGCGTAATAATGTTTTCATGGTGCCCCGGGTGATGGTGCGTGGCGGCGAATGGCGAGCCTAACGCCCGTGCGCGTATGGATTGACGCCATGCGCGGTCGCACTCCGACCGAAGAGGATTTCCTGAGGTGCGGTGCCGTATCATCAAGCGTCGACAGTTGACAGTATTAGCATGTTCCAGCAGCAAATCTCAACCATTCGGCGCAAGGGCGAATACAGCGTGCAATTTTTCAGGCTGCGGATTTAACGGTGCGTGGGATGACCTTGTCACTGCGTCTGCGCGAGCATGCGCGCTACCGACCCGCTAAAGCGGCGATAATTGAGCCCGGGCGTAGCATCGATTATCGCCAGCTTGATCGCATGGTCGACTTCAGCTGCCATGCCTTGCGTTCCAAAGGCATCGAGCGCGGTCAGCTCGTGGGCCTCTCGCTTCGCGATCGGGCGGAATACCTGGTGATGCTGCTCGCCATGAGCCGCCTGGGCGCCGTGGTGTTGCCGCTCGATCCGCGCTGGGCAAACGCCGAGACGCGACGTGTTTGCGACAATTTTGGCGCGACCTGTGTGGTCTGCGACCGCGCGAGCGCGGATCCCGCGTGGTTGGTGTTAGGTGATACTGATTTTGGCGAAAGCTCTAGCCGTTACGATGATGCCGAAGTTGGCCTGCACAGTCCGATGCTGCTGTCACTGTCCTCGGGTACGACGGGTGCGCCCAGTGGGCCGTTGACAACGCAGGGCAAGTTCATCGAGCGATTCACGGTGTTTTGGATTGACCTGGGACTCGGCGCTGATGATCGTTTTCTCACAGCCACCCCATTGTACTTCGGGGGTGGTCGAGCATTTGCGCTCGCGATGATTTATGCCGGTGGCAGTTCGCTGCTGCTGTGCCCACCCTATGAAACCGAGCAGTTGGCGTCTTTTGTCAACGAGCAGCGCGCCACGGCGACCTTTCTCGTGCCGACCATTCTAACTAGATTGTTAGCCATCGCGCCTGACGACAAGATGCTGCTACCCACGATGCGTGTGCTGATTTCGAGCGGCGCGGCGCTCTACGCCGCCGAGCAGCGCGAGATTCGGCGCAAGCTGTCCACCAATTTGTTCCAGTACTACAGCTCCACCGAGGGCGGGGGCTGCTCGCTATTGCGACCCGAGGAATTCTCAGGCCACCCGGATTCTGTCGGTCGGCCTTGTTTTGGTGTCGCTGTCGAAGTAGTGGACGAACAGCATCACCCGCTGCCCCCTGGGCGGATCGGACGCGTGCGCTATCGCAGTTCTGCGTCCGCCGATCACTACTTCAAAGGCGATGGATCGGCCGCATTTCACGACGGTTTTTTTTACCCGGGTGACATCGGCGAATTCGACGCCGATGGATTTCTGTATTTGCGCGGACGATCCACGGACATGATCATACGGGGTGGTGTGAATATCTATCCATCCGATGTCGAATCCGTGGTGTTGTCATATCCGGGTATCGTGGAGGCGAGTGCGGTCGCTGTGCCGTCACAGGAGTTCGGCGAGGAAGTTGCGCTGGCGTTTGTGGCGCGCGGCGAGATCGAGATTGCGGCGCTGCGCGCCCACTGCGCCGCCGTGCTCGCGCGCTTCAAGATACCGCGCTATTTCCTGCCGTTTCACGAATTGCCGAAGGCCGGCGTTGGCAAAGTCGACCGGAAAAACGTGGCCGCAACCGTAATTGCACGCATCGCAGGCGAGGTCCGCAGGTGAGCGACGACCGGCAGGACGATTTCCCGTCGAGTGCTCAAGGCTACTACGTTCTCGCCGTGTTGATTCTTGCGTACATCGTGTCCTACATCGATCGCACGATGTTGACGCTGCTGGTCGATCCGATTCGCGCCACGCTGAAAATTTCGGACTTCGAGATCAGTCTGTTGCACGGTTTTGCATTCGCCATTTTCTATACCGTGCTTGGCTTGCCGATGGGCCGCATGGCCGACCGTCACAACCGCCGCAACCTGATTATCGGCGGCATTTTTGTTTGGAGTGTCGCCACGGCGCTGTGCGGATTTGCACGCAATTTCTGGCAGATGTTTGGTGCACGCGTGAGCGTCGGCGTGGGCGAGGCAACGTTGTCGCCTGCCGCCTATTCGCTGCTGTCGGACTACTTTCCGCCGGAACGCCGCTCACGGGTGCTGTCGATCTACACCTCGGGTATCTACCTGGGCGCGGGCATTGCCACCTTTGGTGGCGGCGCGCTGATCGCCTTCGTGCCCGGACTTACAATCTCTGGTTTCGGTTACCACGAGCCCTGGCAGGTCATTTTCATGATTATCGGCCTGTTAGGGTTGCCCGTAGGGCTTGCGTTGCTGACGGTGCGAGAGCCGCTGCGGCATGGCGCGAACGCGGTGCTGGCGCCGACTGTGGACGCAGTTCGGATCCCGTTGCGCTCTGTGGTTGCCTTTATGTGGGAAAGGCGTCGCGTCTACGGCTTGTTAATCCTTGGAATTTCCTGCTATGCCATGATGACCAACGGTCTCAAGGGCTGGATCCCGACATTTCTGCAGCGCACATATGGCTGGAGCCCGGCAGACGTTGGAGTGAGTTTTGGGCTCGTGCTGCTGGTGTTTGGCACCATCGGTACTGCCTGGGGAGGATTTGGCGCGCTCTGGCTGCGCAAGCGCGGCTACGTCGATGCCAACATGCGACTCAGTGTCATGGCGGCGCTGCTGATACTGCCTTTCGGCGTTGCCGCACCGCTTATGCCTGACGGCCAGCTGTCGCTCGCGTTGTACTCCGTGGTTATTCTGCTGGCGGGCGTGCCGTTCGGGGTTTCCGCGGCCGTAATCCAGCAAGTCACGCCTAACAGAATGCGCGGTCAGGTGTCGGCAGTCTATTTGTTCTGGCTCAACCTTGCGGGCATAGGCACAGGGCCCATCGTCGTGGCGTTCTTTACGGATTTTGTATTTCACAGTGATCAGGCGCTCGGCTACTCGCTCGCGTGCCTGGCCGCCATCACGGTGCCCCTGTCGGCCTGGTTTTTCTACGCCGGCCTGAAGCCGTTGCGGGGCGCATTGGCGCAGGGCGAGTTCTGACGCCCGTGACGACGACCCCCGCGGCCGTGTTGCATATCTATGCCTAAATCCGGTTTGCAGGCTTGAATCTTGCCGTCAATAAGCAAAGAGTTGTATGGTACAACCGTTGTATTCGCGCCACAGATTTCTGGGGCGCAGGCCGGCCTAACAGCAACACTGGGGAGATCCGATTTATGGCCTTTCAATATATTGCGCAATTTATTGTGAATATGCGAACGAGTATCGTGACGGGCCTCCTGTGCGCGGCTGCGTGCACCTCGGCGCTGGCGCAATCGCCCGCGTCGGCCGAAAAAACGGCCGGCGATGAAGGTGGCGGTCTCGAAGAAATTGTCGTCACGGCACGCAAGGTCGAAGAAAAACTGCAGGACATCCCGCTGACGGTCTCGGCGTTTTCGGAAGAGGCGCTGAAGACCTACAACGTGCTGCGCGTCGGCGACCTGAACGCCCTGACGCCCGGCATGAACTATCAGGAAGGTTCGGGTCGCGGCGGCGCAGGCCGCTTCTTTATTCGCGGCCTTACCGGCGGTGTCGCAGGCACGGCGCGCGCGTCGACTTTCGTCGACGGCGTTTATATTGCCAACAGCGTCGCCAACATCCTGTTCGGCGAAATGGAACGCGCTGAAGTGCTGTTAGGCCCGCAGAGCGCCCAGTTCGGCCGTTCCACGTTCGGTGGTGCGATGAATCTGGTCACCAAGGATCCCACGAACGTCGTGTCTGGAAGCGCCGCGGTCAGCGTCGGTACGGACGGCGAACGCAATTTCGATGGCTTCATCGGTGGGCCGCTGATTGAAGACAAATTGCTCGCCTCGCTGTTCGTAGGTCTGCAGCATTACGAGGGCCCGAGCCGCTGGAAAGCCCCGCCGGACATCCTGCATCCCAATGGCACGCAGCAGGGCGGCACGGACAGCAAGGCGGCTGCGCTGAAACTGATCTTCACGCCGATTGAAGGGCTGAGATTTGAGGGCCGCTTCTCTTATACCAAAGACCACGACGACCCGGCGTTCTCGAACATCCTGTTGCCGCAGTACCGCACGACGGTTTATCAACAAACCCGCCGTGACTGCGTCCAGGTGACTGCCACAACCGCCAGCTGCACGCCCCAAGCTACATCTCAGCCCGCGTACTATTTTAGCGGCACGCTCAACCCAGGCGACGCATTCAGAGGTGGTTTCCCGGGCGGCGTGAGAAATTACGATCTGTATCCCGATCCCACCTATCGCAACCACACCCAGCGCGTCACGCTCGAAACCACCTACGCGATACCCGCGGGCCATGAGCTGCGTCTGACGCTGGCGGACAACAAGGAGACCCAGCCGTTCGGCAACTTCACCGATAGCGACTTCACCGCATTCCCGAGTTCGCGATTCTCACCGTCTCGCCAGACGATTCGCGACAAATCCGCGGAACTGCGGCTCGACTCCAGCCGTGAAAACCGGTTTCGATATTCAGTCGGTGCGTACTACCTGTCTTTGAAGACGAATCTGGATGCGGCCGCCTTCACGGACGCCGCCTGTCTCTCGGTCTGCGTGCCCACAAGTCCTGCGGCATTGTTCCGGACCGACGTGCTCACCGGTTGGACCGGCTCGATCACCGCTGTGACTCAGAACAGATTTGCACCTTTTCCTTTCGTTACGCGCAATTCGGTCATCGACGCGTCCTTCTTTGTCGGCTTGTTCTACGACTTCACCGACCGGTGGTCCGCAAGCTTTGAAGGCCGTTCTCAAAAGGAAACGATTTACAACTACAACGTTTCCAGCCGATACACGGCAACGCTTGCCGCGGGTCCCAGTGCCGTGCCGGATT
>JANLTW010000009.1:0-4349 GCA_031363155.1 Gammaproteobacteria bacterium | reverse complement strand
CGCGCACCAGCAGCCCTGGCCGCTTGCGCGACTGGCCGCAATAGGAGGTCATAAAGGTCCTGGCTGCGAGCCAGAACATCGCGTTTTGCAGCCACATCGTCTAACAGATCGCCGATGGCGCGGCGCAAATCGGAACTGCTGATCGTCTGGCGATGTTCGATCTGCCGTTCGGGCGTCGCGATCAGGATTCGCAATTGATCATCGGCGAGCACATAGATGGCAAGTGCTGTACCGCGCCCGAACTGCCGCAGGTCCCGATCCAGCCGCGCCGCGCGCACTGTCCGCTCGCTGCTTGCGCGCGGCACGGCTGCGGACGTATCACCCTGCAGAAACGCGTCGAGCCGCTCGGCGCGTTGCGTTTCGAGATTTCGCTGCTGCGTCAGGAACGCCTCGAGGCGTGCGCGCTCAACCGCCGAGATGCGGTCCAACTGCCGCAGTCGCGTTAGCTCAGCCATCTCCGATCCCTGCGATTCGTCGCCGCTCAACAGCGACTGGTAGCGCTGCACCAGCGCCTGCTCTTCCATGCTGCGACTGAGGCCCGTGCTGGCGGTCGCTGCGCGGTCGCTGCCACGCAGAAACTCGGCCAGTTCCTCGGATTTCATCAGATCCAGAACTTCGAGTGCCTCATCGAGCCGGCCCTGGTCCATCAGCCAATTGGCGAGCGTGCGATATACCGAGACTTTGTCGCGCAGGAACGCCGAATCGAGTCGCGCATCTTCGCTTTGCAGCGAGCGACGCAGGATCTGCAGCTCATCCACCGCCTGCTTCGCAAAAAATATGGCCAGCGCCGGTTGATCTGTGACCTGCAATGAACGCGCTACCTGAAAATTGGCGCGCCAGCGACTGTCAGGCGCAGCGAGTGTTTGCGCGGCGGCGAGCGACTCGAGCGCCAGCCGGCGCATCGCCCCGGCATCGCCCTGCTGCGACGCGCGTTCACTGAGATTCTGCAACACCGCCTGGCGGATCTGCGGATCGGCATAGCGCGCAGCTGTCAGCCTCGCAGCAACGACATCGCAGGCTGGTGCACCGGACACCGCCGACAGTAGATCCAGCGTACAGAGCTCATTCAACGCCCGCAGCGTCTGGGGGTGCGTAGCGGTCAATTTGGACTGATATATCTCTGCTGCGTTCTGCAGAAATCCGCGCGCCTTGCCAGCATCCAGCGTTCGATCCGCCGCCGGCAACAGCAACAGCGTCGCAGCGCGTTCGGTCGACAAGGTCGGATCGTCGCGACTCAAGTCTTCCGCCAACGCGATTTCGCGCCGGGCATTATCGGGATCGCCGATCTGCAGCAACAGCTGGGCGTAGCCCCTATGATGGCGCACCACGAAGTTCCGTTGCACCGTGGCGGCATTTTTTTCGACGGTTGCTGCTGACCGCTGGTACAAACGCAATGCCTGAGCGAGATCCCCCAGGGTTCGCACCGCCTGAGCGAGGTTGTAAAGCACCGGCACCAGATTGGGGGCGTCGTTGCCGAGTTCGCGCTCGCCGCGTTCCAGCGCACGCTGCGCAAACTGCGCCGCCTGTTGCGGATCGCCACGGTCATTGAGCAGCGCGCTGAGCTGCGTGTAGGCCGTCAGCGCCCCGCGCTGCAGCGGCCCATCCTGCGATTCCGACCAGCGCACCGCTTCGCGCATCGCGGCTTCGGCCTCCGCAAACTCGTTGAGGCGCTGCTGCGCCTGACCTAACATCAAATAGGCCATGACCGGTTGATCCGGGCCGCCTATTGCACGCAGTGCGAGTTCGATGGCGATCTGTTCGCGCGCGCGATCCCGGGCTGCCGCAAAATCCTCGCTGTTGAGCGCAATATTAGCCCGCAGGTTCTTGAGTGCCGCCGCCGCTTCGCTGATAGTCTCGCCGTTGGCGCGTAGGATTCCATAGCCGCGTTCGGTGAGCGCGTCAGCCTCGGCGAACCGCCGCTGGGACATGCGCACCTGCGCGAGACCCACCAGCACCTTCTGCAATTCGACCTGTTTGGGGCCCGGCACCTTTTCGCGAATGGCGAGCGCACGCGACCACGCTTCACCCGCCTCGGTAAGCTGTCCACGCCGGAAACTCATCCACGCGGTGGCAACGTGTAGTTCAGCCACTTCCGGACTGAAGGCGCCGAGCTGGCGCTCCAGGATCGGCCGTGCAAACAGCAACAATTGCTCAGCGGTGTCGAATTGATTGAGATAAGCGATCAGCGGCGTTGCCATCGCCTGTGTCCAGCGCGCCGCCGCCAGAGACCGCGGACCCTTTTCGCGCACCACGCGGCCATAGGTGCCGCAGAGCAGGTCGAACGCTGCGACGGGATCGCTGTCGCCCAAGGTCTGGATCCGCTGCTGCAATTGCGCGATCGGCGTGCGCTCGTCGACCGCGGGCTTGCGACCCTGGCATGCAACCGTAACGTCCTGAGCCAGCGCGGGTCCGGCGCCCAGCAGGCACAGTACCCACGCGAGCTTTCTCAAGGCGGGTCTTCGACGTACTCGACCCGCAAGGCCTGGTCCTGCGGCGCGGGGATCTGCAGCTTCTGGAGCAGGCCGCGTTGCTCGGCCGTAGGCGCGGCAGGCCAATCCGCATCCACGCCATAGCGACCTAACATCTCGTAGCCACGGCCTTCGATCCCCACCGCTTTCAATTCTGCGAGCAATATCTTTTGTGCGTCGGCGGGCGATGCAACTTCAATGCGCACTACTTCATCGCGGGCGCCGCGCACAACCTGGGTGTCGACGTCCGGGCTCCAGATCCGCAGTACGCCGAACACCGCCACGGCAAGGCCGGCGGCCAACGCCAGCCAGGGTGATGCCTGGCGATTCAGGCTACGGGGCGGAAGTAAATGCTCGCGACGTGCGAGTCCTAACAATCGCTCTTCGCGCGACAAACTGGTCGCGGGCTGATCGAGATAGTCGGGGACCGTCGCGTATTGCCGCAGGGCGGCACGCAGACGCCGGCCTTCCTGGGCGTCGCGACTGGCACCGACAGCGCACCCGGCCAGACCCGCTTCCCACTGTTCGTCATCATCCAGAGTCACGCTGAGACTCCGGGCGACACCTCGGGTGATGCATCATCTTTTTGAAAGACCAGGGAGTACCATTCCGCCAGGTAGAAACGCGCGCGTTTGCGACATTGACTGATGTACTCCCGCGTCGCGCCAGGGCTGCGCTCGAGCAACTCGGAAATCTGTTGCGTATCCAGGCCGTCTTCCGCGATCCACGCGATTACCGCGGCGTGCTGCGGGCACTCCGCAGCAAATTTTTGCCAACAACGCTCGAAGCAGGCGGCGGATTCCGCGGACCGTGCTTCGCCATCGGGCGTCGAACCGAGCGAGGAGGCCTGCATGGCCATGTGCCGGTTCATTTCGGCGTCAATCGTTTGCGGGTCGAAGGTGAGTTCGCGCACCGGCGCGCGCAACCGATCCAGCATCGTGCGCCGCAGGATCGCTCGAATCCAGGGCAACAATTCCGAATCGCCGTGAAACGTGGCGCAGCGGCGCCAGACCTTGATGAAGGTCTCGTGCACGATTTCGCGCGCGAGATCGCCGTTGCGCACCATGCGCCGGCACTCGCCGTGCAGCTGCGAAAAATAGCTGCGGTCGAGCACGCGCAACGCGCCCGCGATCGACGCACCGCCGTCGCGGCAGGCTGCCATGAATTCGTTTTTATCCAAGTTGCCAAGGGTAACGCAACAGGTTAATCATGTCGTTAGGACGCGCTTGCGAGCCAATCGTCAGCTTCTTTTGTCACCGTTTCCTGACATTCCGCGAGAGCCTGCGTCTTTGTCGGATATGGATCTATTGCGAGAAACCTTGAATATTCCGTGGCGGTCGTCGTGGTGGCGCGTGAGCCGCACCGGCGCATTCGGCGCCACGCGCGCCGGCATCGGGCTGCTGGGCAGCTGGCGCCTGGGCGACGACCAGCGGCCCAAGGTTGGTGGGCTCGGCGTGGTGGAAGGAGCGCCCATCGCGTACCGCAGCGGCCGCCGCGGCGCCAGGCAGGTCACTGTCGCCATAACCCCCTACTACCACTTGATGGCCTTCGAAATCGCGAGCCCCAATTCCATTGTGGACGACAAGGCTGCGTACTGATGCGGCTCGGTGCCCGGCAGCGGCCAGCTGCGCATTGACGCGCGGATCAACGCCACGCTCTACGACTTCGATGCCGCCGGCATGTTGCAGGCCATTAACATTGTCTGGACCCGCCCGCCGGGCACGGCCCCGTCGCCGCTGTTCAGCGAGCGCGCGGCGCTATTGGCGCGCCTGTTCGGCCTGCCGGCGCCGGCGTCGCCATCGCGCCTGGAGGGCCAGCCCGAACCCAGCCTGCTGCTCGAGGTCTACTCGGCGCCCAAGTAGCCCAACGCAATATGGCCGT
>JANLTW010000172.1:0-4396 GCA_031363155.1 Gammaproteobacteria bacterium | reverse complement strand
CGAACCGATCACGATGCGCCAACGCGGCGCGCTGCAACGCGGCTAACACATCAGCAACGACGATCAGCGGCAGGCCCGCCGTGGCGGCCGCTGCCGCCGTCGACACATCGACAACCGCCGCGACCGCGCCAGCGCTGGCCGCAGCGGCCACGAATTCAGCCCCATTGAAGCGCGGGCCTCGAAGCGCCAGGAACAATTGCCCGCTTTCCAGAGTACGGGTATCCGTGGATACGCCAGTCACGGCCTGCGCCGCGGCTGTGGCCTGATGCCACTCCCCGCCAAGATCGAGCCTCCATTGTTCGAGATTGCGCATCACGATAAGACCCCGAGAGCTGCGCGCACCACCGCTTGATCGCTGAAGGACTGCCGTTCGGTTCCGAAAATCTGATAGTCCTCATGACCCTTGCCGGCCACCAGGACAGCGTCACCGGCGCTGGCCGCAGCAATCGCATCGCGGATCGCACGCGCGCGATCAAGCGCAACGCGAAAATTTGCGTTCCGCGGCATGCCGCGCTGAATGTCAGCAATTATGTCCACCGGGTTTTCGGTGCGCGGGTTGTCATTTGTAAGCCAGCAGCGATCGGCGTGTTGTGCGGCGACGGCGCCCATCAGCGGTCGCTTGCCACGGTCGCGGTCGCCGCCGCAGCCGAACACCACGTGCACCGCACCTTCGCAATGTGCGCGCACGGCCAGCAGCGCCTTCTCCAGTGCATCCGGCGTATGCGCGTAGTCCACTAGAACCAGCGGCTGCGCAGCGCCGCCGAAAGTTTCCATGCGTCCGCTCGGCGGTTGCGCCACAGCTAACACTCGGGCGGCATCCTGCAGCGAAACATCCAGCGCCAGCAGACAGGCCAGCACGGTCAGAACATTGTCGACATTGAAGGCGCCGACCAGCGGCACAGTCAAATCCGCGTTACCAAAACTGGATGCGAGCTTGAGTTCGATGCCATGGCGACCCAGCGAGCAGGATTCGGCCGCCAGCCAGGCGTCGGCGGCGGCCAGCCGCGCATTGCTGCGCGAAGTCGCGAACAAGCGCCCGGCGGCGGGTCGCAGGCTGTGCAGACGCATGCCAAACTCGTCATCGATATTGATGACGCGCCACTCGAGACCGGGCCACTGAAACAGTCGGCTTTTCGCGGCGCCGTACTGCGTCATGTCGCCGTGATAATCAAGATGCTCCCGCGTCAGGTTGGTAAATGCCGCCACCTTGAAGCGCACACCCGCCACACGCTGCTGATCGAGTGCGTGCGACGACACTTCCATCGCCGCGCAACTCGCGCCCGCCGCGCGCAGCTGCGCCAGCTGCCGATGCACCGTAACCGCATCCGCAGTCGTGAGTTCTCCGCCCACCAGCCGGCCTTTCAGTCCCACGCCCAGCGTGCCGACATAGCCGCAGTCGCGACCCAGCGCAGTCAGCGCCTGAGCTAACAACCAGGCGCAGGTCGTCTTGCCATTGGTGCCGGTGATGCCGGTGATAACGAGCGCCGCCGACGGCGCCCCAAAAAAACGGTCCGCGATCTGGCCGGCCATGGCGCTGAGTTGCGGCACTGCCACGCCCACAACCGACAACGGCAAGGCCGGTGGCTTGATTCCGGGCACCGGCTCCCAGACGACGCCCGCCGCGCCGCGCTCCAGCGCGGCCTCCAGATACTGCAGTCCGTGGCTGCGCCGGCCCTGGCAGGCGAGAAACAGGCTCCCCGGCCGCACCGCACGGCTGTCCAGCGTCAGGTCGGCAAAAACCGCATCGCGCGTTACGTTCGCGATGCCAGCTAACAAACCCGACAGTGGGACGCCCGCCACGGTCACCGCAAGGCCCCGGCAGCAGCCGCGCCGGCACGCGCCCATGGCGCCGTTCCCGCGATCTGCCCCGGCACGACGGCAATGGGCTCCGCCATCCCGGGTTCCGCCGGCATGGGTACCGTGCTCTCCGGCTCCTCCGCCGGTGGCGCCAGCGGCCCGTCAGGCGCAATAGCTAACAACCGCAACGCTCCGCCCAGTACCGCAGAAAATACTGGCGCTGCCACATCGCCGCCGTAATACAGGCCGGCGCCCGGCTCATCGATGACCACGACTGCGGCCAGTCGCGGCGCGGTAACCGGCGCCACACCGCCGAACACCGCCATGTATTTGTCGGTTGAATAGCCGCCGGCATTCGCCTTCCAGGCGGTTCCCGTCTTGCCGGCGACACGATAACCCGGAATCGCGGCGCGAATGCCGGTGCCGCTGGTACTAACAACCTGCTCGAGCATGTGCAGCAGCGACTGCGCGACCCGCGCATCCAGCACCCGCTCGCCGGGAACGGTACCGTCAACGCGCAGGAATGACACCGGCCGTGTGACACCGAGTCCGCCCAGAGTTGCATAGGCGTGTGCCAGTTGCAGCGGCGTCACCGACAAGCCGTAGCCGTAGGACAGCGTCGCGATTCCCACCGGGCGCCAGTGCGAGAAGTGAGTCAGCGTGCCGGCGGACTCACCCGGATAACCGCTGGTCGTGACCTGACCGAAACCGAGGCGCAGCAGCGTGCTGTAGATCGACTCCGGCTCGAGCGTCAATGCCATCTTGGTCATGCCAACGTTTGAAGACTTGGCTAACACAGTGGCCAGGTCGATGGCGCCCAAGTTGTGCTTGTCCTCGAATACGCGCACACCGACCTTTACAAATCCCGGCGAGGTATCAATCACGCTTTGCTCGTTGTACTTGCCGGACGCCAGCGCCGCAGCCATCACGAAGGGCTTGATCGAGGAACCGGGCTCGAATATGTCGGTCACCGCGCGGTTGCGATAACCCGCCGGCTTGATCTGCGCGCGGTCGTTAGGATTGAAGCCCGGCTGGTTCACCATCGCGAGCACTTCGCCACTCGCGATATCCAGCACCACCACCACGCCGGCCTTGGCTTTCTGGACGCGCATCGCCGACTTCAGTTCGCGATACGCGAGGTACTGCACGCGCATGTCCAGCGACAGCACGAGATCGCGGCCGGGCCGCACGGCGCGAATGCTCTCAACGTCCTGCACGATCTGGCCCAGGCGATTCTGGATCACGCGCTTCTGGCCATCCTCGCCGGCGAGCCAGTGGTCAAATGCGAGTTCCAGGCCTTCCTGGCCACTGTCATCAATGCTGGTGAATCCGAGCGCGTGGCCGGTCACTTCGCCGGCCGGGTAATAGCGCCGATATTCGCGCACGGCATAGACGCCGGGAATTCCCATCGCCTTGACGCGCGCAGCATCGGCCGGCTGCATGTGCCGGCTCAAATAGAGAAATTCGCGATCCAGATTGCTGGTAATGCGCTGCGTCAGTTCAGTCTTGTTGCGGTTCAGCGCTTTGGCAAGCTGCGGTACCTTGTCGATCGCAGCGGCCAATTCCCTGGGATTGGCCCAGACCGAATCGACCGGCGTACTGACAGCCAGGGGCTCGCCGAAGCGATCGGTGATCGTGCCGCGATGCGCGGCGATATCGGCGACGCGCTGTATGCGGGCGTCGCCCTGGCGCTGCAGGAAATCACGATCCAGCCATTGCAGATTGAGCGCGCGCCACAACAGGCCGGCCGCCGCCAGTGTCAGCACACCAGCTGCGAAAAATGAGCGCACGCGAAAACTGCGGCTCGCTGTCAGCTGTGGCAACTTCACGGCGACAACACCTCGATCTCCTTGGGTGCCGGCGCGCTCATCCGCAAGCGGCTGACGGCAACATTCTCCACGAACGAATGCGTCGACCAGGCGCTTTGCTCAAGTTGCAGCTGCCCCCACTCGATCTCCATGTTGTCGCGCTTCTGGTTGAGCTTTTCGAGCTGCACGAACAATTCACGGGCCCGGTGCTTGGCATAGATGGCGCCCGCCGCAGACGCCAGCGTGCCCAGCCACAGCAGTGGCAAGGCAATCATCAACCAGCGTGGCCCCGGCTTGTTCACGGGCGGCCCCGGACGGCAATTTTCTCGGCGGTGCGCAGCACCGCACTACGGCTGCGCGGATTTCCGGCAATCTCGCGCTCGCTGGCGCGCTGTTTGCGGCCGATCAGTCGCAGCTGCGGTTGCGCCGCCGCGGGAATCTCCGGCAGCCCGGCCCACACCGGGTCGACGCTCGAATGCTGGCGCAGAAACAACTTGACGATACGATCCTCGATCGAATGAAACGCAATCACGACCAGCCGGCCTTGCGGAGCTAACACCGCAAGCGCGGCCGCGGGCCCCGCGCGCCACAGGCCGGGCGCGGCGTTAGCCAGCCAAAGCCGTGCCGGGGAGGTGCGCGGCGGGATGTTCGGGTTGCTACACCGGGGCGGTGCCCGATGGGCCGGAGCCTCCGAAAGAGGAGCTTCTTGCGCGCCTCGATGCATTGCGTGATGCCGGTGTTTTCACGGTAGCGTTCGGAGGTGGTGAGCCCACGCTCCGCGCTGACTTGGC
>JANLTW010000152.1:0-19438 GCA_031363155.1 Gammaproteobacteria bacterium | reverse complement strand
AACGGCACATCGACGTGCTTCAGCTGACCGTCTTTTTCCAGCAGCGCGAGGTATTCGCGCATGTCCTTGAACGCCATGGCTTGATGCTCCTGAAAAGGTAGCGCAAGCCTAACCTGCAGGCGTTGAGGCCGCCAGAGAAGCCATGGTGGGCCGCATCGGCTGTCCGACGCTAGGTCGTTGCGGCTGCCGCTGGCTGTTGATCGGGCCGCGTGTGCCGAATGTCTTTGCCGTGGACAACGTAAACCACGTACTCACAAAGGTTCTTGGCATGATCGCCCACCCGCTCCAGCGCACGGATCGTCCACATGTCATCCAGCGCCCGCCGGATGAACTCGGGGTCCTCCATCATGTACGTAACGCACTGGCGCTGGATCGCCTCGTACTCAGTGTCGATCGCGCGGTCCATGCGCATGACTTTCCATGCGGCATCGGCGTCCAGGCGCTCGAATGCGGCCAGCGCCTGGTGCACCATCTGCTGCACCACGCGCGCCAGATGCCGGATCTCGCGGAATTTGCCGCGCTGCCGGTCGTTGGGCGTCAGCTGGGTGGCAACCAGCGCAATCTTCTTGCACTCATCGCCCATGCGCTCCACGTCGCCAGTCATTTTCAGCAAAGCTAACAACATGCGCAGATCACCCGCGGCCGGGGCGCGGGTTGCGAGCAGTGTCTGGCACTCGGCCATGATCGCGCGCTCCATGTCATTGACCTGGTCGTCGCCCTGCACCACCCGCGCCGCCAATGCCGCGTCCGCCACCACCAGCGCTTTGACCGCGTCCTGGAACTGCCGCTCCACGATCTGGGCCATTTGCAGCGCGTTTGCCAGAACGCGCTCCAGGTCGGCGTTAAAACGCTTTGAGGTGTGCTGGATTAGGTCGGCTTTTCCATAAGACCCGGACGCTATACCTGCAAGATGACAATTTCATGACTGGCTTCATGACTGGCATAGTCCTGAGCATCTAACAAAACGTTGCCTCGCAAGTACCTGAAATGTCACGGCAAGTTCACCGCCGTGTAGCAGAACTGAAATATTTGCCAGTCAGCATGCGTGCAACCTGAGCCAGCACGCGAGGCTAACGTGAAGCGACCCTCTAACAGGCAGAGCCTTCGGAGTGTCTTCATTTCGGATCTGCAACTGGGATCCCGCGGTTGTCGCGCCCGGCTACCCGGGCCTGGCGCCCCAGCAGGATGCAGACATCATCCGCGTGAAATCCTGGCAGGTGCCGCGCGATCCCGAGGACCGTTACATGTCGCGGCGCGCGATCCGCGCGCTGTGGCCGATCATCCAGGCTGCCCAGCCTGACATCATTCACGTACAAACGCCCTTTGTCGCGCACTATGCCGGCATCGAAATCGCGCGCCGCCTCGGCGTGCCGGTGGTCGAGACCTATCACACCTATTTCGAGCACTACCTGCAGCGCTATGTGCCGGCCGTGCCCGGGTCCTGGTTACGCGCTTTTTCGCGCTGGTTCACGCAGCGTCAGTGCCGCCAGGTCGACGCGCTGATCTCGCCGTCGCAACCGATGGCCGACGTGTTAGCTGCCTATGGCGTTGCGACGCCCCTGCATGTGATCCCGACCGGCCTCGATCCGAGCCGCTTCCAGGACGGCGACGGTGCGAAATTCCGCGCGCTGCACGGCATCGGTTCTCGTCCCATGGCGCTGTTCGTCGGACGCGTCGCGCATGAAAAAAATATCGACTTCCTGCTGATAATGCTGCGCGAGCTGATCGGCAAGATTCCGGATGTGCTGCTGGTGATTGCGGGCGAGGGACCGGCAGTACCGCACCTGAAGCAGGAAATTGCGACTGCCGGCCTCGGTGCCAACACACAGATGATCGGCTATCTTGAGCGCAACTCGACGCTGCTCGATTGTTATCACGCAGCCAATGTGTTTGTGTTCGCATCGCGCACCGAAACCCAGGGCCTGGTGCTGCTGGAAGCGATGGCGCAGGGCACGCCGGTCGTGTCCACCGCGGTGATGGGAACCGCCGCAGTCCTGCTCGATGCCAAAGGCGCAATCATCAGCCAGGAGAGCGCGCAGGTCTTCAGCGACGCGGTGGCCCTGGTCCTCAAGGACCCGGCGCTGCGGGCGAAACTCAGCGTCGCTGCGAAAGCCGATGCTGCACGCTGGTCATCGCTGCAGTGTGCGAGACGCGCCGCGGACTTGTACCAGAACCTGGTCAGCCTGGGCGCCGCGGGGAGAGTCCTGACAAGGTTCTGGCGGAAGCGAAGGGATAGCCCATGACACGTTCGCAGCTGCTCGATAATGCCAATCGACTTGATGTGCGCCTGTGTATGCGCGCCAACCGGATCGCGCGTAACAATCCAGCCCTGCAATTCTTCCGCATTGTCAGTCGTCTTGGCGATGGCGTGTTCTGGTATTCGTTGACCGCGACCATGCCGCTGTTGCTGGGTCAGCGAGGCCCGACCGCTGCGACACATATGCTGCTGACAGGCGGTCTGGGATTTCTGATTTATCGCCAGCTTAAGGCACGACTGGTCCACGAGCGGCCGTTCGTGCGTCTCGCCGGCATCCAGTGCTTCATGCCGCCGGTGCGGCTATCGGCCTCGCACTGGGCGCTGGCACCAATCTGCTGTTTTTCTAGGACCGCTTCATCAAACTGCAATCTTGGCGGTGGATGATGGGCGGGTTGAAGGAAGCCGGTCGACGAGCACTTTTCCCGGGGGTGCGACTGGATTGACAAGGCTGGCGGCCCCCCTCCGCCAGCCTTTTTTTTTCCAGCCGACTGTTCACTGATGTTTAATTTGATAATATTGGAATCATGAAATGCTCTGACGCACTGCTGCCTCTCGGCGCCCTCGCGCACGAATCCCGCCTCGAGGTGTTTCGCCTTTTGGTCAGGCGCGGCCCGGAAGGCTATTCCCCCGGCGCCCTGATCCAGAAGCTCGGCATCCCGGCGCCGACGCTGTCTTTTCATTTGAAGGAATTGCAGCAGGCGGGCCTGATCGACGTGCGACGCGAGGGACGCTTCCTGTTTTACAGCGCCGATTTCGACCGCATCAATGCACTGGTAGCGTTTCTCACCGCCAATTGCTGCAGCCTCGGCAGCGCTACCGCGGGCACTAACTGCGCTCCAAGTCGAGCCAGGCGCGACTCCCGTGCTGCGAAAGGATGCTAACGATGACGACCAGCGAACGTGTCTATAACGTCCTGTTTCTCTGCACCGGCAATTCGGCGCGCAGCATCCTCGCTGAAGCCATCACCAACCGCGTCGGCAATGGTCGATTCCGAGGCTTCAGCGCGGGCAGTTTTCCGAAGGGCGCAGTTCATCCGATCGCACTGCAACTGCTGACGCAGCTGAAGCTGCCCGTTGCGGGCCTGCGCAGCAAGTGCTGGGACGAATTCGCGGCGCCCGGCGCATCCAATCTGGATTTCGTGTTCACCGTGTGTGACAACGCGGCTGGTGAAGTCTGCCCTTACTGGCCAGGCCAGCCGATGACCGCACACTGGGGGATTCCCGACCCAGCCGCCGTGACAGGAACCGACGCCGAGAAGTGGCTGGCATTCCGGCAGGCTTACACCGCGATGGAGAATCGCATCAAGGTATTTACCAGCCTGCCCATTGCCTCGCTCGATCGCATGAAGCTGCAGCAGCGCCTCCACGAAATCGGCAGGTCCTGAGAATGTCATCCTTTGAACGCTACCTGACACTGTGGGTGGCGGCCTGCATCGCCGTCGGCGTCAGCCTCGGCCATTACTTCCCGGGCGTGTTCCAGGCCATCGGCAGCGCCGAAATTGCGAAAGTGAATTTGCCAGTCGCATTGCTGATCTGGATGATGATCATCCCGATGCTGATGAAGATCGATTTTGGCGCGCTCAGTGAAGTGCGCCGCTACTGGCGCGGTATTGGCGTCACCCTGTTCGTCAACTGGGCGGTCAAGCCGTTCTCGATGGCGCTGCTGGGCTGGCTGTTCATCGGCGTACTGTTCCGGCCCTACCTGCCCGCCGAGCAGATCAATTCCTATATTGCCGGGCTGATCCTGCTCGCGGCTGCGCCCTGCACCGCCATGGTGTTTGTCTGGAGCAATCTCACTGATGGCGAGCCACACTTCACGCTCTCGCAGGTGGCGCTCAACGATCTGATCATGGTGATCGCATTCGCGCCGCTGGTTGGTTTGCTGCTCGGCTTGTCGGCCATCACGGTGCCGTGGAATACGCTGCTGCTGTCAGTCGGCTTGTACATCGTCGTGCCGGTGATCATTGCACAGATTGCGAGGCGTGCTTTGTTAGCTCGAGACAGCTCCACCCGCCTGCCGAGTGTGCTCGCGCGTCTCGGGCCGCTGAGTCTCGCAGCGCTGCTGGCGACGCTGGTGCTGTTGTTTGGGTTCCAGGGCGAACAGATCCTGCGCCAGCCTCTGGTCATCGCGCTGCTCGCCGTCCCGATCCTGATTCAGGTGTATTTCAATTCGGGCCTCGCGTACCTGCTGAATCGCGCCGCGGGCGAAGCGCACTGTGTCGCAGGCCCCTCGGCACTGATCGGCGCCAGCAACTTTTTTGAGCTTGCAGTCGCAGCGGCGATTAGCCTGTTTGGATTCGAATCGGGCGCTGCGCTGGCCACCGTGGTCGGGGTACTGATCGAGGTACCGGTGATGTTGTCGGTGGTGAAGATCGTCAACGGCAGCCGCGGCTGGTACCAACGCGGCGCGCGGGTAACGCAAACCTTCCTCAGGCCGCGCGACTCCAGTATCGCGCCTGGCGCATGCAGGTCGGAGTAAATTCGAGCATCAGCGTTTCGCAACGTTGCAGTAACCTGCCTGCGCCACTGCGCCTCTACCCACCCCACTACAGCAATATCTTGGGACTCGCCATAACCAGGCTGCGCCAGGCTGCCAGCACGTCCTCCGCAGAAATTCCGCGGATATCCGGCTCACCGTGCATGCGGCCTGTCAGGACAACGGTGGGCGTGCTGAGGCCGCCAGGCCGATAGAGTTGCGGATCGGCTTTACCGAACAATACCACTGTCGGACAAGCTAACGCCGCGGCAGCATGCGCCGGACCGGTATCAACCGAAATCATGCTGCTGGCCTTCTCGAGCAAGGGCAACAAGATCTCGACTGGTACGTCACCAGCCACGTTGTGAACGCGCGCGATGCCGCTATGCCGGGCTATCCTGTCATTCACGCGATATTCAGATTTCACACCTAACAGAACAATGTCGTGTGCGGGACACTCATCACGTATTCCGCGCAACACACGCGCCCAGCGTTCTTGCGGCCAGTATTTCGAATGCGCCGAGCTGCGATAAAACCACGGTCGCATGGTTCTTTTGTTTCCCGCCTGTATTGTGATCAAGGGGTTGGCGCCGAGGCCATGGCGCCGCAACCACGGATCTAACAACTCGCGAAACGCATCTGGGCGCAACCGGGCATTGCGATCGAATTCCGATTGCGGGGGGTCCGTGTGGCCTTGCCAGGCCGGTGGAGTCAGCATTGCGAGGCGTGCCAGCCGCTCGCAGATATGCTCGCCCGGACATTCCTGCAGCGCGGCGAATTCAACAACCATGTCGTCCGGAATGCCTGCGCGCCGCAGCAGGTCGCGGCCTGCGGTTCCCGGATCCGCGAACCAGACAGGCCCTGTGGGGCGCGTGCGCAGCCAGCGCACCAGCTGCTGCTGCTTCGTATTCGCCCAATACGGCGCTTTGCGGCTTCCCAATACAAAGACTTCACCAACATTCGCTTGCGCTCTGAGCAGCGGCAGGGACCAGGGCCCTGAAGTCACAATGTCTACCGGGCAGCCGAATCGACAACTCAGCTGCTGGATAAGCGCGGATACCAGGACCATGTCGCCGAATGCACCGCAGCGAATCACCAGTGGCCGCGGTTGCACAGCAGTCAGGTCGCTCGGATAATCGATTTGGGTCTGCTGATCCAAGACAACATCCTAGTCACAAATCGGGGTGTCATTGACGGGCATCATCGTAAAATACGAGTCAATCAGCGTCTATGCAAACTAACGGTGGACGCGGTATGTAGTTCGCGCGGGTCAGCCGCGGACGCAGATCAGGTCCTGCTGCTCGGTGGAGGCACTCAGCCAGGCGACGTCGGCTCGCATCAGCGAGCCATTGGACAGTGTGCAAACGCGAAACCCCGCCTCGCCAAGCAACTGCAGCAGCGCGACCGGATCGAGTTGCGCCTTGCGCATGTAGGCCGGGGAAAATTCCAGCATCAGCGTGTCGCAACGCTGCAGCAAATCGCCCGCGCCACGCAGCGCCGGCAATTCGAAGCCTTCGATGTCAATCTTTATGAAACGCAGGCGGCGCGAGCCAAGGTTCTGGCTATGCCACCAGCTGTCGAGGCGCGCAACGGGCACCTGAATCTTTTCGCCGTCATGCACTGGCAGCACAGAATGACGACCGCCGTTGCTGTCCTTGTACAGGTAAAGCTCGATACTGCCGGCGCTGTCGCCCAGCGCCAGCTGCTGTGGGTGAACATGGTTTGCCATGTTGAGCGCGATATTGCGCGACAGCATCGCAAAATTAAGCGGCTCGGGCTCGAAGCAATACAGGTCGAAAGCGCCAGTTCCCAGGCGATCTAACAGACAACTGTACCAGCCGATGTTCGCGCCGATATCGAGCGCGACATCGCCGTCGCGCAATTGCAGGTGCTCAAGAATCCAGGCGCTGTTTTCCGGCTCGTGCACGCCGTCGCGAATGATGTGACGGCCGATGTCGTCCGCCGGCGATGCGAGAAACCTCAGGCCAGGCGCGCGCGTAGCCACTTCCAGCGGTCGTCCGCGGCAGAACATGCGGGCCGCGCTGAGTCGCGCCAGTCTGGAAAATCTTTTTGCCGCAGAAAATGGCGGGTTGAGCACGGGCATGGCGCAACCCTAGCCGCGCCACCCGAACTTTGCAAACCCGCGCTCGCGGGCTGTCACTTGCCGGTTGCGGGAACGGCTGTGGCTGTTAGCAACACATCGAACCGGACCGTGACGTTGTTATCGACCCACTCCGTCGATTTCCAGTCGCCCTGGCCGACGCCAAAATCCAGGCGCCGAATGACTGTCGTGCCGCGCAAGGTCATGGTTGTCAGGTTGATACGGCGTGTGACCTGGATCGCGAGCGGCAAGCGCACCGGGCGCGAGATGCCGCGAATAGTGAGTTTTCCTGCCGCTTCGTAGTTTCCGTCCTTGCGCCGCAGCAGGCTCGCGGAATGGAAGCTCGCGCCTGGATATTTTGCCACCTGGAACAGGTCCGCACCGCGCAGCAGCTCATCGCGTTCCGGGTCACTGGTATCGAGCGATGCAATGTCGACATTTACTGCGAGCGAGCTGGCCGCCAGGTTGCCGGCGTCGAACCGGAACTCGATCGTGAACCGTCCGAACCTGCCGGTGCTGATCGCACCGGCCTGCCGGAAGGAAAACCGCAGCGAGCTTTGCACAGGATCGGCTTTGAACAGCGTCGGTGGCGCCGGATTGCTGTTGGCAGCCAATGCGGCGCTGCCCGCGATCCACAATGCCAGGATGCTGGCGCGAACGGTCACCGCGACCTCAGGCCAAACGGCAGCATCCGGGTCAGCACATCGTCATGATTGAAAAAGTGATGCTTGATCGCCCCCAGCACATGCAGCAGCGCCAGCCCTGACAGGCAATTGAAAATAATGCCATGCATGGCGCGCATCGCATCGAAGAGGTCCGGGTTCGGCACCACGAGATCCGGCAACTGGAACCAGCCAAACCAGCTGACCGGAAAATTCCTGGCGGAAGACATCAACCAGCCCGTTAGCGGCAGCGCAAAAATGCACAGATAAAACCCCGCATGCGAGGCGCGCGCCAGCATCCGCTCCCACGGGCGCATGCCATGCGGCAGCGCCGGGGTCCGATTGCCGAGGCGCCACAGCAGCCGCAGGACCGTGAGACCCAGGATGGTTATGCCGACCGACTTGTGCCTTGCCAGCGTTGCGAGCTTCGCCATGCCCAGCGGCAGACTCTCGGCGGTTTCCGCGAGTAGGTATTGCAGGATGATCAGCACGAGGATCAGCCAGTGCAGGGTCTGCGAAACGGCGCCCCAGGCGGTGTTGGTGTTGCGAACCTGCATGACGTTAAGCTAGCCCCGGCGGGAGGTCACGGTCAATGCACGATTTTCACAGACGGCGGTTGCAACGCTTGCGCGTACCCGCCGCGCTGTTAGCGATGCTGCTGTTGAGTCATTGTGCAACTTCTCCGCCGCCGCAGCCGTCAAAGCCCCCCGCTACCGTGGTCGCACCGGCAGCGCCATACGTAACCGCGCGCACCTACCAGATCGATACCGGACGCTCGCTGTTGCAGATCCTGGTGTACCGCGGCGGCAAATTGGCCGCGCTCGGTCACGATCATGTGATTGCGAGTCGTGACCTAACAGGCACGGTGACACGCGCCGACCCAATGACCGCCGCGCGATTCGAGATCCGGCTGCCGGTGGCTTCGCTGACGGTCGATGAGCCGGAACTCCGGCGCCAGGCGGGCGCGGACTTCCAGACCGAGGTGCCACAAAGTGCTCGGGATGGGACCCGTCGCAACCTGCTGTCGGGCGCGGTGCTGGACGCAGAGCATTTCGCTGAAATACGCGTGTCCGCAACGGATGTACAGGACCTGCAGAACGGTCGGTTCGAGGTCGCTGTCGACATTGAAATCAAAGGCCAGACCCATCGATTGCGGGCGCCCATACAGCTACGGATCTCGACCGGGGAGCTGTCGGCAAGTGGCGAGCTGGCTGTCCTGCAATCGGATCTTGGCCTGACGCCCTTCTCCGCGCTGCTCGGCGCGCTGACAGTCGAGAACCAGATGCTCGTGCGCTTCCAGGTGGTCGCAACAAATCACTAACAGCGCGGTTGAAAATGGCCGGCATTCCGCAGAGCGGACTACGTCCCGGCGTATGATGCCGATACTATGAACACCGCTACTCGCAAAGTCGCCATCATCACCGGCTCCGCCACGGGCGTCGGCGCCGCCGCCGCCATCATGCTTGCGGACCGCAACTGCAATGTCGTCATCAATTACACTCGAAGCGAAAAGGAAGCGCATGCGACTGCCGCGACCTGTCGATCGACGGGCGCCGACGTCATCGTCTTTCAAGGCGACGTTGCGGAAGACAGCAATTGCGTTGCCATGGCGAAGGCGGCCTTCGACAAGTGGGGCCGCATCGATTACCTGATCAATAACGCCGCCAAGACCAAGGCCAACCCGTACGAAAACCTCGACGGCCTGCAGGCTGAGGACTTCCTGTCGATCTACAAAGTGAATGTGGTCGGCGCCTACCAGATGGTGCGCGCAGTAACGCCTTACATGAAGCAAGCCGGCCGCGGCTCGATCGTCAACAACTCCTCGATCGGCGGCATCACGGGCATCGCCTCGTCGATGGCCTACGCGGCGAGCAAGGCGGCGCTCAATATGATGACGCAGTCGCTGTCGTTGGTGTTAGGTCCCGAGATCCGCATCAATGCGGTGGCGCCCGGCGCCATCCAGACGCGCTGGCTGCAAGGCACCATGAGCCCCGAGGCCTATCAGACGTTTCTCACCATGGCGGCCGACATGGTGCCGCTCAAGACCGTACCCACGGCCGAACAGATCGCCGAAGCGCTGGTGTGGTTCCTGGAAGGTGCGAGCGTCGTCACCGGCGAAGTGCTGATGGTGGATGCGGGGCTGCACTGCGGCCGCCTGCCGCCGTCCTCGAGCAACAAGGCCAGCTGGGACAAGATGAAATGAACCGCGTCACTCGCCGCGAAGCACTTGGTCTGCTGGCGGGATCGGCGGCCGCGCTCGGTGCGGCCGAAGTACCAGTCCTAGCACCAGGTACTAACAAATCAGGTACTAACAAGATCGTACCGTTCGAGCGGGGCGATGTCGTCGCCGGCTGCACGCTGCTGAATGACAAGACCGACGATCATCGCGGCCAAGGCCGGTTGCTGCATTACGACGGCGAGCTCAAACTCAAGAATACGATTTTGCTCGGCGACACCACGCATATCGTTCAGGGCACGCGCTTCGCACCGGACGGCACGCTGTGGGCGTTCGATGCTTTCGCCTACAAGATCGTCCACTTCGCCCGCAGCGGCAAGCGGCTGCCGAATTTCCCGGGGCCACCGAAGTCCTTGGCGCACGTCAATTTCCTGCCGGACGGGCGCCTGCTGATGGGTGAAAATTTCGTTGGCAGCAAATCCCGTGTGCCGCTGCACACCACGCTGCCGTTCATGCCGGGTACCAAGCGCTTCGGCGACGGCCATTTGTTCGCACTGTCGCGCAAGGGCAGGGTGCTGAACGAATACGCGACCCGCACGCACGGTGGCATCGGCGGATTTCAGGGTCTGACGGCGAGCGTTTTGTTAGATGGCGGCAAGCGCGTTGCCTATACCTCGGAGTCCGGCCCGATCATTTTCCACTACGATCTGCAGGACGACCGGCAGTTGCCAAATCTCGTCACCCACGCGGACAACAGCGGGCATTTCTTCTTTGACCTGTCGCTCGACAGGGCAGGCCGTCTGTTAGTCATCGCCGGCGCCAAAATCGAAGCCTACGACCAGACCGGGAAGCTGTTGCAAACCTATCCGCTGGCCGCTTTCGGCTGGGCGTCGATGTCCGAGCCGGTCACAACTACGCACGTGTTTGCGACCAACTTTTTCTCGGGTGAGATCGCCAAAATGGACCTGAACAGCGGCAAGGTGCTGGCCAGCGCGCAGACCGGGATCAACAAGTCGCTGTCAGGCGTGGCGGAGTTAGCGGCCTGAGTCAGGGTCCAGCTCTGCGCTGACAGGGAAATTGCGAACGGCGGCACAGTACAGGGCCCGCCGTTCGACAAGGGCGGCCCGCCGTCGCATGATGGCTGACCAAAGATCGTCATGCGTATCAGCTTTTTGACATTCGCTGCCCTGGTTCTGATTTTGTCTGCGAGCACCGGCTTTACCGCCTCCAGCTCAACGGCCAGCGCGAGGCCACGCGCGACGGTAACCGCGACTACGCGACCGTCGCCGAGCGCAACACCGCGCGCACCCAAAGCCCCGTCGGCACCGGTGGCGCCCCGGCAGTTGACCATCAGCATTGACTGGGGCGATGCGATGACGACGCGCGAGAGCGGCCTGTGGATCGGCTATCTGTTTGCACGTATGGACTTCATCGGGCGTAATGGCGGGCGTTACCACCGCGTGCCGGGTGTGATCCTGCCAATTTTTGACGAAGAAGTGTTCGCGCGGGGCGAAGCGGCCAAGATTTATCACAATCTGAAGCAGCAGAACAAGGCGATGGAGTCGCCCTACTTCAACGACCTCGAAAAAGTGGACGCGGCCGGCTTCATGCGCGAATACGTCTGGCGCTATCTGAGGCGCAATGAGTGGTCGACGGTGCCTCCCAATCTGCGCGGTGCAGAATTCGATCGCTGGTCGCGCAGCAAACTGACCGCCAACCACGCGCCCGAGACCCGCGGCAGTGTCGTTTTCCAAACCGGCGGCAGCTAACAGCGCTGGCAGCGTGCGCGATCCGGCGCGCCGGCCACTAGAGACACTGACCTGGTTCGGCCTCGAGCCCAACATGACCGTGGTCGAATTGTGGCCCGGCATCGGCTACTGGACCGAGATTCTGGGGCCCTTCCTGCGTGATCGCGGCCGTTACTATGTCGCCAGCCCGATCAACTCCGGCGATTTTGAGGACCGCGCCGCTGGGTATTGGCGACATCGCGGTCACGCGTCTGGGGCCCGGCAATTTCGAGATCGCGCCGGCCGGCACAGCCGAACTCGTTTTGACCTTCCGCAATCTTCATAACTGGATGAGCGACGGCATCGCCGCTGAGGTATTTGCCGCGGGATTTCGCGCGCTGAAGCCGGGCGGCGTGTTCGCCATCGAGGAACATCGCGCCCGGGCCGATCAGCCACAGGATCCGAAGGCTGTCAGCGGCTATGTGCGCGAGGACTACACCATTGCGCTGGCACGGGCTGCGGGATTCGAAATGGTCGGCTCATCGCAGATCAACGCCAATCCGCGCGACACCAAGGACTGGCCCGACGGCGTCTGGACATCGCCGCCGGCACTGATGCAGGGCGACAAGGATCGCGAGCGTTACCTTGCGATTGGCGAAGCGGACAATTTCCTGCTCAAGTTCCGGAAGCCCAAACGTTAAGCGGGCGCCGGAAGATCAGGCAAACCGTGTTGCGGCGGCCCAGGCGGCCGCCATGACCTTTTCGCGATAGCCGCTCATCGCGACCTGCGTGCGTGCTAACAACTCTGTCGGCGCATGGCGCGGCGAGCCGCTGCTGAACGGCGGCGACGGGTCATATTCCAGCGTCAACTGGGCCATCTGCGCAACTTCGTCGCCCCAGAGCCTGGCAATGATCTGCAAGGCGAAATCGATACCCGCGGTGACGCCACCACCGGTGACGCGATTGCGATCCCAGACGACGCGCTCGCTGACGGGGACCGCTTCCAGCAGCGGCAACGCTTCCATTGAACCCCAGTGCGTTGTCGCACGGTAACCGCGCAGCAGACCGGCGGCACCTAACACCAGCGCGCCAGTGCAGACCGAGGTGACCAATCTGGCGCCGGCAGCAACCTCGCGAATCCAGTCCAGAGTCGCGGTGTCGTTCATCAGGTCAAGATGTCCTGGGCCGCCGGGCACGCACAGCAGGTCCGCGTGGCGACAGTCCGCCATGGTCTGGTCGGGGACCAGCGTCAGCCCAGTCGCGCTCTTGACCGGCCGCAGATCCTTCCAGACCGTGATGACTTCAACGCCGCGCACGCGCTTGAACACCTCATGCGGACCTGTCAGGTCGAGCTGTGTGAGTTTAGGAAACAGCAGCATGACGACCTTGAACCGATCGCCGGGCTTCAGCGTTGCCACATGAGCGGCTGCCATGGTCAGACGCCGGCCGGCGGCAACAGTTGCCCACGCGCCCGCATCTCAACCAGCACGCTGGCTTGCAACGCGCTGTTCTGGGCTACATCCGCCATCGGCGCGGCGGCGAATGCATTCAAAGGCCAGGTCTGGGTCGCGGCATAAATGGGCGCATGCGCCTGCGGGCACAGTTCGGTCAGAAAATTGAAACGCATACCGCTGCGGCGGCGGCGCAGGGCTTCAATGTCGATCGGCGCAGTGATCAGGCACTCCTCGGTGCCGGTGGTGCGATTCAGCGTGCGCGCATGGAAGTCCAGAATCTGCGATTCACCATGGCACACCATGGGCGGCAGGTCCGAATCGATGTTAGGCCCGGAGTTCGCCATCGCAAGATAACAGACATTTTCCCAGGCGCGCGCCTTGCGCACCGCCGACCAGCCACCGCCACCCTCGTCGTAATGCTCGGGGCCACGCGCTTCGCTGGTGATATGCAACAGGATTTCGGCGCCGCGCATGGCGAGACAACGCGCCACCTCCGGGAAATGAATGTCATAGCAGACCAGTGCGCCCAGCCGGCCTAACGGCGTGTCGAGCACCGGAAACAGCGACTCGGGACCGCCGAACAGCTGGCAGTAGTCGTTGTAGACATCGAGCGGCGTGGTCTTGCCGGTGATCGAGTACAGCTTGCGATACCTGAGCGCGATCTCGCCGCGCGGATCGATGATGAACGCGGTGTTGAAGTAGCGCCCCGGGAATTGCGGTATTTTTTCGTACGCCATGCCGGCAATGTAGACCCCCTGGTCGCGCGCCGTGCGTTGCAGCGGCTCGATTTCCGGGCCGGGCAGCGTGATCGAGGCTGCCACCCAGGCGGCGGTCGGCACCCCCAGTTCAAAACCGTGGATGCAGAATTCGGGCAGCACGAACAGCTTGCTGCGAAACGTGTTAGCACCGCGACGCACGAGATCGCACAGGTGCTCGAGGTTTTCCTCCAGCGCATCGCGACGCACGACGCCGTCAGCGCGCACCACGGGCCGGACCCGCGCCTGCACAACGGTGAGGTTGTATACGTCAACCATCGCTCTCTCCCCACTGCGTCCGTTCAATTTCTGGCACGATCTATAGTGTGACCCAGGCACAAAACCCAAGCACGACGGATCGCAGTGGCTGGGCCATGGTGGTGGTGCTTACCCTCGCCTACGTGCTGAGTTTTGTCGACCGGCAGATCCTGACACTACTGGTCGAGCCAATCCGCAAGGATCTCGGCCTCACGGATTTTCAGATGAGCCTGGTCGGATCGCCGGCTTTCGCCATCTGCTTCCTGAGTTTCGGGCTGTATTTCGGCTGGCTGGCCGATCGCGTGCGGCGCACGCGTCTGATTGTTTTCGGCATTGCGGTGTGGTGCGTGATGACCGCCGCCTGCGCCTTCGCCGACTCCGCCGTGGAACTGTTTTTTGCGCGCATGGGCGTGGGCCTGGGCGAAGCCGTGCTGACGCCCTGCGCGCTGTCGTTGATTTCAGATTCCTTTCAGCGCCACCAGGTCGGCAAGCCGATCGGCGTGTATTCCATGGGCGTATCCATGGGCGGCAGCCTTGCCTTCCTGGCCGGAGGTCTTGCGATCAACTGGCTGGAACAAACCGGCCACGATCCTTTTCAAGCCCTGGGTGTAACGGTTCCGTGGCGCGAGACGTTCCTGCTGGTCGGCGCGCCCGGCCTGCTGCTGATTCCGCTGCTGTGGCTGTTGCGCGAACCGCCGCGCCGCGAATTGTTAGGCTCCGCGTCCGTCAGGCCTTCGATCGGCGAGGTGTGGCGTTACATGGGCAAGCTCCCGAGAGTCTTTGTGCCGCTGTTCCTGGGAAAAGTCGTCGTCAATTTTGTCGCCTATTCGCACTTCTGGATCGTGCCGCTGTTTGATCGAACCTGGAACATGCCGCGCAAGACGTTCGCGCCTCTGTGGGGCGTTGTTTTACTGTTCTGCGGGCTGACCGGTGTCAATCTCGGTGGCTGGCTGGCAGACCGATGGTACAAGGCCGGCATCCGCGACGCCGCCATGCGCATCGTCTGGCTGGCGTTGATTGTCATCGTCCCGATCCACGCGCTGGCGCCACTGATGCCGGGCAGCAGTCTCGCGCTGCTCTTTTTCATACCGACGCTGATCGCCGCGGGCGCTGCGAGCTCCGCGGCGTCGATCGCGACCATGCTGGTCACGCCGAATCAGTATCGCGGCCAGATGACTTCTCTGTCGTTGCTGATCGCGAGCGGCAGCGGACAGTTTCTCGCACCGACCAGCGTCGCGGCGCTCACGGACTTCGTTTTCCGGGATCCGGCGGCGCTACGCTACAGCCTGTCGATCGCAGTGCTGATCGTCAGTGCGATTGGCTTGTCAGCCGTCTGGACGGGTCTGAAGCATTACCGCAAGGGTCTTGCCGATCTCGAGTCGCAGGTCACACGTTAGCCTGGCTGTCCCACTCGCCGGCGCACGGCATGAGCTCTGGCGGCAATTGCGGTTTGTAAGGCGCCGCGAAATCGACTGCCGCCCGTTCATCCGGTATCACGTTGATCAACGGCCCGCCGCAGGACCGGACCAGCATCATGAAGCCGGTCAGCGATCCATAGGGCCCGTGCAGGTAGGCAGGGTCCCACCACGCGTAGGCGCCCGGCCGCAACACGCCGACATCGTTGATCGAGTATTCGCCGGCTAACAGGTACATTTCCATCGCGTGCTCATGGGTCCAGCGCTTCTCCATGAAGCGAAATGGCAGCGCGGCGTAGAGAATCGTGATTTCGCCGCTTTCGTCATCCTTGCGCAGCGTCTGCACGCCGGTGCCCATCAGGTAGCGCGTGTGGGTGTTCTCACCCCAACCATCGAGCCCCTTGCCGCGCGCGTCGTAGTAAAAGGCCTGCGGGCCCGCGCCGTCGCCGGAACGTGACGCACCGGTTGCTGACAAATAGGGATCCGCATCCCACATCGTGAGCACCATCGCTCCGCGGTCGCTACGCGCACTGGCTCGCAGGTGGCCGGCCGGCAGCCTGCCATAGCTGTGATCGGCATAGACCTGATCGCCGACCTGCAGGCAGCCGCGCAGAACGTAGAATTCTTCCAGTACACCTAACACATGAGGCCCCGGCTGTGCCCAGCCGGCGGGGTATTCCAGCAGCACCGTGGCGGCGCCGCTGGCGCTATCGCGACTCAGCAGCTTGCAGGCGACGCCGGACCTGACCGATTGATAGGCACCGGCGCCCCAGGGTATGCGCTGGCTCTGCACGAACATCGTATGTAGACGGGCCATGGGCCCTGAATTCTACGCAGTCCCAGGCGCGCCGTTACCCCAACCGCGCAGCAGTTCCACCACGTGATGCCGGTAACTGCGCCCGGATTCCACCTGTTTGCCGCTCTGCAGCGTCAGTACGAAATCGCCGTTGCCGCTCGGAACAATTTCCCGGATCGCGCGCAGATTCACCACCCGCGAGCGGTGAATGCGCAGAAACAGTCCTGGATCCAACCACTCTTCGGCATCCAGGATGCGGCGCCGCAGGATGAACTGCTCGCTGGCGCGGGTTTGCACGACGATGTAATTGCCGGCCGCTTCCAGCGTCGCGCGCCAACGTGCCAGTGCACCAGAGTCGCGCGTGGCCAGCCGCTCCCGCAACCGATCGATGGTTGCCTGGAAGCGTTCGCGACTGAAAGGTTTCAGCAGAAAATCGACGGCGTTCAGTTCGAACGCCTCAACGGCATAGCGATCGTAGGCGGTGACGAACACGGTCATCGGCGTCGCGGCTGCCCCGACCTGGCGCATCTGAATATCGAGAAACACGAGTTCCGGCATCAGCTCGCGAATGCGCGCGATGGCTTCATCGCCACGATCGCACTCGCCAACGACTTCGACATCGGTCAGCTCGGCGCAAAAACGCCGCAGCGTTTCCCGCGCGGCTGCTTCGTCATCGACCATCAGCACTTTCATGACTCGTTATCCTCCAGAGCATGGCTCGGAAACCTCAGCAACACCTGGAATCTTCCATTGGCCGTCGTCCCTAACAACGTAGTCAGGCGCTCACGGGTCATTGACAAACCCAGCCCCAGCTGGATCTTGCCGCCGGCGGGCGCGGCCACCGTGTTAGCCGGCGTAATCGACAGCCCACTGCTACCCGGCGCGATCACCGCTGGCTGGATGGTGAGTTCGATATCCACTGAATCGTCGTAGCCGCCGAGACCATGGCGCACGGCATTTTCCAGTAATGGCTGCAATATGAAACACGGCAACCGCCAGGATGAAACTTCAGGGGCAACGTTGACCACAAAGCGCAGCCGCTCACCAAAACGCGCGCGCTGGATGTCCATGTAGGCGGCGACCGCCTCGAGTTCATGCGTCACGGTCACAAATTCCTGCTTGCGATCGATCAGCGACTGCCGCAACAGGTCGCTCAGCTTGACGACGACATTGCGCACTTCGCGCGGATTCTGTTCGGAGAGATTCGCGACCATGTTGAGCGTATTAAAGAGAAAATGCGGATCGAATTGTGCACGCAGCACTTCAAGCCGCGCATCGCGCCAGGCAGACTCGGCACGTTCGCGCCGTGCGGATGCGGTCCGCAACTGCCGATAGATCTGTGCGCCTGCCATCAGTGCCACGCTGCATACATAGCTGACTGCGAATTCGGCATTGGCCGCGGTCCAGCGCCAGACGAATAACAGCAGCATGGAGGCCCGACGATACCCCGTTGCGACGCCCGTGCGCAGTGTTAGAAGCAGCGTTTATGCAGGCCGCAAGACAGGACTTTGAACCGCAATCAGGGGTCGGGCGCGACCCGGCAGTTCATGATGCCCCGGTTGGCACCGGTGAACAGATTCTGGAGTGCCAGCGGCATTTGTTCCAGGCCGTCGAGCACCTGTTCGCAATTCTGCAGCCGGCCGTCGCGGTACCAGGCTTTCAGATCGCGCTCGGCTTGCGGATAGCGGCTCCAGTAATCGAACACCACAAAACCCTGCATGCTGGCGCGCTTGTAAAGCAGCTGGCGGTAGTTGGCGGGGCCGGATAAGTGCGCAGCGGAATAATCGGTGGAGATCCAGCCGCAAATCACCACCCGCGCGCCCAGCGCGAGATGCATGAGCCCCTGATCCAGAATCGGCCCGCCCACGTTGTCGAAGAAAATATCGACGCCGCGCGGAAACAGTTCGCGCAGCCGCACGTCGACGTCATCGCTGCGGTAATTGATCGCCGCATCGAAACCTAACACGTCGGTCAGCCAGCGACATTTGTCGGCGGTGCCCGCGATCCCGACAACCCGGGTCGAACCGCGTAGCCGCGCGATCTGCCCGGCCACCGATCCCACACCGCCGGCGGCCGCGGAGATCAGCACGGTCTCGCCGGCCCGCAGCCGCGCCACGTCGAGCAATCCGAACCAGGCCGTGACTCCCGCGTTGCCGACAAGGCCGAGTTCCGTGGTCAGGGGCCTCGCAGCGTCGAGCACTTTTTTGCCGCTGAATACGAAATCGTCGGCGCGCGGCCGCTGGATGCTGTAGTCCTGCCAACCTAACATCCCGACGAAAATATCGCCGGCCGTGAAATCCGAGTGACGCGAACGCTCAACCACGCCTACGCCGCGGCCGCGCATGACTGCGCCGAGGCTGACACCGGGAAGAAAACCGGACTTGCCCTTGCCGCCGACCGTCAGATAACCGCGTTGCGCGGGTCCCGCCGACAGACATAGTGTGCGTACCAGGATCTCGCCGTCGCCAGGCTCGGGGATCGCCGTCCTGGTCCAGTCGAAGTGTTGCGCACCAACCAGTTCGCCCGGCACGAGATGTTGCCGGACTCGCCAGCAACGATTTCGAGTCGCGGATTGCAGGCTCAGTCCTGGCTGGCAGCCGTTGCCGGGATGCGGCGCAGTTCCTTGAACACGTCGTCGACCAGGCGATCCCGTTCCTGCTTGAGGCGCGCGGCAAGTTCAGCCGACGGTTGCCATTGATCGCCCGCGCCCGCCGGCAACACACCCGCGTCCGTCAGCCGCGCTTCGAGGGCGATGCGGCGCTCACGCTCCACCCACACCTGGGCCGTCAACTCGACCACCATGCGCACCGTTGCATCGAGCAGCGGATCGCGCAGGTAGATCGGGTCCGGGCCGACGATCGGTGTGCCACCCTCCGGCGTCTGGGGCGCCGATGCGATTTCAGGCACGGGTGGCGAACCAGTGCTTCATGTAGCCGGCGCCGCCGGAGCGCTGGGCCTCCACGTCGGCATCCACGACGAAGCCGTTGTTAGCTAACACGGCGTCCAGATTGCAGTCGCAGAAGTCCTGCGAATACGGTTCGCCGTTGTGGCGCGCGTCGAACCAGCGATGGTAGAGCTGGTACGGCGACTTGATCGCGGACTCGGTGAAGTCATAGACGATGCAGCGGCCGCCGGGGCGCGTGACACGCGCGGCTTCACGCACCGTCTCCTGAATGATGCGCACTGGCAGTTCGTGAAACACGATGAACGCGAAGGTGATGTCGAAGTGCGCATCGGGAAACCCGGTCTTCTCGACCAGGCGCTGCGCGAAGGTGACATCGAGCCCGGCCATGCCGGCACGACGATGGGCTACGCGCAGCATCGGCGCGGCATAGTCGATGCCGGTCACCTCAGCCTGCGGG